>NZ_QMEA01000074.1 GCF_012912105.1 Brasilonema sp. UFV-L1
CTATGATTACGCTCGCCTCCATTATTTTGTGGTTATAGTTTGAAAACACGCCCTAGCCACAATCCTGCACGCACTAACGAGAGTGTCAGTTGTAAAAATAATTCAATTCCTTTGGGTTGCGCTCCTGTATCGGGGTTATTAGCTTCCTTGGGAACGAGTCTTCGGAACCAAGAGCGCCAAATCCAACCTAAAACTAAATGGAGAGCGATCGCACTCAACACAGATAAGACTGTAAATAATATCGCCCTCCACAGATAACCTAACCTTCGTTCTTCTTGACCTTGCGAAATAGCTTCAGTGATTTGTTGCGCCCAGATTTGCGCCTGTTCCTGCGTTGTCCTGCCAGGAGGAGTGTCTTGTTGGGTGATCGTTAGCAGGTGACGACCATTAACCTGAATAACAGGTAATTGATTGCTTTCTACAATCTCCACCTTTACCGGTTCAGTGGAGCGGACGACCTGTTTTAAAATCAATCTGGCATCAGCTGCGCGGTTTTCGGCACTAAATTGTCCAGCTTCACTGACTTCAAATAGTCGGCGACCATCCAGTGTAATCACAGATGTTGGTCTGGCTTGGGCTTGTACTGGCATTGGACTCGTTGAAAACCATGCCAATATAAGCATCAAAGTCATGGCAAAAATGACGCCAGTCATGCGAAAGCGACGAAAGCGGCTCATAATTCCTCGATTCTGCTTCCAATGCGATGATCGCCATTGCCCTCTGCTTCAGAACCATTTCTTTGTGCTCGAATTTCGGCAAGCTTCCTAAGAGCATCACTGATTCGTCGTGGCTTTGGCACTTCACCCGATCCTGCGGGCCACCCTTCACGTTGACGTGAGCGAATGCCATCTGTTTCTTCTGTCTGATCGTGGAACAAAATTTGTGTCGTTGGGAAGGGTAAGTCAATACCGTTGGCTGTTAGCTTATTTTTAATAGCGCTCAGAACCTGATCCCGTGAGTCCAGACTATCTGCCCGTCGCGGGGGAGCAATCCACCATCGGGCGCGGATATTCACTGTACTTTCAGCAAGTTCCATCACCAGCACGTCAGGAGCCGGGTCTTTCAAGACCACATCTACACTATGCATTGCCTGGAGAATCAACTCCTTCGCCCGTTCAATGTCATCACCGTAACCAATGCCAACATCATACTCCAAGCGGCGGTTCTCAAAGGCAGTATTCACAGTGATCGAATTTGTGAACAGTTCCGCATTGGGAATCACGATGCGGCGACCATCGTAGGTTCTAATTGTTGTAGCACGTGTCTGAATGTTTTCTACCGTTCCCTCAAAGGTTTTAAAGATAATTTGGTCATCGATTTGGAATGGTTCAGTTAAAAGAATCAGGATACCAGCTAAAAAGTTTTGCAAAATGTCACGGAAAGCAAAACCAATCGCTACACCACTGATACCTAATAGTTGAACTAAATCTCCTGCTTGGAATGTTGGAAGGACAATCGATAAAGATATGAATAGACCCAGTAAGATGATAGCTCCCTGTGCTAAACGTCCAAGAATTAGCCCCAGATTACGTGCATGGCGATATCTTCTAGTAAGGCGTCTGACAACAAACCGAACTATCCTAGCTGCAAACCAAAATAATGCAAAGACAATCAATGCCAACACAATATTAGGCAGCATAATGATAAAACCATCAAGCATTGCCTGAAGTTTTACCCATGCTGCTGATACTGATTTCTGAAAATTCATTACACCTTTTTGCTATAGAGATGGTGCTTATGTTAATAGAAACTTAAAAAAAACTTCTCTACCTATGGTCAGTCATATCTTGGATTAATACATAATTTTTTTTAACAAAGTATTATTATGAGTCACTTTTTGTGACACAATTTACTTTGCCTACTGTGAAGAAAATGATTTTTTAATGTTATGACTCTAGCTAGATGAATTAATTTACAAAATATGATTTCTAGTCCAGAAGATAACAATATTTTTTGAAGGAATCCATACAGACTGCATAGCGCCCCTTCACCACCAATGCCTATGCTTGCGGCACATCTTGTGACGAACGACCAATTGATCTGGTGTTTCCTCCAAGGATGAAACTGATCACTGATCACTGATCAAAACGAGGGATATTATTTTGCCAAACATCAATGATATTCGTCAACGTTTTAATAATTTCACAAACAAGAGAGTCGCACAGCAGGAACTAGAGGAAATACGAAGCGGACTCTTAGAAGAATCAAGTATAGATATTAATTATCTTGTATTGATTTTGGGTTCCTGTGTCATTGCCACGTTGGGATTGCTTTCTAATAGTGCCGCTGTCATCATCGGTGCAATGATCATTGCTCCGTTGATGTTACCAATTCGGGGGCTAGCCTTTGGAGCTTTAGAAGGCGATGTTGTCCTTTTTCGTAAAGCTTTCACTGCGATTATCATAGGAACAGCTTTGGCCATGACTTTAGCTTTGTTGATTGGTTATTTTGTGGGGCTTCCACAATTTGGCAGCGAAATTATCAGTCGTTCTAAACCTAATTTGCTTGACTTAGGAATTGCAGTAGCAGCCGGAGGAATTAGTGGTTTTGCTAAAGTTCAGCCAAAAATTTCTGGTTCTCTAGCTGGTACTGCCATTGCTGTTGCTCTTATGCCACCGATATGTGTTGTAGGCTTGGGTTTATCACAAGGAAATTTGGCGCTGAGTCTCGGTGCAACCCTTCTTTATTTAACTAATTTGTTGGGAATTACGCTTTCTTGTATGCTGACTTTTTTGCTTACTGGTTACACTCCATTGAAGCATGCCCGTAAAGTTCTTGGGTGGACACTAGCTTTTACAGCAATACTCCTCATTCCTTTAAGCGCAGGCTTTTTTCAGTTAATCAGACAAGCCCAACTTGAAGTCAGTCTTAGAAGGGCACTATTAAATAGAACGGTGACTTTTCAGCGAGTGATATTACTTAATAGTGATGTGAATTGGCTAACTCATCCACCAGAAGTTCGTTTAAGTGTTCGTGCTAAGGAACCTGTAACACCAAGACAAGTGATGCTTTTAGAAGAATTTTTAAAAAAAGAAATGGGTCAGCCCTTCACTTTGATTTTTGAAGTTGGTCAAATAGAGGAAGTTAAGCGTGATACCCCAGATGATTCCAAATTTGACCAAATACGTTAGTGGGATTTAAACAAAACAAAAGATGAAAAACAGGTATGCTGACAAAGCAGCATACCTTTCACGTCAAACTGACACAATCTCACAAATGATACAGATAGTTCAGCTATCATTAGAAATGAGTCTAAAATGAGTAGAATACAAATTAAAAATTAAATATAGTCCTGAATGTGCCTACAAAAATATCACCATTCACATTATTATGATTAGAATTTGTGAGATACATAACACCTGGAATTATCTTAATATTCTCAGTTAAAGGATACTCATAAAATGCTTCAAAATGCAATCCTGTTGCTGTATCTTCTCGTGCGGTAATCGTATTACTAATGACTTTTGGTGGCATTCCAAAGCCTAATCCACCAATAGCATTTTTTTTCAAGAAATCAGGAAAAGCGAAATTAACAGCGTAATTGATAATGTCAGCATGATCCTTCACACCATCTGCTCGTTCAGCATTAGTATATCCAAACCATCCACTCACAGCAAACCGAGACGATATTCTCCACAAAGCCCCAGTAGCATAAGAATTAGATGTGAGTGGCACACCTGAACCAAAAGGAATGTTTGAGAAAGTACTACCTGTTCGATGCGATAAGTCCCCATTGGCAGAGTAGTTATGTACATACAAAAATCCTATTTCAACGTTGGAGACTGGTTTATAAGAAAGCTGAGCTAAACCACTATAAGTGCCATTAAATAATCCAGCAGCACCAGTCGATATTTCAGCATTTTGTGCTAGATAACCTAAGTCTAACCTGAGAGATTCATTCACTTTGTAAACAGCAGCAAAACCACTACCTGTCGTATTCCCAATACGGTATATTGGATTGCGTTCTAAAAATCGTGAAGGTGAACCTTTCGCACCTCCAAAGCTAGCAAAATATGGGTTAATAACTGTGGCATAGTAATGGTGAGAGGCAGCATTACCATAAAGATAAAGGTTTAGATTTTCACCGACAGGAAACCGATATTCTAATAAATTGAGAAAAATACTATTATTTGTATTTCCAACTTCAAAAGATTGTCGCGTCATGTTTGTGCCAGTAGCAGCATTGAAATTTGGGATTCTATCAGAAGCTTGCAGACGCACAAGCAATCTATCTTTGCCTGTAAAGCTGGTAAGGAAATTTATTCGAGCGCGATAGTTCAATGTCAAATTAGAGTCGATTTTGGTATCAGGGTTGCTATCAGCGCTATCTCCGATCACATCACTAACAGCAAAAACAGCAGAAATACTTAATTGAGTTGTTGTAGAAAATTGATTGGCTGTTATTTTTGCACTCCGGGCTTCTAAATTTTCTACCCGATTTTGTAAAGTTTTCAACTCTACAGCAAATTCATCTTGTAAACGTTGGAGAGTAGAAAATTCAACAGAAGTCAGTTGAAAAACCTGATTTTCTATCAGTTGATAAACTTTGTTTAAGCAACCATTCAATGCTGCAGCAAATTCGTAACGAGTCATCACCTGATCACCTTGATAGGTACGATCAGGATATCCCACAGTACAACCATACTGCTCAACTAAAGATTGCAATTTTTGAAATGTCCAATCTGTAGTTTGTACGTCTGAAAGTTGAGAAACCGAGGGAGTTTGAAGTTCTGTTGGTTCCTCAACTTCAAGTTGTTCAAATGCTTTTTCCTGTTGAACCTCCCACGCAAAAACAGGATTTGAAAAAACTAATATAAAACTTAAAATCGCTGTGTTAGCAGATACTAATGTTTTTGAAACTACAGACATTTTTTGTCTCACTCTTCAAAAGGATTGTGCCAATTTGGTCTCAATTTTAAATCTATCTATACGACGACTCCTTAAGATGAAATAGTCAGATTGATACGTTTTCATTAGAGGATGTCTAAAAAGTATCTCAAAGGTATATTTTGTCATTCTTAGACAAGCGTTGCGGAACATAAGCGCAAAGACATAGAATCCAGATTTAGAGGCGTAGTCTTAAGAGACTTCACTACGCTATCAGTTCCTTCGCTTTGCGAAGAACTCAGTATGACATTTTTGACTTCAACAGACTCCTCTTAGTGCTCGCTATTCCATGAGAAAGATACGATGACTTTTGTAATCTATTAATCCATATCGTGAAAAGTTATCTAAAGTTCAGGACTTACGCACGAACAACGTAATCATAGTCCGCAGCGACAGGAGGGAAGCAATCGCAACCCACTGTTTTTAGTAGCGCGTGCGTAAGTCCTAAAGTTGTTATTGAAATAAACACAGGAAGTTTATTCTCTAACTTAAAAAACTCCATCAACTTAAGTTGTGTCGAGTCTTTTAAGATCAAAAATTCAAGAAAAAATGCCGTGAAAGTAAAAAGCTTATTCATTGATTGTGCTTTGCTGGTGAGTATGACTTTCCCAAGCAAAGCACAACAACCGCCGAGTGGGAAGCAGCTGCAACAACTCAATCAATAACTTAATATAAAGCGAGTAGAGCAACTGACAAAGGTTTGGGATCGATTGGTGTCAACTTAAGGAAATTGCGATCGCTGAAAGTGAACACTCCACGCCATCGCTCAAAAAAGATTTTTCCTGTGAGTTTGAGTCATACACTGCATTGCCTGCTTCCACGTTAAACGTGATTCAAAACAATGGCAAAGCCGAAGAAATTGAATAAAGTCCACTATTTTCCTGAATGTAACATTTTCTAGAACGCAAAACTTAACAAAATTGGCAATTCAGACGTTTGAAGGGATTATAGTAGATGACGATGGCTGAGCGACGCCTAACTTATGATTTACTGCCTCAATCCCAGTTGCGAGAAGCCCCAAAATCCAGATGGTGCAGACTTTTGCCACAATTGCGGTACACAGCTCATACCCCAGCTGCGAAACCGCTATCGCATTATTCAACCATTGGGAGGCGGGGGATTTGGCAGAACTTTTTTAGCAGAAGATGAAGACAAGTTGAATGAGCATTGTGTTGTCAAGCAGCTCGCACCGCAAGTTCAAGGAACTAGCGCTTTGCATAAAGCAACTGAACTCTTTCAAGAGGAAGCGCGGCGTCTGCAACAGCTTGGAGAACATCGGCAGATTCCACATTTATATGCTTACTTTAGACATGATAACTACTTGTATTTGGTGCAGCAGTTCATCCAAGGGCAAACTTTGCGAGACGAGTTGAAACAAGAGGGATTTTTTAGTGAGGAAAAAATTTGGGAACTGTTGCGTGAATTATTACCAGTTCTCAAGTTTGTCCACGAGCATCAAGTCATTCATCGCGACATTAAACCAGAAAATATTATCCGTCGTTCTTCCCAAAATGCTCAAGAAGATTTAGTGTTGATTGATTTTGGTGTAGCTAAACAGTTAACAGTAACTTCTCTAGAACAAACAGGTACAACTATTGGTTCTTATGGCTATGCACCAATAGAACAAATGAGACATGGCAGTGTATATCCAGCGAGTGATTTATTTAGTTTGGGTGTAACTTGCTTTCATCTATTAACAGGAATTCACCCATCTGGGCTTTACATGGAACACGGCTATGCTTGGGTGATGAATTGGCGACAATATCTTAAGTCTCGCATATCTCTAAAACTGGAACAGGTGCTAGATAAGCTGTTGCAAAAAGATATCGAGCATCGTTACCAGTCAGCCGATGAAGTCTGGCAAAATTTGCTTCAAAAGCGACAACCAGAGGTGATTCCACCAGAGATGAGTGCAACGCGAGCACCTTCAAGTCTTTCTTTGACGTCATCAGTTTTTCCAAGTGTTCCAAGCACTATTCTTCAACTAAAAACTCAGTGGAAAAAATCACTGCTTATTGGAGGTAGTATTACACTTTTAGGGTTAGGTGGACTGATTTATTACTGGCAAAACTTTGGGCGTACTTCAGTTCTAGCTGGACACTCAGATGAAGTGAATTCCCTAGCATTTAACCCTCCAGGAACGATTCTTGCTAGTGGCAGTGATGATAAGACTATCAAACTTTGGAACTTCAAGAGTAGAAAGGAAATTCGTACCCTTAACGGACATAAAGATATTATTTATTCTCTCGCTATTAGCTCGGATGGTCAAACTCTTGTCAGTGGCAGTAAGGATAACACAGTCAAAGTTTGGAATTTGAAAACTGGACAGGAAATTCGTACTCTTAAAGGACATTCGAGTCTGATTAATTCTGTTGCTATCAGTTCGGATGGTCTAAAAATTGCGAGTGGTAGTTATGATAGTACTATCAAAATCTGGAATTTGAACACGGGACAGGAAATCCGCACTCTAAAAGGGCATACAAGCGAAGTTCTGTCTGTCGCCATTAGTCCAGACAGTCAGAAGCTTGCTAGCGCCAGTGCAGACAGAACTATCAAAGTGTGGAACCTAAATACAGGAAAAGTTATACTCAACCTCGAAGGACATGAAGGTGATGTGAATGCGCTTGCTATTAGCCCGGATGGTCAATTATTAGTGAGTGCTAGCGATGATAAAACTGTCAAAGTCTGGAATTTGAATACGGGAAAGGAAATACGGACTTTTGAAGGGTATGTAGCTGATGTGAGTGCTGTCGCTTTCAGCCCAGATGGTGAAAAAATTGCTACTGGTAGCGATGATGGTACAGTTAAAATCTGGAACCTGAGTACAGGACAAGAAATAAGCACTTTCCCAGGACATACAAGCGAAGTTTTTGCTGTCGCTTTCAGTCCAGATGGCAAAACTTTGGTGAGTGGTGGTAAGGATAAGACTATCAAAATTTGGCGATCGCCTTAATTAAGAAGAACTCAGTGCTGTGTATCTGTCAACGGCAAGCGAACGATGAAGGTACTACCTTTACCAAGTTGGCTTTGCACCTGTATGCTACCCTTGTGTGCCTGAACAATAGCCTGGGCGATCGCCAATCCCAATCCAGAACCACCCGTGCTACGCGAGCGATCGCTATATACTCTATAAAAACGGTCAAAAATTCGCTTTTGTTCGTTCGGTGCAATGCCAATTCCTGTATCTTCAATTTCAATCACTGCATCACCGTTGCTGCGCTTAAGGATAACAGTGACGTAACCGCCAGTAGGGGTATATTGAATAGCATTAGCAATTAAATTAGAAAGCAAACGTAAAAGTTGGTCTTCGTCCCCCATCACATATAACGGCTGATGGCATAGAACTGAAGATGTTAATTGCAAAGAAGCTGCACTTGCTAACGCTGAAAATTCTTCTATAAGGTCATTAATCAAAACGTTGAGACAGCAGGGTAGCCATTGTGTCACCAGTGTTCGCTGATCCAATCGCGAGAGTAGCAGTAAATCAGCAACCAGTTCAACAAGTCGATGATTCTGACGCTTAATAGATGCCAGGATATCTCTGGCTTCTTGTTCAGGCAGACACTCCATATCAAGTACAGTTTCCACTGTTGCATTAATCGCTGCTAGAGGAGTACGCAACTCATGGGAAGCATCAGAAGTAAACTGTTGCATTTGTTTATATGACTTATCAATTGGTCGCATTGCCAAGCCTGCTAGCCACCAACTAGAACCGCCAACGAGGAGTACCGTAATAGGCAATCCGAGTGCCAAAACCAATTTTAAAGCAGCCAGACGACTATCAAGTTCTTTAAGAGAGCGTCCCACTTGTATGTAGCCCCAAAGCTGATTATCTTGAGTGTGCAGGGGCACAGACATTTGACTGTAACGATTGCTTTGTGAATCCTTGACTGTTTGCCACACTTGTGTTTTTCGCACAAGGGGCGGCAATTCGTTAGGTTGAAAACCTGCTACAGCAATCAACCGTCCCGAAGTATCAACAAAACGGATATAATATTGTTTATCTTTGTAAAGAACATCAACAATGCCGTGTTCAGAGTGGGCAAGTTGATTGTGGCTAAAGATTTTTTGGGTGGGACAACCCGACTCGGCTTGACAAATATTTGGTAAAACTAACTGGAAAACTGGCTCCGTGCGACCTGGCTTTTTCAGAGTCGCTTCTATCACATTATGCAGTGTAACTGTTACAGACTCCAGTTCCCGATTGATAGAAATCAGGTAAGCTTGGATGATGACCTCATACACAGCGAAACTACATAGGGACATAATCAGACCCATAACCCCTGCATACCAAAGAGCAAGCGTTGCGCGAGTCTTATGAAACAGTTTTATCTGCATTGCTAGGATTAAAACGATAACCCATGTTAGGGACGGTTTCAATTAGACCATCACAACTATATTCAGACAGTTTGCGTCGTAAAAGTCGGATTTGAGCAGCCACCACATTACTAATACGTTCTGCGCTGAACGTATAAAGATGACTCAAAATTTGGTCACGGGTAACAATTACGTTAGGACGTTTCATGAAGTATTCCAGCAGATGAAATTCCTTCTTTGTTAGAGAAATAACTTGCAACTCACCATTAGGGTGTTGACGAGAAACTGTACAACTACCGTAGTCTAGGATGAGACAACCAACTTGAAGTTGCTGAGGTTGGAAGGAGGGCGATCGCCTTTGCAAAGCCCGCAACCGCGCTAGCAGTTCCTCCATACCAAACGGCTTCACCAGATAGTCATCAGCCCCTGCATCTAGTCCAGCTACCTTGTCTGCCATGCTGTCTTTTGCTGTTAGCATCAGCACGGGTAAAGAGTAACCGCGAACCCGTAAGCGCTTACACAGTTCTAAACCTGATATTCCTGGTAGTAACCAATCAAAGATTGCCAGTGTATATTGCCTCCATTCGTTTTCTAGACAACTCCAAGCTTCATTTCCATCTAGAACCCAGTCAACAATATATTTTTCCTTGCTCAATTTGCGCGCTACTGACGCACCCAAGTCTGGCTCATCTTCAACTAGCAGAACTTTCATAAAAGCAGCTACACTTATGAAATTTATCTATCAATAATTACGCAGTTGAGCTACACCAATCGGTAGCTCTGCATTATTACCTTCTAGTCTTGCAAAAATTTTATATAGCTTATCACCCGTGGTCGCGGCGGATTTTTTTACCTTATTCATGTCTATAGTGAGTATAGTGCCGGGGGCAACTGGTTCAGCAAATGCTAGTATAACTTTTTTGTTATTAATAGAAACATTGGCATTAATTTTTTTACCAGACTGGTCAGATACATCTATATTATCTCTGACAGTTATGTGAGATGGAGGTTCGATAGTTAGCTGGGAAAGAGCCTTGCATTGTTGGGGAATTTCTAATCGTAAGGTGTGTCTGATAATCCTCCAATGGCGAATGCCTTGAGGAAATTCTACTAAGCTAATGACATGCGGAGAATTAAGAGATTCTGTTGTAGGATGTGCATAAGTACTAGAAACTGAAACTGTCAGCATCAAGGTGACAGCAGCAGCGTAAATGAGTGTTTTTTTCATTTCGCACCTCTAAGCAATGAGGTAGGTCAATCAACCATCAGAGTCATATGCAGGCGAATGACACTGTTACTCAATAGCTTGACAGAGCGAAATGAAATTTGGATGAAATTTTAGCCTGTTAAAGGGAATTTACGAAAATTAGTAGAATTACTAAAAGTTCAGCACTTGTCAATTGCTCAAATTATTGATTAACAGTAAATCGACCGTTTACCTTTTCACCGCCTATATCAGCAGTAACTTTTACTGGATATTGACCGGGTGCGTTTCCTGGAAGCGCAGCTGTATAGTGTTTATCTTTAGCATCATATTTGAAATCTAAAGTTTTCTGAGTTCCGTCAGGTAGTTGAACTTGAGCTGTTACTTTGGCATTGGATACTATTTCGTGTTTTTCACCTTTTTCTATAATGAAATCCAAATGAGAGCCTTTGTCTTCTTTATGAGTTACTAACTCTAAATGATATTGACCTGACTCGACAACTTGACCACCATGAGAATGCTCTTTGTCACTATGCTCGATTTTGCCATGTGATTTAGCAGTCTCAGTTTTTGAGGTATTGGTTGCGGTTGAAGATTCTGTGTTACTTGCTGAATTACTTTCTTGGGTTGCATTACTACAAGCACCCAACAAAAGCAGCCCCACAGTTCCTAGAACAATCAAGCCTGATTTTAGTGATTTCATTGATTGACTCCTCATTTAGAATAATTAAGAATTGAGAAATTGAGTAAACTTGCATTTTCATACAACCGACCCTTGAGCAATGTTAATGTTTTGCACTTGCATGGTCTTTTTAAAAACCAAAAAGCTGCCAAACATGGTACTAACTATCGCTCAAAAACTGCTTGAACTGCCTTGCCATTTCCCACAGATAACACAGTTCGCTTAGGCATTAATAAAGAGCCAAACTTAGCATATAAAGCTGGTAACACTACCAGAGTTAACGCTGTAGAAGTAAACAACCCACCTAACACCACTATCGAAAGAGGTTGTAGAATTTCCTTTCCAGGACCACTCTCAATTACCAGAGGTGCTAATCCCAAAGCTGAGGTAAAAGCTGTCATCAAGATGGCGTTGAGACGTTCCATTGACCCTTTCATCAAAACTTCTTTAAAAGGCATTCCTTCAGAAAATTTCGTGTTGTAATTATCTACTAACAGCAACCCGTTACGGGTTGCAACTCCAAATAGAGTAACAAAACCAACCAAAGAAGCGATAGAAATCACGCCTCCAGTCAAAGCTACCGAAAATATCCCCCCCACTAATGCCAAAGGCAAATTAATCATAATCATGGCGGTCGAGGGAATAGATTTGACTGAAAAGTACATGATTACTGTAATGACGACAAAGGCTATGGCACTGAAAATTAAGATATTTTGAGTTGCTCTTTCTTGCGCCTCAAATTGACCTGCGTACTGAATATAGTAACCAGAGGGCGGATGTACTTGTTGCTGAACTTTGGTTTGAATTTCATTCACAATAGAACGCAAATCTCTACCACTGGCATTTGCAGAAACAACAATCAAACGAGAAACATTTTCACGGTTAATAGTGTTGGGACCAGTACCATTGTTAATTGCAGCAACTTGTGCTAAAGGAATTTTACCCCTCCTTTCATCCCCCCCTTGAGAAGGGGGGGAAAGAGGGGGAGTATCAACTAACAAATTACCAATGGTCTCTAAGTTTTGACGGGCATCTGGTTTTAACCAGACAATTAAATCAAAGGTTTGTTGTTTCTCTAAAACTTGGGACACCACTCGTCCATTGAAGGCAGTTTCAATAATTTCGGAAAGTTTTCCAACTGTTAAACCATATTGAGAAGCTGCTCCTCGGTTAAACTTAATTTGTATCTGTTCTACTGGAACTTGAGGTTCAAGTTGCAAATCAACAATTCCCTCAACGGTTTTCATCACCTCATTTACCTGATTCCCAATGGTACGGAGTTGTTCTAAGTCAGGTCCAAAAATTTTGACTGCGATCGCACTCCTAACCCCAGACAATACCTCATCCATCCTGTGAGAAATAAAACCACCAATATTTGGTGCAACTCCTGGTATCTTGGCAAATTCCGACCGCAACTTTTCTATAGTCGCCTCCCTATTTTTCATCCCTTCGTCACTCAACTCAATATCAATGTGTCCTAAGTTCACCCCGGCTGCTTCCTCATCTCTTGGCGCACGTCCGGAACGCAACTGTACATATGGAAATCTCTTGTCATTTTTCAGTGCGGCTTGGAGTGCTTCGCCTGCTGCATTGGTCGCTTCTAAAGAAACCCCCGGATAGAGAGTTATAGTATTTACCAAAGTTTGCTCCTGAAACTCTGGTAAAAACACGCTTCCAAAGGAAGGAACAATGACGACTGCGGCTATGAGCAAAGCAGTAGCGACAACTAATATAATTGCAGAATATCGTAGAGCAAACGATAACAGTGGACGATAAAGCCGTTTAAAAAATCTTGCTACCCAAGGTTCGGTTTCTGGAAGGTGTCCGTGAGGCAAAAGAATTGCACATAAAGCCGGAGTTACAGTTAATGCTGTCAGACTAGAAGCAATCACTGCTGCTAAATATCCCAATCCCATTGGAATAAAAATGCTTCCTTCTACACCAGTCAAAGCAAAAATTGGAGAGAAGACAACTATAGTAATGATGGTAGCTCCAAAGACTGAATCGCGCACTTCCTGACAGCCATCAAATACCACATCTAAAACGGGACGTGGATTGAGAGAGTGTTTATTTTCTCGCAAACAACGGTAGACATTTTCTGCATCCACAATTGCATCGTCAACCGCTGAACCAATTGCGACTGCTAACCCTCCCAAAGTCATTGTATTTAAACCTTGTCCCAACCAATTGAGCAACATTACCCCAACCAGCAAAGATAATGGAAGCGCTGTTAAACAAACAGCGAGGTTGCGCCAATTCATTAAAAATGGAATGAGGATAAGGGCAACAATAATACTGCCTTCAACTAAAGCCTCTCTCACATTTTCAATAGAAGAATCGATATAATTTTCCTGACGGAAGGTAGCAGTCACTTTAATATCTTTGGGTAAACCTGCTTTGATTTCTGACATCGCCGCTTCTAAGGCACGGGTGACAGTGGGAGTATCAGCTTGAGGCTGTTTATTAATCAAGACAATAATTGCCTTTTGACCGTTAAAGCTACCATCCCCCCGTTTAATAGCTGCACCAATTTGTACATCAGCAACATCTAATAGTTTCACTGGTGTACCATTGCGAGCAGTAATGACAGATTGCTGTAATTCTTCGATAGATTCAATCCGCCCAACACCCCGAATTAACCTTTCTCGGTCAGGAGTGATTAAGTAGCCACCAGGCGCATTGACATTGGCAGCTTTGGCAGCTTCTGCCACATCTTCTAAAGTCACATTAAAGGCGTTTAACTTCTCTGGGTCAACCAAAACTTGATATTGACGAATATCGCCGCCATAAGCCACAACCTGACTTACACCAGGGACAGCCAACAGACGGTTTGTCACTTGCCAATCAACAATACGCCGCACTTCCATTAAAGGTGTGCTAGAAGAAGTGAAGGCATATTGCAATACAGTCCCAATAGGAGAACTAGTAGGGGAGACTTGGGGTGTTTCCACACCTTCAGGAAGCTTACTTTGAGCTTGTTGCAATCGTTCTGTGACTAGCTGTCTCGCTTGATAGGTATTCGTTCCCCAGTTAAAAATGGTTCTGACAACCGAAATTCCCGACGCACTTGAAGAACGTACTGCTGTCACTCCCGGAGTCCCATTAATTGCACTTTCAATAGGTAAAGTCACCAGTGATTCGACTTCTTCTGGTGCTAGTCCTGGTGCTTCTGTTTGAATTTCAACTTGAGGCGGTGCAAAACTAGGGAAGACATCTAAGGGCATTTGGATAATTGTTTGGAATATCCAAAGAGTGACGACAATTGCACCCAGGATGACTAACCAACGACGCGCAATTGCCCATTTTATAATTGCACTTAGCATTTTTATTTATATTTATTTATGACTTAATTAATTATTTTTATTTCTTATTGGTAATTTTTGACTCATGATGAGTAGCACGGTGATTATCAGTAAATTCTGTTGATTCATCCCTAGATACTGCCCTTACTTCAGAACCTGGGCTGGAGAAAGATTCACCGCCTTGAGATACTGGAGTTAGACCTGGTTTGGTACGACGACCTATCATGAAACCAGTGAGTGCGATCGCACCCCCAACTGGAATAGCTGACCACCAGGGCAATTGCACTCCACTTTTGTTTTGTACCGTCGCTTCACCTGAGTTATGTTCTTCTTCTGAGTGGTCGTGACCGTGTTCATGTTCATGTGAGTCAGATTTGCTACCGCCCCTCAAAGACTGTGCATAAAGTTGAGGCGCACGTTGTGTAACAACCAAATCTCCATCGAACAGACCATTCTTAACCTCAACTAAATCTCCAGAAGTTTGACCTAATGTCACTTCAGCAGACACGAAGGCATTACCATTTTGCACGTAAACCAATTTTTTACCATTTGCCTCTACTACAGCAGAGCTAGGAATTGCTAACATAGCTGTGGATGTTCTGTCTGTTATGACCTCTAATTCGGCGAACATCCCTGGTTTAAGCTGTCCACTAGAGTTATCCAGTTCGGCTTGTACTGGTACGACTCGCGTTTCCCCTTGTACCAACGAGCCAATCCGCGCAATTCGTCCGGTGAAGGTACGATTGGGTAAACTAGCCACTTTCACCCTGACCTGTTGACCAATTTTTATTTTGTCTAAATCTTTTTCATAGATGTTCGCTGTGGAAAAAACTCGACTGTCATTCACAATCGTCATTAGCTTGCCACCTGCGTCCTCAAATGATTGTCCCAGGGTAACTTCTCTGTCAGCAACCTTACCAGAAATGGGTGCTGTCACCGTGACCAGTCCCTTAGCATTGGCGCTATTTCCCAATTGTTGCAGCCGAGTTTCATACGCAGCATTACTAAGTTGAATACGTGAATTTGCTACCTCAACAGCTGATTTCGCACGTTTGAGTTTATTTTCAGCATCAATCACGTCTCGACGGGTACTGGCTTTGGTGAGTTCTGCCTTAGCTTGTGCTAGCTGGGTTTGGGATTCTAAAGCATCACGTCGTGGCAAAGCACCAGAATCTGCTAACTGGTTGTCTTTGTCGTACTTCTCTTGAGCAAATGATACTTGGCTCTGTGCTTCGGCTATTTCAGCTGCGGCTATCTGCTGATATTTTTCGTAGTTTTGTTGAGCTAACCGTAAGTCAGCTTGCGCTTGTTGTAAATCAGCCCTACTTTCGGCAAGTTTTTCCTGAGATTCAACGCGCAGCGTCACCAAGTCAGGACTCGTTAATACAGCTACGGGTTGACTTTTTTTCACGCTTGCACCAGGTTCCACCAACAACTCAATGACTTTCGCCCCGGAAATTGGGGTAGTGACTTCCACTTTTTGACTAGGCAAGGTTTCAATCTGTCCCGTAGTTTTAATGCCAACATCTAACCGCCTTTGTTTAACAGCTTCAACTTTAATTCCTAGCCGTTTGGCAGTTTCTGCTTCAACTTCAACTTTTGCAGTTGGTTCGCTTGCGCCTTGAAATTCATTTCCGTGGCTACCATGAGCTAAAACAGTTACGGGAGCATTTAGCAGCAGCAAGTTCAGCATTGCCAAAGAAACACAACCCAGTGGCGTAGAAAGTTGAGAAAGGTTAGAGATTTGCATCGCTTGAAGTGTCCTTGAGTAACTAGGAAGCAGAATCGTGCTTGGATATTGCCATGTGGGATTGGGGTCTGGTGCTTTTTTAGCTAAATACGTCGTCGCTGTTGCAAGTTGTTTATAGAACGTAGTAAGCCCTTGTTCACTAGTCTTTCATATCGCTATGAAAATGGGATGAAATTTTGAGGAATATTATAGCTGTAGCAACAATTCTTGTTTTTCCTCTGGAGAGAGTGATGGAAGAGCGTTAAACCCAAGCGATGAAACTGATAGCTGATAACTGATAACTGTTAAACCTACATTCCGCACCCTATTTATATTTTGGCTGTTTTTTGACATATCATCTCATGAGGGAGTCGCGTTCACCCTTTCAGTAACGAGGAGACGATAGAATAAACCTAATTTTCCAAGCTTCCAAAGACGAAATATGACTATGCATCCTACCCTCCAACGTGCATTTGCCAACCGCCGTGCGCTCAAAGTGATCAGCGGCTTGAATAACTTTGATGCGCGTAGCGTCGCAGCAACCCTCAAAGCAGCCCATCACGGTGGTGCGACTTTCGTAGATATCGCCGCCGATCCTGCTTTAGTACAAATGGCGAAAAGTTTGACAAATCTTCCAATTTGTGTTTCTGCGGTTGAACCAGAGCAATTTGTCCAAGCAGTCACCGCAGGTGCAGATTTGATTGAAATTGGTAATTTTGATTCTTTCTACACTCAAGGACGCAGATTTGAGGCTGAAGAAGTTTTAGCGCTGACTCACCAAACCCGCACTCTCCTCAAAGATATTATCCTTTCTGTTACTGTTCCCCATATTCTGACTCTAGATCAACAAGTAGAGTTAGCAGAGGAACTGGTGAAAGCTGGTGCAGATATTATCCAAACCGAAGGTGGAACCAGCAGCAACCCAACTCACCCCGGAACTTTGGGACTCATTGAAAAAGCTGCTCCTACTTTAGCAGCAGCTTATGAAATTTCTCGTGCGGTGTCAGTTCCAGTGTTGTGTGCTTCAGGTATTTCTAACGTCACAGCACCTCTTGCTGTTGCTGCTGGTGCAGCAGGTGTTGGTGTCGGTTCTGCTATCAATCAACTTAACAGCGAAGTCGCAATGATTGCTGCTGTACGTGGTTTGGTGGAAGCGTTGGGAACTGTTAGCACTTCTGGTGTCCTCCTCTAAACAAGGACACGGGGAAGAGGAGGATGAGGAAGATGTTAGCGCAGCGAGCCGTAGGCTGGGAGAGACTTCTAATTCTGAATTTTGAATTTTGAATTTTGAATTTTGAATTTTGAATTTTGAATTGTCTTGTCTCCCTCTAACCCAAACAATCCTTGAGGCTATAAATCACCATGTCTTGCTGTTCTTCTGACAATTCTGGGAACATGGGCAAGGATAAAACTTCTTGACAGGCTTGCTCTGCGACAGGTAATTGTCCTTCTTTGTACCCCAGGTTTTCATAAACTGGTTGCAAGTGTAAAGGGTGCGGGTAGTAAATCATTGTGTTTACACCGCACTCTTGCAATAGAGTGCGAATCGAATCCCTTTTATGATCCTGTACGCGAATGGTATATTGATTCCAGACTCCCATACCTCCAGGTAATTCTTGAGGTGTAGTTATACCAGAAACTTGATTGAGGAATTGATGATAACGAGTAGCAACTCGTTGCCGCTGATTATTCCAAATATCAAGATAACGCAGCTTAATTTGAAGAATAGCTGCTTGGATAGCATCCAAACGGCTGTTAATCCCCATTTCCTCGTAATGGTATCGATTCTTTTGACCATGCTCTTTCAGGACTCGTAGCTTTGCTGCGATTTCGGGATTATTGGTTGTTATTGCTCCGCCATCACCGCAAGCACCAAGATTTTTGGTTGGGTAAAAACTGAAGCAACCGATGTGTCCAATACTTCCTACCTTTTGCCCTGCCCAATTGGCTCCTGTAGACTGAGCACAATCTTCTATGACGACTAAATTGTGTGCTTGTGCTATACTTAGCAAAGCAGTCATATCCACAGGTTGACCAAATAAATGAACCGGGATAACTGCTTTGGTTTTTGGTGTGATTGCAGTTGCAACTTGCTCTAAATCAAGATTAAACGTAGTCGCATCGATATCAACAAACACTGGCTTAGCACCCACAGCACTGATAACCTCAGCAGTGGCGATAAAAGTAAACGGTGTTGTAATCACTTCATCGCCTGCACCAATATCGAAAGCTCTAAGCGCTAAGAAAAGAGCATCAGTACCCGAATTACATGCTACACATTCAGTGACACCAGTATAAGCAGCTAACTGTTGCTCAAAGCCTGCTACTAAAGGACCGCCAATATAACGACCAGAAGCAAGAACCTCTAAAACAGCTGCGCTGACTTCTGCTTCTATACTATTGTATTGTTGCTTGATATCAAAAGCTGGTACGGAATGATTTAGACTTTGAACCATGAGATTTTATCTTAACTTCAAGATAGATACTGACGTTAGATTTGTTGCTTATTGAGTTTTGAATCAAAAAGCTCGTGCAAGTCTTTTTCCCCAAATTTCTGCCATTTAAAGGTTTTTACTTAGGGCTAGGATCAAATGGCTAGGGTGCAAGGAATTGTATATCCACCAAGAACCAATACCTTTGATGAAAGTTCCCGGTAAGTCCTTGGGAGAAAATAAAGAATAAAGGACAAAGGAAAAAAGTGCAACCGAGTCGCTGTAAACTGTAACCTATATTTTGTAACCAGTATGTTTGAGAGGTAGAAAACCTATGCAGGAGCTGATCAAGCTAGATTTAGTCGATTTGGCTTTTGCTGTTGGATTAATGGGTGTAGCCATAGGTTTATCCGCTTGGGAAAGAATAGGACTAGAACTAAATTTAGCCCTCGCAACAGGAAGAACTTTCCTACAACTAGCCATATTGGGATATGTTTTGGAGTTCATCTTTACTTTGGATAATCTGTGGGCCGTTTTGGCGATTCTGGGAGTCATGCTGACGATTTCGGCAATTGTCGCACGCAATCGCATTACTCCAAAAATACCGCAGATGTTGCCCTTAGTGTGGGGATCAATTTTTGTCAGTACAACCTTAACACTTGTTTATACCAATATATTGATCATTCAACCAGACCGATGGTTTGAGCCGCAGTATGTAATTCCTCTGGCTGGGATAGTATTAGGTAATGCGATGAACGCCGCTGCGCTTGCTGGAGAACGTCTTGTCAGTGTCATAAATGCTAGTCAGTTGGAAATAGAAACTCACTTAAGTTTAGGTGCAACTCCACAGCAAGCGATCGCACAATACCGTAAAGATGCTGTTCGCGCTGGATTGATTCCTACTGTTAATCAGATGATGCTTATCGCTATGGTAAGCTTACCAGGAATTACAAGTGGTCAGTTACTCAGTGGTACTCCAGCTCGTGAAGCTGTCTCTTACCAAATTTTGATTATGTTCATGATTGCTTTCGCTAATTTGCTGACAACACTTTTAGTCACTCGCGGAATATATCGTCAATTTTTCAACTCTAGCGCACAGCTCGTCAGATGAAGCGGTTTGAAAATTCAGGCGAAAAAGCAAAATCATCTGAAAACAAAAGAATCTTTGATAGACAACTAGATGAATGTATGAAGAAAAGCACAGCAGTTTGCAAGTTAGTGAGGTACAGAACCTAGACTTCACGCGCCAGGTATGAAGGCTGTTTGACTCCTGAGGACTGAAGATTAACGCCTCTATTCTGCTGTATCTGTGTTCATATGTGCTAGCAATTTTACGGATATTCTAAATTACGTTATCTATAATGGAAAAAATGAATTTCATATGATAATAGTAAATGTATCTTATTTGATTAAAATTGATGAAAAAGGATAAGTCTTTGTAGGCAAAAAAAGCTTTATCCTGCAACTAGGGGGCAGCGTGAATGTTTTCGACAACACCGCAGCAACCCTGCTCACGTGGTAAAAAAGGTGTGTGTCAATGGATTTGTTAGAATACCAAGTCAAAGAATGGTTTACAGAAATAGGCATCCCCGTATTGCCTTCGCAACGAGTTGACCATCCCACGGATTTAAAACGTTTAAAAATTAACTATCCGATTGTTCTGAAATCTCAGGTGTATGCTGGTGAACGAGCAAAAGCAGGTGGAGTCAGATTTGTAGAAACGACTATCGATGCGATCGCGGCTGCACGAAGTATCTTTAATCTGCCAATTTTAGGTCAATTGCCAGAAGTGCTACTAGCAGAAGCTAAGTATGAGACTGAACAAGAATTTTATCTAGCTGTGGTATTGGATACAGCTGTCTGTCGTCCTGTACTTTTAGGTTGTACAGAAGCAGACGACATTAATTGGGAATTAGCAGACGAGAAAATGCAGTACGTTGTCGTTGAACAAGAGTTTTCCCCATTTTATGCTCGACGACTGGCGTTGAAAATGGGGTTGCAAGGTGCCTTGATGCAGTCAATTAGCACTGTTGTTGAGAAAATGTACCAGTTATTTGTCGAAAAAGACTTGGACTTGGTAGAAATCAATCCCTTAGGTGTGAGTTCCTCTGGTCAAGTTATGGCGCTTAATGGTAATGTCAGCGTCAATGAACGGGCAATTGGTCGGCATCCAGAAATCGCTGAAACCACAACTAAAATAGTAAACCGCTATACCAGCAGCGAGACTGTGAGGAATTTGGGCGACTGGGATGTTGTAGAAATGCATGGTAAAATAGCCATCTTGGGTAATGGCGCTGGATTAATCATGGCAACTTTAGACTTAGTTGTTAACAGTGGTGGCAAGCCTGGAGTGTGTCTAAACCTGCGCCATGCGTCTGTGACTGAAACCTCACCAGACACCTTCAAGAGTCGCTTGGACAAAGCTTTAAGAAACATGGCGACTGATAAAAGTATTCAAGTAATACTCATTAATTTTCTAGGTAGTATTTCTCAAGGTACTGAAGTTTCTGAAGTCATTGCCGACTTTGTAGAGAGTGGTGCAAGTGAACCTCAATCATTTCTGCCGAGTCGATCTAATGGCGGAAAAAACCGTCGAGAGAATTTTCCGCGCTTAGTCGTCCGTCTTGCTGGTTCTGAGTTCGATAAAGCCAGGAAACATTTAGCAGCACTGAAAACCCCCAGTGATACGTCGATAGTCGTCGTAGAAGATTTAGATGAGGGCGTCGCTGAAGCAGTCCGTTTGGCTAGATCAACAGCATATAGAAGGTTTTGACTAAATTTACCTACTATGAATTTAACACCATACAGTAAAGTATTAATCCAAGGCTTTTCTGAGTACATAACAGCAAATCATGTTGCCCAAATGAAAGCCAACGGCACAAATTTGGTTGCAGGAGTGAATCCTGGATGTGGTGGACAACAAATTTATGGTCTACCAGTTTTCGACCTCGTAGAAGAAGTCGTGGAACAATTTGGAGAAATTGATACTACAATTATCTGCGTACATCCTTACCAAGTTTTAGATGCAGCGCTAGAAGCGATCGCATCTAATATCCACCAACTGATCATCATCTCTCCCGGCGTACCACCGTTGGACATGGTGGAACTACTGCGTAAAGCCGAAGCAAAAGAAACTCTCATAGTAGGACCAAATAGTCCTGGAATCATCATACCAGGAAAAATTCTCTTAGGAACTCAGCCAAGTGAATTTTATACTCCTGGTACAGTAGGAATATTGAGTAGGAGTACGACTCTGACTTACGAAATAGCCAGGGAATTAACTCATGCTGGGTTAGGACAGTCAATCAGTGTCAGCATCGGGAGTGATGCGATCGTTGGTTCGTCTTTTCTGCAATGGCTGCAAATATTAGATGAAGATGAAGCCACAAAGGTTATTGTTTTAGTCGGTCAACCAGGTGGCGATCGCGAAGAAGCTGCAGCACGATATATTGCAGAAGCAATTGATAAACCAGTTGTTGCCTATATTGCAGGTACACAAGCACCTCCTGTCAAACATTGGCGTCAAACAGGAACTTTGGCGGCTGTAATCGGACGCGATCCTGATTTTGGCACAGCAAAAAATAAATTAGCTGCTTTGTCTTTTGCAAGAGTTCCAGTTGCAGAACGTCCTTCTCAGATACCAGAATTGGTGAAGAAGGCGCTGAAATAGCAAAATTACTGACTTGGTGTAAACAGTACTTTGGAAGTAGAATCGCCTGCTCGCCGCAATTGTCGTGTTAGTTGCAGGTTCAGCAATACTAGCACGATTACCTGAGCAAGTAAAACGATGGTTGCTAGCAAAACCTGCTTAGTACCACCTAAAGGAAAGTAGGGAAAGGCAAAATACATCAACAGCCCAAAGGGGTTGAAAAGGTAAAGCCCCAGGACTCCAGAAAAAAGAGATCGCAAGAAAATTACTGCGCCTACTGCCCCAACTGTCCAGAGAGTCCGCTGCTGAGTTCGTACAAACAACAGCAGTTGGGCTACGCTGGCGTAAATCATTATTGAGCTAGCCGCTAAAGCTAGACATAAAAACGCTTCAGTTTTATTCTCCTCAATTTTAGCAGACCAAAGTAAAGTAAATAAAGCTAAGGGAGTTATGGTAATGATTAAATTGATGGCGATCGCTACCAACGCCGGACTTTTTTCACCCCAAATTAAATCCTTTACCAACGAGGTATGACCGAGTTTCTTGCTACAAGAAACCCTGTTGTGTCGGTAGCGTGCCCAATCTTGTAGTGCTTGACGGTGAGGCGTAATAGCAGCAATTAGATAAAGGAACAGCAACAAACTTAAGGTCGATATCGCCCATAGGTTTTCCCACAACGGTAAAGCATATGGGCTACGATTTGCTGGTGGTGCGTAGTTGCCGCATCCTATAATTAAAACTGTAAAGCAAACCGTCAGCAAATAACTCTGCTGCTTACTTAACATAGTAGCGCTCTGATCACGAAAGCAACGCCGCAAAGATTGCCAAACAAACCAGGTTAAAATGCCATAATTCAACACAACAAAACCGACGAGAGTGACAAGACTATCACTCAATAAGAAGTTAAACCACTTAAAACGTTCTAACCCTGTCGCAAAGCCTTCAAAAAAAGAAGTTGTAGACAAATTTGGAATTACGCAAAAAGGATTAAGCAGCTTCAGCCAAGTGGTTGAATTAAAATAACTAGTCGTGCTTATTCCTCTAGTTAACATCAAGAAAATAAAAACTGCCCCACTACCTAACCAAGCTTGAAAACTGCCAAGCCGAGAACCAACTAAGCCAAATAGCATAGCAGCACTGTAGTAAAAAACAGAAGCAACAGCAACAACTGCGTACAAGCTCAAAATTAGACTTAGAGGAATTTTAGCAGCAAGCCCAGAGGACAAATGCAAAGGAAGTGCTAATACAGTAAACAAATAAATCAAAATCGGCACTCCTAGCAACTTGCCGATGAAAATACTTGCTTCTGATTGAGGGCTGAGGCGAGTCAGATTAAATGTAGCGCGACGTTCTTCAGTTGCCAAATCGTTAATTAGCATATAAGTTCCTGCAACTAACAGAATGACAATGCCAATCAAACTTAAACCTACGAATATGTCTCGCCACCAAGATTGCCAATATTCATCCGACAGACATCTCTTGTAAAGATTATCAAAAAGACTTCTTGTACAATATTTGTCGAATATACCAGGAGTCGCAGGATTTGGTAGCTGGGTTTGGAAAGACATGAATACTACAAATTGACCCAGCAAGGAGATAGCAATTGCAAGTAATATCTTGCGGGGTTTCAGGCGTTCTTTGAGTTCTCGTAACAACTGGGGATTCCAATTACCCAGTTTGTTTATCCAGTTAAGTTTCATCGAAAAAAGTTTTTAAAATTGGCAGTTAGCTATAGAAAAGACGCACCCTAAAGCAGAAACAAATTTGTTGCTATTTCAGCATCCGAAAAGTATTTCCTAACGTTCTGCTAACAATGCTTTTGTCGCAGACTCCCCTACCAATCTTGCTTGACGTATCAATTGGAAGTTTAATAATGCTAAGATGCTCAACTGAGCTAAAAGAGCCATAAAAATTGTGGTAGTTGCAGCTTCTGAAATACCCATCCAAGAAAAACTTGTTAACAACCACAAACTTTGAGTGTTGTATGCAGAAATACCTAGTACTCCGAACAGTATTGGTGGTAAAAACATTGCTGTTGTGGTGGTACCAAAAGCCCAAAAAGCACGTTTCGGAGTTTTCATCAATAGCATCAGCTGAGTGAGAGTGGCATAAATCATTATCAAACTTATAAACAAAGCCACAGCCAAAAGTGACTTCATCATATTAATGAGGTTAACTTCTGCAGGATGATACCAAAGTAAAATTCCCACTAATACAGGAGTTGTAGCAATGACAAGATTGATGGCTATTGCCAAAACTGCTGGGCTTTTTTCACCCCAAATTAAATCTTCTAACAAAGAGTTTTTTCGAGAATAACTATTAGTAGTTGTCACATCTTGGTGTCGATATCTTATCCAATCTTGTACAGTTTGACGATGAGGTGAGAGAATTTCTATTAATCCTAGAAATACCAACAAGTTGAAAGGATAGAGCCAAGTTAGATATCTTTGCATATCATATAAAGTCAACTCATTGGTACTTTGATAAATCCCGAAGTAGAATCCAAAGTTGATAATTTGCAAGCAAGCCATCCATAAATAACTTTGCCCCTTGCTTAAAAGAGTAGAGTTGGGGTTACGAAAACAACGCTTGAGTGCTTGCCAAATCCAATAAGTCCACAAGCCATAATTCAATAAGTGCAAGCTCACAATACCAACAACAGTTTTACCAATGTGTAAGTTAAAAAACTGCAATTTTTCGAGTGGTGCTCCATTGTATGTATTGAACAATTTGGGGAAGAGATAATTGGTGATATCAAATGGACTGAATATTCTCAACAAACCAGTTTCAGTCATGATATTTGAGTTGGATGATGCCAAACCTATAGTGATGAATAAAAATATTAGAACAGCACCACTACCTAACCAAGGTTGAAAACCACTGAACCAACGACAACATAAACCAAACAGCAGCGCAGCACTGTAGAAGAACATGCAGCAAGCAACTAGAACAGCCCAAAAGCTGAATATGTAACTTGTGGCAATATTGGCAGCACGTCCAGCGATAAAATGTAGAGGAATTGCTGCAAAGACAACTAGGTAAATTAAGATGGGAACACCCAGTATTTTACCAGTTAAAATACTGGTTTCTGACTGGGGAGTGAGGCGAATAAAATTCAGCGTACCACGCCTTTCTTCCGTTGCTAAGTTATCAATAAGCAAATAAGTACCAGCAACTAACAGTGTGAAAATGAAAATAACACTCAGCGATAGGAATATGTATCCCCAGTGGTCACGCCACCACATTTGCATATCAATTTTGTCTAAAGGACAAAGTTGATTGTTTAAGGTTTGGTAGATATTATTTTGCTGCTCGCGTACGTCTGCTATTTGTGATTTAACTTGCTCAAGTTTTACTTGGTCAAAATCACTAGAACTGCTATAGAGACGGAATTGTTCTTGCAGTTGTTGATATTGTATTGACAGTTCTGTTTGAAGTTTGATTCTTGCCTGCTCAAAATTTAAACCCAGTTTGCAGTATGTATCGTACAATCGGTATTTATCGACTGGAATTTCCCGCAATTGATATAGGAAAACGATCAACTGAAGAAGTAGAGATGTCACAACCGCGATCACAGTCGGAAAAACTTTCAGGCGACCCTTAAGTTCTCGTAACAATTGCGGATTCCAATCGCCCAGTTTGTCTATAAAGTTGATTACCATTTGAAAAAAACTCCACAATTAAGTTAATCATTTTGCAGAGTCAAAGTCCGTCGTTTAGTAACGAATGACTAATAACTCATCAAGATGCTTGCTTATGACCTAGTTTGAGGAATATTGTTTCTAAGTCTTCTTGAGAAGAGTGAAAATCACTTAAAGGAATGTCAGCCAGAACAAGCGATCGCAACAAATCAGCACAATCTTCCTCTTTCCCAGAAAAATTGACTCGCACGCTATTCTTTGTAGGCATTATCTCCCACTCTTGTACGTGAGGATTATTTTTTAGTTCGCCTAAAAGTTCATGTAATTTGCCTAAAGTTGATATGACTATTTGCTGGCGGGCAAGACGTTGGTAAAGTTGTTGTAGCGATGCGCTTTCTACCAAAAAGCCAAGTTCCATAATTCCCACCGAGGTACACAGTTCTGCTAAGTCGCTGAGAACGTGGGAGGAAATCAATATTGTCATTCCTGCTTCTTGCAACACTTTGATGATTTCGCGAAACTGCATCCTCGCAATTGGATCTAATCCGGAAACTGGTTCATCTAGCAACAAGACAATCGGTTCATGGATAATTGTTCGCGCTAAACACAGACGCTGTTTCATTCCTCGCGATAAGGTAGAAATCAAGCTATTGCGTTTGTTACCTAATTGTATGAGTTCTAAAACTTCGTACAAGCGTTGAGTCCGACGCGGTTCTCGTAACCGATACAAGCGCGCAAAATAATCTAGGTAATCCCAGACTGTCAGTTCGTCATACAGTGGATAGTCGTCAGGTAAATAGCCTAGACGACGCTTAAGGGTAGGATTACTTTTGTCACGTCGTAGGCGATCGCCATTAACATAAATCTCACCCGTCGTTGGTTCCTCAGCAGCAGCCAACATCCGGATGAGAGTCGTTTTTCCTGCACCATTAGGACCAATAAGTCCGTAAACTTCTCCTGCTTGTATTTCTAAATCAATATCATTTACGGCAACGTGTTTGTCAAATTGCTTCGTCAGTCCACAAGTACGGATTGCCAATTCTTTTGTCATATTCAGCGATACATACTAAAATTGTGACGCGCACAACATTGTGACACGGAAAAACTATGCAAATGAGTGCGTCTGGTAATCCACCCTGGTTTTTGAGCTATGATGATTGAATACACAATCAGCCTAACTTTTAACTACAGTCTTTGTTAGGCCTGTTTCGGAAATTGAAACTAGTGATCGTGGCAAAAATATACTACTGTTTGAAGCCTCGCTGCGTATAATCAGCCAAAAATAATCCCCTTCGCTACTAAGTATGGAAGGGGAGTATCTCAAAAAAGTTTTTAAAAACTACTTAAATCTTGATTTCATGACTGTAGTCTCAATACGCCAGAGGTGGTGTATGAATAGCACCAACTCCATCGTGAGATGATCTACTAATTGCATAGCGGTATTCGGGAACTGGATAGCCAGCCTCACCAAACGTTTCACGAATGGCTTTATTAGTATCGAAATACACCTGCCAGTAGGATTCATTATTAGTGTAAGGACGTACTGCTAGTACAGGTCCTGCCAAGTTGAACTCCAGAATATCTACCTCTGGTGCTGGATTTGTGAGAACGTTGGGGATTTGGCTAATTCTAGCTTTCAAAAGGCGGATGGCATCGTTGTGATTCACATCATTGTGAAGTTGGGCAACTAAGTCAACGCGACGGTAAGGATTGGCTGAAAAGTTTTGAATATTGTCTGCGAAGATTTTGTTATTGCCGACTATTGTCAGGATGTTATCGAGTGTATTAATAGAAGTTGTGAACAGTCCAATTTCTGTGACTGTACCTGTGACACCTGCGGCTGTGATGAAATCACCCACTTTGAACGGTCGAAAGATAATTAAAAACGCACCGGCTGCAAAGTTTGCCAGTAGTCCACCCCACGCAGCACCAATAGCTACACCAACAGCTGCTAATAATGCCGCAAAGGAGGTTGTTTCAATCCCGAAAAAGCCGAGAATTGCAACAATTAGAACAATTCTTAGCGTGACGCCAATGATATTGAGAAGATAGTTAACAATTGTCGGATCAATCTGCTGGTTTCTGAAAGCACGCCGCACCAGTTTTAATCCAAAGTCAATCAACTTTTGAGCAACGAACCATAAAATGATCGCACCCAGAATTTTGAGTCCAAACTCAGTTAATAGTTGGATTGCAACCTGACTAATCTGTTTGATATCCATAAGGTTTTCTCTAAATTTATAGAGTCACAACAAACATACAGGAAAATAACCCAAAAATTATGTATAAATACTTTTTTTTAATTTTCCTGATGCGCTATAGTGCAACGAGGCAATAGGCTGTTTGTAAACAATTATTTAGCTAGAACACAAAACTCATGGACAGGCAATCCGTTTTTATTACTGGCTCCAATAGAGGCTTTGGGCTTGAACTAGTCCGAAGGTATGCTGCTCTCAATTGCCAAGTGTTCGGATTAGTCCGCAATGGAGATAATGCACAAGCACTGATTCAAGCTGTCAAAGGCAAAGTAAAACCTATTATCGCCAATGTAAGTGCAGATGCTGCAATTGAAATCATTGCCAGAGAGCTTTCACAGCAAACTGATAAGTTAGACCTGCTTATTAATAATGCGGGCATAGCAGGATCTGGCTCTTCACTCGAAAAGATTGACATTGCTGAGTTGAGAGAACTCATGGAGGTACATTGTTATGGTCCTATTCGCTGTGTGAAAGCGTCTTGGTCGCTACTGCGGCAGACTAAAGGAGCGACGATTGTAAACATCACTAGCCGTCTTGGTTCAATTAGTAATGTTGCTTCTGGTGCTTTCGATCACTTAAATATTTCGTATTCGATGCGGATTACAAAGGCAGCTCAAAATATGTTTACTGCATGTCTTTATCGAGAAGCTCGCACTCATGGAATATCAGTCTACGCAGTACATCCAGGCAGGATGCGTACACGCATGGGAAATTTAGATGCGGATTTGACTGCTGAAGAAGCTGCTAAACGCTTTACTGAATGGCTTGGGCAAGTACAGCAAAAGCAAAAGCGAAATTTTGGCTATTTCGAGCCTGAGGCTGAAGAATTTTCTTGGTGAAGTTAGAAAATTCCGGAGTAAGGAACGGTTTTCTACTTTTACTTAGGGCGAAAGCAACACACATCTAAATAAATCAAAAACGTCTTTGGTACACTTGCTAGGTATGATATTTAATCTGCAAGAAATTCTGCGCGATTAAACATTTACCTATCTTAAGACGAAGAACAATGACCCAGAACTACCGCATTACCCTACTCCCTGGCGATGGCATCGGACCCGAAATTATAGCAGTGGCGGTAGACGTGCTGAAAGTCGTAGGGAACAAGCATAACATTCAATTTGAATTTACTGAAGCACTCATCGGTGGTGCAGCCATTGACGCGACAGGCGAACCCCTACCAGCTGACACTTTAGATACATGTCGCAACAGTGATGCTGTTTTACTAGCAGCTATTGGCGGTTATAAGTGGGATTCCCTGCCATCTCATTTACGTCCAGAAGCGGGTTTGTTGGGACTACGTGCGGGATTGGGATTATTCGCCAATTTGCGCCCCGCGAAAATATTACCCCAGTTAATTGATGCTTCTTCTTTAAAACGGGAGGTTGTGGAAGGCGTTGATATTTTGGTGGTGCGTGAACTCACCGGAGGAATTTACTTTGGCAAGCCCAAGGGTATTTTTGAAACAGAAACTGGTGAAAAGCGTGGTGTGAATACGATGGCTTACACCGAATCAGAAATTGAGCGCATTGGACGGGTGGCGTTTGAAGCTGCACGGAAACGCCGAGGGAAACTCTGTTCTGTGGATAAGGCAAATGTATTGGAGGTTTCTCAACTGTGGCGCGATCGCATTACCAAACTTGCAGCTTCTTATCCGGATATCGAACTGTCTCATATGTATGTAGATAATGCAGCCATGCAGTTGTTACGCGCCCCCAAGCAGTTTGACACTATCGTCACGGGCAACTTGTTTGGTGATATTCTCTCAGACGCAGCTGCTATGCTAACTGGCAGTATTGGGATGTTACCCTCTGCAAGTTTGGGTGCTTCAAGTCCAGGAGTTTTTGAACCCGTTCACGGTTCTGCCCCAGATATAGCAGGGCAAGATAAGGCAAATCCCTTAGCACAGGTTTTGAGTGCTGCAATGATGCTTCGTTACGGCTTGAATGAACCAAACGCAGCAGATAGTATTGAAGAAGGAGTCCTGCAAGTGTTACAAAGGGGCGATCGCACTGGAGATATAATTTCCTCTGGCATGAATCTTTTAGGCTGTCGCGCGATGGGCGAGGCACTTATCCAAGTTATCGAAGCCAAATAAATGCATAAGCTGAAACTGGAAATTTTGGCAACCCTTGCTGAAACTTTTCGGATAGACTATTAACACAAACCTACAACAAGACTTAGCGCGTGGTGTACGCTTTAAAAAAAGGACAAGAAAACAACTATACCAATCAAAAGAACCAGCCCGCTTTGATTGATCCTGCCGTCATCAGAGCTGCTGGACAAATCTACCACACTTACTGTGAGGTTCATCCCGAAATGACTGGACAAGCTTCAGGAGTCGCGATTAATCGGTTTAATCACCGAGGTAAAGTGATTTTTACTCATCAACCAGTTCTGTTACCACAAGAATGTTTCGTGCCGTTGAATCAAATTGAATCGTATATGTATTAAGCTATCACTCACTGGTCATCAGTCATGAGTTCAGGTTATAACTTTTGAGCAAATGACAAATGACAAAATGAGTATCTTGATAATAGTCCAAGCAAGTGTCATCGTCTTCGCTCTAGGTACGTCTATTGGAAGCTTTATTAATGTCATAGTCTATCGCCTACCCGCTGGACTATCGATTCTTTTTCCGTCTTCTCGCTGTCTTTATTGCCTAAACAAACTCAAACCCTACGATAATGTACCAGTGTTGGCATGGCTGTGGTTAAGAGGGCACTGTCGCTATTGCAAGAGAAAAATTTCTATCCGTTACCCTGTAGTAGAAGTGGTAACGGGTTTTCTTTTTTTGTGCGTTTTTTGGAGATTTCAATGTTCTCTCTCTACAGTAGGCTACTGGGCGTTTTGCAGTTGGTTATAGCGGTTCTCGGTTGAGTCCAATA
>NZ_QMEA01000075.1:0-30763 GCF_012912105.1 Brasilonema sp. UFV-L1
GTCCCTTTTAGGGCGGGGAGGATGTCAAATATAGTTCGTACTGCCAGCCATTATCGTAAGTATAGATGAAATGCTTGCCGACGAATTGAGTCAGATCTTCAGGCTTAGTTGATTCCAAGTTTTCCGACATTACTTTGCTCCCTTCTTGTGCAAAAAATCTCTTGCTTGTTAGTGGTGAAGTCTGGGACGGCTAATTCACCACTACTAAAAAAGGACTCACAATTCCCCGCTCAATTGGATTCTCATCTGTATGCGATCAAGAAAAAAGTCAGTGATTGTGAGCTTTCAAGTGTCAGCTTGGAAAAGTTTGAGTTTCATGGCTACTGTAAACTTATCCAGCGACATGAAATAAATAGATACCAGCATAGTGATCTGATGCAGCACTTATTCTCGTCCCACCAACTTATCCCGTAGCAACTTAATGCGATCGCGCAACTTAGCCGCCTCCTCAAACTCTAATTTTTTCGCCGCCTCTTTCATCTGCGCTTCCAGTTGAGTAATCAATCCTGGAATCTCTTCTAAAGGAAATTCATCTATATGTTGCTCAACTGTGTCTAACTCAGTTGCATTTAATCGTCGCGATACTTCTAAGAAAGACAAAATCGCATTACTCGATTTTTTCTTCACAATTGGTTGCGGTGTAATCCCATGCATCCGGTTATAAGCGATTTGAATATTGCGACGCCTCTCAGTTTCTTCTATAGCTTTGATCATGCTATCAGTTAAATTATCAGCGTACATAATTGCTTGTCCCCGCACATGACGCGCTGCTCTTCCAATCGTTTGAATCAGAGAACGTTCTGCACGTAAAAAGCCTTCTTTATCAGCATCTAAAATTGCGACAAGAGAAACTTCTGGTAAATCTAAACCTTCCCGCAGCAAGTTGACACCAACCAACACATCAAAGTTACCATCACGCAAATCCTGTAAAATCTCAATTCGCTCAATCGAATTAATTTCAGAATGCAAATACCTTACCCGAATACTATTGTCTTGCAGATACTCGGTTAAATCTTCTGCCATGCGCTTAGTCAGGGTTGTAATCAGTACTCGTTCGTGGCGATCAACTCTGTCTTTAATTTCGCCCAACAAATCATCAATTTGTCCTTCTGTAGGACGGACAATGATTTCTGGATCAAGCACTCCAGTTGGTCTAATGATTTGTTGTGCGACATGATCTTCAGAAACTTGTAGTTCCCAATCTCCTGGAGTAGCAGAAACGAAAATACACTGATTCACCTTTGTCCAAAATTCCTCAGCCTTCAACGGACGGTTATCAGCCGCACTCGGTAAACGAAATCCATGCTCAATTAACACTTTTTTCCGTGCTTGGTCACCGTTATACATTCCGCGTATTTGTGGTACGGTGACGTGAGATTCGTCTATAACCAACAGCCAATCTTTCGGGAAATAATCAATCAAACATTCAGGTGGTTCGCCTGCTTGGCGTCCTGCGAGGTGACGGGAATAGTTTTCCACGCCGTTGCAATAACCCACCTCACGCAACATTTCCAAATCATAACGCGTCCTCTGGTCTATACGTTGCGCTTCCAGTAATTTCCCAGCTTCCTCTAATTGTGCTTTTTGCTCTTTGAGTTCTGCTGCGATCGCATCACAAGCTTCCTCTAACCTTTCTTCAGGAGTCACAAAGTGACGCGCAGGGTAAAGATTCACCGCTTCCACACTCTTGATAATTTCACCTGTCACAGGATCAACGTAGCGAATAGCGTCAATTTCATCACCAAAGAACTCCACGCGGATAATTCGGTCTTCATACGCTGGACCAATTTCTAAGACATCACCCCGGACGCGAAAACGTCCGCGACCCAATTCCACATCGTTACGACTGTACTGAACTGATACTAAATATTTCAGTATTTCCCGTTGATTGACTTCTTGCCCGACTTGAAAGGGAATCGCTGCTTTGAGGTATTCTGAGGGAATTCCTAAACCGTAGATGCAACTAATAGATGCAACAACGACTACATCGCGACGTTCAAAGAGCGATCGCGTTGCTGAGTGTCGCAACATATCAATTTCATCGTTAATCGAAGCCGTTTTTTCTATGTATGTATCAGTGACAGGAATATAGGCTTCTGGCTGATAGTAATCGTAGTAACTGACGAAATACTCAACTGCATTATGAGGAAAGAATTCTCGCAACTCATTACATAGCTGTGCGGCGAGAGTTTTGTTATGAGCAAGAACCAGAGTTGGTTTTCCGACTTTTTCAATCACTGATGCTATGGTAAAAGTTTTTCCCGTTCCCGTCGCACCAAGTAAAGTTTGATACCTATTATTGGCATTGACACTAGTGATGAGTTGGGCGATCGCTTGTGGTTGATCGCCTGTAGGTTGAAAAGGAGCTTGAAGATTAAATTGCGTCATAGAAGTTAAAAAGGATTGGTATTCAAAGCAATAATGTGCTGCTTTCTGTAAAGTTGGAAATCTTTTACTAACCTTAACCAATAAGTTTCGTCGTTAGTTTTGAATTTCAAGCGGATATATGCAATATTTCTTTATCAAAGTTTATAAAAAGAAAATATTTGTATTTCATATATAAATCTTTAAAAGAATTGTACTGACGCAAGATTTTTTAAAGTTAAACTGAGAATACATTAAGGAAAAATTTAACTTTCCCAGAATATTGTAAAATAAGTTAACAATGCAGAGGTCAGAGGTTATAAGCATAACAAGCTCTGGTAAAGCAAGAAGTCCTCGGCAAAAAAGTCTGAAGCTTAAGGGAGTAAGGTACTGTGGAAATGGAAAACAATCAGGGTCAAAGTTTTGAGACAGTCGAGCACAACAGTGATAAGCCAACGCATGTACAATTGCCAGGTAAACTGGAAGTACATGACACACTAGCTATCTCTGGGATACGTCCGGTGAGTTCCAGTGATTTGCAAGTTGTAGAGACAATGAATTTAATGGGTATCCGCCCAATTGCTGCAAATACATTCAAAGTCGTTGACACCATTAACCTGTCTGGAAGTCGTCCAATTGGTTCTAGTGATCTCGTCATTTCTGAAACATACTCTGTTATGGGTAATCGCCCAGTAGCATCAAATACGATTGACGATTCAGAATCTCTGATGGGTTTTCTTGATTAAATTAAAAATTGTACACATAACATTATCAACCCGGTTTTCGCAAGGAAACCGGGTTTTTTATGAATCAAATAGGCTGTATTTTTGAGATGTTTAACTCTATTGAGTATAACAAAGTGCGATTAACCAGAAGAGTGAATTTTTCTCTCTCTTTTAGTATAGATAATCAATGTATCTAGAGGCGGAAGGCTGAAGGAAAAAGATTAAGCTAACTTGTAATAGTGATAACAAACAATATCAAACTTACAAAGCCAATAAATAATAACTTTGTAAGTGAAACGAAAAATTTGGAGGTTAAAATGAGCTTAGAAGAACGTGCAAAAGCTGCTGCTAAAAATGTAGAAGGTAAAATCCAAGAAGCTGCAGGACATGTAACTGGCGATCCAAAAGATAAAACAGAAGGTAAAGGTAAGCAAGCTGAAAGTGAAGTTCGTCACAGCGTTGAAGATGTAAAAGATAACGTTAAGAAAGCGCTTGATTAGAACTAGTAGTTTTTGTACTATCTGTACAATTTTATGTGTTTGATAGGAGTGCATCTCTCAAAGTAAATACCTAACAGTGAGAATCGACATCTCAACTAATGCGCATCGTTAAAGCGCGGGGAAAAGTCCGCTGACGCGGACTTTATTTTTTATGTGGTTTTTTTACAACTTGTAACTTTATCACTCAGCCGTTTGATAGACATTCAAAAAATATAAACTTGATTAAATGAAATTAAAACAGTGAACAGTGAACAGTACACAGTGAAGGAGTCAGGAGTCAGGAGTCAGGAGCGGAGCCACCAGCCCTTCGGGTTCACAGTCGCCTGTTGTCGGGAAACCCTACCAAGAGCGCTGCTTCACCGCAGAGCCTCCGGTCAGAATAAAAGAGTTAATTGATTCTTCTATTCTGAATTCTGGATTCAGCAATACTGAATACTTCTTCAAACTGATAACTGATAACTGGTAACTGTTAAAACAATCTTCTATTTAATTGAAAAATGATTTCTTGGAGGTAAGAAACATGAGTCTGCTTCAGCAGAGCCGCAAAATTGTTATAGCTTGTGTCTTGATTTTAGTATTAACTTTGACCACTGCCTGTGGCGGTAGCAATGCGACACAAGCCAACCGCGTAAGCAACCCACCAGCTGTTGGTCGAAATATCACTTATGGAGAATTAGAGCGAGGAAATACCCCAACAGGACAAAGTTTTGGTAACTGGGTGGTACAGACCTCGAAGGGATTAATTACAGACGCTTATGTGCGTGACAACAACAAATTAGGCATTGTCATTTCCTCTCAAGTTTCTCCTAATGACGTACGTCTGTTAACGAAATCCTTGCTCGAAGGTTTTCGCCGGAACTTTCCCAATCAAGACTTGAAAGTTTTAGTCTATGCGCCAGATAAGAAACTGATTTTGACAGCTCAATATGATGTGCAAACAAATCAAGTTCAGTACACCTAGAGCATAGATTTGAAATTGATTTTAAAAGTTTGACAAAAGTTTGATCACAAAAAGGAGATAAGTAAAATGAGCAGCAGTGACGAATACAAACGTCAAATTATGAAAGATTTGGCTCAAGGAAATGTCGAATCTCTAGATAATGCTCCAGCCGCTTCAACAACAGAGTACGATAATTTTGACGATTTTGCTCAACGCTCAACACACGAAGAACGCCGTCAGTTATTTGGTCAGTCTTTACATCATGACAATATTCCCAGCAACCAGATGGAACCAGAGTTGCAGAAGGCAATTTCTCAAATTAAACCGAATGAACGGGATGATGTCGCCCGCGCCTTCTTCAAGCATTTAAAGGAAAGAGGATTAGATGATCGCCATTTAGAGCAGCAACTCGGTCTTTCCACCCACGTTCCTGGTCGCATGAGCGCTGATGATGTTAGTAAACTTGCGTCCTTCGCTTATCACAATCATCCCGATATCTTCCGCGAAGTGCTAGCAGAGCAACCTGGTATCATCAAGTTTCTCAGCAATCCAGTTGTCGCAGCCATTTTAGGTATAGCTGCAGCTAAATGGTTAGGTAGTCACCGCCGATAAAAGTTGATTGTTGGGTTCTTCGGTTTTAGTGGTGGGCAAATAATGTCCACCTTTTTTATTTACTAGTATAAAATTTACAAAATTTTTATATAGTGGTTGAGATGAGAAATCCTCTGAAAGCTTTATGGACACTAACTTTTTATCGTATTGAATGTTTACCCATAACATCAACAACTTTAAATTTTGCGTTAAGACGAAGAGAGCTAGTTGATTTTGCCCTTCTGAAAAGTAAAAATTATCACTACGATGTCTCAAAATCATTACTCAAAACACCGCTAGTACCTCAACAATAAAAGCAAGTGTAGGAATTGCCATTAATATTTTAGATGTTTGATCATCAGGTGTGCGATCAATTGACCGTGACTCATTGCAGCGTTTTTCCTTGCAATCGTTTTGAGGTACTTGCAAATCTCACTCCAGGGTAAATCTACCATCAACTTTTACCTATTTATAGGAGTGAGTTCAATGACTCGATTTCAGGCTAGAAGAAAGTTACGTAAAGCTTGTGCTGGAGCACTCTTGACGGGATTTCATGTCAGAAAGAAGTTGCTGAAGGCTACTACCATAGCAACATTTCTTGCTATAGGAGCAGGAACTATAAGCATAGGACAGGCGCAGGCGGTTGTTGTAACTTTTGATGATATCCAAACAACATCAGATGGTGATGTTATCCCTAATGGCTACGCGGGTTTGAATTGGGATAACTTTCATTCTCTTGACAGCTCATCTTTGGCTTCAACTGGCTATGGCTATGGAACTGTGTCAGCACCGAACGTTGCGTTCAATTCAGAAGGAAATCCTGCTACTGTAAGTATTGACAATGGTAAGTATGACTTAAACAGTGTTCATCTCGCTGCTGCTTGGAATAATGGTCTAAACATTCTGGTAGAGGGTTTCCTGGGTGAGGAATTACTGTATTCAAAAACAGTCACGGTTGATTCCACAGCGTCTACACAGTATAACTTGGACTTCCTTGACATTGACAATGTAAGATTTACCTCGTCTGGTGGCGTTGATGCAGGTTACGGTGGAGGTGGTACGCAATTTGCGCTAGATAACTTCACTTACGAAACTGAACCCGTTCCCGAACCTCTAACCATATTAGGTTCATTAGCTGCAGGTAGCTTTGGTGTTGCTCTGCGTCGTAAATACAAGCAGCAACAAAAAGATACTGCAAAAGTGTAGGAAAACAACACAGGTAGAATAAACTTCCTGAACCCATCCCATCACTAGCCAGGGGTAAGAAACTCCTGGCTAATAGCTATAGTCATCATGACATGACGACATGAAAGCTTTCCACCTCACTGTAGTTTCACAACTCAAATATCCTCAGTTCTGGTTATTAGCTATAGGAGCAGGCTTAATTGCAATTCACCTGGTTTTGCTCATGAAAGCTAATAATTCTAGCCTATTAGGCATGACTTTTCTATTTTGGGCGGCGATATCTTCTCTAGTTTGGGAAAAGCGTCATAGTTTAAATCTAGAAAGTGGAATTTTTTCTAGTTTCTTTGCTCTCACACTGATTGCGCTGTTACTCATAAAGAGTTTATCCCTTACAAGTTTTGGTATTTTCTTGTATCTTTCACCAGTCATTTTTGCCATTGCTCTTGCTTTGCTTGCTTCTGGTTTTAAGGGATTAAAACAATATCAAGGAGAATTACTCATTCTCTTTTTTCTTGGTGTACCTAAACTATTACCTTCTTCGCTTGATATATCACTGGTGACTGCCAAAGTTGTAGCTTTCATTCTTTGGTATACAGGTTTTGAAGTTGCTCGAAAAGGAACTCTAATTTATCTTCCTACTGGAAGCGTAGAAGTTTATTCTGGTTGTTCTGGAATAGAGCTGATATTCCAACTACTAGGCTTAGCTCTACTTTTTTTGTTAATTTTTCCTCAAAATTGGAAACAGAGAATTCTGATACCGTCTATAGCTGGCACTTTGGCGTTTATTGTGAATGCTCTAAGAGTGACTCTGATGGCTATCTTAGTTGCTCAAGGACATATGGAAGTCTTTGATTATTGGCATGACGGAGATGGCTCTTTAGTATTTTCACTGTTTGCGGTGTTACTTTTTGGATTATTTTGCTGGTTTTATCTTGGAAGGTCTGAATTAAGAAATAAAGACGCCACGGAGTCATCAAAGTGATGATTTGGAAACAATCCCGCGTACCAGTTTTGGCTTTCACTCTTAGTGGTGTGCTCTTTGTTTTAGGAAGTGTAGTATTACTTCCCACAAAAGATAAACAGACAGTAACTTCGTTTATATTTCCTAAGGAGGTTCCTTTAGCAGAATGGCAATTTACGAACAGTCGTCCACTGTCAATCAAAACGAAAAATATTTACAAACTCATAGCTCAAAAGCATTATCGATACATCAACAATAACCTACTTCTAGATATCGAAATGCGTTATTTGAAGGATGGAGATGTTGTTAGATTTCTCGAAGATTTTAGCTTTATCTCTTCTTCTAGTGTTGTTCGTCAGCAAAAAGGAGTTGGCTACTATGGTTTGGGAGTGGAAAAACAACGAGCTTATCTAAGTGCTTGTATCAACCCTCAAGGCGGTAGCACATTTACCAATGAGCAATTTCGCCAAAATCTGTACAGCCAAGCAATCAAACCTCAACGTCTACTGTCTTGGGTATTGAGTCAGGAACAACTTCAAGACAATCGTTGTCTTTGGGTACATTTATCAATTCCCTTAAAGAATTCTTCGCCAAAAGCAGCTTACCAAGTTTTAGAAAACGCTTGGTTCTCTTGGTATCGGTGGTGGAAACCACGCTTTCCCAAGTCTTAAATTATCGTCAATTCTTTCTGGTTTACTTTGTTAGCAAAATGACAAAATCAAATAGTGATAAATTCATTCCTATAGTTCAAGAACTACAAGAGTTTGCCTTCAGTCAGCTAGGCTCAATGACTATAGTACGAGTGCTGGGCTATGGTTTGTTGTGCTTGGCATTGTTTGACATCATTGAGATGTTTATCCCGCCCAACTTTATGAATCCCGCTTGGGAATTTAAAACAATCGGGGCGTTAGTTGAAAAGGTCGCAGTGCCTTTAATCGGACTAGTTTTAGTCTTTTTTGGGGAGCGACATTCGCGAACAAAATGGGAGATTCCTATTTTAAAGTTTTTATCTTGGTTAAGTTTATTATTTGGGATATTATTTTTTCTACTGATACCTTTAGGACTGACTAACACCATTCGGTTAAGCAATCAAAATGTCGCTCAAGTTAAAACTGTATCGACTCAACAAATATCTCAAGCTGAACAATTGGAACAGCAAGTGAGTCAAGCCTCACCCGAACAGATAAATAGATTTTTAAAGAGCCAAGGTCGCAAAATAGATAATAATAAAAGTCCTCAAGAATTAAAAGAGCAATTGTTATCAGAAGTTTCAAAAACTAAACAACAGATAAAAAATCAAGCAGAAGCAACTCAGTCTCTTCGAGGTTTAAACTTGATTAAAACTTCTGTCAAGTGGAATCTTGGTGCTGTGGTTGCAGGAACTTTATTTATCAGTATTTGGAAGGGAACCCGTTGGGCAAGAAATTGATATGACCAATCAATTGTCAATTATCAATTATCAGTTATCAGTTACCAGTTTGAAGAAGAATTCAGCAATTCTGAATTCAGTATTCAGAAGGAAGAAATAAAGAATTCCGACGACTGACGTCACGACTTCTGACTCCTGACTCCTGACTCCTTCATTGCTCATTGTTCATTGTTCATTGATTTTGACGCACGGATGTCCAGAGATTTTTTCTCCTCTTCATTGATAAAAAAACTCGGTTTTTAAAAACCGAGTTTTTTGTAAGTGATTATATAGATTATATTGAGGCAGCAGCCCAGAGTTATGCATTCCTTGTCAGAGGCAAGGAACGAGAAAACTATTCGTTATTCAATTATTCAAGCGGTTGCTAGTTGTGGAGTGGGACGCTTGCTGTTGCGAATACCAGTGATTGCTTCAGCATAATCCTTAGCCTTAAATACGGCTGAACCAGCCACAATTGCATTAGCCCCAGCTTCCAAAACTTGCCAGGTATTGTTTCCCTTGAGTCCTCCATCTACTTCAATCCAAGGATCAAGACCACGTTCATCGCACATTTGACGCAGCTTACGGATTTTTGGCACGACTTCAGGAATGAAGCTTTGACCACCAAAACCAGGGTTGACGCTCATAATCAACACCAAATCACACAACTCTAGGACATACTCAATAAGTTCCAGTGGAGTTGATGGGTTGAGTACGACACCAGCTTGTTTGCCAAGTTCTCTGATTTGACCAAGAGTACGGTGCAAGTGAGGTGAAGCGTTGTGCTCGCAATGAACAGAGATAATATCAGCACCTGCTTTCGCAAAATCTTCTACGTATTTTTCTGGCTCCACAATCATCAAATGGACATCCAGAGGCTTTTGTGTCACTGGGCGAATCGCCTCCACAATCAGAGGACCTATCGTAATATTAGGTACAAAGCGACCGTCCATTACATCGATATGAATCCAATCTGCCCCAGCCTTGTCTACAGCACACACTTCGTCTCCTAGACGACTAAAATCTGCTGATAGGATGGATGGAGATATTACAATGGGCTTTTGAGATTGTGTTTGGGTCATGGCTAGTGGTGGGTTTTAAAGCGTCCTCGTCTGTCAGCATTTTAACAAAACTTGAGCAAGCGCTCATCTATTTGATCCCTGCTTTTTTATGTGTGGGGATTGGTTAGGCACTTGCCTTGAAATAAAATCCCAGCCCTATGGCTGACGCCACGCCAGAAGGCTATCGGGTAAGACCTCCGGTCTCGCTGCGCGTTCCACCAGTTCCCTACGGAGGAGCCAGTGCGGACGCCACATGCCTGTTGTCGGGAAACCCTCAAAGCAGCAGTGGCTCGTCTTGGGGTCTGGTGCCAGACCGCTCAAGTCGGCATCCCCGCCCACGCGGCTGGCTCCCCAAGTGGAGCATCTGGCGTTGGAAACCCTCATCAAGGACTGGTTCACCGTCAAATCTAGATCCTTCGTCACCAACCCGTTAACGTAAAACACGGCGCTTGATTTTATTTTTACGGTCTCCCCTTAGTGGTAGTTTCTGACAACTCATAAATAACAACTGATGATTTATCACTGACTATGGCGAACAAACAAACTTGGATTATTTGGGGATTAGGTGCTTGCTGCTTGAGTGTGCCAGTACTTGCCGCTGTAGAATCTCCTTTTGGAACTAACGGTCTCGATGCTCTAAGACTACACCAACTTCCATATAATTTAATCGGTCGCAAGATTGCTATTGGTCAGGTAGAGATTGGGCGTCCAGGTAGATTTGGCTTGGATAAAGCAGTCTCTAAAAATCGCTCAGTATCCCTAGCAGGAGCGTTCCTACGCAATGGAGTTGCTAAGTCTAATAGCGGTGTTGACCCCCACGCCTACAATGTCGCTAGTATCATGGTCAGTACAGATAAAGCTTTTCCTGGAGTTGCTCCAGGAGCGCGATTGTACTCATCTGCTGTGGGTTATGGAAAAAGCTTAGGTCAACCAGAAGAATGCTTGTCTGCACAGCACATAGCGCAACAAAATGGGGAAGATATCCGCGCAATTAACTTTAGCTTTGGTGAACCTTTAAACCGTGATCCACGACCAGAGCCTGTTTTAGATGGCAATGCCTTACTCACTTTATGTATTGACTGGTCTAGTCGCGTTCACAAAACTTTCTACATTATTGCCGGTAATCAGGGAAAGGGCGGTATTCCCATACCTACTGATAATTATAACGGAGTGAACGTAGCTTTTTCATCCCGTCGAGGAGGAATTTTTAATAAAGTTGATGTTTCTAATTTGGCGGCTGTCAGTGAAGGACTGGCGATACGGCTTGCTGGAAAGGAGATTAATCTTGGTCCGCGTCGTGCTATTGGTATCGTTGCTCCTGGGAATAACATTCCCTTAATCAATCCAGATGGGAAAAAGAACAAAGTCACTGGTACTAGTTTTGCCGCGCCTCAAGTCACTGCTACAGTAGCTCTGTTACAGGAGTTTGGTGATAGACAACTGCGCATAAAACGACCCAACTGGAGTATTGATTCTCGCAGACATGAAGTGATGAAAGCAGTGCTGCTTAACTCAGCTGAGAAACTTCAAGATCATGGTGACGGTTTGCGCTTAGGAATGACGCGGACGCTCATTGATAAACAAAATAAAGACTGGTTGGCTTCTGATGCATACAAAGATCCAAAAATTCCTTTAGATTCACAAATGGGAACTGGTCATTTGAACGCGTTTCGTGCTTATCAACAATTTAGTGCAGCTCAATGGAATCCAGCGCAAACTGTACCAGCTATTGGTTGGGACTATCGCACAGTCAATGCCGAAGCATTTGTAGAATATGAGTTAGCAAAACCCTTAAGGCAGGGGAGTTTTGTTTCCATCACCTTAACTTGGGATAGATTAGTAGAACTAAACGATAGGAATAAAAACGGTCAGTTTGACGCCGGAGAGGATTTTCGCAATCGCGGCTTAAACAACCTCGACCTTCATCTGGTAGAAGCCGATAAAAAGAATGGAAATCCTGATGCTGTTTGTTCCTCAGTTAGTGAAGTCGATAGTGTAGAACATATCTTCTGCCCTGTTCCTGCAACAGGAAACTACAAAATCCGTGTTCAATTTCGCCAAAAAGTCAACGAAGCCACTCAGCCTTACGCTTTAGCCTGGTGGACTGCACCCGTGAAATAGAAGCATTGATGAGGGCGATCTGCAAAAAGCGCGTAGCGTGCGCAAAGCGCTCGTAAGGCAAGCGTTAGCGCAGGCCCCCTAAGGGGCTAGCTATCGCCAAAGCCCTAAGTAGGTGGGCGCTAAAAAACACAACTAAATTAAGAAATGTAAATCGCTTAAAAGCTTATTTTTAAAAGGTTTTTGGCGCTTTACATAAGTTAACATCGTTCGGTTTAATCGTGCCTACTTACTTACCCACTAGGCATAAGACTTAGAATTTCAACAAAATCGTAATTTGAGGATTGTGATAAACACAATTATTTCTTCTGAAGATTAGTTATTAATACTTATTGATTTATAGCACAATTTGACGTTTTCCGAAAGAAAATTGAAAACTGTACAATCACTGTTGCCAAAACTGTAACCGCTCAGATGTGAGGCTATCCGAGATGCCATAGTCAAAACAAAGACTTTGGCAATCATGGTGAGAAAATGAAGCAAGAATTTAGCAATGCCCGGGAAAATTTCCTGCAAAGACGTTACGGAGTTCGTTTAGGCAGACGTTACGTTTTGGCTGCTGCTAGCGTTGTTTTAATGAGTGTCATAGGATGCTCTCAAGTTAATAGTAGCACAAGTGCTTTTGCTCAGTCGCGTCTACCTCGATCAGAATCTCCTATACCGAAACCGGCATCAAATCTTGATAGTAAACTTATCGCCGCCAACACAAAGTTTGGTTTTAAACTGTTTTCTGAAGTTTTAAAAAACGACAATAACAAAAACATTTTTGTGTCACCTTCTAGTGTCGCGCTCGCTCTTGCTATGACTTACAATGGTGCCAGTGGCAGTACAAAAGAAGCAATCGCTAAAGCACTGGAGTTCAAGGAGTTGAGTTTACAACAAATTAATTCCTCTAACGCGGTGTTGAAAAATTTATTAGAAAACCCAGATCCAAAAGTGCAATTAACAATTGCTAATTCGCTTTGGGCAAGTAAAGAGGCTAGCTTTAATCCTGATTTTCTGCAACGAAATCGAGATTTTTATGCAGCTAGAGTTACCAATCTAAACTTCACAGATACTGGTGCTCCTAGCATTATTAATGAATGGGTTAATGAGAAGACACGTGGAAAAATCAGTAAGATAGTTGAAAAAATAGAGCCTAGCCAAGTGTTATATCTCATCAATGCGATCTATTTTAAAGGTAGCTGGACAAATGAATTTGATAAACAGCAAACAGCAGAATATCCTTTCTATCTCTCCTCTGGTCAACAAAAACAACATCCAATGATGTCACAATCAGGTGACTATAAATACTATGAAAATCAACAATTTCAGGCAGTTAGTTTACCTTATGGTAAAGATGGTAATATTAGTTTCTATGTTTTCTTGCCTAAACGAAACTCTAGTCTAGTTGGTTTTTATCAAAACCTGAAAGTAGAGAATTGGGAAAATTGGATGAGTCAGTTCAGCAAACGAGAAGGGTTTATTCGCTTACCCCGTTTTAAGATGGACTATGACATTACACTCAATAATGCTCTCGGCGCTCTAGGTATGGCTGAAGCTTTTAGCAACAAAGCAAATTTTTCCGCTATGGGTAAAGATTTAAAAATGAGCGAAGTCAAGCATAAAACTTTTGTTGAGGTCAATGAAGAAGGTACAGAAGCTGCTGCTGCTACTTCTGTAGAAATTATGCCATTATCAGCTCAGTTGTCACCACCAAAGGCATTCCGAATGATTGTTGACCGTCCCTTCTTTTGTGCGATTCGGGATAATCAAACAGGAAGCATTTTGTTTATGGGTTCAATTGTGGAGCCACACTCTTAGAAGGATTTACCCCTGGATGATTTGTTTGAGCAGTTGGAGGCGATGCTTCAACAGACACGGGTGCAGCTACCTCACCGGAATGAGCCTCACAATTTACTACACTATCCCCAGCAGTATCATAATTTTGCGTATTGCAAGATTCTGTACTTTCTTGAGGAAGAACATTTACATCATGACTGCTACTGGACGCAGAAGAAGGACGTACAGCAATTAAAATTGTCTTGATCACAACAGCAGTGGGTACCGCTACGACAACACCCAAAAGTCCACCAATTCTCGCACCCGAAACCACTGAAATTAACACCCAAACAGGGTTTAAACCCGTAAAACGACCTAAAATCCTCGGAGCCATAAAGTTTTCCAAAATTTGCTGCACAATCACCGCAGCAATCAATACCTTTGCCCCCATCCAAAAATTTTGTAGTGTTACTATCAACGTCGTTAGAGCAATACCTACAGAACCCCCAAGTGGAACAAGCGCCATAATACCAATGGTCAAGCCAAAGAGTAAACCAAATGGCACTTTCAGCCACAAAAAGATGGGAATCAGGGCTGACGCCATACAAGTGGATGAAATTAACTGGCTAATGAAGAAATTTTGAAAGCTAAGGCGTACTGTCTGTGAAAAAGGCTCGCGGAATCTAACAGGTAGCCAATAAACTAAACTTTGCCACAGCTCATCCCCATGCTGTAAAAGATAGAAAGTTAATACCATTGTCAAAATAAAGTCAAGCAGGCTTGTGACTGTAATGACAGCCAAATTTAAAACTTGTCCAGCGATCGCCTGCAATTGTCCCTTGACACGATCATTAATTTGTGAAACTAAAGCATCAAGATTGATCGGTAAACTGAAAGTTTCTGCTTTTTCATTCAGCATCATCAACTGCTCACGCCCAGAATCAATTAACTCTGGTATGCGCGCCACCAGTTGCTGAGCCTGAGTCAGAGCAAGTGGGACAAGGGTGACACCCAACGCCAGTAAAATAGACAAAGCGACGAGAAAGACTAAGATCGCAACCTGCTCTCTCTTAGCGCCTTGACGCTCCATCCAGCTGACTGGGTAGTTTAGCAGAAATGCTAGCACTGACGCTCCGACTAAAACAACGATTAGCGAGTCGAAGTAATGAAAAATTGCTGAAATCGCCCAACCGTTGAGCACTAGTAGTGGAGTGAACAGAGCGATTGCCAAGAATCGTGATAGGGGTGTTAGTGTCTCCCACCAATTTAAGAGCTTGCGTGTCTGCATCTGCCAATTGTCGGATACAACTCAATAAAATTATTCTTTAATGCCTATTATCCCTGACTACATTACTATCATTCATCCCTCTTGTTTGAGATTGCACTCATCTTAATGACAAATCCTGGATATTGAAGAAGGCAGCGAGCGAGCGGCAGCTGAGGGCAGAGGAGCCAGTGCGGTGGACGGGTTCCCCGGCATAAAGGAGCCAGTGCTCGACGCTTAGTTTCCCGACGCATTTGTCCCCTAAAAATCTGGCAGCCCTTCGGGGAAGACCTCCGGTCTCGCTGCGCGTTCCACCAGTCGCCTCAACGGGGGGCTTAGGGGTCCCCTCTGGGGTTGGGGGCTTCACCGGTCCCCTTTGGGGTTGGGGGGCGAGACCCCCGCAAGGCGCTGCTCTCCGCACGGCGCTGGATTCACCTTATTACCACGCGTACTCGTCTTGGAAATAGATCAATCAGACAAAGGCTGCCAGATTTTTTACGTGTTAGACCCCGCGACAGTCCCGCACAGCCTTTGTCATCTGGCGTGGCAGAAGGAACAATTGGATGGGGATTGGTGACCCCAACCAATTCTAAGCAACGCCAGATGCTCTACTTGGGGAGACCCCAAGACCGCACTGGCTCCCGTATAGACGGTGGGGTTTTAGACCCTTGTTCTCTAGCCCCTAACAGGAGCGCGCAGCTAACGGTCACGGGCTCCAGGGCAGGAGACAGTATTCCCTTCAGCTCCCGCTGCCTCTTACCCGAAGCCTTTCTTGATAATTCTTTGACAATTCTTAAAATGGTTAACACTTAACCATCTCGCCTATAAAGTTATTTATCTACACAATTGTCACTATGGATGCTCTACCACCGTCACGAATATCGGGAACAAGTTGCTCAAAGTTGTCTGTCAATGACTTTAGTATTTACTTGACTTTTGGCTTACCTCTGACTAGAAACTGGAGTAGCAACTTAAAAGTTTTTAACATAGCGTCTGATTTGTTTAAATAACTTTCCACATCACAAGAGTTCTTGATTAGTATCTTGTTAATTAATTATATAGTTCAAGGCAAATTAAAGCGATTGCTACCCTTGTGAGTCGCTTTGCCGAAAGAGTGCTTGGCAAATATCTGTGATCATTCTCTAGAGAGTAAGACAAATGACAGTATTTCTACTTAAGCTGCCAAAAAAAACGCATTTTCTTCCTAACAGATCTAGTCAAATCTCTTTTGAGATTGTCATACTTCAAGAAAAGCTCTCCGGATTTACCAAACAAAGAAGAGAATTACTCCAATAAGTGTTGTGGTTCACACTACAGTGTGTAAAATATACCATTGATAATCTAAGAGTTAGCTATCATGGGTTAATTTATCTGTTTCCATAGCAGTAGATTTTCCAGATTTTATTCAGCAAGTGTGAGGAGTAGCGTGACTATTCAAAAAACTTCGGCGCAAGAAGACTATTCTACAGATACTAACAACCCAAGTGATAAAAATGCCAACATTCACAAGTCTGGACGTTGGCTATGGTTTTGGGTGGGTATGAGCGGTATTGCAATGGTGTCAGCAACCGCAGGAGCACTTTTGGCGGTTTCTTTAACAAGTACACCTTTAATGCAAGCTGCTTTAAGCCCAGATGAAGCGGCGGTGTTTGATGGCGATCGCATTGCTGGAAATGGACTGCGATTTTCAGAATTAACTCGCCCCGTGAACATTTTAATCATGGGGATGAGCGTACTTCCTCCTGATGTGCGAAACCCTCCGACTGAAACTAAAAATCTTAGATATCTGCCCCAAGTCAACTCCTTTGATGGTCTTGCTGACGTTATGCTCTTGGCCAGATTTGATCCAGAGCACAAAAAAGTCATGATGCTTTCTATTCCCAGAGATACTCGTACAGAAATAGATGGATATGGTATAAGAAAAATTAATTCTACCAATATAATTGGTGGACCAGCTTTAACTGCTAAAACAGCCAGTCACTTATTAGGCGATGTCGGAATTGACCGCTATATGCGGATTAACGTGTTGGGAGTTGGTAAACTCATTGATGCCTTGGGTGGAGTAACAGTCTACGTACCCAAGGATATGAAATATCAGGATGACTCTCAGCACTTATATATTAATTTGAAGAAAGGAAAACAGCATCTCAATGGCGATCAAGCACTGCAACTTCTACGCTTCCGACATGATGAAAATGGCGATATTGGTCGGATTCAGCGGCAGCAAATGGTCATGCGAGCACTAATGGAGCAATCTCTCAAGCCCGCGATCGTCACTCAATTGCCCAAAGTTCTGAACGTCGTTAAAGAACACATTGATACTAACTTGACACTTGAGGAGCTAGGAGCATTGGTAGGTTTTGGGCTAAGAACAAAGCGCTCTGATATGCAAATGTTAATGCTACCTGGCCGATTCGGTCAAAAAGGCGGCTACTGGATTCCAGATAACCAGCGCATCAGTAACATGATGTCTCAGTACTTTGATGTGCAAACAGATTCTACATCTGGTGTCGTAAACCCAGCATCTTTGCAAGTCGCAATTCAAAACAGCACAGGTGAAGATAATGTCAACTTTCAAACGTTGATTAGAGCTTTGCAAAAAGTTGGCTATACCAACATCTATGTAGCCAAAAGCTGGGGCGAACCTCTAAAAGTGACTCATATTGTTGCCCAACAAGGAGATGGTAACAGTGCTGAATCAATTCGTAACACTTTAGGATTTGGAGAAGTGCGGGTAGAAAGCACTGGTAATCTCGCTTCTGATATCAGTATCCAAGTGGGTAAAGACTGGTTACAAAACAGGAAAATCCTTGAAAACCCTGTTCAACCATAAGCAAAGAACTCAGAACTCATTAACTCAGAATGGAGAAGAGTTGTTCTCAATTCTAAGTTTTGAGTTCTCAATTCTGCTATTCGACTGTTTTCATCCTTTAGCGTTTCTTTGTGCTTGTTGTGTGAGCTTCCGAATCCAATCTTGGATAATTGGATTCACCACCTCAGGAGCTTCATCTTGAGGACAATGCCCAACACCTTCTAAAGGAATAAACTTTTGCACCTGCGGAAAATTAGCTAATTCTCTGCCCAATTCAATTGGTTCCCACGGATCCGCCGCTCCCCACAAGATCATCGCAGGACAGGGCAATTGAGGTAAAAGGTCTTCTGGTAAAGGACCTGAGGAATAAGAGGTAAAAGCAAGGAAAACAGCGACAGCCCCAGGATCACGTGCTGGGGAAGTAAGTATATCTACTAACTCCTCTGTCACTGCTTCTGAATTAGCGTAGGCTTGCAGGAGAATTTTCCGTACTGTTCTGGGCTTGGCAACTTGATTGAAAAAAAAGTTACCAATTGATTTGACAGATAATACACGTTGGAGTACTGGTGTACCAAAACGCCGATGCCACGGTAAAGTTGCCCGCTTGCGATCATGCAACAGCCGTAAGGAACAGTTGATTAACACAACTCCTAAGACTTCCGCATCATTCACCGTTACGGGTATTTCCTCTAAAGAAGCTGTGCCAACGGCAGTTGCTTCCGGAGGAACCAGTACGAATGACGGGTTTCCCTCACGCTTGTTCTGGCGCTGGAAATTCTGCTGTGCTGTGTCCTCGAAAACCTCCCGAAGTTCCGAGCGAAGCTTTGCTTTGCTCGGACAACTCTTGGCAACGGACAGCATCACCGCCGCTTGCATTACCACAATACAGCCGATAGAGTTAGCAATCAAAAAAGCTGGTTCACCCACGACTTCACGGCAAAAATCTGCGACTTGCTGTCCCCAAGTTTCAATTGTGTAGACTATCCTCTCATTCGGCTTTGGTTTAGCCGAAGCACCAAAGCCAATCAAATCAAGCGCATAAACACGGCAGTGTTGTGCCAGCACAGGGATATTTTTCCGCCAGTGCCACCAAGAAGCACCAAAGCCATGCACGAGGATAACAGCAGGTCCAGTGGTTCCTTGGGTTTGGTAGCAAATAGGAAAACCTTGCCAAATCCAGGTTTTTGTTGAGGTCAATGCTGGAGTGGAAGCAGAGGTGGTCATGAGAGATTAATAATGAGTACAAGAAGTAGATATGCAGCCGCATACCGTAGGTATGACTGTTTCTATTGTTGCAGTAGTTCAGAATTTAGGAAGGGTTAGCCCGAAGTGTGAAGCTACGGCTTTTGGGCAGCTCACTCACAGTAGCGCGCTCCAACGGACGCTAAGGACCGAATGCACGCACTCCTTGTTTGCATCATTGCTGCTTGTGGCGTACTTGCACATGGACTTGCCTCTTTGTTGTAAGGTTAAGAAATTCATTCTAAGAGAAATTGAATCAATTGATACTTCTTTAGTAAAGAGAAACTAGAGACAGAATGACACTGTGTTGCTATCTTAAATTGGAGGTAATAACTAATTTTAATCAAGCGTAACTTCATGGGAACACATTACCGAAGGGTTTTACTTAAACTGAGTGGTGAAGCCCTCATGGGCAATATGGGTTATGGAATTGATCCACAAGTGGTCAAAGAAATAGCTGAAGAAGTAGCAGAGGTGGTGTCAACTGGTGTTCAGACTGCTATCGTCGTTGGAGGCGGAAATATTTTCCGTGGCGTCAAAGCGGCGTCAGCGGGCATGGATCGAGCAACCGCTGACTACATCGGGATGATTGCTACGGTAATGAATGCGATGACACTACAAGATTCATTAGAACGAATAGGAGTACAGACACGCGTCCAAACGGCAATCTCTATGCAAGAAGTCGCCGAACCGTATATTCGCCGTCGTGCCATCCGTCACTTAGAAAAAGGGCGGGTGGTTATTTTTGGTGCTGGTTCTGGAAATCCCTTCTTCACCACCGATACCACAGCAGCATTGAGAGCCGCAGAAATTGAAGCTGAAGTGATTTTTAAAGCCACCAAGGTAGACGGCGTTTATGATGCTGATCCTCACATATATCCAGACGCCAAACGTTACAAAAGCTTGACATATGGACTCGTTTTGGCAAAAGATTTACGAGTAATGGACAGTACCGCGATAGCCTTATGTAAGGAAAACAATATCCCTATCCTTATATTTGACTTAACTGTGCGGGGTAACATCCGCCGAGCAGTCATGGGAGAGTCCATCGGCACGCTTGTGGGAGGTTCTTGTGAAATTAGCTGAAGCTGAGAGTACAATGCAAAAGACCGTTGAATCCACTCAACGAGCTTTTAACACAATTCGCACTGGTCGCGCTAATGCGAGTTTATTAGATAAGATCAGCGTCGATTACTACGGTTCGCCAACGCCCTTAAAATCACTGGCAAATATCAGTACGCCAGATTCTACAACAATTCTGATTCAGCCTTACGATCGCAACACCTTAAATTTGATTGAAAAGGCAATTTCTATGTCAGACGTGGGTTTAACGCCCAGCAATGATGGTTCGTTAATCCGGCTTAACATTCCGCCCTTGACGAGCGATCGCCGTAAAGAATTAGTTAAAATCGCCGCCAAGTATGCTGAAGAAGGACGCGTTGCTATTCGCAATATCCGCCGTGATACTTTAGATACAATTCGCAAATTAGAAAAAAGCGCCGAAATTTCTGAAGATGAATCACGTGATCAGCAGGATAAACTGCAAAAATTGACAAATAAGTACACTGCCAAAGTAGACGAGTTATTGGCAGAAAAAGAAAAAGACATCACCACTGTCTAGAAAAAATACACGAAAAGACTCATCAGGGAGACGCGGTTCAAAAAAGACCAAAAGAACATCAGGCAAGAGGATACGAAGACAAAAAGACAAATCAAACATCGGAAAATTCCAAGAAAAACTCTCCCTTGTCAGATTCGTCTAGCAATCAATATGTCACCACGTCTCCTCTTGTACGTGTATACAAGATAACAAACTGCGTCAGTGCATCTTACAGTTTTTTCAACAGAATATTTGCAGCATATAAATAAATTCCAAACTATTTGAAACAGCAAACTATCAAAGACTTCCAAATAAAAAATATCCGATTGTAATTGTTGGTTGTTGACTATTAACTGTCTACTGTACACAGTTAACCATTTCAAGCGGAATAATTTATTTATTGGAGTTTTTTAAAACGTCGAAGATTAGGTAAAAAAAACTGGGAAGCTAACAAGTTCAGGAGCAAAAACAAGAGCTATATGTACGACTGTATTATTGTCGGTGCAGGACCAGCAGGTGGAACAGCCGCCTATCATTTAGCTAAGCGGGGACGCTCAGTATTAGTTCTGGAAAAAGAAACCTTGCCAAGATATAAGCCTTGTGGAGGTGGAGTCTCGCCGGCGATCGCCCAATGGTTTGACTTTGACTTTAGCCCTGCAATTTCCATCAAAGCAACCACAATTCGCTGCACCTGGAACATGGAGGAACCCGTGGAAGCTGAAATCGGAACTCCTGAACCAGTTTGGATGGTTAGGCGCGATGTCTTTGACCATTTTCTCATTCAACAAGCTCAAAAGCAAGGCGCTGAACTAAAAGATAATACGGAAGTGACAGGTATTGAATTTCAAGGTGACTCTTGGCAAGTTAATACAGCAAACGGACCTGTTCGTGGACGTTACTTAATTGCTGCTGATGGCGCAAAAGGACCAATGGCAAGATTCCTAGGCTTCAAAGAGCGCAAACGCCGTTTAGCAGGAGCATTAGAAGCAGAAGCACAAGCCAAAGTGGGGAACGGTCACATTGCTCACTTTGAATTTGGCTTAGTCAAAAATGGCTATCTCTGGAACTTTCCCAAAGCAGATGGATATTCTATTGGAATTGGGACATTTGTTGGTGGCGGTGAGGCTCAAGATTTCAAGAGCATTTTGAACGAGTATGGCAGTTTGTTTGGTGTGGATATCAAAATCTGTAAGCAGTATGGACATGCTTTGTGCTTGTGGAATGGCAATCAAAAGTTGCACACTGAAAATGCAGTTTTAGCTGGGGAAGCTGCTTGTGTCGTTGATCCCTTCACAGCAGAAGGTATTCGCCCCTCAATTTTTAGCGGGATGAAAGCAGCAGAAGCGATTGACCAAGCCTTGGGTGGTGATATCAACGCTTTGGAAAATTACACTGACATCATCAACGAAGAATGGGGTAGTGATATGGCTTGGGCGCAGAAATTAGCTGGGGCGTTTTACCGTTTTCCCGGTATTGGTTACAAGGTGGGGGTTAAGCGTGTGTCATCTGTCCAGATTATGGGTAAACTTTTGTGTGGTGAATTGCGTTACAGTGAGGTGACTGGTCGAGCTCTTAAGCGCCTTGTTCCTGGTTTTGGTGGGTAGTTATTAGACTTTTTGCAAAAGTCGAAAAAATCTAAATGTCACTCTGAACGGAACGCAGTGAAGTGAGGAATCTCACGAGATGTTTCGCTTCGTTCAACGTTACACATTTATAGCAGTAGCCAAGCTGATTAGGACGAAGGTTGTTGGCTTATCCTTTCCGATAGCTTTTCCCAGATGTCCTAAGATTTCTGTCCACTGCTATAGCATTTTTGCAAGACCCCTACACCCCTGTGTTTCTTGAAAGGTCTATTAGTCATGCGTCATTTGTTTTATGTCAATTCATGTAGTGACAGTTGCCCAAGTCAAGCAAATTATCAAGTTGACTGAGGAAAGGCGCTGAATTCTCAGCTTTTTTGGTGCTGCTTGCCGAAAATATTACCTCTTTTGCTAACCAACCTGCGGAATCTGGGAACATCTAAGCAATCACGAAAATATTGGCGATACAAATCACACGAAGCCATTACTGCGTTCCCACGAAGTTTCACCAACCCCATACTACGAAGCTGAAACGCCTCCGTTGCTCCCACATCCACGGGAGAATCTGCTGTAACCACTCGTTTCATCGCTGCCACTAATCTTACATCCTCTTCTATATTCTGCAAGTGGCGGTCCAGGAGGTCGCTGTAAGGCCCTTTCTCTATAGGAGAAACTTGCTTCAGCTTCTCTAAGGTCATCTTGCCACAAGCAATTTCATAAAGTGCTACCCGCATTAAATAGGGATGTCCTCCCACAAGTCTCATTAATTGTTCAACTTCTAACTCTCCCCAAATCAGTCCGTGTCGCTCCAGCAAGTCTTGCACTTGTGGTTTAGTTAATTCTGGCAGTTCAATCGGCAAACCCACATTGAATGGAGACTGATTCAGCTGCAAGGGAACATAAACTTCAGTAGAGTGAAGCACAATAAGACGCAGCTTTTGCCAAATCGGTTGTCTTTTGGCATCTTCGTACCAGGAACGTAACAAAGGTAAAAATTCTTTTGCGACTTGTGGATGTTCAAAAATCTGGTGTACTTCATCCAATGCTAAAACTAGAGGAGAATCAATCTGCTCTAACACATAATTTCGTAAATAAAGGGAGCAGCTGACTTTACTACCAATATCTTCATCCCAATACTCGTCTAATCTTGGTTCAAGCTCAAGCTGATGAGAGATATTAGTACACAACCAACGCAAAAAACAATTCAAATCACTCAAAATAGTTTGATCAACTTGCTCCTGCAAGTTCAAGCTCACTGTATGATAACCGGTGTGGTTAGCATACTCAAGAATTCTCAATAGCAGCGAGGTTTTACCCATTTCCTGAGGAGCCTTAATGCGAATTAAAGCACCAGGTTTGAGAATTGCTTCGCAACAGTTATTTTCAATAGGTGGACGCTCAATATAGAAGGTAGAATTCAAGGGCACTAGACCTTTAGGATTTTCTAAAATAGGGAGTGATAATTGTCTGAGTATAAATTTAGGAATAGATAAATTCACTCCCGCAACTTCTAGCCTGTCTGCATGTCTATCAACTTGACTTAACTCAGCTACTGATTTTGCCGTATTACCACGGGCTAAGCTAGCCATGCCACGAGTATAAGTCATCAACGGTTCAAATCCTGCTAACGGCTCTGCAAAAGTTTCTACCAGAGATGCCATGCGAATCCACTCAGCTTTGTCCTCCAATTTCAAGCCTGCAAGCACAGATGCAATTTCCCGCGCTGCCTCACTCGGTTGCGTATACGCTAATGCTGTCCACCTTTGAACCTGAGCAAAATCTCGTATATCTGGATCATGGCTGTCAAGCTGCTGCTGCACATAAGCAAGTAAAAAATCAGACAGTTCATTAATCCGCTTATCACCAAAGCGAGAATTCCTCTTTAACTCCTTCAACAGCGCATTTCGCACAACCGTATCCTTTCCAATTGGTGACACAACCTTCATCGTCAACTAAAAACATGAGGAGAAAAAACTCGTTGCTTGGGTAGATTGTCTGTTGAACTGAGTTTACCAACGGTAGCCAGAAGTCGCAAAGCAGTTCGTGCAGATAGTCTTCGCCAATACAGTCAAAGTCGTGAAAAACCAAGATGATGTGCTGGGTTTGCAACTGAGCTACCACATTCCTAGCAATCTCTTCATGGGATGAGAAGTTTTGTACTCCCATTTGACGCCCTAGCTCTCGCCACAAAGCAGCAATATCCGTTCTCAAAGCCCTGCGGCGGAGGTGAAACTGGATTGGCGGAGTTATGGTACTGTCAGGAATTGCGTGTAATAAGCGCTTGAGCAGAAAGATTTGACCGTGTTCTGGCAAGCCATGAACCAAAAAAGCTCCTATTCGTTTTTCTTGAATAAATTCTCGAAACAGCCGCACCTGCTGTACATAATTTAGGCGAAATAATTCGCTATGTATTCGCTCATTTTCTAAAGACCTTTCGATAATTTGAATCTGCTTATGGAGGCAATCGCGTTCTGTTTCAAACCGCTCAATCTCCTTTTCTAGCTGATAAGCCACCAAAGTACTTGCCTGGATAGCAAAATCAACCCGTAAGCGCTTTATCTTCTGGCTTAGCAGCTCGTACTGTGCTTGAAGTTCTTCCTGTCTTTGCTGTAAGTGCCGAACTGAGGACATCAATAGTAATAAATTATATTAAACCAACGCTCTCCGTATTTTTATTCATTAAAGCTTTGACAGACGACATCTCTAGTTAGCCCAGCTTTCTAAATTACTGCAATACCTGTTCGATCTCATCCAACTCATCACCAAGACGCGCTAGTTGAGCCTCTTCATCCAAAAGCTGCTTTTCTAATTGAAACTTAACAGCTGTACCAGTCTCAATAGCCAAAGCATCCCGCATTCGCTTCACCTTTTCACTACGGAGATCCCATTCAGCCTCCAGTGTGTCTCGTTTTTGCGCTAATCGTCGCTTTTGTCCAGCAGTCAAGGCACTGGTAGTTGAGTTAACTTCAGCCACTAGTGTTTCTCCAGGTAAAAATTTACTTCCACCTGCGTAGTAGCAAAGTGGAAAATTATCACCCAAATCAAGCACTTTGTTCACGAATGGATGCTGTGGTCCCGAAGCCCGCTTGGGTACATGGTCGAACAAATAAATCATAACGTCAAGAATACGAGCATAGCCATCTTTCTCTTTGGCTGCTTTGCCTTGTAAAGCTTCTAACAAGCAATCTGTAAAAGCACTGTAGGGCTGACCTGTATAAGAATATTCGTCTTCCCGCGATGAAGCAACAACAACTCGACCACTTCCTGTTCCTAGCATATTTAACAAATCAGGTGGTACAGGTGACTTGACAAAAGTTTCTCCTGTTTCCTTAAGAGCCGGAACTCCTCCTGCATGACAGCAATCTAGCAAAACGACGAGCTTACGTGCTTGAATTGCTTCAATTTTTTCGGTAAACTCTAATCCTGATATGGCAGTATCTGCACGTTGACTGGGATTATAGCCATAGGGTACTAAGAAGTATTCATTTGTACGCTCAATCCGTCCACCATGACCAGAGTAGTAAATAATGACAGTCGCATCAGGATTTTGGTTCACTTGTTCGATAAGCTGGTCAAAAGCCTTGAGAATTTCTTGCCGAGTTGCAGAAGTCTCAGTCAGCAAGTTGACTTGGTTTGGTGGATAAGCAGCTTGATTGGGGTTAACCAAAACATCTCGTAGGGCTGTAGCATCTTTAACAGTAATGCCTAAATCAGCACCAACACCGATGAGTAATGCATAACCATTAGCAAAAGTTTGATTTGTCACGCCTTATCCTCTTGACTTATTAATAGAAGTTTCTGATATTCTTTTTTGAATCGGGATAAACAATACCGGGTTGAGCTTGCGTGCAACACAGTAGAGACCGTACCGTACGGTCTCTACACACCATTATGTATTTGATTTAAATGATAATTACTATCTTTAAGGAAGACGCTTCACAGCCCCATGTATTTTGTCAAAGCTTATTCTCACAGTAGTTTCCCACCAATCTTGAGGTACAGATCCATTTTCGCTTGCTCTTTTTAGGTTCTTGACGACATATGTGTACTCGTCGTCAGCCTTAGGTTTATCCTTAGACATTAGAGCATCCCCAAGAAATCTCAAATGATTGGGTAATTCTTTTCCCATTTCTCCTGGGAGTTGGGAAGCTACTCGTTCAACTTGATTGCTAACCTTTTTGATTTCAGCCCTCACTTCGTCCGGTGTTAAGTTTTCCTCGTCTAAATCTCCTTCTGGAATGTTCGCCTTCCCGTATTCATCTAACTCTACTGGTATTTCTCTGTTTAAAAAACCGTAAATCGTCTCACCAATTACTTTACCGTGCCTATTGCAGTGTTCTCCACGAATCACAACCACGCGGACATTTTTTTCAAAATTACTCATAATGGCTAAAGCATTTAAGTCTCATTACTTAAATGACTACATCATCATCTGGTTTTATTTCGGTTGAAAAATAGCCCATAACCAGAGAACTCCTCCAGTGATTAGTAAACAAAGAACACCCGCCACACCAGCCAGAGGTTTTTTATTCTTACCTGTCACCCAATCACAGACGTTACCGGTGTAATCGATAAGCGCTGCTGTGTCTATTGTGGCGATCGCCCATATCCATCCAGCATGCAGTCCCCAAGCTAAGCCTATACTCCCCCCATCGACAAATCGTGCTAGTATCAACACCATTCCCATAAACCAGAGTCCAGGTAACTGTGGTATCGTTTCTTTTTGCTCCCAAACCAAGTGTAGCAAGGCAAAAATTGAGCTAGAAATGAGCGCTGCTAACCAAACAGAACCACCTTTCTCTAGTTCAGTAAACAGAAACCCGCGAAAAATGAGCTCCTCAATACCACCTACAAACAACGCCACTAAAAAAATAGGTAATAAGATAGGTCGCACAAGCTTAATATTCGACCATTGAAAAAAGCACCATCCCAGCCACAATTGCCACGAAAAAACCAATGTGATGCTCAATATTCCCAAAGCTAAACCGAGTACCAAGGAATATAGAGTTGAAATGTTTCCAATAAAGCCATAATCTGAGAAAGGTATATCGGTTATCCAACTAATTCCCCACAAAATCAAGGGAGCTAACAAGTAGAGAGATACCAATAAAGGTAACTTTTTTTCTGGCTGGAAAAGTTGAGAAGGTTGCCATTTGAGGACAAACGCTGTTAATGCTGCTATGGGTAACCAGCAAGACACCCAAATAATAAAAAAAGCCATCACAACCAAGAATACTGGTGCATCTTTTAAGGATGACAGTAAGAAGTTGACTGATGGCTCAGGTAATGATACTGAAGTAGCTAAAAAAACAAAATGAACTTCTTGCATAGTAGAAGGTTTCTATTTTGGTGAAATAACGGCTTTCTTAATTTCGAGCAACTTTAAAGTCGGGATAGATATGTTGTACTTCCTTGACCACTGCTTTAAGTATTGCTCATGATGAGCTTCTCTTTATTCTTAATCAAGCCTTCACCAAAATTCATCAATTATACAAGATGTCTAACATTTTTGTTTCGAGAAATGTCAAAGCTTTGACTCTAGTTGTACAGATAAGTTCTGAAGCTTTTGCCTTAAACTTGCCTCTACTATTAAAAAAAGTCTACTCTTCTTCCTCTTCGTACTCGTCTTCGAGATCTTCATCATCTTCGAGATCTTCATCATAGACATCTGCGTCTTCATCATGCTGGAGTAGCTTTTTATCACTATCCACTTGAATTAAGTGAATATGCTTGTAACCCAGCTTAATTTCAAATTCATCACCTGGCTTTAAGCCCATCGCTTTGGTGTAAGTTGCACCAATAACAATTTGACCGTTTTGATGGACACTTACTCTGTAAGTAGGTTCACGTCCACGACCATCTTTTGGTGCTTCTGGACTTAAGGGAATTCCCCTAGCCGAGAGCAAAGCATCATAAAAGTCAGTTAGATTGACACGAACTTGGTTATTCTTTGTAACTGTATAGTAGCCACACTGCTTTGCTCTTTCTCGCCGTGGTAGATTAGAAAGTTCTTTCACTTTAGCTAGCAGTGCTTTTCCAGTCAATGGTGCGGTTGCGGTTTCAGTCATTATGCTTCAAATATCCTCACTCTCTCCAAATAAATAAACAAGTCATCATTTGCCAGCATTTGGCTTTTTGACATCTGTACAAAGTTGTTTCAGACTCCATAGCAAAGGAGTCATTCCTCCATAAAGGGGGAGAGCTACAAGAGTGTCTGTTACGATTGACCACAACAGATTAGCTTATAGTTGTCAAAGGCATTAATTTTGGTAATTTTACGGCATTTTTAACCATCATTTGCAATCACAAATGAAATCATTCTCTTTCTTGGCACTACTAAAGTGGGGCAACTTTGAAGAACTTTTACAAATTGGGATGCAAAAAACGGTGAGGATTTTCCTCCCGATTTCTCGCCGTTGTGTTCTACCACTAGAAACAAGCCGTAGACCCAAGAAATTGTCCTAACTCTGTCTTTCTTGACCATGAGTCGTAGGGTTTTCCCCGTTTCTGCTCAAGAAACATGATTGACAGCATAGTGTTGCGATAAGGTTGTGCCGACATACAACCTTTTACCCTACTAGTAGAGACCAGAAATTTCTTGCCCTACTTTCTTACAAAGAAACAAAGCAGTAACAGCCGCACTTACACGGCGATTGATACTGGTTTTGTTGCTTCATAATTTTATATTAAATAGTAGCATGGTTTAATAATAGCAAAACAAGTGTTTAATTTTGAATTCAACTTGCTGATACACTTTATCTCTAAATCCTTGTACTTGGGATGAGTATTGCTGGTCGGCTTTTATAAAAATTCATTTAATTTAAACAAGCAGTTTTAACGAGATGAGTGACAACAAGCGAGTTTCTTGATTAAGAGGTCAAGATGAACATCTTGAGCTTTAACAATTCTATATAACCAAAAAAATGGGACCTCATGACTGATTGAGCGATTTTTTGAGTCAATGGCTCCTTAACTCGTCTTGACATCAAGATATACTCATAATCCGAGGAGGATAAATTTGGAAATATTCAGTTGAGAGATGAACTTAAGTCCTACGGATGGTGTTCATCTAGTGGACTCTCCTTACTGCATGAGTCCAAATATATGAATGAATTGTCACGTAGCGATCATTTTTCTGGTCATCTGGCTATTGACACATTTGGGGTTAAACCCATTGGGTAATCATACAACTACAAATTTCATGATTATCCTTAAACTAGAATGAGTAGCTCTTTAATCATCAGCCTATTAACAGCTAGCTTTTAATTAAGGGCAACAAGAGTATAGCTCACTTATTGGTGAGCAACTCATCTATGGCAATAATTTCATAGATGGGCATAAAAATTTCAAGATTTTGGTTGGTGGTTATGGAAGTTCTTTTTAAGATCATACGGCAGCAACAAGATTCCTCCCCGATTGTGGAAACTTACCTTTTGGATGTTGAAGGAGGGAATACAATCCTAGATTGTCTCAATCGTATTAAGTGGGAGCAAGATGGGACATTGGCATTTCGCAAAAATTGTCGCAACACAATTTGTGGTAGCTGCGCTGTGCGAATCAATGGGCGTTCAGCTTTGGCTTGTAAAGAAAATGTTGGCACTGAAATTGCCAAATCGCAACAAATGCTGACAACAAAAATTCATACAAATGGCATTCCAGAAATCATCATCGCACCACTAGGCAATATGCCTGTGATCAAAGATTTAGTGGTAGATATGAGCAGTTTTTGGAACAACCTTGAGACAGTTGCTCCTTATGTGAGTACAGCAGGGCGTAACATCCCAGAAAGAGAGTTTTTACAAACACCACTAGAGCGATCGCGCCTGGATGAAACTGGTAATTGTATCATGTGCGGAGCGTGCTACTCTGAGTGCAATGCTCGTGAAGTTGACCCAGATTTTGTTGGTCCTCATGCCCTTGCCAAAGCTTATCGGATGGTAGCAGATTCTCGTGATAGTAAAACAGAAAGTCGTTTAGAAGAATATAACGAAGGAACGAAAGGAGTTTGGGGTTGTACCCGTTGTTTTTACTGTAATTCCGTATGTCCAATGGATGTTGCTCCACTTGATCAAATCACAAAAATCAAGCAGGAAATTCTCGAACGCAAACAAGCAAGCGACAGCCGTTCAATTCGTCATCGTAAAGTCTTAGTAGAGTTAGTCAAAGAAGGTGGCTGGATTGATGAGCGTCAATTTGGTCTACAAGTCGTTGGGAACTATTTTAGAGATCTTAAAGGGTTACTCAGTCTTGCTCCTCTTGGTTTGCGAATGATAACCAGAGGTAAGTTTCCTCTTTCTTTTGAACCTTCTGAAGGGACTCAACAAGTGCGATCGCTCATTGAAGCCGTCAAAGAAGAAATAGCGAAGTAGGGGGCGCTTGGGTCCCCTCTGGGGTTGGGGGCTGTAGGGAAGAAGGGATATTTTCCGATAGCATCCCAAATGTACAAGTTTACTCCCGTCTCATATTGGAACGGGAGCAAGAGAATCAAAGAATGAACCGCAAACGACAACGCATAGACAAAGAAAGCGGCTTCTTGAAAACTAGAGCGCGAAGTCAGAGAGTTTCAAAGGTTTTGCGTAAGTCTTGGTCTTTTTGTGTGCATTGGGATGCTCCCTATTTTCCAACACTCTTACTCCCCAATACTCGCGCTT
>NZ_QMEA01000075.1:30850-60544 GCF_012912105.1 Brasilonema sp. UFV-L1
ATTATCAATTCAAAATTTAAAATTCTTTTTTTGATAGCGCAGCGCGTGCCCGCAGGGTTGGGTAAATCCTGCTCAAACAGGACCGCCGTCCATAAATGTCTATATTTTGAATCCACGATCCAGGAGCAAATCGGGCGCTTGTTGACAATTTTGACCATAAACCCGACTCCTGGTGCGCCCGATGCGTGCACTTTCGGCAATTTTGAGTAAGTGAGCGTGAAGGGGCATACTTTGAATTTTGAATTCCTCCAAAGGAGATCTCCCCTCATTCCCTCAACGCGGGTCTTGAGGTATATTCAGCTGTTGCCCAGAACGGTTATAAACTAAAATATCCCATTGTCCATTTACACTAGACTCAAAAGCAATCCTACTGCCATCAGCACTAATTGTTGGATGACGAACTTCTGCTTGCAGGTTAGCAGTTAAATTCCTTAATTGACGTGTTTCTCTATCATAAAGAAAGATAGCCGAGCGGCCCTGTCTACTTCCTGCAAATACGATATAACGACCACTTTCAGAAACAGCAGGATGAGAACCAACAGTATCAAAGGAATTTAAACCAGGCAAATCTACCAAACTACCAGTTACCCTATCAAACATATAAACATCTTGGCTACCCTGTCGGTCACTCGCAAAAACAATGTATCTTCTTGAAATTTGAGGATCTAATTCCGAAGCAGAGCTATTAAGACTTAGCCCTCCTGGGTCATAAGGATAGTTTACTATGCGTGGGTAACCAACACAGCTACTCAACAAACTAGCTGTAGCAAATATAGGTAAAAAAATAGAGCGTTTCGTCATTACTCAAGAATCAAAAATTATTCACCCAACTCGCTAGCCCCATCACGGAGGTGCGCTTACCGATGCGCCGTTGGGAATATCTAACTCAACATTCGGTCCCCTATCTAAAACTTCAATATCCCACTGACCACGGCTAGCAGTTTCAAAGACAACATAACGCCCATTTGGACTGATACTGGGATTTCTAATCCAGCCAGGATAGATTGGGGTAAGAATTTGCGACTGTTGCGTAGCACGATCATACAACGCCACCACTGGTCTACCTTGGTCGCTGGTCATATACGCAATGTAGCGTCCAGTGTAGCTGAGGCTGGGGCTTTCGACAATTGTCTCCCGTTGGTTTAAGCGCGGTATCTGAATAAACTGTTGCTGCTGTAAATCATACACCAGCAATTGGTGAGTACCATTGCGATTAGAGATATATGCTAAAAAACGACCATTTCCACTCAATGCTGGTTGCCGTTCTGTGTAGCGGCTGTTGAGGGAAGTCGGTCCAACAGGAATATCGCTATAACTACACGATACAAGTAAACTTGCTAATACAAAACTCAAACCCCAAGGAATTTGCCTTTGGAGGCAAAAACTAGGTGTAATTTTTCTCACCTCAACTTTTTTCGTTACGCTTTCACGTTCTTCACTTAATCTTATTTATAGATCATCATCAAAATTCGATGAACTATCTTGCTTTTGATCTGAACGCTCTGGACGTTCTAATGGTTTATATTCTACATAATCGGTAGAAATGACCTCATCATCCTCACGTCCCCTTTGAGGAGCTGATTCACTGGGTGGACGGCGTTTTCTTGGTCTTGGAGGAACATCCTCATCACGAGTTTCTGGACGTACAGCTGGTCCATTGCTACTACGACGTGGAGGTCGTCGTCTTTCTTCAGTCGTGTCGTTACCCCACTCATCAACTGCTCCAGTGGAAGTACCCCAATTTTCATCGTCAAAACTTTCTGAAGGGCGTACAGAACGTCCAGAACTCCGGCGACGGGTTCTGTCAGTTTTGTCACTTGATGTCGGTCTTTCGCTACTATTGCGACGTTCTGAACGACGAGGAGTTTCATCTTCGTAGTAATCATCACGAGATGAACGGTTCTCTCTGCTACCTGAAATTCGACCACGTACGGGACGCTCATCGTAGTCATCATCATAAGGCAGTGGTTCCAACTCAGCGTCTACCTGCGCCTTATACTTCTTGTTGTACCTATAGTTGTCACTGACTTCTCGTTCGTCATCCACAATAGGAGTGTTGCGCTTGGCTTGCTGGGTAGCTATACCCCGTAGGCGAATACTTTCTACCGCAAAAAATATCGTTGAGCCTGCCAAAAGTAACTGACCAAATTGTAAAATTGGGTCAAGACGCCAACCTTGGAATATGAGAATGAAGCCGCAGAGTAAGCCTACAGCAGCAAAAAAGATATCCTGGTCGCGTGAGAGTTCTGGACGCACAGAGCGGAGAAAATAAAGTGCTGCCCCAGCCACAGCCAAGAAAATTCCTAGGATACTGGCTGAGTTTGCCCCAAAATTGACCTGAGCCAGAACACTGGCTGAGTTCAGCCCAAACATTAGCATTGTTGTTTACCCAATATTCAGAATCTATCTTAACCAGTCAGAATTTAAATCTCTACTGTAATTAGACAATTAGACACAATATGCTTTAAAGATACAAAACCGCCGCTCGTGAGAGTGGAGGAACACTTATACATCTTTACATTATGACCCAAAGCTAACAAGTCTGTATGTGTCAGCTTAGTATTAAGTATTTTTTTATAATGAATTGCCCAGAGTTAGCAATTGAGCGCTCTCATGAGCGAACATCCGTTCTACGGTTAGAGACGTGGTATACCACGTCTCTAAAGAACCTCTTAGAAACGCTGAATTTTATCTTTCTGGCTAACAAAAATCAATCCGATTGTGACGGGGATAACAACAATTGCTGCACCCCAAAACAGACTCCAAAGGAAATTTGATAAAGATGCCGTCATAGATTTCAACCTTTTTTTACACACTTTATAACAATTCTAATGGTCTAGTACATTCTTGAGAAGCTATTTATGGCAATGGGAAGTGGTTCAAGGTTCGTGGTTTCTCGCTAGTCGTGCTACTTTGACAACAAGACAATCAATAACTCATGACCAGTATTCTCTATTCCCCTTTTGTGTAACAGTATTTGGTTAAAATTAGAGAAAGGCTTTACAAAGCTTAAAATTTTCTCGTCCTGTTTCAGTTCTCCCCTTTATTCACACAAAAAAGTTAAGCTTAAATCATGACTGGTGCTGATCTTGTGACTTGGATTCTCGGTCCTATATTGGGGCTGATGACATTCCTCTTTATTTTTCGGATTATTCTGACTTGGTATCCCCAAGCTGATTTGAATCGTTTGCCTTTTAATCTGGTAGCTTGGCCTACTGAACCGTTTCTCGTTCCGTTACGAAAAATTGTGCCATCTATGGGCGGGGTAGACATTACCCCGATCATTTGGGTTGGTATCTTCAGTCTCTTACGGGAAATTCTTCTGGGTCAGCAAGGACTGCTGACCATGTTGTCTCGTGTCTAGTAGGGATTTGGACTTGTTAGTTGTTAGTCGTTAGTTGTTAGCCATTGATTGTTAAAACTGACAACTCACCACTAACCTATAAGAAATACTACTCTACTAACGATTTCATCTCTTGTACGAAATTTGTGTAGACTTTCCCCTGCAAAAACTGTGGGTGTTCCATGATTTTTTGATGAAACCCAATAGTCGTGGGTAATCCCGTAATCGCACATTCTCGCAGTGCTCGTTTCATGCGGTTAATCGCAGTGGGACGGTCTGCTCCCCAAACGATTAACTTACCAATAAGGGAGTCGTAGTAAGGAGGAATTTGGTAATCAGTGTAAACATGGGAGTCAATCCGGACTCCGGGACCTCCAGGAGGGAGATAACCACTGATACGTCCGGCGGAGGGACGAAAGTCATGATCAGGATCTTCCGCATTAATACGACATTCAATAGCATGACCGCGTAAGACGACTTGCTCTTGTGTCAGCTTGAGTCTTTCCCCTTGAGCAACACGGATTTGTTCAGCAACCAAATCTATCCCAGTAATCATCTCTGTGACTGGATGTTCAACTTGAATCCGGGTATTCATTTCCATAAAATAGAAGTTACCGGATTTATCCAAGAGAAACTCAATCGTACCTGCCCCACTGTAGTTGATAAACTGGGCAGCTTTGACAGCAGCTTGTCCCATTTTTTCTCGTAAATCTGGATCGAGAGCTGGACTGGGAGCTTCTTCTAAAAGCTTTTGGTTACGGCGTTGAATTGAGCAATCTCGTTCACCTAAGTGGATGACATTTCCATAATTATCAGCCAAGATTTGAAATTCAATATGACGAGGACGCTCAATAAATTTTTCTAGATAAACTCCAGAATTACCAAATGCTGCTCCCGCTTCGCCTTGGGCTGCTTGGAAAGATTTGACAAATTCGCTCTCAGAATGTACCAAGCGCATACCCCGTCCGCCACCGCCAGCTGTCGCTTTAATCATCACTGGGTAGCCAATTTTTCTGGCGATCGGCAAACCTTCTTGCTCTGATTCTATCAACCCATCACTACCTGGTACAGTCGGAACCCCAGCTTTTTGCATCGTTTCTTTCGCAGTGGACTTATCCCCCATCAACCGGATAGCTTCCGGAGATGGACCAATGAAAGCAATATGATGATCAGCACAGATTTCTGCAAACCGAGCATTTTCTGCTAAAAAACCATAACCAGGGTGAATAGCACTAGCATCCCGTATCAATGCTGCTGCAATAATATTGGGAATGTTCAAATAACTCTTACTGCTAGCAGCTTCACCAATGCAAACCGCTTCATCAGCAAGTTGGACGTGCAGAGCATTACGGTCAACAGTCGAGTGTACCGCAACCGTAGCAATCCCCATTTCTTCACAGGCGCGGAGAATGCGAAGCGCGATTTCTCCTCGATTAGCAATTAATATTTTGTCAAACTTCATCTTTTAGTTTTGATATCAGTCCAGTAGATTGACATTGTTCTGACCAATTTGTCCCCTAAAAAATGGGGAGGGTTCCAAGCCCAATGATTGATCGTGGGGACTAGACGCGTATCGTATAAACCCTCCCCATTTTTTTCCGTGTTAGACTCGGTGACGTCAAAATTGAAATTACGCACCAGCCTCATTTCAAATTCTGACTGGAGATTCCCAAAATTCTTTCGAAATAGAAAGATTTGGCTGCTCGCCTGTACGGGTATTAACTAGACTAGCAGCAGCGAGGCGTTGCTAGTTTGGAGTTTAGTTTCCCGATTTTGGCTTTTTCAAGGTACCGTGTACTCTACGCTAGAACAAATTTCTGAGCTGCTGAGGTCGCGATACCTTTAATATCACTTGTGTTGTGACAACATTTCTGTGCGTCGAGTATATCCATCTGTTGATAGTTGTGAAGTCCTGCACTTAAATTTTCTGTAACTTAGGCACCACTGATCGTAAATATTTTTGTTATGCTATAATCTATATTCAGCTAGCGGATGTGGCGGAATTGGTATACGCGCACGTTTGAGGGGCGTGTGGCTTTGCCTTGCGAGTTCGAGTCTCGCCATCCGCATTTTTTAATATTGATTTATATTGAGTGCCGAGTTCTGAGTACTGAAGGGAACTCATTCAAAATTCAAAAAAAAGATCTATTGTTTTGAATTAGATCCTTCACTAGTACACCACGGCATAAATAAACCACCCATTCCAAATCAATGAAACGCTTACGCTGTATTCATTTTGAATTTTGAGATTGCTTCGCTAGCCCCTTTGGGGGCCGGAGCTAACGCTCAGGACGCTACGCGATGCGTGAATTCCGCCTTGCGGTACTAGCCCCTTTGGGGGCCGGAGCTAACACTCAGGACGCTACGCGATGCGTGAATTTTGAATTAAGCGAAGGGGTGACTTGTGCTTTAATATAAATCAGTGAAGTTTTGTAAAGAACCTTGACTGCGACTTTTACGCTGACAAACAACTTAACATTACCAACGGGATGGCACCGCCTCACTGCAACTTGGCAAGGTGGCGAAGAAGTCATTCAACAAAGTTTACCCCACACTCAGCTAGCACCAACTTGGCGATTGCTGCTTTTGGGTGACGGTTCTCCAACGAGACACCTACAGTTGCTGACGGGCGAACCGACAGAAGTAGATGTCATCGATATGTCATTAATTGGGATGGACTTGGATGGCGCACCAGAACAGATTAAAGCTGTCCCAGGGCCAAGGCTACGGCGACAGGTTTGGCTGCGTACCGCCTCTGGTCAACGATTGGCATATGCTACCTCATGGTGGGAAGCAACTCAAGTGGATGAGTATTTGCAAAACCGTTCATTACCTATTTGGGTAAGTTTAGCTCGTCTGCGCACAGAGTTGTATCGGGATGTTCAAGGGATTTATTACGGTCACTCGGATGCTTTGGAGTCAGGTTTTGATGAAACTGGACCTTTTTGGGGTCGCCACTACTTGTTTTGGCATCACGGACAGCCTCTAACCTTAATTTATGAGGTGTTCTCACCTTACTTGACGAAATATTTAGGACCAATGCAGCTAAGTTCAATCAATGCTGAAGTTTAGTCCAAAATTTTGTAGTGTGGTGTAGCAAAAATTTCTTTTTGCTACACAAACAAAATTTTCCATCCATCTGTGCTGACTTCCCTATCCTGCTTTCTTGAGGATTACAGCCCCAACTCCTCTGGAAAACCCAACATGATGTTTAAGTTTTGTAGGGCAGCTCCTGATGCGCCTTTGCCTAAATTGTCGAGGCGAGCAACTAGCAGCGCTTCGTGGGTTGTATCATTGGCGAAGACGAAAATTTGAACAATATTGGTGCCATTCATTGCCATCACGTCTAGGAATTTTCCATCTCGTAGAAGAGTGGAGTCTTGGAATGGAGCGATTTGTACAAATTTTTCACCTTGGTAGTAGTCAGCGATCGCCTGATGAATCACCTCACCAGATGGTGGATGATCCAAAGTCCACAGTGGTAAGGGTATCTGTACCAGCATCCCCTGCTCAAAATCTCCCACAGCTGGTACAAACAAGGGCGGCGATGCTAATTCTGAGTACTGATGCATTTCCTTAACGTGCTTGTGCCCAAACTGTGTACTGTAGATGCCATAGGGATAAAGTGATGTTGCACCGGCTTGCTGATCGTGGAAAGCGTGGTAATCTTTGATCAGATTTTTTCCGCCACCAGAGTACCCAGATACCGCGTTAATGGTTATGGGAAAGTGACTAGGAAGGAGTCCTTTGGCTATCAACGGACGGATACAAGCTAAAAATCCTGTGGGATAACAGCCCGGAACACTAACAAACTGGGCGCTGGCAATTTTCTCTCTTTGTCCGGGAATGAGTTCAGGAAAGCCATAAACCCAACCCTCAGCCGTTCGATGGGCAGTACTAGCATCAAGGATTTTAACCTGATCACTGCGGACAAAGCTCACAGCTTCACGAGCTGCGTCATCCGGTAGACAAAGAATAGCAACATCCACAGTATTGATCAGTTTCGCTCGCTCAGCTGAATCCTTGCGTCGAGATGCCTCAATGTTAACTAACTCGATGTCATCGCGTTGGTTGAGGCGCGAGTAAATTTGTAAGCCTGTGGTTCCCGATTCCCCATCAATGAAAATCTTAGGTTTAGTTATCATGTGTGTAAGTTTCCAGAAACCGTGACACGATTTTCATCACGTTGCAAGTTTAGTGTGCTGTTTTGCGTAGATGATACTCTTAGTTGGGTTTGCACGCATGTTATCATATCAAGCTTGCAAACTAAAGTTTGTTCTTGACTATGCTCCCCAGTTTTAAAGACACCGGATCTTCAACCTCATCTTTTGTAATAAAGAACCCTACAAGAAAGGAAACCTTTTGGTTCACTATAGTAACAAGTTATGATGGTTTCGCAAGAATGAGGTATTGGTTTCAATAGCACTACCGCTTGTGTCTAGTCCGATGAAGAAAAAAAAGAAACCGTCTCTAGTCCTGACACTCTCGTTTGCTGGGTTATTGATTTGTACAGGGAGTGCAGCGTACTGGCTGTTGACTCAGGGAAAGTCATCTTCTCAAGAGTTACTACCTGGTGCGAATATTATTCCCCAAGATGCTCTGTTTGCAGTTTCTCTAAGCACTGATTCAGGACAATGGGAAAAATTGCGAGAGTTTGGCACAAAAGAAACTCAAAGCTTACTGGATAAAAATTTAGTGCAGTTGCGCGATCGCTTCTTAACAAATAATGGTTATGACTTCCAGAAAGATATCAGTCCTTGGGTTGGCAATCAAGTCACAATCGCAATTCTTGCCCCAAACGCGAGTAAACCACCATCAAAGCCGATTGCAACGAATGGAGAAATAACGGGCAATGAGCAGTCAATGGTGATGATTTTGCCAGTCAAAAATATAGAACGAGCGAGCAGTATTCTAGCACAACCGAAAGCAGCTAAAGGTGACAAATGGATTGACCGTACTTACCAGAATGTTGTTATTAAAGAAACTGAGGGGCAAGTTGGAGAAAAATTGTCAGCAGCCCTGTTGGACAAACGTTTTCTTGTGATCACTGATAATCCCAAAACGACAGAACGAGCAATTGATGCATACAAAAGTCAATCGTCCTTGGTGACAAGTGCGGGTTTTGCAGAGAATTTCCCAAAAGTTTCTCATTACCAACCGTTTGCTCAATTTTATGTAAATGTCCCTTACGCTGCTAGAATAGCCGCTAAATCTCCAAACCGTGCTTTACCTGCTCAAGTTCTGAGTCAACTTCAGAATAACCAAGCCATAGCAGGAACAATGACTTTGGAGTCACAAGGAATTCGGTTAAAAAGTGTTTCTTGGCTGAATCCGAACAGTCAGCGGTTGTTAGCAATGGAAAACAAAGCAGGGAAAATGCAAAACCGCTTACCAACAGAAACCTTAATGATGGTGTCTGGCCAAAACTTACAACAGTTTTGGGCTGATTATGTCTCAACTTCTCAAGGAAATCCTTACTCACCAGTGATGCCAGAACAACTGCGTAATGGTGTCAAATCCCTTACAAGTCTGGATTTAGACCGAGATTTGCTCAGTTGGATGCGAGGAGAATTTTCTGTCTCAGTGATTCCAAATACTCCCAAAGAAGGTTTGCCAGACAATTTTCGTGCAGCGTTGGTTTTCATGGTACAGGCAAGCGATCGCACTCGTGCTGAAACTGCTCTCAAACAGCTTGATGAAGTCATGAAAACTCAATACCAATTCCAGATACAATACACAACAGTTAATAATAAACCTGTTGTCAACTGGGTGGCACCTTTTGGAACTTTAACCGCGACTCATGGCTGGTTAGATGAAGATGTCGCTTTCTTAGCGCTTGGTGCGCCTGTCACTGATACAATAGTTCCTAGACCAAATAACACTTTAGCCAGCACTGCCTTATTCCAAAATACAGTTCCACGAGAACTCAATCCTACCAATGGTCAGTTTTTCTTGGATGTAGAACATACGGCGAAAAATTTTCCCCTGCCAAGCTTTTTACCGAATCAACGCATGTTGCTAAACGCCACACGCTCAATCGGAGTCAGCGCTGCTGTGAGTGATAGCCGCAGTACTCGCTATGACATTTTTTTATCACTTCAAAAAGCTGGAAAACCAGAACCCTTACCAAGTCCGGTAAATAAATGATCAACTATGGAATTTTGAGCATTCACAATTCATAATTACCAGTTCCTTTAAAACGGATAGGATCGTAACAATCAGAATCTATAATACATTGACTGGAGATTACGTTAATTATGAATTTGGTTGCACTCCAGAACTGGTTAGATAATGCTTCGTTTGCAATTTTGTTTGTGACGATGCTGGTTTATTGGGGTGGGGCGGCTTTTCCAAATTTGCCTGCAACTGTTGTGGGTACGGCTGGAATGGCGATCGCCAATTTGTGCATAGCTACCTTACTAGGAGCAAGATGGCTAGAAGCTGGGTATTTTCCTCTGAGTAATTTGTATGAATCTCTATTCTTCTTAGCTTGGGGAATAACGAGTGTCCATCTGATTGCTGAAAATACAAGTCGTAGTCGCTTAGTGGGAGTCGTCACTGCACCTGTGGCGATGGGTATCACTGCTTTTGCCACCCTCACCTTACCATCACAAATGCAAGTCGCAGAACCCTTAGTACCTGCGCTGAAATCTAATTGGCTGATGATGCACGTCAGTGTGATGATGTTAAGTTATGCAGCTTTAATGGTGGGTTCACTAGTGGCGATCGCCTTCCTTGTTGTCACCAGTGGTCAAGAAATCCAATTACAAGGGAGTTCTGTCGGTACTGGTGGATATCGCAGCAACGGCTATCGCTTGCACAAAGCCACTGAGTTAAGTACTCAATCATCGACAGCTGCTGGTGACAATAACGGTTTCGCTCGTATAGAAAGCAACAACAACGGCAAAACTGCTGTTTTGGATTTAGTCACAGCCACTCAATCTCAAGCGATCACAAAAGCAGAACCTCTTTCACCTCAGCGTCTAAGCCTTGCCGAAACTCTAGACAACATCAGCTATCGTATTATCGGATTAGGATTTCCCCTCCTGACTATTGGTATCATTGCTGGTGCCGTTTGGGCGAATGAAGCTTGGGGGTCTTATTGGAGTTGGGATCCCAAGGAAACCTGGGCACTGATTACCTGGTTAGTCTTTGCGGCTTATCTTCATGCTCGCATCACTCGTGGTTGGCAAGGGCGTCGTCCTGCAATTTTAGCCGCCAGTGGCTTTGTTGTTGTTTGGATTTGCTACCTAGGAGTGAATTTGTTGGGTAAGGGTTTACATTCATACGGTTGGTTCTTTTAAACACTTTACTTTCTACCCCTTTTTACTTGTACAAAGGGGGTAGTTAGGCAAATTTCAAATTTCCCACAATAGGAGGGATGTTGCATTTACGACGTGGCAATCTGGCGTATTGCGCTTGTCACAGGTTGATCGACAGAAAAATCAGGAAGCGATGGGCGGCAAAATTGTGTTATTACAATAGTATTACTATCACTAACAATATCATTGATTATGTACACACTAAAAGTTCGTAGAGTGGGAAATTCTCTAGGAACAACTCTACCTAAAGAAATTTTGCAAAAGCTAAGGGTTAGCGAAGGAGATAGCATATTCGTGACTGAAACTGCTGACGGGGTTTACCTTACTGCTTCCAACCCTAACTTTGAAAAAGCTATGGAGGCATACAAAAAAGTAAGCACTAAGTACAGAAATGCACTGCGCGAGTTGGCTAAGTGAATGAACCATTTTGGTTGGAAGAGGCGATGATTAGAGCTATGCATGCTGATCAGCTTGATCAGCATGGTGGTTTATCTGGTAGCAAAGACAACTTAATCGGAGCAACCTTAGCCAGACCAAAAAACTTATTTGCTTACGGCCAACCAACGCCTACAATATTTGAGTTAGCAGCCGCGTACTGTTACGGGTTTGCAAAAAACCACGCTTTTGTAGATGGTAATAAAAGGGTAGCTTTTGTAGCAATGGCTATCTTTATGGAATTAAACGGCTATTCGTTTGATGCTCCAGAGGTGGAAGTCGTTATGATGATAGAGCGATTAGCCTCTAACGAAGAAACTCAGGAATCGATAGCAGGGTGGATACAAGAAAACTCAATGAAGTACTGACGACAAAACATTTGTTTTTACCTAATTCCGAGAGAAGGCGATCGCCATAATCTTTGATTTGGCGACGAGGACGCCAGATACCTACGGAGGGAAACCCTCCTGGGCGTACTGGCTCATGAATCGAGGGTCAAAAAGGAGACGCACTCCAACTAATTTTCTGCGATGCAGAAAAAAGGCGGGGTGCAGTCTCCTTTTTGACAATCTCTATGGACGCTTGACTATTCAATGTGCTACAATTACGTCAATGAGTCTAACGTAAAGATGCTGGTATTTGAGGCAAAATTGGAAGGAACAAAAGAGCAGTATGGAAAGCTGGATGAAGCTATCCGTACCGCTAGGTTTGTTCGGAACAGTTGCATCAGATACTGGATGGATAACAAGGATATTGGCAGATATGAGTTGAGCGCCTATTGCGCTGTTCTTGCCAAAGAATTTGAATGGGCAAACAACCTCAACTCTATGGCGAGACAGGCTAGCGCTGAGAGAGCTTGGTCTGCTATCTCTCGTTTCTACGATGCGTGCAAAAAGAATAAACCAGGAAAGAAAGGATATCCCCGATTTAAGAAAGAACAAACCCACGGCAGTGTTGAGTACAAGACTAGTGGGTGGGTGCTCTCCAGTGACAGGCGCTATATCACTTTTTCCGATGGTTTTGAAGCAGGAACCTTCAAGATGTGGGGAACCCGCGATTTGCATTTCTACCAGTTGAAGCAATTTAAACGTGTTCGTGTCGTTCGTCGTGCAGACGGCTATTATTGCCAGTTTTGCATTGACCAGGAACGGCAGGAGAAACGGGAACCTACGCTTAAGACTGTTGGAATCGACGTGGGGTTGAATCATTTTTACACAGATTCTGACGGGCAGACAGTTGCAAATCCACGTCATCTGCGTAAAAGCGAAAAGTCTTTGAAGCGGTTTTCTCGCTGTATGTCAAAGACCCAAAAAGGTTCAAAAAACAGAGCCAAATTTAGAAACAAGCTTGCTCGTAAGCATCTTAAGGTAAGTCGCCAGCGTAAAGATTTTGCCATCAAAACAGCAAGATGCGTAGTGATGTCTAACGACCTCGTGGCGTATGTTAGCGAAGCGGCGCGTCAGCGCGGACTTGAAGGTGCGAAATATGGTTCGCCAGCGCGTTGGGCGGGTTCCCCGACTTGAAGCGACCTGCGTTCCCGTAAGGGTGAAGAATCGACATCTCGCCAAATCAATCTCTGACGCAGCATGGACTCAGTTTCGAGAATGGGTTGAATATTTTGGCAAGGTTTTTGGAGTGGTCACAGTAGCTGTACTACCTCACTATACAAGCCAAAACTGTTCCAATTGTGGGAAGGTTGTCAAAAAAACATTGTCAACCAGAACGCATACTTGCCCTCATTGTGGGCATACCCAAGACAGAGACTGGAATGCTGCACGAAACATACTAGAAAAGGCACTACGTACGGCGGGTCACGTCGGAACTAAGGACACTGCGTTGGGCGGCTCTGCCGACTTGTAGCATGTGTCCGGTACGCCTCTGGAGAGACTGACCAATACTTGGGAGAGGAAACTCCTCCAAGCAAGTCAACTCGCGGAAAGAGGAAACCCAAGAAGTGATTCTTGGAATCCCCCGCTCTACCTGTACTCAGGTCAGCGGCGGGAGGATGTCAAGTCTTTGTCTAAACTTTCATATCCAACGTACGCACCAAAAAAGCCCACTTATCTGCAGTTTCCTCAATCATCTTTGTTGTCGGTTTACCAGCACCATGTCCGGCTTTTGTCTCAATTCTAATGAGTACTGGCGCATCACCATTGTGAGCAGCTTGCAAAGCAGCGGCAAATTTAAAACTATGTGCAGGAACAACGCGATCATCATGATCGGCTGTGGTAATCATTGTTGCTGGGTATGCTGTACCCGGTTTGAGGTTGTGCAGTGGTGAATAAGTATACAGTGTTTTGAAATCTTGCTGGTTGTCTGGCGAGCCATATTCAGAAGTCCAAGCCCAACCAATGGTAAACTTATGGAAGCGCAACATATCCATCACACCTACAGATGGTAAAGCCGCAGCAAATAAATCGGGACGCTGGATGATGCAAGCACCCACGAGTAATCCTCCGTTGCTTCCACCGGCGATCGCCAACTTCGCAGATTTTGTATAACCGTTGCCAATCAGCCACTCAGCAGCAGCGATGAAGTCATCAAACACATTCTGCTTGTTCGACTTCATACCTGCTTGATGCCATTCTTCGCCATACTCACCGCCACCACGTAAGTTAGCCACAGCATGCACACCACCCATTTCCATCCATACCAAGCTACCGACAGAAAAGTTAGGGGTTATAGAGATGTTAAAACCACCATAACCTGATAGTAAGGTGGGGTTATTTCCATCTAATTTCATTCCCTTCTTGTAGGTAATAAACATTGGCACTTTCGTACCATCTTTACTGGTATAAAAAACTTGCTTTGTCTCGTAATCTTCCGCCTTAAAAGCGACCTTTGGCTGACGGAATACAGTGCTCTTTCCGCTTACCATGTCGTAGCGATAGATAGTTCCTGGTGTGTTATAGCTGGTAAAATTGTAGAAAGTCTCGGTATTATTTCGCTTGCCATTAAAGCCACCGACAGAACCGAGTCCTGGTAATTTGATCTCACGTAAAAATTTGCCATTGAAATCAAAAATCTTAATTTGACTATGAGCATCTTGAAGATAATCAGCGACAAATTGGTTATTAATTGTACTCAAACCTTCTAAAGTTTCCTTCGCTTGAGGAATGATTTCTCTCCAGTTTTCTGGCGCTGGATTTTGAGTATCAATAGCAATCAATCGTCCTCTTGGCGCATCTGAATCAGTACGAAAATAGAAGATGCTACCGTCATGGTCAATAAAGTTAAAACTTGACTCAAATTCCTGAATAAGTTCTACAACTTCCGCTTTTGGATTCGTCAAATCTTTATATAAAATTAAATTTCTAGGGTCAGTTCCTTTCCATACAGAAATGATGAGGTAACGTCCATCTTCTGTGACATCGCCATCAAATCCCCATTCTTTCTGGTTTGGACGATTGTAAATCAGTAAGTCTTCTGATTGGGGTGTTCCCAGTTTGTGGTAGTACAGCTTTTGGTAATAGTTGACATCTTCTAATTTGGTTTTTTCATTTGGCTCATCATAGCGACTGTAGAAAAATCCTTTGCTATCATTTGTCCAAGATGCACGAGAAAATTTAATCCACTTCAAGTGGTCTTTAAGGTCTTTACCTGTTTCAATATCTCTAACTTTCCACTCTTGCCAATCAGAACCAGCAGTGGATAAACCATATGCTAAAAAATGACCATCTTCACTAATAGCTGTTCCTGAAAGGGCAACAGTTCCATCTTCTGAAAGGGTATTTGGATCAAGTAAAACTGTTGGTTCATCATTAAGGGTTTTGAGAGTGTACAAGACACTTTGATTTTGCAACCCGTTGTTTTTAAAATAAAAGTAACGGTTACCTTCTTTGAAAGGAACACTATATTTTTCGTAATCCCATAATTTCGTGAGACGCTGCTTAATTTTTTCTCTTGCAGCAATCTCCTGAAGATACCCAAAAGTCACTTTATTTTGTGCTTCAATCCAACTCTTCGTTTCCACCGAGTCAGGATTTTCTAGAGGGCGGTAAGGGTCTGTTACTAAAGTACCGTGGTAGTTATCTACTTGATCGTTCTTGGGACTAGTTGGATAACTCAAGTTTTTTTGATAAGACATAGTTTGAGGTAAAAAGGGGACTTTTACAGAGTGCAGAGGTTGCTCCTCAGTCATGCCATTTTGGATTGATGAATACCCGTGAGAATAAGTTTTGACAACTGGAATACTAGGAGTTAGTAAGCACCTACATATAATGATAGTTGCCAGTAAGGTAAACAAAAATCGCGCTCGTGTAATCATCTGTCATGAATCATGAGTTAGCCTTGTGTTAGCTAAGGCTAGCACACCAAATTGCACGCAAGGGTAGACGAATGGTGAAAATGGTTCCTTTGCCTACTGTGGACTCAATGTTAATTTTTCCTTGCATTTGACTTACTTTCGCAAGAACGACATCCAAACCAGTAGCACAACCTGTTAATTCACCTTCTTGTTGTTTGGTACAAAAACCTGGTATGAACAGTAAATCGTAAACATCATGTTCAGACAAGCTTTGAACTTGTTCTGGCGTCATGATGCCTATCTTAATAGCTTTTGACTTGACTGCTTCTATGTCAATACCTGCGCCATCATCAGTCACAGAAATGATGGTTTGATGACTTTGATGGAATGCGCGCACAGTAATGACTCCCACTGGTGGTTTACCAATGGCTTGTCGTACGTCTGGTGTTTCGATACCGTGGGCGATCGCATTCTTGAGTAAATGAGTGAGTGGGCTTTTGAGATGCTCTAAAATCACTTTATCTATCAAAGTTTCCCCACCTTCGAGCACGAGTTGCGCTTGTTTTCCAAATTTGATAGCGCTTTCGCGCACTCCTCGCTCTAAACGAGTGCTGACTTCAGAAAATGGCTCCATTTGCGATCGCATTATCCCTTCTTGCAGCGCTTGAGTCACCTGACGGAGCTGTTGCGCAACTCGCTCGGTATCTTCTTTGACAAAATTAATATCACTGGTTGCTTCACGCACCCGTACAAGAAGTTCAATCATTTCTTGCGACAGGGTATGAAAAGGAGTCAATTGCTCGATTTCTAATTCAGTAAAACCCGTGTCTGTATCTTGAGCTTGCACAGATGCTTCTTGTTGCGATCGCTCATACAGTTCCTGCATCCTCATCCCAACATCATTCAATTGCTGCATCTGATGCAATAAGTTATCTAGAAACTGTCGCAGACGTTCTTGATCTTGTTCTAACGTGTTGCGATTCACGACTAATTCTCCCACTAAATGACTGAGGTCATCCAGATTCTTAACAGGAATTTTTATAAGTTGTTCAAAATTGGGAGTGCGAGAGACGAAGGGACTAAGAGGTAAATCTCGCTTGTCTGTATTTGATGTGACTTGGTTTGATACTGCACTGGATAGTTTCGCTTGGGCGGTTGTTTCTGGTTTTAATCCAGCATTGACATCTGATGTAACTTCCTGACTTAGTAACTCATATAACTCAGAGAACTCATCATTGAAGGAGGTGTCAACTTCTTGAGTCAATTCCTCCTCTGAAGACATTGCTTTTGTTGCTAAGAAATCTTGATTGAAATCAAATTCTAAATCTCGTTGTAAAGAATTATCTGTGGAATCAAAATCTGTTGGTGAGAAAGTTTCTGGTTCGTCTAGAATATCTAAGTCTACCTGTGAAGACTCAGCAGTCACTTTCAAATTGAAATTATCTTGAGGTTCTATCAATAGCGAATGATTAATCAAATTCTGCTGTTGCTCGGCAAATGCTTCAGTTCTTGAAGGCGAAGTCGTAAATTCTGGAGTTAATTCTAGAGTTTCTGGCTGTTGCGAAAAAAGACTCTTCTTTGTATTGGATATTAGCCTATAGTAAGCTGTACCTTCGGCATCTATAGTAGTCTCAATAGAAGAAGGAATTGTTGGATTTGATGTGAGATTTTGAAAGAAATCCTCATCATCTGATGAAAATAACAAATTAAAATCTTCTTCTTCTAATGAAAAATTGACTTCAGAATCTTCCAAGCTCAAACTATCTAAGGTAGAATTCTGGGACTGAGCAACATCATCAAAAATTTCCTCTACAGCGTTAGCCAACAAAATTTCTTCTAACTCACTTGCTGTATTTTGTTGATGGACAGGAGAAAATTCGCCCTTTTCTCTCTTAACTTCCGGTTCCCAGAAGTCATTCAAATCTTCTGTTTCAGGCAGTACAGTCAATAAATCAGCAGATTTTGAGTGGTTTCCAGGTATGGTGATTCTATTATTTTTTTCTGCTTTGGTAAAGAGTTCTCCTAAAGTCGAGATTTTCTCTTTATATAGTACAGTGATGAATTCGGCTTTAGCAGTTTTTAAAAACAAATCATCCAAGTTAGTTTCTTGATTTTTGGAAAGCTCAAGATTTTGAATACTCTCTGTTTGTCTTTGATTGATTTCATTTGTGGGTAAGAGTTGCTTTTCATCCAGTACCAGTTCTAATAAACTACTTATTTGATCTTGTATTTTTTCGCTGGCATCAATGAACTGTTCTGAACTGTTTTGTGTGAGTTCTGTTGTCTGTTGTGGTTTTGTTATCTGATCGCTACTTAATCCGATTTTATTTTCTAAGAAATCATCAGAAACATGAAGAGTCATATCTTCTGTAGTGCTGACGACTTTGTGCTTATCAGTAATCGTTTCTTCAATGATGACAGTTTCCAAATTATTATCAGTTTTTTCAGTTTGACTGTTACTTAAAATGATTTCTATTTTTTCCTCGGCACTCATGTCTAAAATTTCTTGTTTGTCCTGCGTTCCAGATAAGTCTGAACTTTCACTTTCAAACGAATCAGCTAAAAGATTTAACTCTGTGACTTTTACCTCTGAGTTATTTGTATTTGTACGACTAGAAGTTAGAGGTTCGTTGTCATTGCTATTAAATGGCTCGAAGAACTCGGAGAAATTAGTAAATTTCTCTGGCGACTCAATATCTAAAACTTCTGTATAAACAACATTATCTACTGTTTGTGGAATGTCTTTTTGAGTTACAAAATGGGAAGTGCTATAAGATGCTGAAATCTCCAACTCATCTGCTAAATCCAAGGGAATTTCTAACAATTCAATTGCTGATTCTACGCTAACCAGTGCTTGCAGTTGCTGACTAATAGTCACTTCAGCTTCTCTACCAGTACTGGCTAATTCTAGAGCCTGTTTAATATCTGTAATAACGATTTTAGCAAGAGTGAGATATGTGTTTTCCGGATGAGCGATCGCACTTCCTGCTGTTCGACACAAATTAGACCAGTTAAACCAATTAAATTCTTCACCAAGTTCGACTAAAAAAGCGCAACACTCATAAAGTCTTTGGCGCGTTTCGGGTGTTGCGGTTTGTTTAAACAGTTGCAACATTTCCCGTAGTGTCCGGATAACTTGACTTTTCAGAGTTTGTAAATTTTGCCAACTCTCGCTTTTTTGTGGTAGAGGTTTTGCTGAAGTGACAGAAGAAGTTTTTGGTAATATATTGGTATTTTCTGTTATGTCTGTGCTACTTTGTTGTACAAGTAACTCTAAATGTTCGTGTAACCATTTGAAGACAGGTTCAGTTTCTAACATTAAGGTCTCCAGCATTTCTTCAGTAAGACCAGAAGGTTCGGTGCAATTTTCTATCAACTCTTTTAAGGTATCAGATACACCAAGAAACAAAGATTCTAATTTTCGGTCAACTTTAATTGGATGCTCTTTGAGAACTTTAAAACAATCTTCCAAACGGTGAACTATGTGCTGAATGTGACTCAGACCAAGCATTTCTCCTCTTTCCTTAATAGAGTGAACTGCCCGAATAACTTCGTTCATCATTTCCGGGTTGTCAAGAGTCCTCTGTAGATTCAGCAGCCCTTGTTCTATTGTATTGAGGTGGTCTTTTGCTTCCTCAATAAAGTCACCCAAAATGTGCTGTTGTTGTTCTGGAAGCATAGTTTTTAGCCATTGGTCCTGATATAGAGGTTTCTAATTAGAACATTTCCTAATAATGTACTTACAAGTATTTACTGTATTATTCTCTTCTTTGTTTTGTATAAAATAATTCTCTTCCTTAATTTCTTAAATATTGACCAAAGAAGTGGTTAGGAGTCAGTTTGAGGTGAGTGTGCGAGTGGTGAACCAGTGCTACGGGCATGAGAGTAAACTTTGAAAGCTTTGAGAGATTGGCTAATTTCTCCAGTCTAGTGCTCCACCACACAAGTTTTGACAGGTGATCACAAACCAGGTTTCTAGCCTTAACAACACCCACAAGTGGAGATCTGCCTCCGTATATAAAAGTTATCAATAATACCGAAGACCAGGCGTTGATATCAGTACAAAATAGAAATAGGCGACAAATGTTCATTTGTTTGTTAGTAAGGATAAATAAAAAAGCATCATACAACTATTTAAGGTATTGCTCAAAAAAGTATTAGGTACACAAAAGGAATAATGGTGTGCTGTATTTAGCAGAAGTACAAAAGCAGAAAGGCGGTTTACTTGGTGGTAGCAAAACCGAACTAAGACTACTAGCTTATCAACGAACTGACCAAAGTTGGAGTACAGTTTCTGAAGAAGTCGTTCCTGTTGAGGAAGCTAGTAAATTAAGCGATGGAGTTCTCGTGTTGGTTGAAATAAATTCAAACCGCAAAGTACAACAGATTCAGGAAGCAGGGCGTCCTTTAGTTAATATTTTGCAGAAATTTTCCCGTCAGGTGGAAAAATTAAAGATAAAAGAAGAAGAAATTAACCAGTGGAAACAATCTTTGACGTTTCAAGCGCAAGAGTTGAATCGCCGTGAAATGGATATGGAAGTTCGCTTGGAACAATTGCAGCAAATGGAGGATGAATTTCAGTGCTTAAAAGTGCAACAACAAGAAGTTGAGACTTCCCGCAAGGAAATCGAAAAGTTGCAAACCCAGATTTCACTTAACCGTCAAGCACTAGAAGGTGCATGGGAACACTTGCGAGGTGAGCAGCGTCGCTTAGAGGAGTATAAAACAGAGTGCTGGCACTGTGCTGTGTTGGATGATCCACAAAATGGATTTCGGCAAAAGCTGCAAGAACTCGCTGAATCATTAGCTATAGTGCAGCAAACAAGTCATGATCAACTCCAAACTATTAGCAAAATGCGTCAGATACTGATACTTTTAGGTGAAACTTCTTCAGACATCACTCTGACATCTTAACTCAGAACTGTTTTAAGTAAATCCAGTCACCTTGAACTTGGGCGATCGCACCACCAGGAAATGGATCAGTCTGCGAACGGTTTGGTGCTGTTATTAAAGCTCCTAGTTTCTCAATTTGCTCGAAACTAGGAGCGTTCTGAAGTATTTCTTGCAATATCTGACGCATGACACGACGTTGTAGCGCTAATGGTGCTTTCTGCAACACACGACGATTTAACGTTATTAAATATGACGTATCAAGATTTCCTTCCTCATCACCCCATCTCCCGTTAGCCTCTTCCCGCAACTGATGCGCTGCTTGTTCTAAATATTCCACTTCTGCTTGCAAAATTTCAGCAGTCTGGGCAAGAACTGATTCAACTTGGGGGTTGAAATTTTCTTGCAAATATGGTATTAACTGTTGACGGATACGGTTACGTGCAAATTTCAAATCTTGATTTGTTGAATCTTCCCAAACAGGAAGCTGAAAGTCTTGACAAAATTGTCCTGTTTGCGTACGAGTGACTTCTAGCAATGGGCGTACAAGCACGATGCCATTATCTAATAACCGTTGCCATGTTAATGCTTGTAAGCCATCAGCGCCTGTACCACGAATTAAGTTGTAGAGTAGAGTTTCAGCGCGATCGCTAGTTGTGTGACCTGTAACAATGTAATGAAATTGGTTTTCGCAGGCAATGGTATTTAAAGCTTGATACCGCCAGTTGCGTGCAGCTGCTTCACTTTTTAATGGTTCGTCAGCTGTTTGTAGGTAAAATGAGACACCCCAATTTTTCGCCAAGTTTTCTACATGGTTCGCATTTGCTTGGGAGTCAGGACGCCAGCGATGGTCGCAATGAGCAATGCCTAGATACCATCTCCATTTGGGTTGTAAATCTAACAGTAATTTGATGAGACACAAAGAATCTTGTCCACCTGAAACTGCAACTAATAGCCGTTGGTTACGCTCAAATAGGTGGCGTGAACGGATGGTGCGGTGTAGTTTCGCATGCAGGGGAGTCCAAGGAGTGCGATCTGCCTTTGGCAGCAAGCTTCGCTTATCGCTCATTCGACAATTTCAAGTTCACGAGGATTTATTTAATCTTTAACTTAGTCTATGCTCTTCAATCATGGACAAAGCCAAGTTGTACATGCCTTTGGTCAGTTGTTGTGTCAGTAGTCTTGACGTTGACCGTATTTTTTTTGCATAAAAATACCATTATTTTACTTACATAACAAAATTTACCTATTTATACTTTTAATCATGTGATTTAACTTTTTGGATACGAAATGTCAATTTTAAATCTTTCATGAAACGACCTTAAAGAAAATAAAAAACATTGTATTTACGTATATTTTCTGATTATTTCTAGGATAGGAGTTTTCTTAAATTATAGATATACTAGTCTTAGCCTATCATGAGACCCTGTAAGACTTTTTTGTATAAATGTTAGCAAAATTACGTGTGTTCCCAAAGTCAACGCTTTCACGGTAAACAGCTAAATTTTACAGATATGTCACACCATCCAGGAAAATTTGATACCAACAACTTGAAAGTTGCTCATGGTAAGTTTTTGACTGTGTTTCAACGCAAACTTTTGCAAAAAAGTTTACAAGAAGATTTGCCTGAGTCATACCGTCAACGTATCCAAATTATGTTACTGGTAGATGAGGGGAAATCTCAAACCGAAATTTGTCGAACCTTAGGGTGCTCTCCAGCAACAGCAAGGCATTGGACGCATATAGCCCGCACTGGTATGGCGCACCAATGGCAGGATTGTCCGATTGGTCGTCCAATGGCTGTGAATGACGAATATTTGAAGCGTCTGCAGCAATTAGTAAACAATAATCCTCGTGATTATGGCTATTCTTTTCAACGTTGGACAGCAAACTGGCTGAAGAAACATTTGGCAAAAGAATTTGGGGTTGAGGTGAGCGATCGCCATATTCATCGCTTACTCAAACAAATGGGGCTATCTACTAAAGCAAAATCCAAAAATGCTAACAAAGACACGATTAAGAATGACTTGGCTAGAAGTTCAAAAATCTTAATTCGTGATCTCCATTCGGCTAATCCGCCGGATAGCACTGAATTATTGCCTCTTAATCTCACAAAATTAGGGACTGATTCAGATATCTATGGCGCACAATCCAACACAAGCGCATTTGCTTTCTTTACAACAGTTGAACAATGCTTTCGGGTATTCTCTTTCTGAAGAAGAATTTCAGCGTTGTCTTCAGGTAGCTAAAATCTTCAATCCAAAAGTAGGGAAATTCTGGCAAGAAAATCAAATTCAACCTGGCATCTATATTGTTGTTGCTGGGAAAGTTAGGTTACTGAACCACGCAGAAGAATTGATAGCCTCCTTAGAAGCAGGTGCGTCGTTCGGTGAATTTACTTTATTCCCCGAGTCTGAATTTCAGCCTTACAAAGTAAGGGCTGCGTTGAATTTACAGGTATGCCTCATCCCAAAAGAGGTGTTATTGCCACTTATGGCTAAACATCCACAAATTCGGGAACATTTGCACAATGAAGCGCAAACTTGCAATTCCCGACTTTTGGGGACAAATGACTTTCGGAAAACCTTTGCAGAGACACAAAAAATATATCCTAAGACAGATGTTTCGTCAATATCAGCAGTAAAACCAAAGCAAGGGAAAAAGATCAACAAAGCTTACTTCCCTAATCCTACGCAGCGCGCTGGACATCTGTGGCAACGGATGATTCGACGCTATCCGTTTTTTGCCCAACAGAGTGGATCTGACTGCGGTGCAGCTTGTTTAGTGATGGTATCTCGCTATTGGGGGAAACGCTTCAGTGTCAACCGCTTGCGGGATATTGCCAATGTTGACCGTAGTGGCGCGTCGTTGCGAGGATTATCGTCGGCTGCGGAAAGTCTTGGGTTTAGCACACGACCTGTAAAAGCGAGTCTTGACCAGTTGGCGAAGCAAAAATTACCTGCAATTGTTCACTGGGAAGGGAAGCACTACATCGTCCTCTATGAAATCAACAAAAGAAAGGTCGTAGTAGCAGATCCTGCTATTGGTCAACGTACCCTAAGCCACGCTGAATTTAAAGCAGGTTGGACTGGTTACACACTACTGATACAACCCACAACCTTATTAAAAGATGCCAAAGAGACGACAACTCCGTTATGGCAGTTTGTGGAGTTGATCAAGCCACATTCTGTGGTCATGTTAGAAGTCCTGATCGCTTCTATATTTATCCAGTTATTTGGACTTGTTACCCCCTTATTTACTCAGTTAATTCTAGACCGAGTGGTGGTGCAGCGTTCGGAACTCACCTTAACGGCGGTGGGGTTGGGGTTGCTGATTTTTAGCCTGTTTCGCGTCGCGATTGTGGGTTTACGGCAATATCTACTATTCCACACAGCAAATAAGCTAGATTTGGCATTGATTGTGGGGTTTATTCGCCACACCTTACGACTTCCTCTCAGTTTTTTTGAATCCCGTTATGTTGGAGATATTATCTCTCGCGTACAAGAAAACCGTAAAATCCAACGCTTTCTTTCCGGTGATGCTTTGTCTATCTTACTAGACTTCCTCACGGTTTTTATCTATCTAGGATTAATGTTCTCGTACAGCTGGCAAATGGCATTGCTGGCGTTGATTATCATACCGCCTTTTTTCTTGCTGGCATTGATTGCTACACCTTTTTTACAAAAGATTTCCAGAGAAATCTTTCATGCTGTTACCAGTGAAAGTAGTTACCTGATTGAAGTCCTGACTGGTGTCCGAACAGTGAAATCCACCGCAGTGGAACAAACAGTGCGTTGGCATTGGGAGGAGTTATTACATAAGGAAGTCAAAACTAGCTTTTCCGGGCAAGTTATCAGCAATAGTCTGCAAATATTTAGCAATACAATTCAAGCTGTAGCAACAACCGTGTTGCTATGGTATGGAGCATACTTGGTGATTAAAAACCAATTAACGATTGGGCAATTGGTCGCATTTAATATGTTGTTGGGAAATATTATTTCGCCCTTCCAACGATTAACAGTGTTATGGAATCAATTACAGGAAGTGGTGATTGCAACTGAACGTATTAATGATGTGTTGGATGCAGACCCGGAAGAAGATTTACAGCATCAAATACGCCAATCACTCTCAGAAATTCATGGACACATTCGCTTTGAGAATCTAACATTTCGCTATAATAAAGAAAGCGATACTAATATTCTAGAAAATCTCAACTTTGAAATACAACCAGGGCAAATGGTGGCACTGGTGGGACGTAGTGGTTCGGGAAAAACGACAATTTCTAAATTAGTTTTAGGATTGTATCCCCCAACAGATGGTCGGATATTGATTGATGGACTAGATATTACGAATATTTCCTTACGTTCCTTACGTCAACAGGTTGGAGTTGTTGACCAAGACACCTTTTTGTTTGGCGGAACGATTCGAGAAAATATTAGTCTAGGACATCCAGGAGCAACTATAGAAGAAGTCGTAGAAGCAGCAAATTTAGCAGGTGCTGATGAGTTTATTAAAAAGTTGCCGATGGGTTATGAAACTCAAATTGGTGAAGGTGGGGGTTTATTATCTGGTGGACAACGCCAACGGATTGCGATCGCCAGAGCATTATTAGGTAATCCCCGCTTACTCATTTTTGATGAAGCGACTTCCCATCTAGACACAGAGTCAGAACGAATTATTCAGAGGAATTTGAACACAATACTCAAAGGACGAACCGCTTTAGTCATTGCTCATCGTCTCTCGACTATACGAAATGCAGATTTAATTTTAGTTCTAGATAAGGGTGTGTTAATTGAGAGTGGAACTCACGAAGCGTTAATGGCAAAGCGGGGACATTATTTCTATCTTAATCAACAACAGCAGTTGAATATGGCGGCGTGAGAAGACAAGGAGAAGTAAGGGGAGTCTCTGTTGGATCTGCCTTTTCATCCGTCAAGAAACAAATTTCTTGCTTTGCTCAAGTATGCGATTAGCTTATTAAGCATACAGCGCATTGCAAGTCATTGAAGTACAAAGAGTAAAGTCTAAAAGTCAGACATAAAACCCTTTTTACTTCTGATTTCTGACCCAGCCAGGAATTGCTGCTGTATGTTGTTTCAGTCCGTTTTAACGGACTTTAGTTGTGAGTCTTGAACTTGAGTTCAAGGCGTCATTCGGGTGAGATGCAACAGTTCCATCCGCTAAGACGCACAGCCAAGTCAGAAAGTCTTTGCTCTTCTACTCAAGACTTTCAAGACAAATGTCACAGGAGGTAAATTCATATCTCCCACACTTCCTGCTACCAAAATCTCAAAGTTTGTAAGGAGAAATCATGACAAATACATTAAATGGGAAAGTTCATACTCAAATTCAAGAGAAGAAGAAGCATCACGAAGTTTTGAACCCTCCAACATCAGCTCAGCCAAGTCATGATTGGTCTGACGTCACTCAGGAATTAGTTGATAGTTTACCTCACGTTTGGACGAGAGGATTACTATATTTTATGTTGAGTTTTTCGGCGATTGTTTTGCCTTGGGCAATACTCTTTAAAGTCGATGAAACAGGTACTGCCAGAGGAAGACTTGAGCCTAAAGGTAAGACAGTGAAGTTAGATACTCTTGTTACCGGAACTGTTGCTAAAATTCCCGTAAAGGAAGGTGAATCAGTAAAACCAGGACAACCTGTATTGATTTTAGATTCCGAATTAGTGCGAACCGAGTTAAATCAAGGAAAGAATAAATTAGAAGGACAATTCAATCGGCTGTCGCAGCTGAATATTTTGAAAAAACAGTTAGTCGTAGCTTTGACAACTCAGCAACAACAAAGTCAAGCACAAGAGTTAGAAAAACAAGCTCAAATTGAGCAGGTTCAGCAAAATTTGACCGCTCTCAAAAACTCTTATGAATTACAAAAAGAAGAAAAAATGACGCAAGTCAATCAGGCAAAGAAAACTCTTGAGTCTAGTCAAACTGCTATTAAATTTGTAGAGAGTAGTTTAGCCAGTACACAGCAGGAAGTTAAACGCTATCGTCAGTTAACTAAGGAAGGAGTTGTTGCAGAAGTTAAAGTTGTAGAAAAGCAAGATCTAGCAAACGAAAAACAAAAGTTATTCGCACAAAGTCAATCAGAGATTGAGCAAGCTAAACTACGCTTGGCAGAACAACAAAGTAATTATGAGCAGACTATTCGTAAAGCTAAGGCTGAGATTGAACAGGCTTATTTGCGTCTCAAGGAACAGCAAAGAAGTTATCAAACTCTGACTCATTCTGGTAAGTTAGCTGTTTTAAAAAGTGAAGAACAACTGAAGACTCTTGAAACAGAAATGACGACACTGAAGTCAGAAATTTCTCAAAGTAAAAATAAAATTGAAAATTTACAGTTACAGTTAGGACAAAGAATCTTAAAATCGCCTGTAGCAGGTAGAATATTTCAGTTACCAGTACAAAAAGCTGGGGCTGTCGTGCAATCAGGAACAATGGTTGCAGAAATTGCTCCAGAAGGTGTACCTTTAGTCATTAAAGCACAGATAGGAATAAGTGAAAGTGGTTCGTTGCAGAAAGGAATGCCAGTGAAGTTAAAATTTGATGCTTATCCGTTTCAGGATTATGGAGTTATAGAAGGAGAATTAGTGGAAATTTCTCCTACAACAACAGAGGTGGAAACAGCTAATGGAAAAGTTGCAGCTTATAACTTAGAAATTGCCTTGAAACAAAATTGTATTCCTAAGGCAGGTAAATGCATTCCCTTACGTCCTGGAGATACAGCTACAGCTGAGGTGATTGTACGACAACGTCGGATTATTGATTTTCTGCTCGATCCGTTTCAGCAGTTACAAAAAGGGAATTTGAATTTGTAAGAAGTGTAAGTCCTAACTTTTTTATTGCTGAGTTGTCACAGAGGTGAATCTTCTACGTTGAATTTCGTTTATATAACTGAGAGAAAGGTCATGTTAAACACTATCACTATTACCAGTGAAGATATTCTTCAACAAGTCAAGCTCTCTTGTAAAGTTCCTGAGATTATTCAAGAGATTATAACTCGTAAAGTGATTGCAGTTGCTACTGAGAAATTTGGTATTGAAGTAGAAGATGAAGCACTCCAGAAAACTGCAGATAAGTTCCGATTCAGAAATCACCTTGTCAGTGCTGAAGAGACTTTGCAATGGCTACAAAAACATCACCTTTCCATAGATGATTTTGAACAAGTCTTATACAACAGCCTCATTTCTGAACAGCTGGCAAAATATCTATTTGCAGATAAGGTTGAACCCTATTTCTATGAAAATCAATTAGACTATATTGGTGCAGTAATATATGAAGTTATTTTAGACGACGAAGACTTGGCAATAGAGCTTTATTATACCATAAAAGAAGCGGAAATGAGCTTTTATGATGTTGCTCATACATATGTCCAGGACATAGAGTTACGCCGAAAATGCGGATATCGGGGAATAGTACATCGTAAAGATTTAAAGCCAGAAATTTCTGCTGCTGTCTTTGCTGCTAAGCCGCCTCAGCTACTCAAGCCAGTTGTGACATCTTCAGGAATACATCTGATTTTTGTGGAGGAAATAGTTCAACCAGAATTAGATGATAAGCTACGCAATAAAATCATTGCCGATTATTTCTCGCAATGGCTGAAACAACAAATTGAACAGATGGAAATAATTTCAGACTTATCATAAGATAATCTAGTTATTTTGTGTCGAGATTCATAACAGAGTTTTCACTCTGAGAAAGCGCCTGCATCTTATTTGAGTAAGATGCAGGATAACACTGGGCAAAGATTTCAGAAATAAAGCAAGTGAATGTCATTCTTTAGAAGAAGCTTGTCACTCAAGCTTTATTTCTCAAATTAATGCAAACAATGAGTGTGATTACTTGTTATTACGAACCTTACCATTTTATAACTTTCACATCTCCAGTATTGCCGCTGCTGAGAAGACTAACGTTGTTATCATTCAAGGAGTCTGATACGTTAGCGTTAACAAGTCCAACCTGCACAGTTTCAACCGCAGCTCCAATCAATCCGCCAAGACCAAGTGCTTCTCCGTCTCCACCTTTTGTTGCATCAAGCTCAGTATTTGATAGCTCATTGATATAGCTGTCAGAAGTTTCCAGTTGAGAAATTGTAATTTTAGCCATTGTGAGATTTACTCCTTAATCAAGTTCTCTGTTTTGGAATTCGACTTTATCTTGTCTTATCCTGTTTACTATCTTCTTTTATTTTCCTGAGTTTTTCAAGGTTTTAATGACTAAAAAATGGACATAAAAATTACAGTTAATTCCTAGTTATATCATCAAATCATTGCCGTTTATTTCTCACACGACATGAAAAAAATGAGCAGTCTGAAATGATTTTCAGACTGCTCATCAGCTCATCTAGTTTTTTTGTATTCAACTGAATAAGAAAGTTTTGACTCAAATAAAATCCCTGCATCTCACTCAAATCAGATGCAGGATAACACTGAGCAAAGATTTCAGAAATAAAGCAAGTGAATGTCATTCTGTAGCAGAAGCTTGTCACTCAAGCTTTATTTCTCAAATTAATGCAAACAATGAGTGTGATTACTTGTTATTACGAACCTTACCATTTTATAACTTTCACATCTCCAGTATTGCCGCTGCTGAGAAGACTAACGTTGTTATCATTCAAGGAGTCTGATACGTTAGCGTTAACAAGTCCAACCTGCACAGTTTCAACCGCAGCTCCAATCAATCCGCCAAGACCAAGTGCTTCTCCGTCTCCACCTTTTGTTGCATCAAGCTCAGTATTTGATAGCGCATTTATATAGCTGTCAGAGGTTTCCAGTTGAAAAATTGTAATTTTAGCCATTTTAAAATTTACTCCTTGATCAAGTTCTTTGTTTTAGGATTCGACTTTGTTTTGTCTTTTCCTGTTACTATCTTCTGCTATTTACTTTGGTATTTCAAGGTTGAAATGACTTAATAATGGACATAAAAGTTACAGTTATATCCTGTTAATTATTCACTGAAATAGTTCTCGTTTCTTTATAGGTGAACAGAAAAAATACAGCAGTTTTCAATTGGCTAGAATACAGCTTGGCTATAGGGCTAAGGGCAGGAATGCTATGTCTCTACCATGTGCTTTGTGGTTTATGCCCTTTCAAGCGCTGTACTAATAGCAGACTGCAAAACAATCAATCGCACACCTGGTGGCTTAGCCTGACTTGAATGAACTGAAATTTTAGCTCTAAGCATTTAGAGTTTTAAAAAACTTACACTATAAAACAAGATGTTTATTCCCTCGTAGATTTCTTTGTCAGGTGCATAACTAAAACATTTATGTCCTATTTACAGTTTTTCAAAAATGACAAGTTCTAAATATGGCGAAGAGTCGTTACTTATCCAATTCAGTAAGTGATGCTAATCACAGTTTACCAAATTTTAGCAATCAATGTTTTATATCAAGTTCGGATGATTAGTTATCATTGCAGTCCTCGTGTTACCCCTCCCCAA
>NZ_QMEA01000076.1 GCF_012912105.1 Brasilonema sp. UFV-L1
CCACCCCACCACCCCTTCTCTCCTTAGAACTTCAGCCCAGATACTAGCCAGCGCGGTTCAGCAAGCGCAAAGTTTACAAGACAAGCGAGCAGAATCTTATGCTTTTGGAACTCTTGGAAATTTGTACGAAATCAATCAGCAGTTTCCTGAAGCTCAAAAGCTGACTGAGAAAGCTTTGTTTATGGCTCAAAGTCTTCATGCATCAGATATAGTTTATCAATGGCAATGGCAACTAGGACGTATACACAACCAGCAGGGAGATCAAAAAGGTGCAATGAGTTACTACTCTCAAGCCTTCAACACTCTCCAGACTCTACGCAGTGATTTAGTTGCTATCAATCCAGACATGCAGTTTTCCTTCCGCGAAAGTGTGGAACCTGTGTATCGGGAGTTAGTTGCATTGCTGTTGCAAACAGAGAACGAGAGTATCGAATACCAGGAAAATCAAAAGCCAGAAAATCCAAAAAATTTACAGCAAGCTCGTTTTGTCATGGAATCGCTGCAAATAGCAGAATTAGACAACTTTTTTCGCTCAGCTTGCCTAACTGCAAAGCAGGAACTTGATCCAGTTGTTGATAAAAAAGATCCACGCTCAGCAGTTTTCTATCCAATAATTCTACCAGATCGTTTAGAGGTCATTCTCAAATTGCCTAACCAGGACTTACGGCACTACAAAACCGTCATTGCTGAAGAGAAAGTAGAAGGTGTTGTAGAAAACCTCAGAGAATATTTACGCGATGTCACCAGAACTTCTCAGGTAAAACAACTATCCCAACAGATATATGATTGGTTAATCCAACCTGCTTCAGCAGACTTAAACAAAAGTGGGATTAAAACTTTAGTATTTGTCCTAGATGGAGTATTGCGTAATATTCCAATATCCGTTCTTTACGATAAACAACAGCAGAAATATTTGGTTGAAAAATATGCGATCGCCGTTGCTCCTGGCTTACAACTACTTGAACCCAAACCATTGCAGAAAATCAAGTTAAACACCTTAGTTGCTGGAGTCGCTGCAGAACGTGCTCTTGAAAACCGCAAGTTTCCTCCACTTGAAAACGTACCACGTGAACTCAAACAAATCCAATCTCAAGTACCCAAGACTGAAGAACTTTTAAATCAGAAATTTACCGAAAACAATTTGCAAAACCAGTTACAATTCGCTCCCTTTGCAGTTGTTCACCTCGCAACTCACGGTGAGTTCAGTTCCGATCCAGAAAAAACTTTTGTTCTCACCTGGGATAAGCTACTTAAGGTGAAGGAATTTGATAACTTACTGCGAGTCAGCGACACAAAAAGGTCGAGTACCATTGAGTTACTTGTCCTAAGTGCTTGCAAAACTGCTCTTGGAGACAAGCGAGCTGCTTTGGGACTTGCTGGGGTAGCTGTACAAGCGGGCGCACGTAGTACACTAGCAACATTATGGTCAGTAGACGATGAATATACAGCAGATTTGATGAGTCGATTTTACCAAGAATTGAAAGCAGGAGTCAATAAAGCTGAAGCACTCCGGCGTGCTCAACTAGCTGTTTTTGCTCAACAGAAAAGTCCATATTTCTGGGCACCTTTTGTGTTAGTGGGAAATTGGTTATGAAATGTTGAACCCACATTCTGCACCTCGAACTGTCACATTAACAGCTAAGTAGGACAATCCATAAAGTATTCATCTTCTAGAGAAGTTGTTTCATCAGCTAGTGTCTGATCTTCCTTGCGGTTAATTCGCCAAGAAAAACTCTCTTGTTCATTTGATAATTCCACAGCAAAAGCTGATTCAGAAGATAATTTAGAAATAGACAAGTTTAATAAATTAGAAGCATATGTGTCTATTTCAGCAATTGGGCGACGAACGTATTTCTCAACAAACGTTCCCATCGTCGCACCAGCTTGCTCTTCAATATGTTGCCAAGCTTTATCTCCAATATAAGTTTGTCCCTCAACACGCTCATATTCTTTACTCAACTCCTCTAATCGAGCGCTGGGAGTTGGATCAAGCACCAGAAGTACAGGACTAAAGCCTGAATTTCTGCAATCTTCCGCAAAATCTAGCTCTTGTGCAAAGCGTCCTTGTCCACTTGCAGCAATAGTCACTCTTAATTTAAATTCATACGCTGTTTTATCTACAATACAATCTACCTGACGCCCTTTTTTAGGATCGCTTCTTCTACGAATAGGAGAATTTCTTGCGGAGCAAGACACTCCCCCTAAAGCGCTCGCTAGAATTGGTTCAAACAAGTACCCAGTTTCCTGAGCAGCACGATTGTCGATATCATAAAACCACTTTTTGCAAACCATCCAAGATGCTAAAGCTGGAGAGGCGATTATCCCAAATTCAAGTAATGTTCTAGGAGAGATTTGTAGCATTGTTGGAAGTGGTTGTGCGGAAAGAATCCGCTCATACTTTCTTCGTCTTTTATGGATCTCACATAAGCATTTGAAATAAGTATCAAAATCCTGAACTACCTGAGTACAACTTAAATATATTTTTGTAAAGTCTGCCTCATGCATAGGTTCTTTAAACCAATCGAGTGGCAGATCATAATAATTTCCTACTTTTTGAGGCAGTAGGTAAACTTCTGGAGGAAGCGTCTTGTTTAAGTCGTTTAGGATTATAGTCACTAATCGAATGAGCTCAGAATCATCTAAATAAATTGGTATAGCAGTTGCTAATCCCATTGTTCTTGCACGTGTAATCAGCTGGGACATCTCAAGTGTGAGTCGCTTATCTCTGGAATTAGATCGCATAAGTTGTTACTTCTTTCATTGAATATGTTACTAATGATTGGAGTAACTCCTCTGTACGGCATAGCGCCGGACTTTTACCATTAGCATCAGTCAGACGATAACCAATTAATTTTGATTGCATAGATTTGTTTACATGAGACTGTCCGCCAACAAGCCCGTCAGAATACAAAATATTTTTAGCGAAAATTTCTGCAACATTTGGAGGAAAAGCATTTCCAATTTGTGTTGCAATTGAAGAGGCATTGCCAACAAAATTATACTTATCAGGAAAAGACTGGAGACGAGCTCCTTCACGTAATGTCAGCGGTCTATCTTCAATCGGATGGATAAACTCACGAGAGACAGCACTCGTAATAGTTGGAGCGCATAAGTTAGGATATAGTCTTTTGATACCAGATGGCGCACCTCCTCTTTTCTCTGTTGGCATTCCATCTTTAACTCGACGAAATGCGCGTCTTTTAAAACTTGGATGCCAATACTCCTCTGGTAAATCTTTCATCGTCTGACCTTGTGATAGTAGTTTATAACGCTCAAGATCAAGTGGACTCGGTGAGCTAAAGTGATGCCTAACCAATCCCGTAAAATTATTATGACGCATGATGACGTCGTATTCTGTAGTTGGTGAAAGTTGATAAGCTAAGTCCTCATCTTTTTTACTAGTATCAGGCAATCCTGATATAGCATCAATTAAAGTTGGAGCATGAGGCAAAAATAATGAAAGTGAGTTGTGTTTTCCTGCTTGAAAAGAGTAAGTTTCTTGTGGAAACTCAAATGGGATCTCCATACGATTACCAATTAAAACAACACGCTTACGTGATTGAGGTAAACCATAAGCAGCAAAGTTAATTTTTTCCAGCCGCATTGAATATCCTAAATTTAAGAAGAGGCAAACTAACTCATAAATACTCTGTCCTTGGTTTGAAGTCAGAAGTCCCTCTACATTTTCAAATAAAAACCAACGTGGTTCCAAATATTCAACCAATGAGAAATAGTTAAAGATAAGGCGGTTTCTTGGGTCTTTCCAATCTCTACTTCCTGCTGTACTAAATCCTTGACATGGAGGACCACCAATAACAGCAAAGGGTTTTTTGTAAGGTGTCAGCAAGTGACGAACTTTTGATTGATCTTCATCACCTAAATCCAACTGATAACAATCAGAGTTTAGGTTAAGCTGATAGGTTTGACAGGCATCTTGATTGATATCTATCCCGAAAACTGGTTTTAGTCCAGCTTGGGTAAAGCCAAACGAAAGCCCTCCAGCACCAGAGAAGATTGAGATCACATCATCATTCATGTGCTACAAATTAAAATTCTGTATAACAATATGATAATGATAATTTCAGCACTATTTTCATCAAAAGCTTGCCCCATAAAACTCTGCGCTGAAGTTGACTGTATGCGACTTTCCTCTACCCTAAAAACATCAAGCATCAATTTTGTGAATTATAACCTTGCAAAATGGGTGCTTGGGCAAGTTCTTCCAAATCAACAGCTTTAAACAAGCTCGTCCAATCTTTAGCTAACGTGCTAACGTCCGAATGAGTACGACGGAGTTGTGCTAAATTTGTGATGGCATCGTACCAAATATTATTAGCACCATAAACCTTATACTCCTGTGATTTTGCAGTCTTCAATTGTTGCTGAAGCTGGGGAGTCAGGGCTACCCGTTGTAGCCATGCGTCTACAAAAAAATACTCTGGTTTGTTTTTTGGCTCACCACAATAAACTCGGAAAAACCAGTGATATTTTGAGTTTTGCTTGAGAGCATATTCTGATTTTGGTGGTAAGCTAACGCCTATAATCCCTACTTTTGCCGCTAATGTTAGAGAAGTTCGGTAAATATCATTACCCTGCTCATCCTGCAACACAAACTCACCAGAACTCAAGTTTGTAGGTAATTCAGGAAGATAAACCCAAAATGTGGGATACTCAGAAACGGTTAATCCCAAAAATGATTTATTATTCTTTTCTTGACCAGGTACTAAAGCAGTCACAGGTGTTTTTAAACTTGGACATCCATCTCGACGGCTTGTTGCTCCTCGGCGACGCCCAGTGGGAGCACCGTTATCAGGAAATTTTTGAGCAAAAAGATTTGGTGTGTGAGTGATTTGACTCTGATATGATTGTTTTGGGTTTGCTTGCACTTTTACTGGGTCATTCACAAGCCCAAGACTTAGTAAAAAGATAGTAAAAGCTAGTTGATATCGCAATCTTATTTGATTTATGAAAATTGAAAGATACAAGATCCCCGATTTCTCTAAGAACTCGGGGATCTTGTTTTTCACGTTAGCGTAGCGTGCCCGTAGGGCATATGATTTAGAACTGCTATAGTGTCTTTGAAATAACTTATTTTTAGTCATATTCGAGAGTTCCAACGTTTTTTGCTGTTGCTCACATGGGTAGGCGCTAGTATCTTCAACACAACCGCACAAGATATTAATGCTAATGTTGAAGGAACGAATGGAATCCACCCCGCTTGAGTAAAGATACCAAAGCAGATGCTAAAAAGTGTGAACAACGCTATGACAATCGCTAACCCTATATAAAGTGGCTCTGGAATTCCTGAAGATATCATACCACCGAAAAATGACCAACTCCATACCCACAGCGCCTCGAACCCTCTTGACCACCACCATATCTGAGGTCTACCATCTAAAACAGCACTGAGAATATGGCTCACCATCTGCGCTTGTAAAAAAACACCTGGGATTTGCTTTTCTTGATCTGGGGCGTAAGCAGTGTATGGAGTTTCCCAATCATCAGGAGAACTCGAAGCAGTTACGCCAATGAGAACGATGCGATTCTTCACCGACTTGTATAATAACTCAGGAATTATCTCGTCATTCAGAATTTGTTTGAGAGAGATTTTTTGAGCAATCTTAAGAGGAGATGGCAAAGAACGATAATTGAGTAGGATTTGATATCCGGATGCATCGACTCTTTGGTAACCACTCGTGTGAGATTGTAAGCGCGGAAAAACTGTTTTTCCTATTTGCAAATTGTTTTCTTGATTAATATCCCATTTTATGTATTGCGCATTTAGGTAGTGCTGTGCAAGTTGAAAGCCCAAAGCATATTCTGCTGCACAAGGAGATTCTAAAGGAGGAGTCAACTGTAGAAGTTGGCGACGAAGAATCCCATCTGCATCAGCCAGAGAATCACTAAAACTAATGCGTTCTCTTGAGACTGTGGAAGGAGGAGGGACTCCTAATGGTGCGCCATCATCAGGAGCAGAAACTTTGCACACTGCAAATATGCGTTTATCCTGTTGCAGGCGATCGCCTAATTCTGGATATTTCGGATCAATGGGGAAATCACGATAAATATCTATACCAATAGTTGCTGGTTGATATTGATCTAATTTTTGCAACAATTGACTGAGTGCTTGGTCTGATAATGACCAACGCATATTCATTTGTTTGTGGATTTGATCCTGAATATCCGCCTCATCAATAGTGACGATTAATAGACGCGGATCTGGTTTTTCATTTGCTGAACGCAGATGCATCAAATAATCATAAGAATGCAGTTCCCAAGGTTGTAATATCCCTAAATAACGCACTCCCATAATACTAGTAGCTACCAGCATACTAACCAGTAGCAAGGTTAAGAGATGATGCTTAGCTGCAATAACAAAGTGATGTCTCTCTAACAGGTTTTGCTTTCTTTTCCTGGAAAAAATATGGCTTTTATAGTCGTGAAAACGCTGTTTTGTTTCAGAAACTGTCACTAAGGAATCAACCTGATAGACACCTTCAGTTTCACACGATCTATCCCAAACCATCGGCGGTTCAGCTGGATTTTGGCAAATCACAGGTAACCAAGTCGCGCAAGGATATTCTCCCTCTAATCCTTGCAGTCTTTCTCGTGCAGAACGTACCGCAATATACAAAGATTTTCCTTGTGAAAATTCAGCCAGAAAATGCTTTAAAAATTCTTGAGCGACTATGTTTGGTACGGATTCACGCATCACAATAACTTGCGGTATGTGCAATTCCTGTAGCTGCTGCGCCAATCCTAGCCCATCACAAGAGTTAAAAATTGCCAAACGTAATCCACGACTTATAGCTTGCTTGAGACCATACTTTAATTGATCAAGAGTGACTAGATTGTTTTGATTAAGTTGCAAGGAACCTTTTTCTTGACCATAACAACTATGACCAGCAAAAAAAAGAATATCCCAATCATGTTGCCAAAGTTGATTATTAACTTCGTCCAGCTTTGGCTCTACTAAAAATTTAATTTCTGCACCAGTAGATAACTTCTCTAAAAAAAATCTATCCTGACTAATATCAATTTCTTGACTGTTACCAAATATTGCTAGTATTCTTATTTTCGCTTTTTGAATTTTCGGGAATCTATGTGGTTGTTGATACTCTGACGCACTCAAGGCAACTTCTGCTAGAGGATAATCATCAAAGAAGCTCCATAAATGCCAAGGTAATCGTCGTAGTAAGTTGTCGTTGGTTTCAACAATGAAGCGAATTTCTTCTGATGGTTTGAAATGTGTGCGTAATTGCTGCTCAATTTTGCGAAACTCTGCTGAATTCAGCCATAAGTTTAAACAATTGTAGAGTTGCTCGCATAAATCCTGAATCTCTACCTCAGAAATGTTAGTAATGTAAGCCTCTTCTATTTCAAAAGTATCGTCCGAATCGTCCGAATCGTCAATTGTTTCTACACCAACACGTAAAAATGGACGATGATAAAAAGCAGAATAAATTGACTTCCATTTGTGGTAAAGTTCAGGTATTTTTGGTGCAGGGGGTAAGCTAGCACTAAATTTCATCCGATAAAGATTGTCTGCTTCCCCAATATATGCTGTGACAACAGGAAAACCTTCGTATAGATTTCCTTGACCTAAGCTTAATACTACCAACCTATTCATGGGTGTCTTAGGTATCTGACTCAAAGGAGTGTTGAATAATAAATATCTGAAAATGACTTAATCAAACTTAATTTTCTCTTCTATGTGTCAATAATATCCTCATACCTTCCACCCATCCGTACAAATCACGAATTCGTGAAAATTAGACCAGAAAATGAAATCCTTTTCTTGAATTTTACTTGAAATCTAACAAATGCAACCCTTAACACCTAGTCATTTCATTGACATTTTCTTTTGCAGGTGCAAAATGTAAGTCATGAAGCTCGTGAACAACACTGAAATGTGAAAGTATAAAATGTGATTTACTTTCGTGAAATTTTAAGCGAAATGAATTAAGTCTTAAAAGATCATACAAGAGATTGAACAAGACTACAATATAGTTATAGACTCCAGAAAATAAGGGATTTCCTTAAATATGATTTGTGTCTCTTCATGAGAAAATTCGGCGTTGCTGATTGATGGGAAGAACTTTATTTGACGCAAAGCCTGCCGTTGGTGAGCTGAACCCGTTGGGTAGGGGCGCAAAGACGCGAAGAATATGGAACACCAAAAATTTTTGAGAATAAAAATGATTATCATCTACAGTCGTCTAGGTTGCCATTCCGAAATTAATTCCATTAATTTATAAATCTTATCTTTAATGTAAAGATACGAAAAAGAATAAACTGAATTTGTAGAAAAAGCATACCTACAAATAATAAAGAAAATTTTTTCTATGAGCAAATCAGTTGTTATTAGTCTAGGGAGTGGTGATTTAAACAACGGATTTCCAAATGTGACTGCTCGCTTATCATCAGGAAACTCTCTTGCACAGCAATTTGTTGGTAGCTTACCCGCAGCACCATCTTTGGTAGAGTTATGTAAGAATTGGCAGTTAAATTATAAAAATATCTGTGGTCGTCAACAGTTGCGTTCTTTATTGATGGAAGAAGATGACGAACTGGAAATTGACGAAGATGGCGTCACAAATGTTTCTGTTGTCAGTTTTTATGATGTGTGCCAAAAAGTACAAGAAAATATTAATCATTGGCTCAAATCTGGTGAATTTCTTAACATAGAACGACAACTGCGATCGCAACTACAACCAGCAGAAGAAATTCGGGTCATGATTGAAACCAATGATGACTTATTACGCCGACTTCCTTGGCATCGTTGGGATTTTTTCAATGATTATCCAAAAGCAGAAATGGCGCTTTCCCAACTGGAATATAAAAGCCGAGAATTCTTACACTCAAAATTACTGAGAAAGAAAGTTAGAATTTTAGCAGTTTTGGGCAATAGTCAAGGAATAGATTTAGACACAGAAATCAAGTTTCTGGATAGCTTATTGGATGCAGAAATTGTTTTTCTTGTCAACCCTTCGCGTCAAGAATTTAATACTCATCTTTGGCAAAATCCTGGCTGGGACATTCTTTTTTTTGCAGGTCATAGTCACACCGAAGGTGCAACGGGCAGAATTTATATTAATGAAAATCAAAAGAATAACAGCTTAACCATTGAACAGTTAGAAGAAGCTCTCAAAGCCGCGATTGACAATGGTTTACAACTGGCAATTTTCAATTCTTGTGATGGCCTGGGATTAGCGAGTGCGCTGGAAAAATTAAATATTCCAACAGTGATTGTCATGCGGGAGCCAGTACCAAATCTAGTCGCACAGGAGTTTTTTAACTATTTTTTAACAGCTTTTGCAGTTGAAAGACTATCGTTATATTTAGCAGTCCAACAAGCACGCAGAAAGTTACAAGGTTTAGAAGATGATTTTCCGGGTGCTTCTTGGTTACCTGTGATTTGTCAAAATCCAGCTGTGGAACCACCAAGTTGGCTAAAGCTAGGTGGAGTTCCTCCATGTCCTTATCGCGGATTATTTGCTTTCCGCGAAGAAGATGCTCACCTATTTTTTGGGCGGGAACAGTTCACACAAAACTTGGTGACAGCGAGCAAAAGAAAGCCATTGGTTGCGGTGGTTGGTTCGAGTGGAAGTGGTAAGTCGAGTGTCGTGTTTGCTGGGTTGGTTCCTCAGTTACGCCAGGACTCATATCTTGACTACCAGATTATCTCATTTCGTCCAGGTCATAATCCGATTGAAGCGTTAGCAGGGGCGTTTGCTTCTAGGATTGGCGAAACTCTTCTTGACTTCCACACACGTAACATTAATAAAGATATAAATCAAAGAAATCAAAATTCCAACCTCACTGCTCGTCGTCTCATAGAATTAGAACTAGAAATAGCACTGCGACAAGATAACAAAGTTATATACAAAATTATTGAAAGTTTTGTCCAGCAAAACCCCAAAACTCGTCTGGTTTTAATTGCAGACCAATTTGAAGAACTCTACACTCTTTGCTCAGAAGAAGAACGCCGGGGTGTTTTAGATGCATTACTGAATGCAGTTCAGTTCGCCCCAGCATTTACTCTAGTCTTAACCCTGCGAGCAGACTTTTACGGATATGCTCTTTCTTATCGACCTTTTAGTGATGCATTGCAAGGAGCTGTTCTGAATCTTGGTCCAATGAACCGTGAGGAGTTGCGAGCAGCGATTGAAAATCCAGCGCGACAAATGCAGATCAGACTAGAAAAGGAGTTGATAAATAAACTGATTGATGATATGGATGATCAGTCAGGACGTTTACCATTGTTGGAGTTTGCTTTAACACAACTGTGGTCAAAACAGACAGATGGATGGTTGACTCATCAAAGTTACAACGAAATTGGCGGAGTCGAGGAAGCTTTAGCTAGTCACGCAGAGACAGTGTATGCTCAACTTTCTGAAGTAGATAGAAATCGGGCGCAGCAAGTGTTTATGCAGTTGGTGCGTTTAGGAGAAGGAGTTGAGGTGACCAGGAGATTAGCGACTCGTGATGAGGTAAAGTCAGAAAATTGGGATTTGGTAAGGCATTTAGCAGATGCACGTCTTGTGGTGACAAACCGCAACGAGTCATCAGGTGAAGAAACAGTGGAAATTGTGCATGAGGCGCTGATTAGAAGCTGGGGACGCTTAGAGGGGTGGATACAAGTTGATGGTGAATTTCGCTATTGGCAAGAGCAGTTGCGATCGCTCATTCGTCAATGGGAAAATAGCGGTAACGATGAAGGTGCATTGTTGCGTGGAAAGCCACTCTTGGATGCAGAATATTGGCAGCAGCAACGCTTTGATGAACTGAATTCTTTTGAAAGACATTTCATTGAGCTTTCTTTAGCATTGCGGGATAATGAGCTTAAAAAGCACAAGCGTAGACGACAACTGACTATTTTAGGACTCACAGGTGGCTTAGTGGGAGCTTTGATCCTGGCTGGGGTAGCTTGGTGGAAATCTTTGGAATCAGGAAAAAACGAAGTTAAAGCCACCAGCGAATCTTCAGCAGCGCTGTTTGCCTTGAATAAAGATTTGGATTCGCTCAAAGTCGCAATACAGGCTGGACAAAAACTACAAAAATTAGGTCTTGCGCCTCCAGAGACCGAGATGCAGGTAAAATTAACGTTAAGGCAGGCAGTTTATCAAGTCAAAGAACGCAACCGCTTGTCTAAGCATCTTGGTGATGTTTATTGTGTCAGTTTTAGCGCTGACGGTAAAACCATTGCCTCTGCTAGTAAAGACAAAACCATTAAACTTTGGAATTTAGATGGTCAGGTACTTCACACTTTAGAGGATAGTAGCGCTGTCAGGAGTGTCAGTTTCAGTCCTGACAGTAAAATTCTTGCTTCGGGTAGTCAGGATGGAACTATCAAACTCTGGAATCTAGATGGTCAATTGCTTCACACCCTAAAAGGACATAATGATGGTGTCAGAAGTGTCAGTTTCAGTCCTAACGGTAAAATTCTTGCTTCTGGTAGTCAGGACGGAACCATCAAACTCTGGAATTTAGATGGTCAATTGCTTCAGACTCTCACTGGGCATAGTGGTGGTGTCAACAGCGTCAGTTTCAGTCCTGACGGTAAAATTCTTGCTTCTGCAAGCCTTGACAAAACTATCAAACTCTGGAATTTAAATGGTCAACTGCTTGATACTTTAACTGGACATGGTGATGCTGTTAACAGTCTCAGTTTTAGTCCTGACGGCAAAACCCTTGTCTCTGGTAGTGATGACTACAACGTTAAACTTTGGAATCGGAATAATCGAAGTGTTAAAACCTTGGAGACGCTGCATAAAGGTCCTGTCACAAGCGTGACTTTTAGTCACGACGGCAAAACTATTGCTTCTGCAAGTTGGGATGGAACCATCCAAGTGTGGAGTTCAGATGGTGGTTCATTTGTTCAAAACTACCATGCACATAACGATATAGTTTACAGTATCAGTTTCAGCCACGACGGCAAAACTCTTATCTCTGGGAGCAGGGATAATACTATTAAAATCTGGAATCAAAGTGGTCAGAAACCGCCAGTTCTAACTGGGCATAAAGCTGCAGTCACGAGTGTGTCTTTTAGCCCCAACAGTAAAGCTATTGCTTCTGCAAGTCTTGATCAGACAATCAAAATTTGGAATCGGGATGGTCAACTGCTTCGTACCCTAACTGGGCATAAAGCTGCAGTCACGAGTGTGTCTTTTAGCCCCAACAGTAAAATGATTGCTTCTGGGAGTGAGGACCGTACAATCAAAATTTGGAATTTAGATGGTCAAGAACTCGCAACCCTAACTGGTCATGAAGCTGCTATCACGAGTGTGTCTTTTAGCCCTGACGGCAAAACCATTGCTTCTGCTAGTCTTGACGGAATGATTAAACTCTGGAGTTTAGATGGTCAAGAACTCAGAACCTTTGCTGGGCATAAAGCTGCACTCACGAGTGTATCTTTTAGTCATGACGGCAAAACCATTGCTTCTGCTAGTCTTGACGGAATGATCAAACTTTGGAATTTAGATGGTCAAGAACTCGCAACCCTAACTGGTCATGAAGCTGCTATCACGAGTGTATCTTTTAGCCCTGACGGCAAAACCATTGCTTCTGCTAGTCTTGACGGAATGATCAAACTCTGGAATTTAGATGGTCAAGAACTCAAAACGCTTACTGGTCATCTGCGTGGTGTTACAAGCATATCTTTCAGCCCTGATAGCAAGACCATAGCTTCTAGTGAGGACAACATCATCAAACTTTGGAGTTTGGATGGTGAGGAACTATCAACTATCACTGGACGACACAAGGGTGCTATTAATAGCATCAGTTTTAGTCCTGATGGCAAGACACTTGTTTCTGCAAGTCAGGACAAAACACTTATCCTGTGGAATTTAAACATAAATGATTTACTAGTACGTGGTTGTCTTTTACTACAAGATTATCTAAAAACCAATCCCAATAACAATGAAGACATTCACCGTTTTTGTGACGATATTAAGACTTCTCGCTTATAAAGAAAATTGCATAATTACATCAGTCCAGCCAAAAGTAAATTTTTACTTTTGGCTTGTTATAGGGAGTTAGAATCAACCCAAAGGATATGACTTCTACTCAGCTTTCTCGCCTCTGGAGTTGACTCTAACAGGTCTTTCACCAGGCTTACAGGGAGGCTCATGGCTGCTACTACCATCTGCTGAAAAACAAACGATTCTATCACCTCCACCTCGTCGAGCATTTTCAGTTGTTGTTGCTGTTGTTGCAGTATTCTGAGTTGGAGTTAGTGAAGCAACTAATGCCTGAGTTAAAGCATTGACTGACAATTGGAACTTTTTCATTGTTTTACCCTTGAAATATAATGTTGAAGTTGACAATAGAGCGATCGCTTTTGTTGCAATTATGGTTAGTAGAATTTATAGCTACTACTTGTACATCTAACTCTGACTTCTCGAAGAAGTTTATTTAAGAGCTACATAGCACTTTGCAACTTTTTCGGAATCTCAAAGATTTCGATCTCTCTGTTTTTTTATAGGAAGCAATCTTTTGACTTTATGCAGTTAGGGAGTTTATGATATGGGCAAATACCTTTAGAACTTACGCAAAAGAAACCCGGTTTCTACCAAAAAGCCTCTGTTTTGCAACCAAATAGGAACGAAGAAACCGGGTTTGGTGGCAGATGGTGCGTAAGTCTTAACCTTGATATTACAGATGCAAAGTCCACAACTGGGATTTGATTCGTCAGGTGCGGACATCAGAACTTGATTTCCATGAAAAATGTGATTTCTCCCTCAAGGGCACTGTACTAATGCCTTGGGAAGGATGCAAAAAAGATAATATCTCTGGTATTTATTTTTTCAGGAGGTCAGCACATCACCAAAAAGGAGATACTTTAATGAATTTCAAGGCAATTGTGGGGCTGTTCCAAGAAACGTTTCATGAATGGAGCAAAGATAAAGCGTCACGGTTAGCCGCAGCACTATCTTATTACACAATCTTTTCTATTGCTCCATTGCTGATTATTGTGATTGCGATCGCCGGTGCAGTACTTGGAGAAGCAGCAGCAACAGATGCAATTAAGCAGCAACTTGAAAGTTTAGTAGGTCCTGATGGTGCAGGCGTTATCCAGACAGCCATTCAAAGTGCCAACCAGCCGAAAACCGGGACTATCGCCTCTATCATCAGTGTCATAGTCCTGATGTTTGGTGCGACTGGTTTATTTAACGAATTGCAAGATGCGCTGAATACAGTTTGGGAAGTGCAGCCAAAACCCGGACGCGTGATGAAAAACATGGTTCGCCAACGCGTAACCTCATTTGCGATGGTGCTAGCAATTGGTTTTTTATTACTCGTCTCACTTGTGATTAGTGCAGTGTTAGCAGGGTTGATTGGTTACTTTAGAAATGTGGTGCCTGGTGTCGGTTTTATCTGGCAGTTTCTTAACTTCCTTCTTGGTTTTACGATTACCACGTTGCTATTCGGACTGATTTTCAAAGTCTTGCCAGATGTTAAAATCACTTGGAATGATGTTTTAATTGGAGCTGCCCTCACTTCACTTCTGTTCTCTATTGGTAGGTATCTTTTAGGACAGTATCTGGGGAACGGTAGTTTTGGCTCAGCTTACGGTGCTGCTGGCTCAGTAGTCGTTATCCTAGCTTGGGTTAATTATGCTGCCCAGATTCTTTTTTTTGGTGCTGAATTTACCCAAGTTTATGCTAGAAAGTACGGTTCCCGTATTGTTCCTGATAAGAATGCTATTCCCATAACTGAAAACGCTCGTCTTGAGCAAGGATTGAAACCAAATAATAGGAATACACAAACAAAGAAACAGTCTGGTAATGGCTCTAACTTTATTCATCGAATTATGCGACGCTTTACTCAGGCAAAGCGCATGAAGCGTAAAAGAAGTCATCGGGAATTATAAAAATTCACGCATTTGCTGCCTACGGCACGCTACTAACACATTCAAATCAGAATCGGGATATATCAACTTTATGAGTGAAAGCAAACTTTTGGTTAAACTATGATACATAGTCTTCATGACTTGCCACGTTCTTTGTACAATATGACGGTTGTATTCTGTGGCGGACTGTGATTGAGCGTTATACCTTGCCCGAAATGGGCAATCTCTGGACAGAAGCATATAAACTGAAAACTTGGCTGCAAGTAGAAATTGCTGTTTGTGAAGCTCAAGCTGAGTTGGGTTATATTCCAACTGCTGCAGTTGAGGAAATTAAGGCAAAGGCGAATTTTGATCCAAAGCGGGTGCTGGAAATTGAAGCTGAAGTCCGCCACGATGTGATTGCTTTCTTGACAAATGTCAATGAATATGTAGGTGATGTGGGGCGATATATCCACTTGGGTTTAACGAGTTCTGATGTGCTGGATACGGCTTTAGCATTGCAACTTGTTGCAAGTCTGGATGTGGTGATGCAACGCCTAGAAGAGTTGATTTCGGTGATTCGTCAAAAAGCAAAGGAACATCGCACTACAGTGATGATTGGACGTTCCCACGGTATTCACGCTGAACCAATTACCTTTGGTTTTAAGCTTGCTGGGTGGTTAGCAGAAGTTTTGCGACACCAAGAACGTTTGAAAATTTTGCGTGAAACAATCGCTGTTGGTAAGATGTCTGGTGCGGTGGGAACTTATGCCAATATTGAACCTCGCGTAGAGGCGATCGCCTGTCAAAAACTCGGACTCAAACCCGATACTGCATCGACACAAGTTATATCGCGCGATCGCCACGCTGACTTTGTGCAGCAATTTGCTTTACTCGCTGCATCTATAGAACGCTTCGCCGTTGAAATTCGGAACCTACAAAGAACAGACGTTCTAGAAGTCGAAGAATTCTTCTCCAAAGGGCAAAAAGGTTCCTCAGCAATGCCCCACAAACGCAACCCCATTCGTTCAGAAAGACTGACAGGAATGGCAAGACTGGTTCGTTCTCATGCTGGCGCTGCTTTGGAAAATATCGCACTCTGGCATGAGAGAGATATTTCCCATAGTTCGGTAGAAAGAGTGATTCTTCCCGATACTTGCATTTTGACGCACTTTATGCTCAAGGAAATAACCGACTTGGTAAAAAACCTGTTGGTTTATCCAGACAACATGGAGCAAAATTTGTACTGCTATGGTGGTGTTGTATTCAGCCAGAGAGTACTATTAGCACTGGTAGACAAAGGAATAAGCCGTGAAGAAGCTTATGCAATTGTACAAGGAAATGCTCACACGGCTTGGAATAAACCAGACGGAAATTTTCATGAGTTGATTGTCAAAGACTCTCGCGTTACCCAAAAGTTGTCGTCAGCAGAAATTGAAGCGTGTTTTGATCCACAGCAGCATCTGCGACACCTTGAGCAGGTTTACCAACGGCTGGGAATTTAAATGACCAAAACTAGGGGTGTAAGGGTGTAAAAGGAAATAACAAAATGTGCTCTCTTGAAAAGTTACCTGCGGCGGGAAACCCCGTCCCCAGTACTTTTCGCTACACTCTAAAGCGGAGCCAAAAGGGTTCAAGCTTCCACTCATTGATTTCCTCTACACCCCTATTCCCTTATCCCCTTACACCCCTAATTTTTGACTTTCCCCGGTTTATTTTCTCCTTCTTCAAGGTGGTAAGAGGATCACTCACAGAGGTAACTGCTTGGGGACGGAATTGTAGCGAGGGATTTTGCACCACTTTCAGGGCTTTTTCCAAGTCTGCGACAACTGTGTTCAGTTCTTTTGTAGACACCTGATTCAGATTTTCTTGCAGACTTACAGCGATCGCACCCAAAGCATACGCTGCACTGTGGCGAACTGTGACATCTGTATCTTGCAAACGGGCAACCAAAGCAGGTACCGCAGGTACAGATGCTTTGCCAATACTACCTAATACAGAACCAGCATTTACACGCGTCCAAACATCTTCATCCTGTAACTTTTTTATCAAGGTAGGCACAGCAGGTGCAGCATCTTTTCCTATAGCGCGTAACGCATGGGCTGCACTATATCTTTCCCATTCCTTTTCACTGTCTAAACCAGCCATATAGTGAGGAACGTAAGCTTGTTTGCCAATCTTTTCAATCGCTTGGACTGCATGAGAACGAACAGCAGCATCTTTGTCATCAATTGCTCGTACTAAGGGGATTGCAGCTTGGGCAGCGGCTGGTCCCATTTTACCAAGAATGATTGCAGCACTCGCACGCACCTGGGCATCGCTATCTTCCTGCAAAGCTGTAATTAAGGCGGGGACAGCAGGTTTACCCACACTGACTAAATAATCTATTGCAGCAGAACGCTGTTGAGGATTCTTTAAGCGTTGAATATGAGAACTAATTTGTGTTTCAGTCAGTGGTTGTGCCGAAATGGGATTAGTGAGTAGTAAAGGTGATGAAAGACAGACTAGAGCGATCGCTATTTGGGATGCAATGACATTGAAGCGCAGTTTCTGGGTATATCTAGTGACAGGCATAATGCTAGAAATTTTTTGAGAAAACCTTATAGATATATTCAGTATGCAGAAGAATGTGAATTAGGAATGGTGATGATTAGTTTACACCAGTTTAAGACGGAACACAGACTTTTGAGCAGTGGACAATCAGAGGGTTTGGGTGCTGTAGGTTTGGTAGTCAAAGATTAGGATGACAAAACACTTTGGGAACTAGGAGAAGATATCTTCCGGCATTCTGAGTGCAAAGATCAAGCGATCGCTGTTGACATTACTGGTGGTACTAAAATGATGAGTGTGGCGTTAGCTATGGTTTGTATTCCTCCAAGATGGCAGATGCAATACAGCAATCCTAGATGATTGATGAATATCCGTAGTGCTGCTCTTTTTTTATTAAAATTGTGGGCTTTGCGTAGATATTTTAACGGGTCAAATTCTTTACTGGTAGCATGGTCTAAGATACTTTGAGCCACATTGATATAAGTAGAACTATCCTACTCAGCCATATATTGCTGTATTTCGGCAACTTCCGCCTCAGTATATCCTTGACAGAGTTGGGCTAAAAATGGATCTGCTGGTGGTTCATCGTACAATATTCTTCACTTTTACTAGTTTATTAAGTAAGCTTTACAACTTTAAGTTATTGTGAAGTGCCAGTATTTCTAAGTAGGAATAATTTAGTCTAGTTGTATACTAACATCTGATTATTTGCTAGCAGTTAGGAATTGGAAAACCCCAATTCCACTCATAAGCTATGATCCACGCAGTTCCGCACAACTAATATGAAATGTAATGACTGACTCAAAAGCTACCGACGCCGCATTGCCAGTCGCCCAACAAGCTGTGTGGGTTTTAGCACAATTAGCTGGTGTACAATTACTGAGTAAATGGTATCCAGAGGATTCAAAAGCAATCCAGCAAGCAAAGTGTATCTTATGGTGTAACAAACCAGATATTCTGTGGTCTAAAGAGAAAGAAAATAGTCTAACTCCCTTACGCTTGTTGTTTGACCAAGTCCAGCTGTCGCAATGTCAGACTATTAGACATTACTGGGAAGCAACCTACATTAAAGGACTCAATCCGCAAATTCCCTATCCACAGAAAGAAGAATCACCAGAAGAAAAAGATATTGAATTTCTCAAACAACGTATCCAGCGAGTTTTCACTTTAGAGAAATTTAACGATACAAATTGGAAGAATCTATCACTACTCACCCTAATTCTAGAGAAATTTGGCTCCTATGTTAGCTTGAATCATTCGGATATTGCCCTTATTGATATGGTAAGGGCAACTGGTGCTGTAGCAGCTGCGCTAGCAAATAATCTTGAAGCTAAACAACTTAGGTTAATTGCTGGAGATTTATCAGGTATTCAAAAATTTATCTACACAATTAGTTCTGCGGGTGCGCTGAAGTCTTTGCGTGCGAGAAGCTTTTACTTAGAGTTAGTGACAGAAGAAGTCGTTCAACAACTGCTGCAAAAATTAGAATTACCGCGTACTAATGTGATTTATGCTGGTGGCGGTAACTTATATCTGCTTGCACCTATAGATACGACAGAAGATAAACTGAAAGAAGTGAGTCAGAGGTTAAATAATTGGTTAGTAGAAGAATTTCAAGGTAAAGTTTTTCTAGCTTTAGACCATGTAGACTTTCCCATTAAAGATGTTGCTACTCAAGAATTTGCAACGCATTGGTCAAAAGTAACTCAGAAACTATCAGAACAAAAATCGCGAAAATTTGTCAACCAAATTGTAGACTTCCTTAAACCTCGCGACAGTCACACGCCCTGCAAAGTTTGTCATCGAGATGATTTAGAAGAATTACAACCATTGAGTGATGAAATTTCAGTGGAAGCTTGTCCTACTTGTCGTAAGATGTTTGAGTTAGGTGGCAAGCTTTTAAAAGTACAGGCAATTGTGCGATCGCCGCGAGATAAAATCTCAGATGACGCTTTTACATTAACTTTCAAGCTTTCAGATGAGCCTGTCTACTATCACATATTTAAGTATCGCAAACAGGTAAAAGAAACTCTAGAGACTGAGACAGTTTACTTAGTCAACGACTGGATGATATATCATTACTATCGCTCTACTAATACTGTCCCGTTTTTGCTTGGTAATTACGCTCAAAAAAGTGAAGAAGAAGAACCAGGTTCACCTATCCGCGCAGGCGAGATGGCGAGAATTGCCAAAGGGATTGAGAGAGTTGGTTATTTACGAATGGATGTAGACAGGCTGGGACAAATTTTTGCCAAAGGGTTGGGTGATAATCGAACTTTGCCAAACTTAGCTGGTCTATCTCGCCAGATGAGTTATTTTTTTAAAGTCTATCTCAACAGTTTAGCAGAGAACCGTCAGGAGAATTTTCTGAAACAGCAAGAGAGAGGACAGGTTTTAAAAAACACCAAATCTCTGACTCAAGATGAACGAAAAAATTTAGTCTTCATTTACGCGGGTGGAGATGATGTCTTTGTCAGCGGTGCGTGGAATGAAGTTGTAGAATTTGCCTTTGACGTTTATCAGTGCTTCCGCGCTTATACTGGAAATCATCCTGATATTACCTTATCAGCAGGTATTAGTATTGATGATATTAAGTTTCCTCTTTATCAAGCTGCGGAATCGTCAGGTAAGGCTGAAGATGCTGCTAAAGGAAATGGTAGAGACAGTTTAGGATTATTTGGGCAAGTCTTTAAGTGGGACGAATGGCTGGGAATAGAAGATATCAATCTTCTTGATTCTGAGATGAAACAATATCTACATCCAGAAGCCAAGCCAAACCTGTTGGGTGTCTTACCATTTGTCGAAATACTGGAACAGCAAAAGATTGAGGTGAATTATTCCCGTAATTTTGTGCGTAATTTGCTCATCACTGCACAAATACAAGAGCAAGCACTGAAGAAGTTTGAAGACAGGAAGTCACAGGAGGCTTTAGGAACTCGCTATTATTTGCACTTACCAAAGATAGCTTATACTCTAGCGAGGTTACCGAATAGGGTACTAGATAACAATGATTTTCGGACTTCTTTAAAAAGCCCTTATAATGCACCGTACTTTCGGGCGATCGCGACTTGGATTGAACTCTTAAACCGCTCATCAAACTATGACACAACGAAATAGACAATCTAATGATGGTGATGATATTGTCACAACAATGGTTAATAAAATTAACACTCTAACTCCAGGACTGCAAGAATATAAAATTCGTGAGTTAGTAGAGGACACTGAACAACTTGGTAAGGAACTTGCTAAACAACTAAAAACCAATCAAATACGTAAATTTTTAGATGCGGTAAATCGTCTCAAAGCTAATCTAGCTAAAGACGATAAAAAGAACTTTTCTGTTATTGAAAACGACCTTGTTTTCTTAAAACCTAAACTTGCTTATGCTGCGGCTCGACAACAAAAAAATAGTAGAGACCCTGGACCCGTTGCTCCATTTAAGCAAGTGTTGGATGCAGCAATTAAACAGGTGAAAACTACGGAAGACTTTGACAGATTTGTTCAACTGGTTGAAGCAGTGATTGCTTACCATAAAGCAGCAGGAGGAAAAGACCAATGACAATATCAACAAATAATTTTGAACAAAAACAATTACTGGGTAAAGTTAGAGTTACCAGTAACCTTATAGTAGAAACTGGTATTCATATTGGAGGAGGTGGCGAAAGATTAGATATTGGTGGACTGGATAAACCGGTTATTCGCAACCCTTTGAGTCGCCATCCCTATCTACCAGGATCATCTATTAAAGGTAAGCTGCGTTCAATTTTAGAGCGTTTATTGAAAAAACCCCTGAATCGTCCAGGAGGTAGTGGTACTTATCGTTATGAAAGTGATGATTTAGTGGCTGGTTATACAGAGATAAAAACAGATAATTCGCCTATACTCATTAGTTTTGATGGGGCGAGAAATTGTAAGCTTTGCAGAATTTTTGGTTCAACCGGCGTTAATTTTTGGGTGAAAAGTGATGTCGTCAATCAAGAAAGATTAGAGCGAGTAGCTAATGTTGAAGCGCAAATGATTATCAGGTCTGGTAGTGAAGAACATAGATTCGCACGATTTGAAACTCAAAGGACAGAAATTGCACACGGAGAAATACGAGAGCAATACGTAAAAGTTAAAGGACGAAATGCACCTGCTCGTTTAATTGTAAGAGATTGCAATTTATTAGATAAGTCAATTGAATTGCTGGAGCGAGTTGATACTGGTTTGTACATGACTGAGTGGAAATTTGAAAACGGTATTGATCGAGTCACAGCGGCGGCGAACCCCAGACAAGTAGAACGTGTACCAGCAGGAGCAGAATTCCAGTTTGAATTAATTTATACTGTAGAAGATGCGGCGCAAGCCATAGAAGACTTACAAAATATTGCGATCGCTCTTGCCATTTTAGAAGATGATGCACTCGGTGGACATGGTTCCAGAGGTTACGGCAAAGTCAGATTTCAGAACTTCGAGTTTTCCTATCGCAGCTTAGAGCAATACCGTCAGATAACCAGCACTCCTGCTGGAACATCAAGTTTACAGCAATTTGCACCCATCGCCAACACACAAGCACTCTTAGATAACTTCGCAAGCTTACGCGAGTACATTGAGGGGCGGTTACTGCCAGGAAATGAATCATGAGTGTCTGGAAATTAGTTAAACTGAAGTTTGGACGCAGTCCTGCTCACTTTGGAGAAGTCGGAATTGGTATTGAAGAAACGAGCGATCGCGTGCGTTCAGATACTTTATTTAGTGCTTGGGTGAGTGCTTATGCGCGGTTGTTTGGTAAAGAAGCTGTTGAGGAATTATTACAGAAATTTCCCACTGATAAGCAACCTCAACTGATATCTCCCTTCCGGGTAAGTTCAACATTTATCTATCGACAAAACAACGAACACACAATCTACTATCTTCCCCGTCCCCTTAAATTTCCCATCAACTACCCGCAAGGAACTGAAAAAGAGTTAGAGTTTTTTAAAACCTATAAAAAACTTAATTATTTGCCTTTGGAAGTTTGGCAAAGATGGTATCAAGGCGAAGGGTTCATAGATACTGATGCTGAAGAGTTAATTGCTGAAACAAAAGGTAAATCTCAGGGACATCTGTGTCAAGCAGGAACCTTTGACTACAAAAAAGCCTTTGAGATTGACCAATTCCCCAAAATTGCAGTAGACAGAATTACTAGAGCTACAAACTTTTATCAGACTGGTTTTGTCCAATTTCAGTGGGAGCAAAATGGCAATGACATTCAAAGTTTATCAGGTTTATATTTTCTGCTGCAATTCTCGCCAGAAGGAGAGAAACTTGCAGATAACCTAAAAGCTGCATTGTATCTTTTGGGAGAAGAAGGACTTGGGGGAGAACGTTCTAGCGGTGCAGGAAGATTTCAAGTTGAGTGGTTAGAATTACCTGAAAATTGGCATAATCTCGTGAAATTTTCGGCTGGAACTTATCACAGCCTGATCAGCTTATTTTGGGAACCATCCCTATCAGATGACTTTTTAAATAACGCCAGCTATGAGATTCAAGAACGGGGTGGTTGGATAGCTGAAAATCAGGTGCGTCGCAAAATGGTGCGAATGTTTAGCGAAGGTTCAGTTTTTCTTACACCACCACAAGGAAAGCTAGTGGATGTCACACCTAAAGATTTTAAAAAACATTGCATTTACCGAAGTGGTATTAGCTTAAGTCTTCCTATCAAAGGACAGGATAAATAAAATCATGGTTCTTTCTCCTGAATTTGCTCTCAAGAAACCGGATTTCTATCAATCAAGAAGGATACAGTTGACTAGTCCTATTTTACATATTGGGTCATCTGTATCTAGATTGAATCCTTTTGAATATGTGCAGACAGCTAAAAAAGTCTACCTTCCTAACCAAGAAGCATTAGCAAAAGCTTTACAGCAACAAGGAGGACGATTTCTAAATGACTATATCCAAGCCATTGAAGAACATCAGGACATCAGCAGGCTATTGAAACAAGCCTTCGGTAATGAGTGGTGGAGTGCTAAAGACACAGATGGAAACCCAATTTTTCCCAAAACCGCCATTAGTCAAAAATTGACAGAAGAAAGGATTACAGATTTACGTCCGATGATTCGCAATGGTATGGGAGATCTATTTATCCCTGGTTCCTCAATTAAAGGAGCAATAAGAACTGCTCTTGCTTATCATTTACTTAAATACCCAGAACGCTACAACATCCCTTCATCAAATAGAGTTAGCGAGATTGAAAAAACTCTCAGACAAAGGTTGGGAGAACTTAGCAATAAAAATACCCAAAAAAATGTTGACGATGACTTATTCATGGAAAGTCTGTTTTCAAACTTTTCTCTCACCTATCAAGGTAAAACTTTCTTTGGTAAAAGTCAGAATACAGATTTCTTGCGCTGTTTAAAAGTCAGTGACTCAGAATCATTAGTTGAAAGAGTTGAAATAAAAATTACAAAGAAGAAAGGTCAACCAACACCCGTCAATTTACCTGTTGTCGCTGAGGTGATAGTTTCTAGCAGGTTTCCTGATTATATAGCTAAATATAGAGCATCGATTTATGCTGAGATGGTGTGGAATGTGCAAACTGAGTTTACTCTCAGCTTAGACACAGAAATGCTTTCATGGTTTAAACACAAACAAGGTATGAAAATACCATTTAGCAATCTTGATGAACTTTTACAAATATGTCAGGAGTTTACTCAAGAACAATGGGACTATGAACATGATTATTGGCAAGAAATAGAAAATAATCCTAGAGCATCAGGCAAGAATTTAGATTTTAATTATATCCGCGAATTTTATGAACCAGAAAAATCTCCCTATAGCCTAAGACTGGGATGGGGTAGTAGTATGACAGGAACTACAATTGGTTTACTGCTAAAAGATGAACTGCGGGAAGAAATTCGCGATACTTGTGGTTTAAAAGCATCAGGCTTTGAAGCACCAAAATCTAGGCGAACTGTGATGAATCCGAACGGCGAAATTAAACTTGTTCCAGGATGGGTTAAATTCAAGACTTTATAATACTCATGCTAATTCGTTCAACCTGGATATTAAACGTATCCGAATCAACAGTTTTACCCCGTTCCTACGGCTTAGAACTCGTTAAGCAACTACACAAAGAACTAGACTTAGAAATGGGAGGCGAAACCATTCCCCCAATTTCTTTCTCAGGAATTCTTGGATTATCAACCATTACCAAAGACTTTTTGACCTTCCATCCAGAAGAGTTTTACCGATTATCTCTCTGCGGATTGCAGGACGTTACAGCCAAAACTATTTCTGCTTTGAATTTATCAGAATCTCTAGAATTTCTCGGAGCTAAATTCAACGTCATCAGCCGCGAAGACGAAATCACTAGCTACGAAGAACTATACACAAATTTCGTAGCAAATGAACCAGAACCAGTCAGACGATTTGACTTGCAATTTCTCACACCAACAGCTTTTGCACAGGGTAGCACACCATTACCTCTTCCCGTACCTGCATTGATGTTCCGCAGTTGGTTAGAACGTTGGAATCATTTTGCACCTGTTTATTTGGGAAGCGATGAATTAATTGCTTACCTTAGCAATGCAATTCTTCTTAAGCATCACAAAATGAAAACCCAAAGTTGGCAATTACACAAAGGTTATGTCAATGGGTTTGTTGGTGATGTGACACTACAAGTTTTCAACCGTGCTGATTCTTTGCTGGCGAATGTGGCTAATTTATTGGTTCAGTACGCAAGGTTTTCAGGTACGGGGATGAAGACGCGGTTGGGGATGGGACAGACAATTGTCAACTAGTCTAAGCACACTCAAACACTTATTTAGAATAAAATAGCCCTGGATAGTGACGAGTTCTCTGGCAAGACATCAGACAAGTGATAAAAATAACATTTCTATGAGAAATAGGCAAATAAGGAGAACTGCTTCAGTTTCATTTCAACCTGAAGATTGAGGTTTTTTACTGCTTCAATATTTATCGTTTCTGGTGAGTTGGCTCACTTCACTTAATTGTCAACAGAAGTGGGCGAAAGACTTTTTAAGTCAACAATGACAACATAACTTGGGATGACACTATGAATTATCTTGTTGCAGTTCTACCAGACAGATCAAAAGTAGAAGAAGCTTACACGGCCCTAGAAAAAGAAGGTTTACCCACCAATCAAATTGATATTTTAGGCAGGGGATACAAAAGTGCTGATGAGTATGGGTTCATCAACCCAAATCAGCAGGCAAAGAAAGGGATCAATCGTTTGACATCCTGGCTAATTCCCTTTGGTTTTGTTGCTGGTTACGCCTTCAACCTTTTGACGGGTATCGAAGTGCTTCCCATTGGCAGACTTGGTAATCACCTCATTGGTGGATTGTTGGGAGCGGCTTCTGGTGCTTTAGGTGCATACTTTGTTGGTGGTGGAGTTGGTTTAACCGTGGGGAGTGGGGATGCTTTACCTTACCGAAACCGCCTCAATGCAGGCAAGTATCTGATTGTCATTAAAGGGAATCAAGAATTAACCAATCAAGCAACTCGCATTCTGCGCCAATTTGAGCCAGAGAACTTGCAAGGCTATGCTGAGCTAACTTAGAGATTTTGGCAGAAATTTAGGCTGCAAAGACCACTTTTGGTTCAGAGGAGAAGTTCCTTGGGGCGATAGACAAAAGAGGATATCGTGCGGAGTGTAATCGCCCCAAAATGCTTCTTAGCCGGAAATAGACTTGTTGCTTGAAGTCACTAGATTGGGGAAATGTGCGTTACTCAAAGCAAACTGTTCCGCCAGAATCTTGTAATAAGCTGCTTCATAGCCATCAGCCATGTTCTGAATACTGAAACAATTCCAGACATACTCCCGACACGCAAAGCGATCTAGTTCTGCAACCTTGCTCACAGCACTCACACATTCTTCAACGCTGTTGCACAAAAATCCTGTTTTACCGTGAGCAATAACCTCTTTTGTAGACCCCAGGTTCATCGCAATCACTGGGGTACCAGATGCCATTGATTCAACCATCACCAATCCAAACGGTTCTCGCCAAGTAATGGGGAATAGTGTTGCTACCGCACCTCCCATTAAAGCATTTTTTTGCCTATGATTGGCTTCACCCAAATATTCAATTTGCTGACCATCAATCAAAGGTTTGATTTCTTTTTCAAAGTATTCCACATCAACGACATCCACCTTACCCGCCATCTTCAAGCGCCAGCCTGCTTGTTTGGCAATTTCTATCGCTAAGTGCGTTCCTTTTTCTGGAGAAATTCGACCTAGAAACGCCAAGTATGGCGGCTCATCAGGTTGGGGATAAAATTTATAACTGCGAACATCAATCCCGTTATAAATTGTTGCTACATAATTCAGCCCTAGCCTTTGTTCTCGTTGTGCATCAGAAATACTAACGTAAGGCTGATTTTTTGCGTATTTAAACACTTTTTCGTTGTCAGGAGTAAAAATCCCATGCAACGTGTGAATAGTCGGTGTCTCTACCAGATTGGCATATGTTAAAGCGATACATCCCACGTGAGAATGAATAATATCAAACTCGTTAGCTCGCTCATATACCCGACCGAAATTCAGCATATCGTATACACCGTGTTCTTTCACAGTTTTATCCAGTCGTAGGGCACGAGGATGAACTGATTCAAGCTTTGCCAAAGTGATAGAATCTCCTGATGCAAATAACGTCACTTCATGTCCACGTTTGACTAATTCATCGGTCAAAAGTGCAACAACTAACTCTGTACCGCCATAAGCTGGAGGTGGTACTCTTTCCCAAAGTGGAGCTACTTGGGCAATTCGCATAAAAACCCTCCCAAAAAGTTAAGTTTGAAATGAAAAATGGATACTTTCTTATCAAATGAAAGATTTCCAGATACTTAGAATGGTGAAATCTGAGTTAGCGGACAAAGTATAGTCAGAATTTAATAAGCACTTTATATGTTTCTTGAAAGAGTTTATGTCTATCTTAGGTAGGGAAGTTATTCTTTGCCTAAGAAAAATATATCTTTGTCATTAAGAAGATTTCAAATTCAAATATTTATTTCCAGAGATTGATGAACATTTAAAAACACTCAGTAAATATTGTTCTCACTAGCATTTCTACCTCATCAAGAATAGAACAATTGAAATAGAAACATATCTAGTTTTCATGATCTGCAATGTTGTCAATTACCTTTTCGGATAATTTTGAGAATGGTATTGTAAACACATATAAAGTCATTTTTCCCTGCCAAAGACAATTAATATCGCTAAAATAGTATTATCCACATAACATAGTGTGGTTAATAAACCAGAACTACAGGATAGAGGTCCTGCAGATGCTGGTAGTGTTTGAGCAAAGTTTGATAAAACATCGGGAATAGCAATTAGACTTAGGTTCTCGTACTCCAGAACTTAAAGAGTCGAGAAGATGGTGTGTGCTATTACCTAATTCTTACATTGTGTATTCACAAAAGTAGTAAAAATCACTTTAAAGCATATGCCTATGAACAGACCAATTGCATGGTTAAGCGTCTTCCTCGTACTTCTCGGTTACTGGGTTCTAGTTAATCTAGTAATGTAAAGCAGTGAAAACTGTTGTCGGTTGGGTTTTCCATCCAGGAGAACCCAATATTTTTGTTTTTGATAAGTAGTCGTAACCCAATTCCTCTGTATTTGACTATCGCAGCTACTAGAGAAAACGGGCGTGAAAGTGGAACGAGGAGAGTTAACGCGACTAGTTGATACGAGTTTTCGCCGTTAAGGATTAGCTAACTAAATTGTTCATAGGCTACAGTTGTGTTTTCACCACATAAATTTCAAGTATTTATAATTCATCATTACTAACTTAATAACGAATAATGACGAATTACAAGTGATGACATCGCGATTTGACTATAATAACCCTACCATGTGCAGTAAACCGTGACCTGTAACCAGTTCGATAATCAATGCTATGAAGCCTAACATGGCAATACGACCATTCCAAACTTCTGCACTGCTTGTCATACCCCATTCCCAACGTTCTGGTGGGTAGATTCTCACCTTCTTCTTCCATTGACTGACTTGCGAGAACTTCAGACTGGGGGATTGCAACGCATCTATCACCATGTCAGCTAGCGCTTTGACAAAAACCGGATGTGTGTTGAGTGCAGGTACACGACGGAAATTGTGAATTCCTGCTTCTTCTGCAATTTCCCGATACTCAAGATCAATCTCTTGTAGTGTCTCGATGTGTTCTGAGACAAAACTGATGGGTACAACAACCAAATCTTTCACACCTTTTTGGGCGAGTTCTGGGATAGCGTCTTCTGTGTAGGGTTGCAGCCATTCCACCGGACCAACGCGGCTTTGGTAAGCTAAAATGTGGGGATTTGGTCGATTGAGGGTTTGCATAATCAAATAGGTGCATTCCTCAATTTCTTGCTGATAAGGATCGCCTGCTTCTTCAACGTAACTTTTGGGGACGCCATGAGCGCTGAAGAAAACATGAGCTTCGTCAGGATTGGGACACTGCTCTATTTCCCTTGCGACGAGCTGCGCCATTGCTTGCAGGTAACCGGGTTGTTTGTACCACGAGGGAATGACGGTGTAATCAATCTGCTGAAGTTTTGGGTTTTCTTGCCAAAGTCTTTCTAAAAGCCGGAAGCTCGAACCACTGGTACTAATAGAAAATTGGGGATACAGGGGTAGTATGACAAGGCGATCAATGTCATCTTGGGTAATTTTGGCGATCGCCTCTTCGGTGTAAGGATGCCAATAACGCATACCCACATAGATATCCGCGTCTTGTCCCAAGGTACGCAATTGTTCTCTCAACGCTTCTCCCTGAGCTTCGGTAATGCGTCGCAATGGCGAGCCGCCGCCAATTTGTTTATAATTCTCTTGAGATTTTTTTGTGCGCCTTGAAGCAATCCACCAGGCTAGAGGTTTCTGCAACCAGGTAAAAGGTAGGCGAATGATTTCTGGATCAGAAAATAGGTTATACAGAAAAGGTCCAACATCCTCTAATTTGTCTGGACCACCGAGATTGAGTAATAAGACGCCTACTCGACCCATAGCAGTAATAATCCCCCAATCTTTTCAGCTTTTTTACTAATGTTAACAATATATCTTGAATAAATATCCAAGTTAACAACAGGAGAAGAATTTGTGGCTACAATTTTAAGAGATTGGAGTTACCGCTATCAATGGTTGTATGATAGTGTCTCTCGCTTAGCGGCTCTGAGTGTAGGTGGTGAAGAGCATTTCCGGCAATTGGCTTTACAAGGATTAACAATTCACTCAGATACCAAAATTCTAGATTTATGTTGCGGTAGTGGTCAAGCGACGCAGTTTTTGGTGAAATTGTCACAAAATGTCACAGGGCTAGATGCTTCTCCATTATCTTTGAAACGAGCACGGCAGAATGTTCCCCAAGCTGAGTATGTAGAAGCTTTCGCAGAAGATATGCCCTTTGCAGACAATCACTTTGATATCGTGCATACAAGTGTCGCACTGCATGAAATGGAACAAAAGCAACTACAGCAGATTGTCAAACAAGTCTATCGAGTGTTAAAGCCAGGAGGGGTGTTTACACTCGTGGATTTTCACAATCCTACCAATTTTCTCTTCGTACCTGGATTGTTGGTATTTTTGCTTTTGTTTGAGACACACACGGCTTGGCAGCTGCTGAAAACTGATTTAGCTGGGTTATTGACAGAGATTGGGTTTGAGGTGAGTGAACCTAAGTTGTATGCAGGTGGGAGTTTACAGGTGATTCAGGCGAAGAAATAAGGTGGAAGTGCGCCCTTGGAGGTTCCTCCGAGGGCACCACCTGCCATTAGGCTCAAAGTCGTTTCAAACTTACACTAATGGTACTTTAGTCCAACCAGGGGGTAATATTCTTATGACTCTTAAGTATGTCAAAGGATGACAGGTAATGATGAATGAACATCACTGAAAAGTTAGCCCTGGTTGTTCGTAAGCTTAATATAGTTCAAGTAGGACTCCTTGTTGAAATGGCGCAAGCCATGACTGTAGAAATAGAGGAATTTATTCATGAGGGTAGTGATATTCTTGCTCCTGAATTTGTTACAAATTTCTCAAATCGTCTGGTAATTCATCATGCAACTCATGTAGAAAAATTCAGTAAAAAAGCCTTTGAGTATGCTTTTGCAGCGGCTTCTACTTCTGCGGTAAGAAATGCCTCTATTACTCTCAACTCTACAAATCCGGGGGAGGATGTCATGGTTGACGGAGTAAAATTTTCGTTAAAAACAGAAGCTTCAGCAGGACTTACTCCGTTTCATCAAACCCGGAAAAACTGC
>NZ_QMEA01000077.1 GCF_012912105.1 Brasilonema sp. UFV-L1
CCTTACATAGCCGTAACACACCCTACTTAATATTTACTTTATAAATGACCTCTAAAACACATTTAACTTGCATATTATTGATATTGGAGAAAAAGCGCGGAGCAAGGAAAGCGCAGCCTCCGGTCAATCCTTCTCTCCTGCATCACAAGCCCGTACTTTCTTCAATCAAGTTCCTAACATCTGTAAATTGTGTAAGCTAGCGTACATTCCTCCTTGCTGCAGCAACTCTTCATGACTTCCCTGTTCTATTAACTCTCCGCGCTTGAGTACCAAAATTCGATCCACGTTACGAATTGTAGACAGCCGGTGAGCAATGATGATTGCAGTACGCGCCGCTAGCAGTTGGTTTAAAGCTTCTTGAATTAAAGCTTCTGTTCCTACATCTAGACTAGCAGTTGCTTCATCCAGTATCAAAATTTGTGGATTGCGAATAGCAGCACGAGCAAATGCTAAAAGTTGCTTTTGACCGCTAGAAAGATTTGTACCTCGTTCTCTGAGTTGAGTATCATAACCTTGGGGCAGTTGTTCAACAAACTGAGCAATATTCGTATTTTCTGCTGCTTGTTGAATTTCCTCAAAACTGTAGCTGTCTCCTAAGGTAATGTTGCTTTTGACATCACCAGCAAACAAAAAGCCTTCTTGCAAAATTACCGCCATGTAACGCCGCAACTCTGCTTGGGGGATTTCTCGAATGTCTATACCATCTACCAAAATGCGTCCTTGGTTGGGTTCGTATAAGCGACACAAAAGACGGATAATAGAACTTTTACCCGCACCTGTGGGACCAACTAACGCGACTTTCTCACCAGGATGAATGGTAAAATCTAAATCTTTGATCACATAGTCATTATCTTTGTACGCGAACCAGACGTGTTCAAACCGAATTTCTCCGAATTCAGGTTGGGAGTTTTCAACAGGAAATTCCAGCTTATCTGTGATTTCGTCTATGTAACCCAACCGAGAATCGTAAATTGAAAATCTGGGATTACCGCGATCGCTTATTTCTATTGGTTCATTCAAAACTTCACTCACGCGTTCTATGGCGGTGAAACCAGCTTGAATAACAGTGAATTTTTCCGCAAACTCTCGTAGTGGATCAAATAAGCGCTGAGCATAGAATATGAATGTAGATAGAAGACCAAAAGTCAAGTTTTTTTGCAGTAGTAAATAACCACCCACCCACAACACACCTGCAATTGCAATTAGGGCAATCCATTCAAGTGTTGCGGAAACTGATGAATCAAAAAAGATGGTCTTATCTACCTCGTGGACGTAACGTTGATTATTAACACGAAACAACTCTGCATTGAATCTTTCCCGTCGGAACAATTGCACAACATTCATGCCAATGATATTTTCTTGTAACTGAGAATTCAGTCCAGAAAGTTCTTCTCTTGTTGTGTAATTTGCCTTGCGGTACTGTTTCTGTAAGTAAACTATAAGACCTGTCACTGGGATGAAAACCATCAGTAGCAAAAAAGCAAGTTGCCACTGAATAGAAAACATAAAACCGAGAATCACCAGCATCAAAAACAAATCAGACACAATGCCTATAGCCCCAGTGGAAAATACATCTCCTAATACTTCCACATCACTGGTGAGCCTGGTGATTAATTTACCTACGGGTGTTCTATCAAAAAAACGTACTGCCAAAGATGTAACATGATGAAACAAGTCGCGACGAATTTCGGCAGTGATTTGCTGACCTAGCTTTTGTACTAAATAACCTTGAAAACCTGTCAATATCAGTCGTACACTGATTGTTACCAGCAACAACACTTCGATGATATTTAGCGCTTGTGACAACGGGCGGTTTCGTAAAAACTCATAGGTGCTTGATTCTTGACGAATCAGAGAGATAACTTGTCCAATCAGCAGTGGTTGCACAGCGCTAGCGACAGCTATTGGCACCAACAGGAATATTGCAAGTGCTAGCGATCGCCTACGACGGCGGGCGTAAGGTAGTAGACGCAAAAACAACCGCCAATCGTTTTCACGCCGACGGTAACCTGTGTCAAATTTTTTCCGAGATTTGGCAGTGCTCATCATAAGAGCATTATATTAATTTTTACAACCTCACAAAAATTTTTTATGAAACAAGAACGCAGAAGACAGAACACAGAATGCAATTGGGTAACGGATGTGTTATGGGAAAACCTACTTCTGTTGAAGAACTTGCTGTAAAGTGTGCAGTAATTCCTTAACTGTGTAAGGCTTCGACAAAAATGACTTCACATTATTGCCCACTGCTGCAAGCTGATTGCCAGATATCAGTCCACTTGTAGCAATAATTTTGACTTGTGGATTGATTTTTTGCAAAGTCCGCATGGCAGTTAAACCATCTAACACAGGTAGCATCATATCAATCAACACAGCAGTGATTTCGTTTTTACGTTGAGCATAGGCGGCGATCGCCTCAATACCATCGCTCGCAGTTAGAATTTTATAGTTGTATGCCTCTAACGACGCTTTGGTAATTGCCTGAATTGACGGTTCATCATCCACAACCAGAATCAGTTCTCCATGTCCTGCAAGAACCTCCACCTCCTGTACTGGCTGTGTTTCCATTCCCTGGACAGCTGGCAAGTAAACTTTAAAAGACGTACCAGAACCCACTTCACTGAATACATTCACAAACCCACCGTGACTTTTAACAATGCCAATGACAGTGGAAAGACCTAATCCCGTACCTTTACCTTGTTCTTTGGTTGTGAAAAATGGCTCAAAAATTCTATCAATAATTTCACGAGGAATGCCAGCTCCAGTATCTGAAACTTTTATTAAGATATACGCTCCAGTTTTAGCTTCCAAATGCATTTGAGCATAGTTGTCATCAATAAACAAATTTTCAGCAGAAATATTCAAAGTACCGCCATTAGGCATAGCATCGCGGGCGTTGACGCAAAGGTTCATCAGCACCTGATGAAGTTGTGTTCCATCTCCAGAAACCAGCCACAGTTCTTGCGGTATATCAGCGTAAACTTCGATGAATTTTGGGAAGGTTTCTTTAAGAATTTTTATGACTTCCCGGATCAAGTGTTTGACTTGTAAAGTCATGCGCTTACCTTCCACACCTCGCGCAAATGACAAAACCTGCTTGACGAGTTCAGCTCCTCGTTTGGCACTGTTTTCTAGTATTTCCAACAGGTGCTTATCTTGCTCGCAGACATCTGGGAATTTTAGCGGTAACAATTGAGATACTGCCAAAATTGGCGTGAGAATGTTATTTAAGTCGTGAGCAATACCACTCGCTAAAGTACCAATGCTTTCTAAACGTTGGGCGCGGAACAATTGGGCTTCTAACAGTTTTTTATCGGTAATATCTGTGTCAACAGTCAGAATAGCTCTAGGTCGCCCATCTTCATGACAAACTAAAGTCCAGCTACTTTCTACGAGAATTTCTTTACCTGATTTCGTAACTTTAGTCACTTCTCCTTGCCACTGACCTTTACTCATAACGGTTGAAAGAGCCGTTTCGATTTCTAATGGCTGTTCCTTGTACAACAATTGGTTAGCATTTTGACCAAACACCTCTTGAGCCTGCCATCCGTAAAGATTTTTCGCACCTTGATTCCAGAAGATGATGCGGTTATCTAAATCTCGCACAAAAATAGCATCAGTGGTGACATCAAGCAAAGCTGCTTGTTGGCGGATTTGCTCTTCAGCAAGTTTGCGCTCACTGATATCAATACTAGCGCAGGTGATGCCTATAACTTCTTGCGACTCATTGCGTAATGGTTCTACAGTTAAATCGTAATACCGTTTTCCTTGGTTAATTGTGATAGAAACTTCCTCTCTAGTTCCTATACCTGTGGTGAGTACACCACGTTTAATCATCGTTAAACGTTCAGCATCTTCAGCACAAATCAAATCAGAATCTTGTTTACCTAACATCTCTTCAGCTGTCGGGGCAAGATTGGCATTGTAAACCCAGGTGTAGCGTAATTCTTTATCTTGGTTAAAAACAATGATTGGCGAATTTTTTAAAGCAACCCGAAATCGTTCCTCACTCTGTCGCAGTGCTTCTTCAGTTCGCTGACGTTCAATAGCATAGCGCATTGAGCGCACCAGTAAATCACCATTGACCTGTCCCTTGACCAAATAATCTTGTGCTCCTTGTTGCATCGCTTTAATTGCCAAGGTTTCATCATCAAAACCTGTCAACACAATAATGGGAATAGCTGGGGCTTGATGATGGATTTTGATAAATGTTTCTAATCCTTGGCTATCCGGAAGTAAAAGGTCTAGCAAAATAACATCAAAGCATTCTTGCTCCAAAAAGCGCAGCGCTTCGTCCAGTTGCTCCGCCTGCTTCAGGTAGAACTTTACAGAAGAGACATCTTGTAAAAACTCCTCCAAAAGAACGACATCACCAGGATTGTCTTCTACTAATAAAATTTTCATTATTTTTAGTTATTTGTTATTTGTTATTCTTTGGTTGCTATGCGACCCATGAAAATGCCTAAAAAGAGGGCTGCTGCCTCCTAATCATTATATTGACGCAGCAGCCCACACTTATGCATCTGATCAGTACGGCAAGCAACGAGAAAATGTAGCGGACTTAAGTGCAAACCAACTACAAAACCAACCACCATGTGATAAAAGTGATCGAAGTGATTGTCATCATTATTGATTTAACAGGGAGCCTCTTGGTCTTCGATAAGGTTTTGCACGTTGATAATGGGTTAAAGCAATCCTTGGGCGATCTGCAAAGCAGCGCAGCAGCGTTAGCGCAGGCCCCCTAAGGGGCTAGCTATCGCCAGTTCAAGTTGACGGTTTACCCTTGTTGAGCGATCGCCTTTGGTAGTAGTGTAGTTGAGGGCGATCGCTCTGGCGAGTTGAGCAAATTTTTACTTCAGGGGCGATCGCGAGTAGAAGAAGCAGCCAAAGGAGCTTGGACAGTTTGCTGATAGAACATTAATTTATCTGTTAGACTTTCCATTGTACAATCTGCTCCAATTGAATATCGTATATTACCAGTTTTACGGCATTTTCTTGTAGCATTGAAGCTGGAAAATCAAGTTGAAAGAAGCTGTTTAGGGGGTAAGGTCTCACTCCGGAGGTAGCTTGACAACAGTGAACCAAAAGTTTTCTATTGAATGTACTATTTTGACAAACTGATCAAAATCAACCGGTTTAGTAATATAACAGTTAGCACTAAGATTGTAAGCTTTTAAAATATCTTCTTCAGCCCCAGATGTCGTCAAAACAACGACAGGAATCCGTTTAAGAATTTGATCTGCTTTAATTTCTGCCAGTACCTCCCGTCCATCTTTTCTAGGTAAGTTTAAATCAAGCAAGATGATATCAGGAGTGGGTACCTGAGTATAATTTTCCTGTTTGCGTAAGAATGCCATAGCCTCTACGCCATCACTCACCACATTCAAGTTCACGGAGATTTTGCTATCTTCGAGAGCTATCTGGGTTAATTGCACATCACCAGGGTTGTCTTCTACTAGCAAAAGCTCAATAGACATGATCAATTCAAAGCTCACAATTTATTTCCTGTTTTATCAGGAATTGTAAAGAAGAAACTAGTACTATGTTGTGGTTGTGACTCAACCCAGATGTTTCCACCGTGGCGTTCTACTATTTTCTTACATATTGCTAGCCCAATGCCAGTGCCAGGATACTTATTTCTGGTGTGCAAACGCTGAAAAATGACAAAAATACGCTCTAAGTATTGAGGTTCGATGCCAATTCCATGATCACGCACCATAAATTGCCACCTTTGCTCTATACGTTCAACTTTTATATGGATTTGCGGTGGCTGTTGGCTGCGGAACTTAATTGCATTGCTTATTAAGTTTTGAAACAACTGCGACAGTTGAGTTGCGTCCACCATAACTTCTGGCAAAGTATCGCAGGTGATAACTGCATTGCTTTCTTCAAGAGCAATTTTGAGATTGGATAGAACACAATTCACAATATAATTGCAATCAACTAGTTCAAACGGCTGACCACGAGTGCTAACACGGGAATAGCTCAACAAGTCATGGATGAGTGTTTGCATTCGATGCGCTCCGTCCACAGCATAACCAATGAACTCATTCGCCCTAGCATCGAGATTGTCTTTATATCGTCGTTCTAAAAGCTGCAAGTAACTCACCACCATTCTCAACGGCTCTTGCAAATCATGAGAAGCAACGTAGGCAAATTGTTCTAATTCGGCATTGGAACGAGCCAATTCTTGACGTTGGTGGGTTTCTTGTTCCAAAAGTTGTGCTTGAGACAGGGCAATACCTATTTGGTCTGCTAACTGTTTCAATAACTCAATTTCTACATTATTCCATTGTCGGGGACGCTCACACTGATGAGCGATGAGTAAACCCCACAGGTTATCCCTCTGAAGAATTGGAACAACAAGGTTAGCTTTGACACCAAACTGCAAGAGAAATTCTTTATAGCAAGGTTGGATGTTTGCCGTTTCAATATCGGCGATCGCACTCACTCTCTCCTGAAGATACGGTTCTTGATAGTCTTGTGCAAAGCAGGGATCAAGGATATTTTTTCCCAAAATAATAGGAAAACCTGGCAGCACAGCCTCTTGGGTCACGGTTCCAGAACCATCTTCCCACAACCTGAAGATAATAACTCTGTCTGCGTGTAGCAGTTCTTGAACTTCAGTGACTGTAGTTTGTAGAATTGTCTCAATTTGTAAAGATTGACGAATTTTAAGGGTGATTTCAGAAAACAGTTGAGAGTACTTGTTTTGACGTTTTAATTCCTCTTCCGCTTGCTTGCGAGCGGTGATGTCAAGTGTGACACCAATCATACGAACTGGATGACCATCAGCATCGTAAGTACCAGCACCTCGTGCGAGTATCCAATGAACGCTGTCATCAGACCAAATATTGCGGTACTCTGCCTCATAATCTTTGCGTTCATCTAAAGCAAGTCTTACAGACTGCTGCATATAGGCGCGGTCTTCAGGATGAATACGTTCCTGGAGCTTATCATAAGAAAGCTTCGTTTCAGGCGACAAACCAAAATTTGCTTTGCATTGTTTGGAGCAAGATAAATTGCCCGTTTCCAAATCTAGCTCCCAAGAACCAAGTTTAGCAGCTTCTAATGCAAGCCTCAAATGCTGTTCGCTTTCGCGTAAAGATGCTTCAGCTCGCTTGAGTTCCTCAGCAAAACGAGACACCTCAGCTAAATTACGTCTTAGCTCCAGTTCGCTAATGACTTGGCGACTGAGTGCTACAAGTGCTTCTACTTGTTTTTGACTGAGTTCCTGTGGTACTTGGTCAATTGCGCAAAGAGTCCCCACTATCTCTCCCTTTGGGGTGATTAAGGGAACTCCTGCATAAAACCGCACATAGGGATAAGATGTAACGACTGGATTCTTAGCCAACTTTTCATCAGCCCAAGTATCAGAAATAACTACCACATTCCGTCGTTCTTGGCAAAGGTAAGATAATCCAACGCTACGAGGCATTTCTGAAACATCCAAACCAATTTTTGCCTTGAACCACTGGCGGTTTTCATCAATAAAATTGACTACGACTATGGGGGTACCACAAATGAGAGCAGTTAACTGGGCAATATTGTCGTAGGCTTCTTCAGGTTCAGTATCAAGAATTTGATATTGGCGGAGGGCTTCAAGTCTCGCGGCTTCGTTATCAATCATTACAACCATAAAGATTTATTAGTTTTTTTTAAAACTTAATTAAAAAGTCGCTGATTTCGATAAGTGTATGTTGATATTTCTTATCAATTATACGACTTTTGGTAGATGTCAGATACCATTTGGATAAGCATTCCTATGATATCAAATCCTTATAAAGGGTAGGTTGAAAACCCCGTGGCTATGGCTAACGCCACGCTAGCCCCTTTTAGAGGCGCGGAGCTAACGCTATCAGTCCGGGGGACGCCAGATGCCTACGGAGGGAGACCCTCCTGCAGCACTGGCTCATGAAAACCACGACGCAGGGTTTACCCTGCTGTGATGCTAATCACTACCATCTTATGTCAATGTAGTTAACATAAAGAAGTATTTGGTTACGCATTGTCCCCTAGAAAATGAGGCAGCCTTTGTTTCGTTGATCTGTGGGGCAAGACGGGCACTCGTTCTAGTAAGGCTGCCTCATTTTCTTACGTGTTAGACCCCGGAGGGTCGAGCCGATGATAATTTACGAGTTCAAAGTTAAGGGAAAAGATAAGCAGTACAAGGCAATAGACGATGCTATTCGTACGTCGCAGTTCGTTCAAAACAAATGTTTAAGGTTTTGGATGGACAACAAAGACAAAAACTTGAATAGGTATGACCTGAACAAGCACTGTGCAGTACTGGCAGCCGAATTCCCCTTTGCTGATGAACTCAATTCTATGGCTAGACAATCTGCTGCTGAACGCGCTTGGAGCGCAATAGCGCGGTTTTACGATAACTGCAAAAAGAAGGTTAAGGGCACAAAGGGCTTTCCAAGCTTTAAAAAGCATTGCCGCTCGGTTGAATATAAAACTAGTGGCTGGAAACTTTCAAATACCCGAAAAGCCGTAACTTTTTCAGATAAAAAAGGAATAGGAACCTTGAAATGGAAGATTGAAGGGAACTTATAACCTCAACTACTACGACATCAAGCAGATTAAGCGTGTTCGGTTAGTGCGTCGCGCTGATGGTTACTACGCTCAGTTTGCTATTGATGTTGACCTCAAAGTTGAAACACAACCGACAGGTCAAGTAGTCGGTATAGACTTGGGGTTGAAGTACTTCATTGCTGACAACAAAGGTAATTTAGAACCATCTCCCCAGTTTTACCGCAAGTCTGAGAAACAGTTAAACCGCGCTAACCGCAAGAAATCCAAGAAGTACGACAAAGCGAGAAAAAAAGCCAACAAACCTCAATCAACCAACTACCATAAAGCCAGAAATAGGTATGCTCGCAAGCATTTAAAAATAAGTAGGCAACGAAAAGAGTATTGCAAGAGATTAGCGTATTCCGTCATCCAATCTAACGATTTGGTAGCCTATGATAGCGCAGCGTGCCCGATAGGCGTAGCCGTGCCGCAGGCATAGGGCATAGATTTAAATGTCAAAGGGCTGGCAAGAAACCGACATTTGGCTAAATCAATCAGTGATGCTGGCTGGTCTACATTCCGCTCTTGGTTGGAGTATCTTGGTTACAAGTATGGGAAGGTCACAGTTGCAGTTCCTCCATACAACACAAGCCAAAATTGTTCTAATTGCGGCATGAAAGTAATAAAGTCTCTGTCTACAAGAACCCATGTTTGTCCTCATTGTGGATATACCGAAGACAGGGACGTGAATGCAGCTATCAACATCCTGAAATTAGGACTCAGTACCGTGGGGCACACGGGAACCTACGCTTGGGAGCCAGCGCGTTGGGCGGCTCTGCCGACTTGAAGCGTCTGGCATGGAGATTTGCCCTCTTGGGCGATTGGTGCAAACCTGTTGTCTAACGGCGAGTCAACGAACCAAGAATCCCCTGGCTTTTTACGGGAATAAGCGCGTAGCGCGATACCGAAAGTGCCAGGGGAGTGTCAAGATTGCAAATTAAGGAATAAAGGATGTATTTTGCAGGCGATCATGGCGCAGACGCATATAGACTTGAACGTGCTCGGTAGAACTTTTTCGAGTGTTCGTGCATATGGTAGTTTAAACTTAACATGTTGCAATAAATAACTTTTCCCCTTATGACTGGAGAGGACAACCTTGGGAATAGAACTACGCAGTTTCGTATTTCTCGACAGCCTGCAACCTCAGCATGCAGCATATATGGGAACAGTCGCTCAAGGTTTCTTGCCATTACCAGGCGATACATCATTATGGATTGAAATTTCTCCTGGTATCGAAATCAATCGGATTACAGATGTCGCACTCAAAGCAGCCTCTGTTCGTCCAGGAGCACTGGTGGTGGAACGACTGTACGGTCTATTGGAAATTCATTCTAGCTCCCAAGGCGAAACCCGAGCTGCAGGTCAAGCTATTTTGGCGACACTAGGAGTCGAAAAAGACGAATGTCTCAAACCGCGTGTCGTTTCCAATCAGATTATCCGCAATATAGATGCTTACCAAGCACAACTTCTCAATCGCACGAACCGGGGACAAATGCTGCTAGCAGGACAAACGCTGTATGTCTTAGAAGTTGAACCTGCTGCATATGCTGCACTGGCTGCGAACGAAGCAGAGAAAGCGGCGGCGATTAACATTCTTGCAGTTCAACCTGTAGGAAGCTTTGGACGGCTTTACTTAGGTGGACAAGAACAGGATATTCTTGCAGGTGCTCAAGGAGCGTTAACAGCGATTGAAAATGTCGCAGGTCGAGTCAATTCTCAGAGTAGGCGTCAGGAGTGAAAAATGGCAAATTTTGAGCATCTAGCTTTACTACAAGCAGGTGCGATCGCTCATACGGGAGACTCACTCAGGGCGATCGCATGGAATGAGTGGAGAAAGCAAAATCCCCAAATTGAACCAGATCTTAGAGATGCTGACCTGAATGGTGCTAACCTCCACACAGCCAATCTTATGAAAGCTAACTTAAGCGGGGCTAATTTTAGTGTTGCTAACTTGAGCGGTGCTAAATTGACACAAGCTGACTTAAGTCATGCCATTTTGATTGGAGCTGACTTGAGTGAGGCTAATCTCAAAAGCGCTTTCCTCACTGAAGCTAACCTGATTGGGACTGACTTGAAAGCTGCTAACCTCAGAGATGCTGATTTGGGTCATGCAAAGCTAACCCGTGCTAACCTCTGTTTTGCAAATCTAGTCGCGGCTAACTTGATTGGAGCTGATCTAAGTAAGGCAAATTTGTACGAAGCAGAAGTGATTGGGGCTTACCTTTATAAAACTGACCTATACAAAGCTAATCTCAGCCAAGCTCACCTGAGTGGTGCATACTTGTTACGAGCTAACTTGAGTGAGGCTGACTTGAGTAAAGCTGACTTGAGATGGACTAATCTCCAAGGAGCGAACTTAGCAGGAGCTAATCTCAGAGGAGCTAAGCTTGAAGGAGCGAAACTCAGAGGAGCTAACCTTAGTGGTGTGGATTTTCAGGACGTACCAAATCTGCTTTTTGGTCATGACTTGAAACGCGAGCATAGTTAATGGTTATACGATCATCCAATTGCTTCAAGTCACGCGGTGTGATCCGCTTAATGTCTGCTAGGTAAAATCTTCTTTGTCCTGAAGGTGAGCGCTCTGAACGAATTTTTCCTGAGTCTGCCCACCTTCTCAACGTTTTTGTAGAAACGCCTAACTCTTTTGCGGCATCTCCAATACTTATCGTCACCTCGGATGTTTCCATATCGCTTGATGATATAGACTATATCCCAATAGTTACCTATTCCGGAAAAGGTGTAAATAGATGTCCAACAAATTAGTTAGAGTTTCTTACCCCAAGACCAAGCACCTTTGACCACACCCAGGCGAACACACCCAGTTGCAGTTCATCCCACAAAATCGCACTGTTCCCAGTCACAAGTTTAAGGACGCAAGGTTCAAGGTAGTGGTTCATCGGACATAAACCGTTTCAGCACATTATTGGTGATTCGCGAGACATTGTTGTCATAGTTGTTATGAGACAGGCTGCCGCACCAAGCAATTGAACTGACTGAAAATACTGCTCCACTGTTTGGCGTAGTATAGTAAACCATGTCGGAACGTACTCTGGGATTTTCAACTCCACTTAAACCAGGCATATTAAAATAAAGTTCTTCCACAACCTCCCAATATCCATTAGTGTGATCCTCTGAAGAAGCAAGCACGAGAGCATGAGGAGGTGTACCAAGCTCAAAATCGCAAATATCAATCTCTAACCCAGCAGCACCACCGCCAATTAACCCAAAATCACCAATTAGTTCGTCTTCACCGACACCTTCAAATATCCATGCAGCTTTTGCGTTGAAACTGTCGGGCTGACGGCGGTAGTATGAGCAGACATCACTACCTTGTGCAATGAATCCAGTGCCAACAATCTTTTGTGGTGCGATGCCTCGGTTACGCCAAAGACCACCCAGTTCCCCCGTAAAACTCAGATAGTGCTCACCTGGTTGAGCTCTCCAAGGTTGAGTGCCCCCCCACCTCCGAATCTCGATAATATTTGTATTTTCTGGATGATACGCAATAACCCAGTAGAAACCGTTTCCCCCCATGTACATAAACCGACCACCACCTTGCTGATACGTTAGAATCGCATCTAGCATATTTTCCGAGTAGTATTCAGGGTGAGTTCCTGTAAGAACAACCTTGTACGCTTTGAGGAGATCGGCTCCTTCGGTATGCAGGTCAGAGTCAGTGATCACGTCAAACTCGTAGCCCATCTCGGTCAACCAATCAATAAAATGAAGGTCAGCATTGAACTGCCATAAAGAAGGGGACAAATAGCTTCTATACTTTGGCTTCATGCTGAGAATTGGTCGAAGACGCGATGAGTAGCAAACACCGCTACCGTCTGAATGGGTATCATATGTAGACAATCCAAATTCTCGGTGTTCGGCAAGATAGAGGTCTTTGCTGTACATAACTGGCGTGCGACTGAGCAATAGTTCGGCAACAACTGCATTGGTTGCCAGGTGGTCGTTCGCATAAGCCATGTAGCTAGCGGTGGGAGCTAGAAGTGCGATTCGAGCCGTAGCAGTTCCCTTCTTCGGTCTGATGTAAAATGGGGCATAATCTTCATCGCTGCCTGAACGTAAACGAGCTGCGTATAGACCGGATTTGAGATTGTCAGGGATAGTGAACTCAAAATCCACTTCCCATCGTGCATCGTCAAGGTCATCATCATGAAAGTGGATAGCCCCATACTGCTCTGGTGCGTGAGTGAAGTTATGTTCTTCTGATTTCCAGTTATAGCCAGTCATTGCCCTAACTGGCAGGTTGATAGTTTCACCATGCAGCATATTTGGTGATTTATCAATTACCTTACTTGAAGCAATGCCCTGTGCCGTAATCCCAAAAGCAAAATCCCAAGCAGCTATCAAGCTATCGTTTGAGACTTCTTGCACGACCGACTCCATTTCACTGCGGGTGAGAGCACGGTTTGACAAGCGTGGTCTGTCAATTTTACCATTGTAGTGTCCACCAACGATCGTTCTGCCTGACTCTACTCGCTCTAAATATCCAGCTATAATCAAAGGTGCGCTGTTATCAGCAACTGGTCTAATACTAGTTGAATGCTCGATCGCACAAGTTGTGCTTTCTAAAGGATAGGCCATAGAGACTTTACTGTTAGCAGCACTAACTATTGGTTCTTGGTAGACACAAACTTGACCGCTTTGAGTGTCAAGCGTTGCCCCGACAAAGTACCAGCACTTAGCCAGGAGTGGCTTGCCCGTAGTTAATTTCTCGATTCGACCTTCTCCGTCGCCAAGCCAAAGAGCTACGCACCCATTCTCATCAATAAATAGACCGTAGCCTGCATTTTCTGTCGCAGACCATTTTGTGAGCAGACCTTGTACTCCCTTATTAGGAGTGCTCGGCCAGATCATAGCTTGCAACGATAGGCTTTCAACCTCGCTTAACAAAGGATGATCTGGTACTAGCACATAGGACCCAGAATAAGTAACTTGCTTTCGACCAGGGTAAGAGCCACTGACTGTTGTCTCAATAAGTTCTTCTTTGAAACCCGGACCATCTGGATTTGTATCCCCGTGAATCAGACGAACAATGTCAGCGTCGTACCTATCAGCACCTTCGCAGCTAACCATGAACCGAATTGTTTCTCCTGGTGCTACACTTAGGCGATCGCTGTAGCTCAAAATATTTATCTTGCTCATTTTTAGGAAGCTCTATGATGTAATTTCTACAAATCCAAAATCTTTGAGACGACGAAGAAAAACAGCATGTTCAGCTTCTTGTCTCGATGTGAAACTCTCCTCTGTCAGTAGTTTAGGTGGCACACCCCGTACCTCAGAAAGTTCGCCAATACACCACTCCTGATGAGGTTTAGTACAAATAATTACATACCTGCCTTTTTGCTGATTTAGACGGAGGTTTGGGTGATATTTTCTGATATTGAAAAGTAGTTTTTCCAGCTGATCGCTATGCTTTCCAATGGGATTGAGCTTATGTTCTTCAATGACTTCCCGAGTTACAAGTGGTTGAAGTTTCTCTTTCAGCATTTTTTGTTCAGATTCCTGAGAAAAAGTTTGCAACTTTTGCATCTTCTACCTCCTCAATTCAAAGTTAAGAAAGTCTTGTACTAACTGTGACGGTTTTGGATTTTCATTGAGCCACACCGCGCTCGCTCAGAGACGCGGATTATGGCTGGAAGTCTGCATTAACTTTTCGCGCGATTTTATTTGCACCCTTACGGGTATCTCCTTCGGAGACGCTGAGTCCCAAGGGGACACGCTGCGCGAACGCGAACGCCAGTCGCTACAAGTCGGGGAACCCGCTGTTAGCGCCTGGCTCACAAAACAGCTATCTGGTCAACGTTTTCCAGCTATGGGTCGAACCGCTCTACCGGGTAACCAGGACACGGGGTTATGCCTTCGGCACGCTTTGCGAACAGACTCGCTTACTCCACTTGCAGTTTAGGTCATCGCTTTCATGCTGACCACGGGAGCGGCTTGGCTCCACAATACATGAAAACTTTCCTGATTCAGAGTCCAAAAATATCCCAGCACCGCGAGCCGTGGATTATGGACAAAAACAACGTGGTTTAAGCATTTGCTTCCCAGAAAATCTGTGTATTTGAATCACCACTGTATCTGATCACCACTAACTTATATCATACATGTGACGCATTGGGACAACAAAGTTAGGCAAGCCCTAATAACCCCACCAGAAATCGAGGAGCTTCCAGATCAACCCAAAAGGGCTTGCCTCATTTTTCTAGTCATTCCCCCGGTACGCAATTTCTTCCCAAGTTTTTCTACACGCGTGATAAATCAGGACGTGTCGGCATTCCGCCCCGATTTAAAAATGCGGGGCTACCTGCTCCCGCCATATTTTCGTGTGGTACTATCAAATTTACTAAACTGATCAGTAGTCCATCTGGTCGGTGTGCGTTGATATCGTATTCAGTTAAGAATTTGACAGCGGCGAAGAAACCGCACGTTCCCGCAAGCATTGGCACTTCTTTATTTTAAAGATACAATTAGTGATGCCTGTCGGCAAGCGGCTGCGCGTCAACGCATGCTGATATAAACTGGTGCTTTTATTAGATTTTATAAGAATACATTAGCCACTCGGTTCCATTTGCATAATAGTTGTACAGTTTCTGTGCAGTTACATTGTCTTGACGCGTTGTCCATCTCACTGTATTTATCCCACGCGTTTTAAGATAGATAAAGCAGTGTTCCAGAAGCTGCCTGCCAAAGCCTTTTCCACGATTACTATCCAATACGTACAGATCGTTCAAGATAGCAATTTTTTCTGCAATTCTGCTTGAGAATGAGTAATAAATTGTTGCAAACCCAACATAAGTATAATTGTCCTGTGCAAGAAATAACTTGCCAAGTTCTTCATTATCCATAATCATTTGCAAGTGTTTGCGATTCTTCTCTTCATCAATATTTTGTACTTCGTAAAATTCTTGATATTTTTTGAAAAGCATTAATGCTGCATCAATATTTTGTAAATTCAACTCTTCTAGCATCAGCACAATTATTTTAATAGATTGATTTATGTCAACAAAAATGTACAGATATTGGGCGGACGTTTATGAAAAATAAGCGACTAAATCTTAGACTTTCAGACCAGAGATGACACAAGCTGCAAACCGATGCAGCATCAAATAAGAAAACAGTTACTCACTTGGTCGAAGACTGGATCCATCGGTTACCCGCACCTCTAGATTGGTAACTCCTCACCTGTCTTCCGCCCTTAATGAGTTGAAATCATTTTTAGTTGAAGACAGATTTGTCGTTACCCGCCTTATATACCCTTCATCTGCATATTTCCTCAAAGTGTTTGCACTCATTCCCAGAAACTCGACCGCTTTTCTGAGTAGAACGTAAGCCATTTACTATCTGCAAGCATTTACTAGTAAATGGGAGCAAATCAATAACTAGTTGTCAGCCCTTCATCCCTTAGACCGAGGTAGGGGAATTACAGGCTCTTTGTTAACTTCTTTGTTAAGTGTAATCACCTGAATGGTCTATTACAAGTACCACTTTTGTTCTAATACCAATTTAATATGAAGCTGCACAGAAAAGAGCTTCTAAAATAAGCTTTTTTGATTTCCAATAATATTCTACTACGATGGGATGTGTTTCTTGAGAGCTTTCCGTTTGTTACCTAAGTCTTATTATTTTTCAAGACAATATTCTTGAACTGGAAACCCAACATGTCGTCCACTTGGAGCAATATGACCAAGCAATAATTCTCCAGGAGTTAACTCTGTAACATTGAGTACCTTACCATTAGGACCAAGTACTCGCACGTGCCAATCGTCTTGCACAATCAAGTTCACAGTTTCTCCAGATTTTGATACTGCATCTATACTCAGTAGTGGACGGATTTCAATTTTCATCCTTCCGATGAGAACTTGGCGTGAGTTGCCTTCACAATCAACAGCCAAAATCTTATCACCGCAACTTAGTTCACTCAAATAATTGGTGAGAGTGACATTAGAAACTGCATAAGAGTGGATAGCACCAGCATTGACACGGAAAGGACGTGTTGGCATATATGGTAATGGGTGTGTCTCACTAGAAACCAAGATCATTCCCCTAGAGAAAGAGCCAATCAGTATTCCTTCGTCTTTTTTCAAGTAAGAGCAAGTATCTATACAAGCACGCTCACCCATTCCAATATGAGTTATTTTTGTTACTTCCAACTCCTCTAGGGGAATTTTTACATTTCTTACCCTATGACAGATAGTTGCAAGTTGCACGGCGTCAGCAAGGTTTGTAGGAGCCAACATAACTCCATGAGAACCTTTTTCTAGAACACCTAAAATAATCTCTGCTTCTTCAATGTCTTTTGCAACGGTGATTATCTTGCCATTAGCATTTTCTGCTGCAGCAATGACAATTTCTAAAGGGATTTTGGTTGGATCTTTAAAGTATATAACAGTCCAATTTTCGTTTTTAGCAGATTCGCAAGCAATGTGCAGTGTATGTTCATCCACAACATCGACAAACACACCTATTTCCATGGGCTGGTATTTTTCTTTTAAATCCCGTATTTCCTGTGCCCAGGAAGCATCAACAATTATGATATTTGCAAGACCAGCAAACTTTTCAATATGCTCTATGTCTTTGACAAAAGCAATGCGTTTTACACTGGAATCCACGTTGGGTGGAAAATTTTGAATAGATTCTAAAGAATCTACAACAATTCCATCTAAGCTATTAATGTTAGGCTGCGCCAAAATTTGAGTTGTTGACTCTTTAGTATTCTTAAGATCCAACCAAGCTAATTTCATACTAATGCCTCTTGTAATTCAAGTAACGATGAATGATTCAGTATGTTTGCTATTCTTTGAGACATAAAATGTGGATCGCTATGCTGAAATAAGTTTCTTCCCAAAGCGACTCCTCTACCACCAGCTTCTATTGATTCTCTTATCATTGACAAAACTAAATTATCTGAACCCAGTTTTGGCCCTCCTGCAATCACTACAGGAATGTCAACTGCTTCCACAACTTCTTTAAATGAATAAACGCTGCCAGTATAGTTGACTTTTACTATATCTGCGCCTAACTCCCATGCAATTCTAGTAGCATGAGAGATTGCTTGTGCATCGTATTCATTTTGGATTTTATCCCCACGACAATACATCATTGCCAATAAAGGCATTCCCCACTGATCGCATATTTCTGATATAAATCCAAAGTCTTTTAGCATTTTAGACTCATCTTTTGCCCCAATATTGATGTGGATTGATACCGCATCTGCATCTAACTTAATAGCATGCTCAACACTGCTGATTAAGCTTTTACTAGATGGATCCGTGGATAAGTTTGTTGAGCCAGATAGATGCAAAATCAAAGATATATTCTTATAGATTAACAAGGGTAATATCGAGTCAGCTAAACCCTTATGAGCTACTACTGCACTAATTGTTTGTGGTGGCAAAGAGTTGATAAAACCTTTAACATCTGTCAGATGGCCAATAGGACCAAGAGTTACTCCATGATCTATTGGCAAAATAAAATAATTACTTCGATTTTTAAGAATTCTACTAAGACGCGATTTTTTTCCCAATATCATAAATCCCCCTTACCACTCCATTCTCCTTAACATCTTGTTGACGTATTGATCCTACAAAAACGCCTACTTGGCTTCTTCGCGCAGAGCCAGACCACCCATGTTTTGCAGCATTGGTGCATTCTCACAAGCAAGGTACTTGGCAGGTTTGTCTTGATTTAAATTCACGTGGTGATGCCATGCCCATACGGGAATGTAAACGGCGTCTCCAGCTTCCCATTCCACTCGTCGATCTTCAATCAGACTGTAGCCCTGCCCTTCAATGATGTAAAGAATGGTTTCGTAGGTATGGCGATGCCGATTAGAGCAACCACCGGGATTCAGCCCACCAATAGTCATGCTGATTGCAAAGGAGGGCAGATCGACAAAGAATACCGGGTGCTTGCGGATCTCAGAATAGGCATTGTGGATACCGCCAGCCTCAAAGCATTTATGAATTAACCGCTCCGGCATACGCAGTTGAACAGTAGGAGGGGTCTTGTCAAAATCTACAGACTGAAAATTAACACTGTTCATAGTATTTGTTCCTTATTTAATGTCTAATTGTGTCCCTACCTGCCGGGAGCATCCCATAACTATGCAACGCCAATTTTTTTTCCGTGACTAAAAATATCCCTATGAAGTCACATGCTTCACTAAATCTGTTTGAGTAGGGTGCTTTAGTAATTTTGATGTTATCCAAAATGGAAATTACTTTGTTGTTGTAAACAGGCAGCATACAGATTCTCAAAGAAATTAGCTCGAATTGTTAGTGCTTTATCCAAAGCACAAGCACACCGCTCAAACCAGTCACTTTCTTTATTAAAAGAACACAGTAATTCTCTCAATGTCGCTGCATGTCGATCATCACATTCAACATGTATGTGAAAGAAATACAGCCACTCATCAGGAATGCCTGCTTTGAGCATTCCCTGAATGAAAATATTGTACATTCGAGGCACAATCGCTTCCGTACCCAGAGATAATAAAGCACTTGACCAGAGTGCATCTGAGCAACGGGTTTCATGCAAGTATTGTTGGACAAATATCCGTGTAAAGTCAGCGTATTCAATTTTTAAAGGGTTGATATCGAGCCGTTTTAGGAATTTTCTGAAAATTTCACTGTGTCGCTCTTCTAGTTTACAGCCACCACTCTCTTCCCAAAGATTCTCGGATAGGCAAGCGCGATAGTAATCATTTTCACACACTGCCATAACTCCAGCTACATAACGAGTAAAATTTTGGGAGTAAAGCAAGTATTGCCCCCAAATGTAGCGGTAGTCCTTGATAGTCAGAGCGCCAGATTGAGCAGCTTGCAAGAGACTATTGTTCCAGAATGCGTGATTATCTTTGAGGTAATTTAATTGCTCTAATTGATTAGATATTACCAGCATAAGTCTCTCTTTTTGGATAATATTTGAATGCTTTTTTGATTTTTCACAAAAACCGCCCTTTACGACTAGGTTTTATCCCCGAAAAAATTCTCATTTATCTTGAATTAAGGACATCTTTTTTAGCCACCTGAACGTTTACAGTTTTTGCAACATGTAGCCATCGGTTCATCATGTGTGAAAAAAAACAAGTACACCTGTGTACTCGTAGTATATTGGGAGCATCTAATGAAGGCAGAGCGACTTTTTTAGACTTACTATATGCTAGGGTTAAGAGCGCCAGATCATTATGCTTCTTCCATTGATTGGATCCTCCCAATATATCTCTCTTTCGTGTTTACCGTTCCCTCCCCAAGTCTGGAAGTTTACAACTCCTAAACGGATTGCTATAACCCTATTTTGCAGAGTAAGCTAAATCATAAACACCCTGACTTATTAAGTTATTAGAATCTGTTAGGAAATTTTTATACTGCTCTCGAAGTTCTCTCTTCAAAACTTTTCCAGTAGATCCAACTGGAAAAGTTTTTACTATTATAGAGGCAGTTAATTGTTCGCAATTGATATCGACTAGCTGCTTGTTGATGGCATCTAATAATGTTGATGCTTGAATAGTTTTGTCAGACTTTAGTTTGATGAAAGCAATTAAACTAGAGTTTCCCTTTTGATTAGGAACACCTATGACTGCACAATCAGCCACATCATTATTATTTTGCTTCAAAATTAATTCTTCAATGAGCAGACTATATACTGGACCACTGTCAGACTGAATAGCATCAGTGGAACGATCAAGATGGTAAAATTTCCCATCTTTATCGTAATAGGCCAAGTCGCCAGTAGTCCAGTATCCTTGCTTATAACTTTTTAAAGTTTTGTTTGAGTCATTCCAATATCCTGCTGTAATAGTTGGAGATTTAATGCCAAGTAGACCTACCTTATATGGTGGAAGTATATTCCCCTCCTCATCTAAAACTACAGCTTTTACAAAGCTGCGTGGTTCTCCCATATATCGACCAAAAAGAGTTGTCTTTCGGCTAGAAACTTTATTAAACAAAGCCATACCAAGCTCTGATGCGCCAAGACCATCAATAAAGACTGATTTGGTATTTCCTGCTGTTACGAGAGTTTTTATATGAGCTTCATGGGCTGCATCTCCAGTATTAAACCACATTTTTACAGAGTGCAATTGTCCATTTTCTAGAGGTTCTGAAGCCATTTCAGCATAAGTTTGTGGAAATGCTGCAAATAGAGTCGGTTTAAATTTTTGAATGTGGATAATAGCGTTCTTCCCAGACAAATCAGATAAAACCGTAGTGGGTAAACCGAGTAATGTTGATGTCATAAAGTAGCTGATTCCAGCAGAATGCGAACTCGGTAAGGCAAACAAAAATTTATCGAATTGACTTGCAGGAAACTTTAGTAGACGAATTCGTTTCCCAACAAAAAATTGCCTATGTTGAAATATGACTGGTTTAGGATTTCCAGTAGTGCCTGACGAATGGCAAAGCATAACTGGATGCGAATCTGTAGGAGAATACGGATACCACTGTGGCAGTGGTATATCTCTTTGCTTAGTCAGTGAATTTCTTGCATCTGTGGTAATAAACTTTAATGATATATTACTTTTGACACACTGACTAATATTATCGAGGTGCTTCTCGTCGGTATATAAACCAACAGCATCAACACGACGGATAAAGTCGGCAGCGATATCGGGCGGCATCAAACCATTTACTAAAACCGGAATAGCACCGAGGTTGTTTAGCGCCAAATAATGAATAAAGTAGCCGATTCCATCTTCTAAATAGATGGCAACAGGATCATTCTCGCGAATGCCAGATTGATAGTACCAGGAGGCATACTTATCAACTACATCCTTTAATAAGGATAAGCTAAAGCTGTTGATAGTATCTCCCGTAAAACTTTTGAAAGGTTGTTCTAAAAAGAAAATATGACGATCTCGATAGGGGTTATTCGTTACAGCGAAATGTAAGAAATTTCCACATCCTAATTTTTGGTTGAAAAACAACTGAATTCTTTTGTAAAGTGGCAATATTGTTTTGTGACTAGTCATAATTTTTCTGACAAAAAATCGCAGTTTTATTGTTGACAATGATTGACATAAAAACTATCAAAAAGAAGCTCAGGTAATCCTAAGTTATGCTTATAGCTTTTGTTTCTGAGTCAAATATCCCTGAAAAACATATTGAGCGTCTTCGTTAAGTCTATTGTTCAATACAAGACTCTTGAACCAGGAGTCCAACATGGAGTTCACTAAGTGCAGTCTAGCCAAGCAACTTATCTCCAACTTTCAACTCCGCAACATTAAGTACTTTAGCTTCAGGTTTTTACAAGAGATATAAGACATTTTTTGTGCTTCATCATGTGCTAATTTCAATGAAAAAATTATTCTATTATACCTAGAAATTGATGTCAATGAGTTTAACAGTATGCAGTAGGATCTCTCCATAGTCTGGAATCCAAGCTAGCCAACTATTTTCATTTTTTTGACACAGTAAAATAGCTTCATCAAAATAAAAAAACTTGGGTAGATTAGATAATTTTAACCAAGTGCCAGATTGCCATTCTCCATCAATCAAGCATGAAAAAGAATCAATAGATTCTTGATTGATTGATACAACCATAAGTTGCTGATTATTATTAATAATACCTTTATTTGTTTTCATATCATACAATCTTTAAACTACTTAATTTAATGAAGATTTTCTGAACAATTAAAGATTGCTGTTCTAAGAAGTTGTTTGCAAAAAGAGACAACACTCTGATAACTTTTCTCGGTGTTGCTAACTGACTTGCCGATCACCTCACTAATAAATGCTAAGATTGTCACTGGAGCATCGCCAGTTTTGCAATAAAACTGTATCAACACTGAGGAAGTGACATGAAAGCTAAAACGCAGATATAATAATATGCTTCATAGCTCTTTGACTTGTCAATAATATTCCCACTTATTGCGATTTAATTTTTAATTTTACTAATTCTGTGATTATTCTCAACAAAACTCTATAAAATCTCATTTTGAAACATTTGTACTAAAAATGAGACTCCGGAAAGATTCAAGGAGGTGAGAAACAAACCATTGAATCGGCATTTCAGACACCTTCCTCGCCTCAGATACTGATAATTATTCTTAGTATGAGAATGACTGCCAAATACTCCACTGATATTTTCAAGATGATCTAAGAGTTTGCATGGGCTAAACCTATCTGTGGTGTTGTTACAAGATAAAATCCATCAATGGCGGCTTCTTTTGATAACGAAAAAATACCATTGAACGTGCTAAAAAACTCGTTACTAGCAACCATTTGATCCTGTTCTTCCTCCTTTAAAGTATTCGAAAATTGCTTGTGCCGAAGATCCCAATGCTCTTTAAGGCGGTCTGACACATCTCTAAAGATACGATCAGGTTTGTCCTCAACATTCAACATATCCTCCATTCCAGATGTCAGATTCACGAACATTTGCTGTAGTTTTTCTCCATCGCCGTAATTGCTTGTTGTAAGCTGCTGAGCTTGCCAAAAGTAAGATTCCTTCTTTTTGTTTTGATCGTAGAAAGCTGATACCATCACCATGAGCCGCAGATATGCTTGTTTATAGTTCCTTTCATAGAAAGACATTGCTTGGTCTTCTTTGATCTCATTGCGCAGTACACTTGCTAGACTTGCTGCTGCCAACAGTCCGCTAAAAGTGGCAAGGTGTACTCCAGTCGAGAGCAAGGGATCCAGGAAGCACGCGGCATCTCCTGCCAACAAGTAACCACTACCAGCGAAGCGATCAGCAGTGTAGGAATAGTCTTGTTCAACTTGTACTTTTGATACTAACTCTCCTGGCTCCAGAAGCTCCTTAAGCTTCGAGCTTTTGGCGATCCCTTCTAAGTAGATATTCTCCAAACTCGTAGACCGTTTTTCTTTAAAGGTCTTTTTGTGGATCACTAGACCTACGCTCATAGTGCCGTCATGCAGCGGGATTCCCCACAACCAGCCATCCTCAGTAGAATTGACAACAATTGCACCCTCTCGTCCATTTCCCAGCCTGGTCGCATTTTTCCAATACCCCCAAATAGCTACGTTCTGGAATATTTGATGGTACTCTCGGTTCTTCAAGTAATTTGTCGCCATTAAACCTGAACGACCAGTAGCGTCAATGAGAAAGTCGAAAGATAATTCTCCAGTAGAGTTCCCCTCAACCCTTTGAGACCAAGTCGCACTCTGTGGTCGGTCACCATCGAAAGACAGGCTGTTAACCTCGATTCCCTCAAAAACTTTCACACCTTGGCTTTTGGCATGGTCTAAAAGCAGTTTGTCAAACTCGTCACGGCGAACTTGGAAACTGTGCGTATAGTTCCCCAATAGATCTGAGAAATTGACATCCCACCGCTCATCTCCCCAAATATAATGAGCTCCAGGCTTGCACTGGAAGCCGTAAGCTTCCACTTTCTCTCTTACACCAAGTAGGTCAAGAACTTGTAATGACGAGGGCAAGAGGGATTCACCAATGTGATAACGCGGAAATATCTCTCTTTCAAGTAAAGTCACATCAAAACCTTCTCTAGCTAAGAGAGTGGCAGCAGTAGTTCCAGCTGGTCCTCCTCCAACAACAAGCACTTGTGCGAACTTGGGCAAAAGAGACATTGACTTTTCCTCCAGTATGTTATGGATATTTAAGCGATTTTCTTTTTTGTGATGCTTGAGTTACAAACTTGTAGACAAAAACTTTGGTATTACACCAAATTAGCCAGTGCAATTGAATGTCTAGCCTGTTTGTGGAAGTTCAATATAAAATATTCCTCATTGACACTCCCCGGTTTAAAGACAGGGGGATTCCAGAGAGATTTCGCTCTTTATATCCCGTTTTGCGCGGGTTGCACTGAGTAATCACGTTTGCCTTAAAAGCGTATTGATATCTCCGTGGCGGTTATTTCAGCCGTAACTTTCTTTCAGTTCTGACGTAGGTTTTAATGTTTTGTCTGACCTGATTAATAGTATCACAAGTCGCATTATTCGCGTTGATGGTTAGTTAAAGTTTTGTTGACTAAGGCGTAAACCTGGACTTTAGACTAAAAAGCACAAAATGACTCAGGGAAGCTGAGTTTGGAAGAAGCAAAAAGGAAAATTCAAAAAATTACAAATCAAGCGGTTTTTTGGTCGGCTTTACGTGAAGATGAAGTACGCTTTTTAACTATGGGATAGCGAATTCTACTAGCCTGTGGTTGTCCAGTCTTCCAACCAGGGGATTTACCTCGTGGTTTAGGCGGTTTAGCAGGAGTAGAAACTCTGACCAAAATCCCAGGCATCGCTTGTGCAACTCGTCCTGGTGTAAATAGAGTCATCTGTTTTTGCCAAGGGAGCGGATTATCAGTGACAAGATCACGAGCCAGCCATAATTCCCAAGTCATGAGTGGCATGAGGTCACTCCATCGGTCACATTGTTGGGGAGTAGCAAGTTTAGGGAGTGTCCAATGCAAGCGTTGTTTAATAAACCGATACCAGTGGTTACGGGGTCTTACACGTAAAAATTTTGCCAGCCCTATTACCACGAGTACTCGTCTTGGAACACAGATCAACAAAACAAGGGCTGGCAAAATTTTAGGGGACAATGCGTCAACCGCAAATCGTCGTAAGTAAAGTTTCCACAGTTCAGATAGGGGTGGCATTTCTTCACCCACAAAAGCCAACCACATTGGTTTATTGACTCGTGGGTAGCCGTCCTCAAGTAATCTCTCAACCAGTATAATTGACATTGGGTGATCTGGGGAAAGACGAAAATGCTTTCCTGTCCAAAGCTGAATTCTGACTCTACCGAGTTTGGCATCTTCTTGTTCAATGGTTTGGGTCGTTTCTGACCAGGTACTGGTATCGTTGAGTTTAAATTTCTCCCCGTGTACTCGTGGTTTCCCCCTACCTGAATATTTTGGTGGTTCTCCCCATAAACATAAATTGGAACGCAACCGCATCAGTTTATCTGCTTTAATGTTGGCAGTTTTAATCACAAATGGCGCACATCCGTATTCGATGTCCCATAATGTAATTGGTCGAGATGGCAAGTGCGGGCATACTTGTTGTAGTTGCCATACAGCCTTATCTATCGGATTTTCCCAACTCGTAATTCGCTCATGTCTTAGTGGTAATGCCCAACTGCCTTCAGTTTCAGGTATCCAGGCTATGGTACTGTATCCATATCCAGGGGTGACGGGACGACCTCCTCTTCCACCTTGGGCATAATGCTCGTAAGTTCTTTCTCGGAGAGTGGGCGCATCTGGTCTTGACCAAGCTGTATGGTCTCCTGCCAGAATGATACGTTCTTGTTTTGGGATTTCTTTAGTGTACAGTCGCATCAACTTGTGACGTTGTGGTCTAGTGTCTTGTATAGCCTCATAAATGCTTGACCATTGGCGACGGAATACTGGACACATTGATAAATCCGCCAAACTGTAAGCGTTGCGTGTGAGCAGTATTGCATCCATCAGTTCAAATGTTGCATCCTTTGCCCGACATAAACATTGGTATGTTGCTTGACGGAACTCTATTAATTGTGCAAAAACATCCATAACGGCAGATGAAGGTTGGTAGTGCTTCTTTCATCTTCCGTTACTGGGGTGCTTGTTCTTACAGGCATCCCTTTATTTTTTGCAGTCCCATTATTTAGCGATCGCTCTCTTTTAGTCTAAAGTCCAGCTACTTCCTTGAATACTTCTTGCCTGAGTTCGTGTCAACCCCAGTAAAACACCCATTTCATCGATAAAAATTAAGTTTTCTGAGTCTAGTTGTTTAACTTGTTGCCAATACTCAATTCTCAACTTTTGGAATCTTTCTGTCTTCCCTTGGCTGCACTTTCCGGTTTTTTTTTAACGTAAGTTGTTGTTTTTGTAATGCACGACACATTGTACTTGTACTGACCCAATAATTACAGCAGAATTCAGGAGTTTGGAGTCAGAAGTCAGAAGTAAAAAGGTCTTTCTATCGGGGTTTTAGACCTGAGTGTTGTACCTCACTTACTTGCAATGCGCTGTATAAGTTGTACCTCAATATTCACAGTATTCTAACAATGTCGCGTCTGGATATTGTTCAACCATTGCAGCTAGTTGAGTTTCATATCCATCCAACTCCCCTTTCATGACTCCACCTTGTTGTCGAGGTTCTACATGACCTTGAGTTTTCTTCATCCAGAGCAGTTTTTGTACAAAACTTTTAGCTACACCAAATCAGTCAGCCACCTTCCTGACTGAGGTGCCTCCCTGTTCGTAGGTCTTTACTATTTTTTCTCGCAAGTCGATAGAATAAGGTTTCATTTGAGCCGTTTATGCACTACTATAACTGTACCTCATTTACCTGCAACACGCTGTATGACTAGAGTCGAAGGAGAAAACAGTCGTTTTAGACCGGAGGCGGAGTGTCTCCGGCTCCGCATTATTTGGCTCGACTACATCGTAAATCTTTTTGTTACTCTAAGTCAGCACAAATGCTGAAGCTCTCCATTAAACTAGTCATACATTATCTCAAGTATGGTTCAGTATCACTTCAGATGTATCACACCCGTCTGATTGCAGCGATTGCGGGAGGCGCAGCTAGCTTAACGCCTGATTCATATTTTCATTCAGCAACGCCCCAGGAGGAGACGGCTCCTCAGTCATGTGTGCTATTGCACCTCCGCACGACTTTCACGTCGCACTTGCGCGTTTTGTGCAGGTTTTCCTCCGGACCCAGAGAGCCTTGCAAATTTTCGGACGTGTCTAGTGTTTACGCCTTAGTTAAAAAACTTTAACTAACCATCAACGCGAATAATGCAATTTGTGATACAGTTAAGAATGTTAGACAAAACATTAAAACCTACTTCCGAACTGAAAAAAGTTACGGCTAAAATAATATTGAGGAGATATCACTACGCCTTTTAAGGCAAACGTGTGTACCCGCTGCAACCCACGCAAAACGAGATATAAAGAGCGAAATCTTTTCATATTACCGTGTCTTTAAACCGGGGAGTGCCAACATCATGAGTGGAAGCGTATGATGAAGGCTGATTTAAAACTAAGCGCACAAGCAGTTGAACATGATTAGGCAATCTCAAATCAAAAGACCTGGATTTATTGAGCGTCATAACCTATGGACAGAAAACCAAAAAGAAGCATCTCAAAAGATCAAAGCTGTTGTTAAAGAACAGGACCTATTGTTCGTTCGTGCCGCTTGGTCAGACCAGCATGGCATTGTTCGCAGTAAGTGGCTCTTAGCCCAAGCGTTTTTAAGCGCCTTGGAGAACGGTATGCAAATCAGTACAGGGACATTCTTGTTTGATACTGGTGGTGCAATGGTATTTAACCCTTTCGTTCCCGGCGGTAGCTTAGATATGCCTCTAATGACAGGTGCACCAAATCTTGTGGCTGTTCCTGACCCTGATACCTTCACAATTGTGCCTTGGGCAAAACGCACTGGCTTTATTCTGTGTGATGAGTACTTTCAAAATGGTCAGGCAATGCCGTTTTCCAGTCGCGGTATTTTGCGGCAATCATTGCTAGAGTTAGATCAAAGAGGATTGGAGTGCATTGTTGGCTTAGAAGTTGAATTGTATTTGGCAAAATTGGAAGACCCGATGTTAGGGCTTGCCCAGGTTGGTTGTTCTGGAAAACCTGGTGAACCTGCTAAAGTTAGCCCCCTAGAGCATAGCCACCAATACCTTTTTGAATCCCATAATCCAGAAATTCACGACTTGCTGGGCGTTGTGGTAGAAAACTTAGTTGAGATGGGATTGCCTTTAAGGAGTGTAGAAAACGAAGGGGGTGTCGGTCAATTTGAATTTACCTTTGACCCGATTCCGGCATTGCAAGCTGCGGATACAATGATGATATTCCGAATGGCAACCAAGCAAATCTGCCGTCAACAAGGTTACATCGCATCATTTATGTGTCGTCCAGGACTGGAAGGTTGTTTTTCTAATGGGTGGCATTTGCACCAATCCCTTGTGGACAAAACCACAGGCGAAAACGCCTTTATGAGTGCAAACTCCGAAACCCTAATATCAGATTTAGGTAAGCACTTCGTTGGTGGTCTTCTCAAACACGCCAATGCTGCTTGTGTGTTCACAAACCCGACAATTAACTGTTACAAAAGATTCAGACCTTATTCCCTAGCCCCTGATCGTGCAGGGTGGGGATTGGAAAACCGAGGGGTAATGATTAGATTGCAAGGCGGTTTTGACGACCCCACCACTCACATTGAAAACCGAGTTGGAGAACCAGCAGCCAATCCCTATCTGTACATGGCATCGCAATTGATTTGTGGGTTAGATGGTGTAGATCATAAACTTGACCCAGGCTCCCCAACAGAAGAACCTTACACCACAGAAAATTCGCTCTTACCCAAAACTTTGCAAGAGGCGATTTCATATTTGAGCGAAAGCAAACTTTTTTCTCAAAAAATGGGGCAGCAGTTCATAAACTTCATTATTAAGATCAAACACAGTGAAATTAATCGCTTTTTGGAGTCCGTCACTGATCAGCCACCAGAAGAGTATTTAACGCAGGTGACTAACTGGGAGCAAAGAGAATATTTTGAATTATTTTGAGTTGAGTTTGGTTTAAGTATCAAATGCGTTACCAAAGTTTATGTCCAAACTCCACATCTACATTGATTTTACCTCTACATATGATATCTGTATGAGGTTCAAATATACTGACAATTTTTTCGGCAGCAGGTACTTTCTCGGAATGGAAAATTCGTCTCTGACTTTGTTCAATCACTTGTTCTACACGAGGAAGAAAAATTTCAAATCTTTGAAGTAGCTTCTGAGATTCTAGAAAATTTGAATTGCCAATAAGTAACTTGACTTTTTGAGCTTGTTTACAGCTAGCTTTAGTGAGAGCAATCAATTTAGAGTAGGCTTTTTCTCTTTTTTGACGACCAGATTGATTTCTCGTTTTAGATAAACTATCAATTTCTCTAGAAATTCTTCTAGCTGTACGATGACGATTTCTAAAAATACTTAAGTTAGTATTGTTTGATTTTCGCAATAAAATTTCTTTCGCTTGCGATAAAAGCCGACTGATCACCTTGACTCCATCTAATAACAAACTGTTATCGTATCCGTTCAGGGGGAGAGAAAGTGACGCAACTGGGGAACGCTACGCTAGATTTGGCGGTGCCAGGTACGGGCATAAAGACCTCTCAGAGGCAGTGAACGGTTGTCGCAGCCCGCACCCGGCACTCCGCTGTCGCCGCCAAATCTTCCCCAGTTGCTGGGTGACTGGTGAGGGCAACAAGTGTTTAGTTATAGGTGTTCCAAGGACGAGTACGAAAACGAGACTGTGACGAAGCAATCAAAGATGAAATGAAGATTAGCTGGTTCCAGAAAGGGGCAAATGCCCTCGGCACGATGCGCGAGCGCTAGAAAACTGACACAACGCAAACTGATGGTCAACCAAATTCAATCTCTAGTTGTAGTACTAGGGTGATGGAAACATTTGGTCGCAGCATGAACTACCAACTTCTGGAAGCAAAGAAGGAGCAGGTTGACCAAGACGAGCAGCCACAACCGCTTGTGTCATAAACTCCAGAATATCTCGCTGCTGAGACTTAAGGGTCGTCACCACAGTCAGCATACGAGCAACAAAAGTACTTCCAGATTGAGTTTGTGAACCAAAACTGGTACGTCGCCATATAACGGCAGGACGAATAGCTCGTTCTGCAGCATTATTAGTCGGTTCCACACCAACAGTTGTGACGAACAACCACATTGCAGGCTCAACTTTGAGTAGGTGGCGACAGGTGCGAACTGTTTTTGCCAACGGAGTTTTTTCCTTTGCACCGATTGAGTAATCGGCAGCTTCAAGTGACATACTCCTACACCGAATCTGA
>NZ_QMEA01000078.1 GCF_012912105.1 Brasilonema sp. UFV-L1
GGGGTATCCCTTACTAAGGGGGGATAAAGGGGGGTGCTTATCTTCAACAACCTCTTTCACTGAACGCAAAGTCTGTTCAAAATAAACTCGCTTGTGACGTTCTAACTCTTCTAGTGCAATTTCTTCTGCTTCGACTTCGTTCCTTTCTCGCAGTCGTCGGAGATGTTCTTTAGGTAGTTCGTACACTTGTGGTAAGACTTGGTACACTTCCCGCACATTTTGCGGGATAAACATTCGCCATAACCGCAATTCATTATAGGCGTAACCAGTGGTTTCTATACTAGATAAGTTGAGATTTGCGTAGCACTCGCGAATTGCTTCTTGATATTGTTTTAAATTAAAATCGGGGATAATTCCAGCAGTTTCTGTTGTGTTTTCTGCGATTTTTTCAAGATTTTTGGAATCCAGAATAGCTCTCAGTTCAGATGAGTCTTGAATAATCGCTTTGACTTTCTTAACGTAACGCTTACCAAGCTTTGTCCAATCAAAATCGTTTGGTAGAGGTAACAAATTCTCTTCGTACCAAATATGTTGTAAATTTCTTGTATCTAAAGCATTACACTCATCCTGAAAAGGAGTTCCCAATATTTCTTTAACTCTTTTCTCATTGAGAAATTTTTCTAGCGGTTTGTTATAGTCCCTAACTTGGTTATCAGGAATATCAGCATCTTGTAATTCTTGCTGCACGAGTGACAAAAACTCTTTAAGTGCTTTCCCAGCAGCAATATCTATTTCTTCCTTTTTCAGTTTCTGTAAAATCTGGCTGGGGATACCTTTGAATACATCTTTGAGTATATCTTTTAATAAATCTTTGCCTAAATCCTGAGCAAATTGTTTCATCACTGGTTGGAAGAGAAACCCAACAGCAGTACTAACTCCCCAAGCGGTTAACAAGTCCATAGGCGTAATACTCGTGTTTGCTCAGCTCTTAACTAAGAGTATATACAGCAGCGTCAGTCATGTTTCCTGAGTTTAAGGTGATTTTAGCAATAGGACAACTCAAGAAATGCTATGCTGTGAGGGCGCTTTGTGCAACAATTGCGTGGATACTGTTGGCAAATTCAACGTAAGGTGGGCACTGTCTATTCACAGCATACCAATGACATAAGAAGGTTGGCAGTGCCCAACGCCGATTGGTGTCAACTTAAGCTGAAACCCTTGTCATTACTTCAGAATTATGCCTTATTATACTCGTCCACAATTGTCGCTTTACCTCACCCCGCTTTTGGCTACGCCAAAGTTCCCCTCCCCTTACTAAGGGGAGGGGTTAGGGGTGAGGTTAAATCAACGTGAAATTAAGGCTTAAACGTTAAGTTGACACCAATGCCCAACGGCAGATGCAGCCCGGTGGGAAAGCCGTCATTCGCACTGGCTCCCCTACAAATTAAGGGCGATCTGCCGCTATGCTGCAGCGTTTGCGCAGCGCCCCCTAAGGGGCTAGCTATCGCCTCAACTAGCCTTAACCAACACTCTGCGGATCCACTCCTAACTCTCGCAATTTATCTGCTAATCTTTTAATCCGTTCTTCTGGCGTGGGATAACGTTTTCCTTGCTCATCATACCAATAAAGCCACTCTCGCGTTACGCCTCCATAAGTTCCGCGATCGCAACCAATTCCCAAACCAACTTCTGGTAACCAAACAGGATTTCCCTCTTGCAATTCATACTTGTCATTCACCAACCGATGCACTTCCAAACGCGGTTTACGGCGACGACGGGAAGAATAAACGACATAATACAGCACACCCAACGCTGCATATTCTTCTTTTTTCGTGCTGTACTCTTTGCGATAATTTTGAGAAACAACTTCTAGCACCAAAGTAGGGACAACGTTTTCGTCCCATAAAACATAACTTGGTCTTAATTCCTCATCATAAACTCGCTCTACCCCCAAACTCAAAAACCCATCTGGCACAATTGGGGGTTTATCAGGGTGATAATAAATACCCATATCTATCCCAAAAAACCAGTCCATGCGTTCTGCCCATAGTATCAGCAGTATCGCTTTGAGCAAGCCTGGTATCAATTCTTGCAACTCATTATCCACAGGGGTATCGTCTGAGTCAGGTAATTCTTCCGCAGAGGGTAAATACTTCGGCAGGTTAAACTCTAACATGACTGGTTTTCCCCCAGAACTGACTACAATTGTAGCGATTTCAAGTTTCAGAAACACCTTTTTTCTAGCGTGCCTATTTCTGCACAAAGTTCTGCACTTCGTACTCGCTTGAGTCTACAATCGGATAATATTTTCCCATTCAATATCTCATTCAATAATGATTTGGTTTGGCTAGATTTTTAAACTTAGTATATTGTGGGTCAAACAAGAGTTTAATAATACCTGTTGGACCGTTGCGATGTTTAGCGATGATGACTTCAGCAATTCCTCTATCAACGCTATCGCTATTGTAGTAATCATCTCTGTACAACATGAGAACTAAATCCGCATCTTGTTCAATAGAATTATGAACTATGATGTTATTGGCTATGAAATTGTGATGTTTAGGAACTGTTAAATCGTAGACTTCTTCTTCACCATCAGCTTCTATGGAGATAATTGTATCCCAATAAACATCACTATTAGCCAAGAGATTTATTTCCTCGGATTTGACGACAGTACCTAACCTTGCTGCTCGTTCTCGACTCAAATTTTGTTTATAAAGAGTTGTTCCGCAATGAGCAACACCTAATGAAGACTGCATTTGACGTATAGTAATACCATGTTGCTGCATAGATGGAACAGCATATAATTTCCAAATGTCATGGGGTATGATGTCTCTATTGGTGTTAGCAGAACGAACTTCAATATATTCTGCGATTTCTTTTAGAGCTTGCTTTTTATAGATGCCTACTGCACCAATTAGTTCAGTAAACTTTACTATATCAGACTTGCCAGTTACCCAAACTTGATATTGATGCCGTCCTTTATTTGGTTGGGGTGTTACAGATAGTTTAGCATTGATATCAAGTCTAATTAAAAGTGACTGAACATCCTTTGACAACTTTTCACTACTGGAAGTGTAATAGATAGCAGGATAAGGACATTTTCCTTTGCTTGGCTTGATACAACCGTCAGTACTCCAAAGATGACGCAAGAATAAAGCAATGGATTCTTGAGGTTGCTCAAAAATTGGATTTGGGACAAACTTTTCATAGGATCTCAATCCAAAAACACCAAGAGAATCAAGCCATTCTGCTACAGGATTCCTGACTTTGTGCGTTAAGCGGTATCCAGCAGACAGATAAACTTGATACCAGTCACGCTCTTTAGAAATACGAGGAATCACTCGCTCCCCAAAAGTTGTTGTTGCAACTGTTGCAACTGTATTTGCTAAATCTTCTTCTCTGGTAGTGTACTGTATGATGTGCCGGGGTAAGGTACACCCATCCCCTATCAAATGTCCAAGTAAAGCAATTTCAGAATTGCTCATGGATTGTACACAGGAACTAGGTAAACACCGAGGTAAAGCAAGGCTATCGCCTATCTGTAATTCGTCAAGCTGCCGCCAGCCGTGAATTGTGAGAAACTTGTGATTGGCAGTTGCCCGAATTGTACGTCCAAGGCGAGTCATAAGCTTTAGTACAGGCTTAACACCTGTAGAAAAAGCATTGCTGACAACTGCCTGTTCTATTTGCATTGTAACTTCGTTCAACGCCCAAACTGTAAAACCTGATTTGCCTACCAATTCCCGAATTGGCACTTGCATACCACTATGTGCTAACGTTACTAAGCTTTCGCCACTCAAGCAACCTGACTCTCTCAAATCAGATAACATAGGACGCTTGTTTGTGCGTGCTTCAACTCCTCGACTCAACTGAGATAAAGCAATCACTGGGACAGATAATTCACGCGCTAAACTTTTTAGACTTCGGGTAATTCTTGAGAGTTCTTGCACGCGATTATCGCCTGCTCCTTCCATTAATTGCAAGTAATCTATGACAATCAATCCTAATTCTGTCCCTAATTTTGCTTGCAACTGCCGAGCTTGACTACGCATTTCTGTAACTGTAATATTTGGCGTATCGTCAATATAAATTGGCATATCAGAAAGCATACCAATAGCACGGCTTAAAGGTTCCCACTGAGTTTGACTGATGCGTCCACTGCGCAAATAACCAGTTTCTATTTCTGCCTCGCTTGCTAATAACCGCTGCGCCAGTTGTTCTTTTGACATTTCTAAGCTGAAAACACCAACTGGTAATTTATATGAAGCAGCAACGTTATGAGCAACATTCAGACATAAAGCGGTATTATGAACACAAATATCATTAGCGATAAAATTATGAGTTATTGGAATTGTCAAGTCATACACTTGTTTGTCTCCTACTGACTCAATCGAAACGATTTCATCCCAATAAACATCACCTGTTGCTAATTCTTGTAAATATAAATCTTCTAACGCGCTTGCTAAACTCAAAAGGCGTTGCCCTGATAAAGCATGTTTGTCAACATGAATATTAGTGTACCCTTTTATTTCGGATCTACGAGCTAAAACTGCCCACGATTCTTCACCTTTGGCGACTGTTATCTCTTCCCATATTTCTACTGGGTGATGGTCACTATTAGTTTGATATCTCTTATTTATCAGAGCTGCTTGTACCTGCAAGAGATCAGTTTCTTTACCAAGAATACCAATTTCTGAACTGAAAATTTTGATAGACTGAGCATCGGTAATCTCTAATTGCCAAGCGACTATGCGAGTTTTTTTGTATTTAACAAAACACTTTTTCAGGGCAGCAATAATGCCAAATCGTAATAACAGATGTTGTATTTGTCGAGCTAGTTTCTCGCTCACACAAAAATAACCTAATTGTACCTGACCACTTGCAACTACCGTAGCCCAACCATCTGTAGCAAACAGGCGGTTGAGGAATAAGGAGATTTGCGAGCATTCTAGTTGAAAGATCAGGGCAGGAATTATTTTTTCATGAGCTTTTTTACCCCAGAGTCCCAGATTTCTAAGCCATTCAGTTATCGGATTTTTTCGCCCCTGACACTTGAGTGCATACAGTGTTGGTGAATATTCTGGGCGAGTGTCTAGACGAACTTTCAATTGAGGAGAAAAGCTGATAACAGCATGAGTGAAGTCTTGCTGAATCAAAGGATTTATATTTGTAAATTTAGGTGTTGTGTCTGTCAAACAACCATTTCCTATGAAGTAGGCTAGTAATTTGACTTCACACTCACGAATTTTTTGTGTACCAAATAAATTTATTTTGCGAGGTACAGCAATTTGATCACCGACTATCAGTTCTGAAAGTGGACGCCATCCATTAATAGTTAAATAAGGGTGGGTAATAGTTGTTTCAACATATCGCCCTAAGCGAGTCGTCACACGAAAGACTGGCTTTATTTGATCATCGACAAATGCAGACGGTTGAGTGACATGGAATTTCCAATCTTTTCCCAAAGTCAGCAATTGTGCATGATGACGATGATAAATTTCTTCGATAGTAGAAACGGAACCATCTGCTAAAAGAATTTCTGTGTTGTATGCTACGCATTTCCCCATTGACGGACGCCCAGCTACAATAATCAAATCAGAACGCTGAAAACCGCTAGTCATGGCGTCTAAATCATAAAAGCCACAGGGGATTCCTGGTAGGGCGATTCCTTGATGGCGAGTTTCAATATCTTGAAAAGTATGAATGAGGGTGTTAGAAATATGAACTAGACCGGTTTTGGGACGTTTTTGAGTGATACTGAAGATTTTTTGTTCTGTTTGATCTAAAATTTTTGGTAATTCAATGTCTGTCTGGTAACCCAGATGCACAATTTCATTTCCAGCTTTAATTAACTGACGCCGCAGGTATTTGTCCATAACTAAATCTGCTAAGGCGTCGATATTAACGGCTGAGACTGTCCGATCTACTAGCGTTATGAGTTTATTTCTACCACCAACACGCTCTAGCATATCATGGTCGTTGAGCGAATTTATCACTGCAAGCAAATCTGTGGGCTTACCTTGGTTATGTAGCTTGATGATGGCTTGATAGATATCTTTATGAGCGTTAAGATAAAAAGCTTCTGGAATCAGGCGATCGTTCACTCTGCTAATCGCTTCCGGATCTAGCAAAATCCCTCCTAATATTGATTCTTCCGCCTCAATGTTTTGAGGAGGGAGGCGATCTAAACCCTGACTTTGAAAGTTAAGTTCTTCAGACATAAGTAGATTTCAATTTTAGATTTGATATTACGGTTTCACTTTCGTTATAAACAAAAATCTATACTTGACGCGATGTGTGTTCTTTGAAGCATCTCTATACTATTGTTAGAAACTGCTGTAGAAAGTCAATTTTGAAGGTATAGGATACGTCGTTCATGTAGTGTAGCGCACCATTAGACCGCGCTGGCTCACCATTCTCAACAAGACCTAAAAAACCGGGTTTCTAAACGAAAAATTAAGATTTTAAAGTGTTGTCGTTCTCAAGAAACCACAGGTTTGACCTTGGTGCAACATGTAAGGAGACGCCTTCGCGCATTGAACCCGCCGGAATGAAGGAGTAAATATTACAGCAGTTTGCAAGTCAGGTACAGAAGCTAGACTTGACGCGTTAGGTATGAAGGTTGTTTTACTTCTGACGACTGACACCTCTATTCTAAATTCTGCTGTCAGTGCAAGTTGACTTCTGAATTGGTATGAGTCTGCTTATGAATGAAGTCGTCTTGACACACAATTCTTTATACTTTGTTTTGAATCTTCTGGGGGTTTGAGTGTCAAAGCAAATATTTTTATTAGTTATCAAAAAATTAGAAATGAGAAAAATATTAAATATGAAAGAAAAATAAAGTTCTTAACAAGATCTTATTAAGATTATTTTTTGGTTAAATGAGACAAACTCTCTCTTTCAAACAAACTTGGTAAATACACTGATTTTTTATTAAGTTTTTATCTATCCAATATACGCCATGCTTTCTTCCTAAACTTTTTGAAATCTTGAATATCTCATAGTAAAACTTCAGCGCCAAATTTTGAAACAACAAAAAAATGAGTATATATGATAACTTCTATAATCTGCTTGTTTTTGACAATTCAAAAATACTTATTCAGTGTAAATTTTTACATATTTTGAAAAATCTCTCTTTCTAACAACGCTTTAATTATCTGAAATAGTGTAGTAGAATCTGACAAATTGTAGTTTTCAACACGCAATACACGCAGAGTCATAAAGTAAATTAGTTGTCTATATTAGTCTGTCTACTCTATCCTAGGCTGCGGTAAACCCAAAGTCTACAGCGCATCTGCGCCGTTGCAGAACTCTTCCCTAAGAGGCAGGAGTATGTTTTTGACACGCCTATATCCTATAGACACACGCCTTGTTAGAAAGTACACGCACTCGCACAAAACGAACAGCGCAATTCGCAGATTATGTCATTGTCTGAATGTGGAAAAGTCCAAGAGGACTTTACGAAAAGTTATCCTCTAGGCATCTATCATGTACTTTTTTTGACGAAAATTCAATTTCTTGGCAGAGATTATCAAACAATCTCACGCACTCGGGATTAGTACGGAGGTTTTTTTAACATGTTGAGTCATCAATTTAAACAATTAGGGCAAGAAGAGGATGTTCTTTTTTTAGAAGATAAAATTTTTAATGCAGTTCAAATTGTCAATAAAGTGCTTCAATATTTTGAACCAAAGGGAAATGATTTGAATTTGTCTTGTCAAGATAAATTTGTGAAAAAATATTTCAAAAAAAAGAATGTTCAAGGTATATTTAATCGAGTTGAGTGGCAATTTGCTCTGAAACCAGGAATTCAATGTGAACTGGTTATGCCAGATAAGAGTAGTAGGCAAAAAGGTAAACTTGAGATTAGAGTTACTTTAGAGTTTTCTTCATTAAACAAACAAGTTGTATCCATGAATAATGGGAATAATGGTGAAACTCTATCTCATTCTCTATCAATTACAGATAGTAAGAGTTCCGAAAATTTTGAAATAAAAGTTTCGTTAGACTTCTATCCTGACGAAAGATTTTTAGAAGAAACTCAAGAACAAAACTCCTGGCATTTCTATTCATCCAAGAGTGCAATTTATAACTGAATAGATGACCTTTGAATTGGGCCGCAAGAGATATGGGACGGGCGAGACGCCCATCCCATAAGAATTGCTATTCACTCTCTTGCTGTGAATCTTTAAGTGTCAAGTGCGTGAGAGTTCTAGCCCAACTGACTCAACCAAGTCCTCACATCTACCGCTAACTTTTGCCCCAGCTTCAACAACTGATGACACTGAGTGCTATCCTGACCTTTGACACTTTTGGCAATAAAGAATGGCACAATTTGACTGTGCAGACAATTGAAGTAAAGTTCTTGAGAGCGCTCAAGAGAAATGCCAAGATTTAAGTGATTTGCCACATCAATTAATCGTTCAAGGCGTTGCAAATCTGCATCAAAAGTCCCGTTGGGATCGTGCAACAATTGCCACAGAGAACGCAATATCAACTGTTCTAGTATTTGCTTACCTTCACGAATATTCAGATGACAATGCAGGTGTTTTGCTTCTGTGGCGATCGCCTCTAATTCAACAATATGATTCCAACTTGACACCGGTTCAGCAATATCTTGCTCTAGTGAGCGTAAAGTTGTCATACACCGATACCCCAAGGCAATTTCCGCTGCAACCTGCAACTCTTGTGGTGCAGGAACTTCATCGCGGTGGAATGCCATCAACACACCGTAATTATCACGATACGCTTGAGTATAAAGTTGGTCTAATCGTGACAGTGTTTCTTGACTCAACAGGTGCATGAGTCGATGGCGTTCTTCAGCAAAGAGATTGCGCAAGCTGAACGACTCTTCACCAAACAACTGCGTCATGACTAAGATAGTCTGAGCTGCACTAGCTTGTTGGAGTGCTGCAAACAGCTTTTCTTTTAACTCGGTGTAAACCAGTCGTCCTTGGAAGGGTTGAATACAACAGTGGAAATCCCAGCCACCCAAATGTAGAACAGCAAACACTAAATGTTCGCTTTCCCAGGTAATCTCTGACACGAGGTTCAGATTTCCCACAGCCAGAGTCAATGATCCCATCCGTTGCAATTGGTAATCGAGTTCATTTGCACTGTAGCAATAAACCCGCTTTTGATGTGGATGAGAATCTTTGATAGAGGCATTGTGGCCATTTCCTGAAGACGCTGTATGCAACATCTCTACAGGTTTGTGGTTGGTAAATAGTGAGGTTATGGCGTATTGAGCTGCAACTTGTTTAAAGCTGACTTGAGCTGTAAGCACCAACTGGCGATAAACTTCGCCACCATGTTTGAACATATCAACATTGCTGGGTGCTTGGTTGAGGCGTTGGAGGAAGCCTTTTTCTAACTGTACGCCAGCAACATCTCCTGCGAGTTCCAAAGCACGCGCCGCGTAACGCAGAATTTGCGTTCCTTCTGGACGAGAGAGTTCTTCAAAAAACCACCCACAACTAGTGAACATCAATAAAGCATGACGTTGCATTTCTAATAAACGCAAGGCGTCTACTTGTTCTGCGGGTGTGAGTTTATGAGTTTGGTGACGCAACAAGAAGCGACTGACGTTTTCAAAAGAGCGATCGCGTATGACTTGGATATATTCATCTCGCGCCCCCCAGGGATCAACGAAAAACTGTTTGCCATGCTCTTCATACACCCAAATCAGCTGATCCCGCAGCCAATTCAACGCATCCCTCAAGGGGCGACGCCATTTTTGGTGCCATGTCCCACCACCACCGCAACCACAATCATCTTGCCATCTATCAACCCCGTGAGCGCAACTCCACGCTGTGACTGGCTTGAGTTCCACTTCCCATGTGGGAGTATTTAAGCTGAGGTAGTGGGCAAAGTTGGTGACTGTCCAACCCCAATGAGGAAACTCTTTTGTAAATGCGTAGGCTAATGTTTTCTCGGTTCCGCCTTTGTGATGTCCAAAGGTTTCCCCATCTGTCGCAACAGAAATTAACTGTGCAGGACGATGATCCCCACGCACTGCTGAACCGATGCGTCCAGCCAAATGACAAGAACTGTGCAGGACATCATTAAAACCCATATCTCGCGAGATGGGACCATCATAGAAAAAGATATCAATGTAAGGTCTATGCCTTGTCATTTGCCCAGAGTCTGACAAAGGACTCTCTTTGAGAAAGCAACGATAAGGGCGTGTGGGATCAATCTGACACCCACCGACTTCGTGCCATTCGGGGTTGGGATTATCCTCGGTGGGCAAAAGACGGCAACGTTGTGCTTGTGATGGTGCAAGCACAATAAAGCGAATTCCCTCATCTACTAAAGCTTTCAACGTGACATAGTCTACTGCTGTCTCAGCCAGCCACATTCCTTCGGGATCACGTCCAAAGCGGGAGCGGAAGTCTTCTTTACCCCAGCGAATCTGGGTGTATTTGTCGCGCTCATTTGCCAAAGGCATGATGATGTGGTTATATACTTGCGCGATCGCATTACCATGTCCATTTAGGCGATCGCAACTTTTGGCATCTGCTTCCAAAATCCGCTGATAAACCTCTAAATCGTGGCGTTCTAGCCACGACATCAGCGTCGGTCCGATATTAAAGCTCAGATACTCATAGTTGTTGACGATCCCCACCAGTTCGCCTCGGTCATTTAACACCCTAGCAAAGGCGTTGGGGCGATAGCATTCATGGTGAATTCGTTCGTTCCAATCATGGAAAGGCGCTGCACCAGATTGGCGCTCAATCGCGTCCAGATACGGGTTTTCTCGTGGTGGTTGATAAAAATGCCCATGAACGGTGACGTAAACACCTGTAGCCTGTCTCAGGGGATCGGGCATTGTGGTGTTTGTGATATTTTCATGCGGCGTCAAGTTTGAACCAGCACTCGCTGGCAGTTCAGCAGCAGAAGTCATGAAGTATTTCCAAAAGAGTAAACAGTCCTTGCAGTTGCGTCCTTTGATAATGCTGATAAACCTTCCTACGGGGGCATTCCAACAACAGTTAGTTTCAACAGCAACTATGAGATAGAACTAAATTCCAAGGTAGCGGTCTTCGTGTTGGGGTAATCTGCATTATCAAGCAGTCCTTTGCCCGATGCAATCGACCATCGACACAAGCCATAGTTAGAGTTAGAGGGTTTTGTCGTTGGTGATGCCAAAAACTTAATTGTCTTTTAATATATTAAACCGCATCCTTGGTGTAGAATCAGGAATTTACTGGAAAGTTTTGCAACGAAAGATTTCAAATTCTACTCATACCGCAATCTTATTTTACAAATCTCACTCAAAAAAGCAAATAGTCATATCTCAGAACTCACTTGAGAGCAGCTTGTCTGAGCAGATAAATTTGTTTAACCGCAATATTGCTTTCCTCCCTGACTTGCTCACAAAGAGTGTTTTTCTTGAAAGAGGACTCTTAGTATCCTAGAGTTTGATATGTACAAGTTCTGAATGCCAAGTGTGAGTGCCGAGTTTGGGTGTCATAATATTCAAAATTCAGGTCAAAACTCACTGACTGGCATTGCACTAAAAACTTATTGCTCAAGACTTACTGAGGACTTCCTCCTTACACATCTGTTACTAATACCTTCAACTCAAAATTACAAATGTCAGGTAAAAAGATTCTATTTTTGGTTTTGTTAGTGTTTATTCCGGTTTCCATCGCAGCTCATTACTTGGGGTGGGGAGACTTAATAGTTTTCATCACTGCTAGTTTAGCCATTGTGCCTTTAGCGGCTTGGATGGGTACAGCTACAGAAGAAATCGCAGTCGTGATTGGTCCAACATTAGGGGGCTTGCTGAACGCCACCTTTGGTAATGCTACAGAACTGATTATCGCCCTAGTTGCCCTACAAGCCGGACTGGTGAGTGTCGTCAAAGCCAGTATCACGGGATCAATTATCGGCAACTTACTACTGGTGATGGGTCTTTCCATGTTTTTGGGTGGACTGCGCTACAAAGAACAGACATTTCAACCTGTTATTGCGCGAGTCAACGCATCTTCTATGAATTTGGCAGTGATTGCGATTCTACTCCCCACGGCGATTAAACTTAGCTCTCAAGGGATTGAGGAAAAAATCCTGCAAAACCTGTCCGTCGCTGTTGCTGTGGTACTCATTCTGGTTTATGCCTTAACTTTGTTATTTTCCATGAAAACCCACTCTTATCTTTACGACGTGGGTATGGCAGAAACAGTCACAGAGGAAACAGATGTCAAAGAACAGCCAAAAATTTGGTTATGGGTTGGGGTTCTGTTAGTATGTACCCTCTTGATTGCATTGGAGTCAGAATTGCTAGTTGGTTCTTTAGAAGTCGCCACATCGCAGTTAGGTTTGACAGCACTCTTTACAGGGGTGATCCTCGTACCCATTGTTGGTAACGCTGCTGAACACGCAACAGCTGTGACCGTAGCAATGAAAAATAAGATGGACCTTTCTGTTTCTGTCGCAGTGGGATCAAGTATGCAAATTGCCCTGTTTGTGGCTCCCTTTTTAGTTTTAGCAGGGTGGGTATTTGGTCAACCGATGGATTTAAATTTTAATCCCTTTGAATTAGTTGCTGTGGTTGTATCGGTGTTGATTGCCAACAGCATCAGTTCTGATGGTAAGTCAAATTGGTTAGAAGGCATACTACTTTTAGCAGCATATATAGTTTTGGGGTTTGCTTTCTACTTCCTTCCAGTTGCTAAAAGTCTAGGGTAAAAAAATCGTCAGAATCCAGAATCGGTGAATCCACCAAACCAGGAGATATCATTCAGCATTTCCTCCTGAGTCCTGAATTCTTACAAAAAATCAGGGTAAGTTTGGACAATTCCAAACTTACCCTGACCAAAAAAATGAATCATCAAGAGTGAAGAACAGAGAAATAATCTTCTCTTGTTCTTATTTCTTCATTAAGCAAACGTAGCAGTTTTCACATCGTTGTTTGCCAACAGTTCTTGCAATTCCTCAGCATCTACTGTTTCCTTCTCAACCAGCATTTGCGCGAGTTGATCAAGAATGTGGCGGTTATTTTCCAACACTTGTCTAGCGCGTTGGTAAGCAGTTTCTACCAGCTTGCGGACTTCTTCATCAATAGCAGCAGCGGTTTCTTCAGAGAAGTCGCGTTCTGCCATGATGTCTCGACCTAGGAACATGTTACCTTGCTGACGACCAAGTGCAACTGGACCGAGGCGATCGCTCATTCCAAAGCGTGTCACCATCTGACGAGCAACACGAGCAACTTGTTGCAAATCTTGAGCAGCACCCGTGGTGACTTCTTCATCACCAAAGATGATTTCTTCAGCCAAACGACCACCCAATGCCACCGCCATCTGATTTTCCAGATAAGCACGGCTGTATAAGCCAGTGTCCATCCGGTCTTCACTGGGGGTAAACCAAGTTAAACCACCAGCTCTACCACGAGGAATAATGCTAATCTTTTGTACAGGATCATAATCTGGCATCAAAGCACCCACAAGGGCGTGACCTGATTCGTGATATGCTACAAGAGCTTTACGCTTATCGCTCATCACGCGGTCTTTCTTCTCTGGACCAGCTAATACGCGGTCGATGGCATCGTTAATTTCATCCATCGAAATTTCGGTCAAATTTCGGCGTGCAGCCAAAATCGCAGCTTCATTTAGCAGGTTGGAAAGGTCTGCACCAGTGAATCCAGGAGTACGACGGGCAATTCTTTCTATGTCCACATCTTTCGCCAAGGTCTTACCACGGGCGTGAACTTTGAGAATTTCCACACGTCCAGCATAGTCTGGGCGATCGACAACGACTTGACGGTCGAAACGACCAGGACGCAATAAAGCTGCATCCAGAACGTCAGGACGGTTGGTAGCAGCAATAATGATAATGCCTGTGTTACCTTCAAACCCGTCCATTTCTGTGAGCAACTGGTTCAGGGTTTGTTCCCGTTCATCGTTACCACCGCCTAAACCAGCACCCCGCTGACGTCCGACAGCGTCAATTTCATCGATAAAGACGATACAGGGAGCATTTGCCTTAGCTTGCTCGAACAAGTCACGAACGCGAGACGCACCGACACCCACAAACATTTCCACGAACTCAGAACCAGAGATGGAGAAGAAAGGGACACCAGCTTCGCCTGCGACTGCACGCGCGAGCAGGGTTTTACCTGTTCCTGGAGGACCTACCAACAGCACACCTTTGGGAATCTTTGCCCCTACAGCGGTGAAGCGATCAGCGTTTTTCAAAAAGTCTACGACTTCGTTGAGTTCTAGCTTAGCTTGGTCAATACCAGCGACATCGTTAAATGTCACTTGGGTTTGAGGTTCCATCTGCACTCTCGCTTTGGACTTGCCAAAGTTCATGGCTTGGCTACCAGGACCATTTTGAGCGCGGCGCAGGAGGAAGAACAAGCCAACCAGAAGTAATACAGGGAAAAATAAGCTGCTCAGTGCCTTAAACCAAAATCCTTCATCGGTTGGCGGCAAAACAGTAATATCTACCTTGTTTTGAGTGAGAGTATTAATAAGGTCAGGATCGTTAACCAAAGTCACCAGCTTCTTATTGGGGTCATTTTTGGGCATGACAAGAGCTGTTGATCTATCTGGACTTAAGCTGACTCTTTCTACGTTGTTCTTTTTAATTTCTTCAAGAAACTGACTGTATCCCCACTTCTCTCTACTTTGTGGTTGTTTGTCAAAAAACGCTGTCCCTAGCGCAATGACCACTATAAAGAGCAGTGCGTACAGCCCTGCGTTTCTCCATCTTTTGTTATTCACCGATGTTAATCCTCCTACATCTGGTTTTGTGCGATTCGCGTGGTGTCCCTATAAAGCGAGGGCATTTTAAGAATTATGTTAACTTATCTTAAGGTATACCAAATTCTGCACCTACAATGCTAGGAAAAATATCCGCAATTGTTGAAAACAGGGATGGTGGGGATCATATTCTAGCTTTCCTGAATGACAGATAACGGTATGAAGTGGGATAATTTCTACAACACTATTGCTGTAGGCAATGGCCTCAAACCTTTTGACTAACTCTGGTGTCCAGGGTTCCGTCCTAACCACCTGCTGCTTTTGCTGTAACCAGTCTATAAGTTGCCCTCGCACCACTCCCGGCAAAATTCCAGCTTTTGTGGGCGGCGTCCACCAACAGCCGTTTTGCCACCCCCAGAGGTTACCTGTACTCGTTTCTAGCCAATTAAGCGCAGTATCTATCAAAATGACTTCTTGGGCATCTAACTTTTGGGCACTAGCCTTTGCTAACCATGCGCTGAGATAGTTTCCTGTTTTATGAGAGGGTAAACTGCGAGAAGACTCTGGTGTAGCTAAAGCTGCTATTAAACCATTTTTTTGATTTTCTGTCAAGTTTTTTGGCAGAAATCTTCCTGTTATCCACTCACGTCCATCAGGAAAGATGGCGATTCTGAGAACCGGGAAGTGTGCCATGATCATTTGTGCTCCGTGGCGCAATCGCTCCTCATCTGGTAAACGCCAACCAAAGGTTTGTAAACTGAATTTTAGGCGATCGCAGTGGGAACGCCAGTGAGTTAATCTACTATCGAGCGAGTGATTGTAAATCCGCAGCGTCGTAAAAACAGTTGCTCCATAAAGTAATCCAGGATCATCAATTCCTAATTCTAAAGTTTGAGACTCAATCAATTTGCCGTTGTACCAGAAAATAACTGTTTCTCCAGGGGAAGTGGGGGAAGTAGGGGAAGTAGGGCTCAATACTTGGTCACTCTACGCGACTGGTATTTGGTTTAGATACTGCCTGCACAAGTCGGCGACGAACTGTAGGATACGAAGGTTTACGGTTGCTGGATGAACCAAGAATCCCCTGGCTTTTTGCGGGAATGAGCAAAGCGAAATTCACACGAGCCTTGGGAGTGTCAACTGAACTCACTGGAATAAGTTCAGCAAACAAGGCAAAAATTCAAAAGCAAAAGAAAGAAGAAATATTGAATTCATCTTTATTTTTTGCTTTTTAACACTAGATATAACTATAACAATCCTATTTGATTTCTGAAAATTTAAAGATCAGAACCCCGACTTTGTAAGAGTTATCGGGGTTCTAATTTTCACGGACGATTTAGAAACCGCTAAATTGGAAAATGATGAGTGTTGGGAGCATGCATAACCTGAAGCCCAAGACTTGCTCGATTGAGCAAATCTGCTTCCGTTCTGATGACTGCGCCTCGACTATCTACAAGAGAATGATTGAAGTTAAATCCATTTAAATTAAACGCCATCATGCATATACCCAATGCAGCAAACCATAAACCGACTGTTGGAAAAGCAACTAAAAGAAAATGGAAGGCACGGTGATTTTGACTACCAAAACAGGGTATGAGCAAGCGACCTAAGAAACCATTATGACTTGCTAAAAAGCTGTAGGTAGTGTTCGTTTGACCAAACTTATACCCTGCTTCTGGGGCTTCATTTTCGTTCGTTTGCCGAAAGAGTGTTGAAGCTACTAATGAGCCGTGCAAAGCACTCAAGAATGCACCGCCAAAGACTCCTGCAACTCCCAACATATGGAAAGGATGCATGAGGATATTGTGGTTTGCTTGGAATGCCATCATAAAATGGAAAGTGCCTGCAATACCCAAAGGTAGCCCATCAGAAAAACTACCTTGACCAATAGGATAAATCAGTAAAACTGCTGTTGCTGCCATAGCAGGTGCAGAAAAAGCAACAGCAATCCAAGGACGCGAACCGAGGCGATAACTCAATTCCCAAAGTCGTCCTAGGTAACACCAAATCCCAATCAGAAAATGTAGTACAATGAGTTGGTAAGGACCACCATTGTAAAGCCACTCATCAATAGAAGCAGCTTCCCAAATTGGATAAAAGTGCAAACCGATAGCGGCAGAAGTTGGTACGACAGCAGCTGTAATCAAATTGTTGCCATCCTTGAGAGAACCCAAGACTGGCTCTCTGATACCTTCCATATCTACACCAGGAGCGATCAGATAAGCCAGGATAAAGCAAGTGACAGCAACAAGCAGAGTGGGAATCATCAGGACACCAAACCAGCCAATGTAGAGACGATTTTCAGTACTGGTAATCCACGCGCAAAAAAGATGCCACAGTCTGGAGAAATCGAGTTCCTTTCGACGCCGAACAGTGGTGTTCATTGTATCTTTGTCCTATTTGAAGAGAATACTCGGAATTCTGGCAAAAAGATTCTGAAGTTCAAGAAGTCACAACTGGATTTTTCAGAACCTTTTATTAGGTTTGAAAGGTTTAATTTAGCAGTCTGAACGCGTTTTTGTTGCGGAGGTTACAGACGACTAAATTTCAGAATTTGTCCGAGTATTCTAATTATAACCTGAGTTCGGGTTAAAGATAAGAAGGTAAAAGCCAGTCAATCTGCAACCTTCTGAATTCTTCTTCTAATTGATAACTGATAACTGATAATTGACAATTGATTGGTTATCAATATTCATAGATAATCTTATTTACAGACTCGGCAGCGTTGAACAAGGCTTTCATCTGATTCTTATTTGAATTTCATTTTATTTGTCAATTTATCAACTTTCTCTCATTAAGCTATCATTCTTAACTCAGTTGACGGGTGCAATCTATTAATTGTGAACAGTCAAACTGATTTTTCAGGGAGTTGATAGAATGAAACGGATATTTATTGGTAGTTTATCTTGCTTACTTCTGTGTGTTGCTGCTGCGCCTGCCGTTCGTGCTGAAGTCGTTAATTCTACGGAATCAAATAATCAGAACAATACTGGTAATTCTCGCAGTCTCACACCTGATGAACTGGTAACTTTTGCTATGAGAGGAGAGCTCAAAAAACAGGGCATTCCTAGCAATAATCTGCTACTTTCTGCCTATGCGTCTGGTAAAGTCACTGCCCAATCATTAGTGAAGGCTGGTATCGCAGCAGGTAAAGTATCACCAAATACTTTGAATGCTCGAGGGTATTTGAATACTGTCGCTGACAAACTTCAACGGCTGAACCAGAAGTAGTGCATTTGTGCTCTCTAGTTCCCTATACTCTTATAGAGACTTTACATGTATGGTTTCCGGTTGAATCTGAATCATTAAAAAACTGCTCTAGAACACCGATTCACTAATCTCAAAAACCCGGTTTCTTTCGTTGAAAAGACTGATTTTTCGTTGAGTAGACCTCTTGCAAAAGTCCAAAAGTTGGGGATGTCATTCTGAACAAAACCCTTCGCTGAACGCTCGAGGGCAGGCGCAGTGCAGTGTTAGCGCAGCGTGTCCCAAAGACATAGAATCTCACGAGATGTTTCGCTCCGCTCAACATGACATTTTAAGTATTTATGCAAGAGGTCTAGTCAACTATGAAGTTACCGGGTTTTTAGCCTCAATGCGTGGGCGTTGCACACAGAGGGGATGAAGTATGAGTTAAATTAGGTATTCTTCACCGCAGTAATAGCTTGTACTAACTGTTCGGGATCGACCGGTTTGGCGATATGATGTTGAAATCCTGCAACAAATGCCTGTCGCTGATTCATTTCTCCAGCGTAGGCAGTCAGAGCAATTGCTCTTATCTGACTATTCTTGCCATTTCCCCCGTTTTGCATCGCCCGAATTTGCCGCATGAGCATGTAGCCATCCATTTCGGGCATCCCAATGTCGCTTACCAGTACATCAAGCTTTATCTCGTGTGCTATTAATTGGAGTGCTTCGCGAGCAGAGGCTGCGGTTGTGACATTTGCACCACGCTGATCTAAAATGAAAGCAATTAACTCTCTTGTGTCTTTTTCATCATCAACCACAAGCACTCTTATACCAGTCAGTAGTGAGGCATCAGATTTGGGAGGTGAAGAGTTATCTTCATCTTTTGTGTTCAACTCTTGTTTTAAAAGCGGCAAACAAACGGTGAAAGTCGCTCCTTGTCCTTCCCCTGGACTTTCGGCTCGAACTGTACCGCCATGCAGTTCAACCAAGTGACGGACGATCGCCAACCCTAACCCTAATCCACCAAACTTCCTGGTTGTCGTCGCATCCGCTTGACGAAAATACTCAAATACATGTGGCAAAAAGTTAGGATGAATGCCTTTACCTGTGTCAGTCACTTGAATTTGAGCTTGCGAGTCAATGCACTCTAGGCGAATCTCAACTTGTCCGCCTGAGTCAGTGAATTTAACGGCGTTGCTAAGAAGATTCCAAATGACTTGCTGTAAACGAGCAGAGTCTCCCAAAACCTTTGGGATAATAGGAGTAAACACTGTCTGAATTTGAATCGATTTGGCAGAAGCTGCTAACTGCACGGTTTCAATCGCCGCTTCAATCGTCGATCCTAAATTTACAGGAATCATTTCTAGACGGAGTTTACCGCGCAGGATGCGGGAGACATCCAACAAATCCTCAATCAGTTGCGCTTGAAGTTTGGCATTGCGCTCGATTGTTTGTAGTGCCAGAGTTGTTTTTGTTGCATCCACTCTACCACTCAAAAGCAACTTAGACCAACCGAGAATAGGATTGAGTGGCGATCGCAATTCATGAGACAGCACTGCTAAAAATTCATCTTTGATTCGGTTAGCGGTTTCAGCTTCAGTACGCGCAACTTGCTCTTGCTCAAGCAGCCGCTGGCGCTGTTGTTCGAGTTGTTTTTGCTCTTCGATATCTGTTGCTGTACCAAACCATTTTATCACTCGACCACAATCATTTTTCAGCGGTACAGCTTGGTGCAAATGCCAGCGATAGACTCCATCTGCTCGTCGCATCCGCCCTTCGGCTCGATAGATTGTACCTGCTCGTTGCGCTTTTGCCCAATTCCGGCTGAGAGTGGATACATCATCTGGATGCACAATCGCTTGCCAGCCTGCGGTTTGACCTTGCGCAAGAGTTAACCCGGTAAAATCTGACCACCGTTGATTGACATCAGTGAGCATTCCATCAGTATCAGCAGTCCACACGAGTTGTGGTATTGATTCTACTAAATATCGATAGCGTTCTTCACTTTGCCGTAGAGTTGCTTCGGCTTGTTTGCTATCAGTAATGTCGAGTGCGGTTCCGATAAACCCAACTGCCCGCCGAGCCACTCCCGCTCCCTCGAATTGTACCTGCCCGTTAGCAGATACCCACCGTTCTATTCCATTATTCCATAAAATGCGGTATTCAATATCGTAAGTACCTGAAAATCTTGGATCAAGAGCATCGCTAACAGCATTTGCTACGCGCGTTTGATCATCTGGGTGTATGCGCTCCATCACTCTTGAGAGAGGGATGAGCACTGCGTCATCAGACTCGCCCCAAATTTCGCGCATCCGCTCGTCCAGCTCGACGAGGTTTGTGCGAAGATCGTAGCGCCAAGTCCCAAGCTTCGCCACTTTGATAGCAAGCTGCGATCGTTCCTCGCTTTGGCGCAATGCTTCCTCTGCCTGTTTGCGCTCGGTGATATCAAATGCAATACCAATTAATCCGATAATGTTGCCCTGGCTATCTCGGTAGGGCGATTTTGTGGAAAGATAGGTACGCCTGCCTGTTGCTACTTCCACAATTTCTTCAAAGATTTGTAATTGTCCGGTTTGCATGATCAGGCGATCGTTTTCCATGATCTGTTCTGCTTCAGCCCGGTTGATATGGAACTCCACATCTGTCTTCTTGATGATTTCCGTTTCCGGTTTACCAATTGCCTGAACAGTCGATGGATTCGCCATGACTAGCCGCCCTTGCAAATCTTTGACAAAAATCAGGGTAGGTGAGGTTTGATTGATGGCATTGAGAATTGCTGTACTTTCTTGCAGGGCGACTTGAATGCGTTTGTGTTCAGTCAGTTCTGTAATGAAAATCGATACTCCATCGTCACTGGGGTAAATGCGGTTCTCAAAGTGGCGATTCCAGGGCGGATAGAAATACTCAAATTGTACAGGTGTTTGCTCGGATACAGCCCGATGCGCTTGGATGTAGAATTCACTGCCCACGCTCTCAGGAAATAATTCCCAGATGCTTTTGCCGAGCAGGTCTTCTTTACGTTTTCCTGTGACTTCTACTACCCGGTCATTGACATAAGTGTAGCGCCATTCGTGATCCAAGACGACAAACTGGTCTTTGATGCTAGCCAAGACCTTTTCTAGGCTAGCATTGGCAGCTTCTGCCGCCTGTTGTGATATAATGCTTTGCGATCGCAGTTCTTGTTCTCGTCGTACTGCTTCGTGTCGCAATCGAGCCATCTTTAAGTTTGCTTCTACCCGTGCGAGCAACTCACGCGCTGAGAATGGCTTGATTAAATAATCATCAGCTCCTGCTTGGAGTCCTTCGACTCGCGACTCTTCCCCTGCACGCGCTGATAAAAGAATGATTGGAATTTCTCTTGTCACTGGATGACTTCGTAGCGATCGCAGCAACTCAAACCCATCCATCAAAGGCATCATCACATCAGTCAACACCAAATCCGGTTTGTGCTGAGCAATCGCAGCTAATGCAGCCACTCCATCTGTGACTGTTTCCACCTCATATTCCTGACTTAACAACCGCTTGACATAATCGCGCATATCTGCATTATCATCAACCAGGAGAATGCGGGCAGTTTTGAGCAGAGGTGCAGAGGGGCACAGGGGCAGAGGGGAAGATGAAGCTCTTTTCTCCCCTGCTCCCCTGCTCCCCTGCTCCCCCTCCTCTTCTGGTAGCCACCGCAACGCTTCTTCTACGTAAGGGGAAGCTCCTAGTGCGGTGGACAAGAGCGTCCGGGTTGCGCCAATACGGTCTTGTGGTAAATGAGAATATCCTGTGGGAATCAACACGGTAAAGCAACTGCCTTCTCCAAGCACACTGCTCACTTCGACTGTTCCACCATGCAGTTTCACCAATTCCTGCACCAGTGATAGCCCAATGCCTGAACCTTCAAACGTCCGCCCCTGTGCTCCTTTCACCCGATGGAATCGTTTAAATAAATGGGGTAGTTCCTCAGTAGGAATACCGATTCCTGTGTCACAGACTGAAAGTTTGATGCGTTCGCCCACAGATTGCAAGCTCACAGTAATTTCGCCAACAAAGGTGAACTTAAAGGCGTTGGAGAGCAAATTTAACACAATTTTTTCCCACATTTCCCGGTCTACATACACAGGTTCAACAAGTGTGGGACAATTAACATGTAAGCGTAAACCAGCCCGTTCAATGGCAGAGCGAAAGACGCTGGTTAACTCAAGGGTATTGGTTGCCAGGTCGGTTGGTTCGTAAACTGCCGAAATCCGTCCAGCTTCAATACGGGAGAAATCGAGCAAGGTATTGACCAGCTTGAGCAAGCGCAAACCATTGCGATGTACCATTTCTAACGACTGCCGTTGAGTAGCAAACGGGGTATCATCTGCAACTGCTAGGGCATCTTCTAAAGGACTGAGCATCAGCGTCAATGGCGTGCGGAACTCATGCGACACGTTACTGAAGAATACGGTTTTTGCGCGATCAAGTTCTGCGAGGGCTTCAGCGCGTTTGCGTTCTTCTTCGTAAGCTTGAGCATTGGCAATGCTGGCTGCAATCTGAGCCGAAACTAAGTCGATAAATCTTTTATACTGATCGTCGAAAATCCTGAATGGGTTTAAACCAACTATAAGTATACCAGCTCTTCCTGTCTGTCCGCATGGTGCAATCGGCATGGCGATCGCCTGATGAGGTGGAAGTTGCCAAGCACCTGTCGGCAGGTTATCAAAAGACGAACCCAGAGAAATCAAGCTTGCCGTCTGCGTTCTGATGACTTCTGCAAACGGCCAAACCGAATCAGAATCAAGAGTGACTGTTTCTGGAACTGCTACGTGATTTCGCTCAATCCCGCATGTTCCAGCCAAAAAAATCTGCTGTTTATCTGCCTCGACCAGATAAATCATCGCGAAAGGTAAGTCGTAAGGATTTGTTTCCAAACAACTCACACTCAGTGTGCAGGCTTGCTCGAATGTCCGCGCGTCTGCTGTTCTAGCCGCCAGTTCACGTAACAGTGCCAATTGACGCTCACCGATGATGCGCTGCGTGTCGTCTGTGTTAGCGCAGATAATGCCACCTGTGCCGCCTTGGTCATTCGGAACTGGGCTATAGGAAAACGTGTAATAAGTTTCCTCTGGGTAGCCATTGCGCTCCATGATCAGTAGCAGTGCTTCGTCATAGGTACCCTCATTGTTCAGTATAGCTGATTCTGCCCGAGGTCCAACCTGATCCCATATCTCGCGCCACACATAAGAAGCACTTTGCCCAAGGGCTTCCGGATGTTTGCCACCGAGGATTGCTTTGTAGGCGTCATTGTAAAGATTAATGAGTTCGTCGCCCCACCAGACAAACATTGGTTGGCGGGAAGTCAGCATAATCCGTACGCAAGTCTTCAGGCTTTGCGGCCATTTTGATACTGAACCTAAAGGTGTTTGTGACCAATCGAGCGATCGCATAACTTGCCCCATCTCGCCACCGCCAGCAAAGATATCTTCAAGGAGAGTCACCTTCACACGATCACTCACAATTTCTACCCTCCTTGTTAAAATCTTTTGTTAGTAGTTCTTTGCCGCGTTTTTGTAACTCTGGCTCTGGCAAATTGCCCAAGTCTTTCAATACTGTTTTAATTTGCTTGAGTGCCAGTGGAGATGGTTGCATGTGACTGTTTGCTCAGTGGTTAATCGTACCGTCAGCGACGCCTAGTAAGATTGCAAGTTCCTTTTGGGTCAATGTTATCAATTGTCGAAGTACACAAATAAGTTTGCTCACTTCTGGTTGCCTAAGCACTGCTATCTTTTCAAGCTTTGCGGTTTGATGCATAGAAGATCGCATCTGCTTAAGCCAGACGTAACGCACTTTATGTTTAATCTTCTATCAAAGAACGCAAGTGCTTATCTACCTTAAGATACAACTTATAGATTTCAAAATTTTTCTGGTTCTGTTATAATTATCGCGCAAAAATTAAGATATGTTTTTGGCAAGTGATTGGCGCTATCTCAATGAAGAAGAATTCAGAATTCAGAATTCAGAATTCAGCAATCTTATGGATGGGGTTTGGGACCCCAACCAATTGTAGACACCGTACAGACGGTGGGGTTGCGCGACCCCTAGAGTCATCCGCATCTCTGAGTACCGCTCGTTCATTCTGACTCCTGACTCCTGACTCCTGACTTCTTTTGATAAAAGGCGTTGCTGAATTTGGTCATGAATTGCGTTTGTCAAGAGATTTTTAATTTTCCCCAGCCTCTGTCTTGACGTTGCATGCAACGTCAAGACAAAATCGTGATTTTCTCAATTCATACCTTGATTCAGCAACGCCCAATAAAAAAATAAAAAAGAAAATTTAGCATCAGTGCGATACCCAGAAGCTAAAGCCTCCGGCGGTTTGCGCTGATGCCAAAGCATAAACGCCCAGACAACCTTGCAAATTAAGCGCTTTCATGTTTGATATGCTCGATCGCAACAATGAGAGCATTAAGCATCACTTCATAACTGGTATCCGTCGAGTGCTCTAGGGTCATTAATCCTGCTTGTTCTAGGCTAATGAAACCATAAATTGCAGCGTTCACCATCCGCATGACATCAATCAATTGGTTGTCATTTAGATCATATAGTTGTAGTGACCTTTGGAGTAAGCCAAGAGATTCTTGTATAAGTGCTGCTGCATCCGGTTCGGTTGGCTGTAGCTGAAATTGCATCATCACTCTGTAAAGTACTGGATGCGATCGCGCAAAGTTACGAGTTGCATGTCCGCCTGCTTTTAGCAAAGCATCAGGTGTACTCAATCCAGTCATTTGTTGTTGGCTGTACGTTAGATATTTTCGCCAAATTGCCAATACCACTGCTCGCCGGAGTCCTGCATTTCCATCGAGATGCTTGTAAATCGCCGGTGGTTTGATTCCTAATTCCCGTGCGACTCGATTCACCCCAAGAGCAGATTCTCCCTCTTTTTCTAAGCAGGCGATCGCCGCTGAAATCACATCCTGTTGTGTCAAAGATTTTTCTTTCGTAGGACGACCCATAATACAATTCAAAATTCAAAATGTGCTGCGCACCGCTGCGCTAACAAAATTCAAAATTAAGAAAGCCTAAGATAACAAGGGTTTGGGAGTATGTATCTGTCGCATTTTTTTTTCAAATTCGTATCAGTTCATTTAATTAACTTAATTAACTAAAAGTGAATATAATTAACTTTATCAAGTTCTGCACTGTCGCGACTTCCCCCTAGAGTCTTTTCCTCCTATATTTCGCAGGAGTCATTATGACCGATTTAGTGTTTACGCCTGCTCATAAGCTTGCTCGGATGATTTGCGATCGCACTGTCTCTGCTGTTGAAGTCTTAGATGCACATTTAACACAAATTGTCAAACATAACACCAAACTTAACGCTATTTGTACCTTAGATGAAGAACGCGCCCGTCAACGAGCAAAACAAGCGGATGAAGCTTTAGCACGAGGTGAGAACTGGGGCGTTCTTCATGGAGTACCTATTACAATTAAAGATATCTTTGAAACTGCTGGGTTGCTGACTACCGCAGGCTATAAACCTCTCAAAAACTACATCCCTAAACAAGACGCAACCGCTGTTGCTCGCCTGCGTGCAGCTGGGGCAGTTATCTTGGGTAAAACGAACCCAGCTGAACTTGCTAGCGACTACCAAAGTACAAACGACTTATTTCCTCGTGTCAATAATCCCTGGAATCTAGATTACACATCAGGTGGAAGTTCTGGTGGTAGTGCTGCTGCTGTTGCTGCTGGGCTTTCGCCTCTAGACTTAGGCAGTGATATTGCAGGTTCGATTCGCCAGCCTGCTCATTTGTGCGGAGTCTTTGGACTCAAACCAACAGATCGCCGCGTATCGACAGCAGGTCATATTCCGGAAGTTCCAGGAATGCCTAGATGCATTCGTCAAATGCTGACTGCTGGACCGTTTGCTCGTTCAATTGAAGATTTAACTTTATGCCTACAACTCATCGCTGGAGCTGATTTACGTCAACCTGATATCCCACCTGTTGGGCTAGATACTCCCGGTCCTCAAAGTTTACAAGCGCTGCGAATTGCTTGGACAGATGAATTTCCAGGCTTTGGAGTTTCCTCAGAAATTCGTTTAGCAATGCAGGCTGTTGCAAATACTCTGGGACAAACGGGCGTTCACATTGAGCAATGGGTTCCACCAGGGTTTGATTTTGCAGCTGCTTTACAACTCTATAATGTTGTGGTTGCTTACACCATGCTTTACTCTCAACCTGTGAATTTGGATGCAGTTGGGAAGACAATTTCTGTGATGTTTCGCGAGTGGACTCAAGGAGATAAGGAACTGCGTTCGCGAAGCGTGCGCTCTGCGCAATCGCTCTACAGCATAACTGGAGTTCTACCCACATTCTTAAATCCAACGATGAAAGGTTACTTTCAGGCTTTAGAGGAACGCGATCGCCTGATTGCCCAAATGGAACAAGCACTTTTGCAATGGGACGTCTGGTTGTGTCCTGTAGCAATGACAACCGCATTTACGCACCGCCCGAAAGGTGAAGCTGTGGAAATAGATGGTAAAAAAGTGCCTTACTTTATGGCTTCTGGTGCTTATACGATGCCATTCAGTCTCACGGGACATCCAGTTGTTGTGATACCTATCGGACAAACCAAGGACGGATTACCGATTGGAATGCAAATTGTGGGTCAGCGATGGCGAGAGATGGAATTGTTGGCGATCGCCACTGAACTTAACAAAGTCATTGGTAACTTCCAACGTCCATCTGGTTATTGAGCAGTTATAACCTCTGACGGTGATGAAACCAAGCAAAAACTAAAGTTTAAGCTTGCAGGAACACCCACAGCGCCTGTAGAGTGGTGGTTGAATGGTCAAAAGTTAGCTACAAATTCATCTGATGACTTTACGTGCTGGTACATGGACATTGGAAGCCAAAAGTGGTGAAATGAGCCGTAAGGTCAGTTTTCAAGTGGAGTTAGCTAGCGTTAAGTCCACACGTCGGGGTTTTTCTGTTTGTTCTCCTGAGGAAAAGCATAAGCGGTTATAAAACCTTGGGGATTAAGTGTTTGGCACAGGCTTTGGTTGATTCTCAATTTATCATTTGTCAGGAGTGACCAGCTTTTGTGTATTGCCGCAAAAATAGTATCAAAAGCTACAGTATTTGGGGAATTGCGCAGAATGATATTGTATTCTCAAAGAGCTTTTGCAACACAACCGTCAATTGAGAAGCTAATAGTATGTGGGCAAATCTTAGAAAGCAAATATGGCAATGGCGTGCCGTTTTTCTTGCTGCTCCCAGCGTGGCATTTGTGTTAATTTTATTACGTGCTTGTGGGTTGTTACAACCATTAGAATGGGCAGCCTTGGATGAATTTTTTCGCCTACGTTCGTTAGAAGCTGTTGATACGCGAGTTGTGATTGTTGAGATTAATGAATCCGATATACGCAACGGGAAATGGCCGATGTCGGATGGTGAACTTGCTCGATTGCTGGAAATTTTAAAACAACAGCAACCTAGAGCAATAGGTTTGGATATTTATCGAGATTTACCCGTAGAACCCGGTCATCAGGAGTTGGAGAAGGTTTTTAAAACAACGCCCAACTTAATTGGCATTCAGAAGATGATTGGCGATCGCTCTGGTTTTGCTGTTAACCCACCAAAAACCTTAAGCGAATTGGGACAGGTGAGCGCTAATGATTTGGTGATAGATGTAGATGGAAAAATCCGGCGCAGCGTGTTGACTGTAAAAGATAATAATAGTCTTAATAATAGTTTGGGCGCAGAGCTAGCTCTTACCTACTTGGCAGCTCAAGAAATTACTCTCCAACCAATTCCTGCGGCTCAGAGCCAGCGTCGTAAGTTTAAGTTAGGTAAAGCTGTTTTAGTTCGGTTTGAAGCGAATGACGGTGGGTATGTAGGAGCAGATGCAGGCGGGACTCAGATATTAGCTAACTTTCGCAGTCTGCGGCAGGGTTTTCGTAAAGTTTCGATAACTGATGTTTTAGAAGGACGGCAACCCAAGGATTTACTACGCGATCGCATTGTCTTGATTGGTGTAACAGCAGAAAGCAGTGGTGACATCTTTTATACTCCTTACAGCAGTGAATTCCTTGGTCAAAATGTTAAACCATTTACTGGGGTAGAAATTCATGCCGATGTCGCCAGTCAGCTTTTAAGTGCAGCGCTGGAAGGACGCCCCCAAATTAAGGTTTGGTCAGAACCAGTGGAAGGGTTGTGGATTTTTGGTTGTGCGTTTGTTGGGGCAATATTAAGTTGGACACAACGGTACTGGAAAGTCACCAGACAGAAAGTTGTTAAGGGAGTGACTGTGAGTTTACCGTTCACATCCGCCAGTCTTGTGCTGGCGGGGGGCGCGGTTGTCGTTGGTAGTTATGCGGCTTTTTTGTCTGGGTGGTGGATTCCAGTCGTACCAGGGGTGTTGGCGTTGCTACTGTCTGCAGGTGCCATCACCGCCTATATTGCCCGGAATACGAATATGATGCGCCAAGCCTTTGGACGTTACCTTACAGATGAAGTTGTTGCCAATCTGTTGGAGACACCCAAGGGATTAAAACTGGGAGGTGAAAGGCGAAAAGTGACGCTGCTGATATCACGTTTACAAGGATTTTCGGCTATATCAGAGCGTTTATCACCAGAGAAAGCAGTGGAGATTGCCAACCTTTACCTGGAGGCGATGATTGATGTTATCACCCAATACCAAGGGACAATCAATGATTTCATGGGCGATCGCATTTTTGTGATTTTTGGTGCGCCCATTCAGCGTGAGGATGACGCCACAAGAGCCGTGGCTTGCGCCCTTGCTATGCAATTGGGGATGGATAGCATCAATACCAAACTATCGAGTATGAGCTTACCATCTCTAAAAATGGGCATAGGTATCCACACTGGCGAAGTGTTAGCAGGGAATATTGGCTCTCAACGGCGTGCTAAATACACAGTGATGGGAAGCAATGTCACCTTGGCTTACAGAATTGAATCTTATACGGTAGGTGAGCAAGTTCTCGTTTCTAAAGACACTTTCAAAGACGCAGGTTCCATTTTGCGAGTCGATGGGCAAATGCAAGTCAAGCCCCCAGGAATGCAGGAACCAATCACCATTTACGATATTGGGGGCGTAGGTGGCAAATTTAACTTATGCTTGCCCCAAAAATGCGAAGAAATATTGATAACTCTGGTGCAGGAAATCCCGTTACAGTTCACGATTTTAGAAGGTGAGCATTCTACAGAAGAAGTCTTCCAGGGGAGTTTAGTCAAGCTAGCAACAACCAGCGCTGAATTACGTTCTCCTCAGCCCGTGCAACTCTTTAATAATCTGCTGATTCATCTTTTGCCTGGAGGTGAACAAGCCAACAGACTAGGTGACATTTATGCAAAAGTCGTATCAGTCTCAGCCCATCAGCAAATTGAGGTTGGCGTTAGATTTACAGCTATTCCACCAGAGGCGGCGGCATTTCTTGCTTACATTCGGCAATCGGGTGAAGGGGAAGTAGGGAGTAGGATGCGTTAGCCGAGAGTACAGCATCAAATCATCAAATTCGCGGTTGGTGCCTTACGGCTTCGCCTAACTCACCCTACGCTATCTTCAATTTGTTTTCGCCTACTTATCAGAACTCATGGTTGAGTATTGGAACCTCGCGCTTGAGTGTCAAAACTTGAAACTCCTAATTTTTAACGTGAGTTCGACGAACCTCTCCCACCCAACCTCCCTCTCCTGCAAGGAGAGGGAGGAGCTACCTAAAAATGGGATTTTTAATTAAGCCTCTCCCAGTAAAAAAAGCTGCTCCTTTTCCCTCCCCTAAGAGGGGAGGGTTAGCCAGAGGAGGGGAGAGGTTTGGAGAGAGATCAAATCAGGATACATCGAACTCACGTTAATTTTTAACTTCTGACTGCTGCTGACAAGCTTGAATGCGAGATAACAGATTTTGTCGCCACTCCCACACAACCAAAACCGGGAGATGTCCAACTGGTGCAGCGTCGGTAAATGTCAGTTCAGCATAAGTTTTCCAGTAAATTTCACTGCGGCGAAACCAACCCTTTCTGCCACACCAGCCGACGCGATCGCCAAATTCATCCCAGTTATAATTTACACTGGCAAAAATCTGCTGTTGCACACTCAAACCAAAGCGATCGCGACTATATTCGAGCCAAAGGCGGTTAATGGTGTTCAACTCTCCACAAGGAAAGTTTTCGATAGTCGCGCCATGTACCCAAGCTTGTTTTTCTCCACCCGCTATTCTCTGCATCATTGCTGCTGTTTCCTCGTCAGCTTCTTTCCACTGACCAGCTTTCAGTAAATCACGCAATCGTGTGTAGCCAATTTCTTGCTTATCCTGCTTGTCGTCCAAATAAACTGATGGGGAAGTGACGAGTTGCTTTGCTCCTGACACAGTGACGCATAGAGCTTGGGACGTGGAGAGCGAAGAGTTCATGTCCATAGATTCTTTTGTCCCCGCGTCCCCGTGTCCCCATGTCCCCGTGTCC
>NZ_QMEA01000079.1:0-25022 GCF_012912105.1 Brasilonema sp. UFV-L1
GTGGGGCTTCTGTCGGTTTAAGCTAAAACAGCTTAACCAAAAGGTTTTTCGCTGCAGGATTTTCATCATGTTGAAATAAGCAACAGCCCAAGTCAAACTCGACATTGGGCTGCTTGCCCTAGTCATCTAAATTCATGCTGACCTTGCGGGAGTGTGGAAACTTTGTGTCTTTAGACCAAAGTGGAATTATGAATTACTTCACAGTTGCCTTACCGCCAGCATCTTCGATCTGCTTCTTGGCTTCTTCAGCAGCTTCCTTGGCAATACCTTCCTTAACTGCTTTGGGCGCAGATTCCACCAAGTCTTTCGCTTCCTTGAGACCCAAACCTGTCAATTCCCGTACAGCTTTGAGTACAGCAATCTTCTTGTCAGCTGGGACAGATTCCAGAATCACGTCAAACTCAGTCTTCTCTTCCACTGGTTCAGCAGCAGCAGGTGCAGCACCGCCAGGAGCTGCCATAAAGCCTCCAACTGGTGCAGCAGCACTTACGCCAAAGGCTTCTTCAATTTGCTTCACCAACTCAGATGCTTCGAGCAAAGTCAAGTTTTTTAGTTTTTCCAAAATTTCATCAGTTGCAGTAGACATTGATATAACTCCTGTAATGTTGATTTAATGATTTGTTAGTTGTTTGACCTAGCAGTACTCCCAACTAGGAAGCACTTTCTGATTCGTCGCCTTTTTCTTGATCCGCAACAGCTTGCAAACCACGAGCCAGTGAACTGGGAACCTCTTTGATACCCACAGCAATCTTGGTTGCCAAGGCGTTGATCGCTCCAGCAATTTGTGCCATGAGTTGTTCTTTGGATGGCAAATCTCCTAAAGCTTTGACATCAGGTTCTTGCAGCAAACGACCTTCCATGACGCCGCCGCGAATTTCTGTTTTCTTGGTGGCTTTCTGGAAATCTTGGTAAGCCTTAATTGCAGCAGAGAAATCCTCTTTAACGAGCAAAAAGGCGGAAGAACCTTTGAGCAATTCTGACAACACTTGCCATTTTTGGTCGTCTTGAATGGCGATGCCCATTAGAGTGTTCTTAGTCACCTTACAAACAGTACCTGAGGGACGCAGGCGTCGCCGCAGGTCCGTAATTTCAGCAACTGTTAGTCCTTGGTAGTCAATGACTAGTGTTAGTTGAGACTGACTCAAAGTTTCTTTAAGGTCAGCAACTATGGCTTTTTTGTCTTCTATCGTTCTAGGCATCTATCTCACCTCCTTAACAAATCAGCTTTCAGCTAGTGGCTATCAGTTTTCAATTTTTGCTGAGTGGCTGATTGCGCACTGCTGAACGCCTTTGGCTGACTGAAATTGAAAACAATAAACCCCAGCTCTCGCAGCCGGGGTTTCGTGATAGAGACGCGTTGTTATAAGGCGTCAATACCTTATCATCCTTACGCCACAGTACTCACACTTTTAACAGTTATCAGTTATCAGTTATCAGTTATCAACTGTTCATTGATGACTCTTTAGTGTTTACTGATTTCGGTTATGCATGGTACTGCTGGCAATTGGGGCGAAAACCTCGGCAGGATATTAAGCTAGTAGCACCTGCTGTCTGCGGCTGTTGCTTATTGAGTTTTTAAGTTTTGAGTACTGAATGTTGAGTTATTAGTCTTGAATAATGAACTCATCACTCATAACTTGGGTTAGGCAGCTTCGGTCAGTTTTAAGTCGCGCAGGGCGTTAATATCTACCCGAATTGATGGTCCCATTGTGGAAGACACATACACTGTGCGCCAGTAACGACCTTTAGCTCCTGAAGGGCGGTTACGGTCAATTGTTTCTTGCAACGCCTTCAAGTTTACTAATAAATCATCCGGTGAAAATGACACTTTCCCAAACATAACATGGACAATGCCAGTCCGATCAGCCCGGAATTCTAATTTACCTGCTTTGAATTCTGCGATCGCACTTCCTATGTCAAATGTCACTGTTCCACCTTTTGGTGATGGCATCAAACCACGAGGACCAAGTAACTTACCAAGCTTTGCTACTTGAGGCATGATATCAGGTGTGGCAATCAGCTTGTCAAAGTCCATTCTGCCTTTTTGAATTTCATCAATCAGCTCTTCTGAACCGACGATATCAGCACCAGCATTGGTTGCTTCTGTTACCTTTTCACCTCTTGCAATCACTGCCACTCGTACTGTTTGTCCTGTTCCTTTGGGTAGTACGACTGTTGTCCGCAGCTGTTGATCAGTATATTTTGGGTCAATACCCAACCGGATATGCGCTTCTGCAGCTTCAGGAAACTTTGCTGTTGCCGTTTCTTTCAAAAGGGATAATGCCTCTATAGGTAAATAATCCCTGTCTTCAACTTTTTCTAGTAGCGCCTGCATTCGGCGCGATAGTTTTTTTGCCATTTTTCTCTCCTGGGGTCAATGACGAGGTTTCACCTCTCCCCCGATACAATTTTGGATTTTGAACCGCACTCTCAACGCGGGTGGAAATGGATAATTGACTAATCTGTCACCGTGACGCCCATGTTTTTTGCGGTTCCTTCGATGATATTCATCGCCGCTTCTACATCATTGGCGTTAAGGTCAGGCATTTTGGTTTGTGCTATTTGCCTCAATTGCTCTCTGGTAATTGAACCAACTTTTCTTTTGTTCGGTTCACTAGAGCCTTTGTCAATTTTAGCTGCCTTGGTAATAAGTACTGATGCAGGTGGAGTCTTAAGAACAAATGTAAAACTCCGGTCTTCATAGACCGAAATTTCTACAGGAATCACCGTTCCAGCTTGGTCTGCTGTCTTGGCGTTGTACTCCTTGCAAAACATCATGATATTCACGCCATGCTGACCCAAAGCGGGACCTACTGGCGGTGCTGGGTTGGCTTTCCCGGCATTCAGGGCCAGTTTAATGACCGCTACGACTTTCTTCGCCATTCTTATTAGCTCTGTTTCTGAACCTGATTAAATTCCAATTCTACTGGTGTATCCCGCCCAAAAATTGAAAGTAATGCTTTGAGCTTACTCCGTTCTGGACTGACTTCAATCACCTCACCTTCAAAATCCTTAAATGGACCTGAAAGCACGACTATCTTATCACCTGTCGCCATATCAATTTTGACGACTGGTTCCTGTTCGCTGGTCTGTTTGAAGATTCTTTCTACTTCTGTATAACTCAGCGGCACAGGTTTTACGTGACCACGACCTTTACCAGTACCACGTTTTTGTTCTGCTCCCACGAAATTAATCACATGGGAAGTATTTCTCACCACCTGCCAGGTATCATCATCCATCATCATCCTCACTAGCACATAGCCGGGGAAGACTTTCTCTTCCGTGTGCTGGCGACTACCATCTTTACGGATTTTTACTGCTGGTGTATGTGGAATCTCCACCTGGAGGATTTTCTCAGCTACATCGAACGTCTGAATGCGCTGCTCTAAGTTTGTCTTGACACGCTTCTCACAGCCAGAGGCTACTTGCACTGCATACCAGCGGGCTTCGTGCGAAGCATCTGACGCTGTTTCTGCGGCATCCTCTGACTGCAGCGTCGCATTGTAATCTCCGTCTGTTGCAAAACTCATCAGAACACCTGTTGTGCTGCCCAAGAAAAGAATTTATCTACCAAAAATATCAGAGATGCGGAGAGAGTCACCATTAACAACACAGCTGCTGATTCACTCAATAGCTGTCTTCGACTAGGCCAAACAACTTTATCAAACTCTTCTTTTAATCCATTGAAGAAGTTCGATATGCCAGAGCCATTACTTGCCTCTGTCATTTCTGCTTCGCTTTTTTTAGACACGTCGTCTCTCTCCCATTCCTGATACAAAAAATTGTTGCCCGTGAATTTCTATCTTTTGTCAGAGCTAGTACTCAAACTCACTTGTCCGAAGCAATTAAGCTGCAAACACAAAAATGAGACCCGAAATCTACAAGCATACTGCTATGTTAGCAGACGTTGCACAATTTTCGGGCTTTATTTTTGCTAACAGCGCGCCCTGGAGGACTTGAACCCCCGACATCAGGTTTTGGAGACCTGCGTTCTACCAACTGAACTAAGAGCGCACAGGCTGGCTTTTATTAAGTTATTACACTTAATTTACTCTAGTTTAACGCAAGTTGGCAAATTTTTCTTTGAGTTTGGTTCAGGGATTGACACTCTCCGCCCGCGCATGGTCGGAGATTCTTAAGACATCGCTGCCTTAATATCCTGTTTGCACAGGTTCCCAGGCTCAATACGTTTGCCCAAAGGGCGTACTGATATCTCCTCTGTGGTTGTTTCGGGCGTAGACTTTCCCCCAGTCCGGGGGTAGGTTTTTAAATCTTGTACTGATATAAATATGTTAGCATATTTGACTCAAGCCTAAAGGCTTTTACGCGGCTTTCATGAGCCACTGCCGTGCGGGGGCTCCCCCCGTTGAGGCATGTGGCGTCCCCTTGCCAGCAAGTACGGAATTCGGCACTACGTGCCTGTTCCTCAAGGGTTTTGGGCCGGTCTTCCTTATAAACGAGTGGCTGCTGCCGCTTTTTGTTTAACCTCTGGTTCCATATTTTGTTCTTCTATCACAAAGCGCGGTCAAAGCGCTGCTTGATTCGGGTTGCTTTACCAACACGATTACGTAGATAGTAAAGCTTAGCACGCCTTACCTTCCCACGACGCAATACCTTGATGTTGTCTATTCGAGGAGAATGTACAAGGAAAACCCGTTCAACTCCCACACCTTGGAAAACGCGACGAACCGTAATAGTTTCATTGATACCACCATTGCGCATAGCAATGACAACTCCTTCATAGGGTTGTATGCGGTATTTGTCACCTTCCTTAATTTTGACTCCAACTCTAACTGTGTCGCCCACAAATATTTCGGGCAAATTAGATTTTAGCTGTTCCGCTTCAATTGAGCGGATGATTTCCTGAGTATTCATAGTCCGCGAAAAAACTCACAATCAATAATCATAAATCGATAACTATCTTACAGTCTAGTTATTTTCAAGAGAAAATTTTTGATTTTCACGAGAAAATTTTTGACGACAACGCCATTAACAACACAACATGAGTATGCTACATCTGCTATGTGCGTTACTACTTAGGTTGATACTAATCGAGTTTAACTGAGGCGTATGCCTGTTGCTGGTCTGTGAACTTACGTAGTATATCCTAAAAGCACAAGACTGATGATAGTTTCTGTTGCTGAAGCTACGGCGTGTCTGCAAAATAAGGCGCTCTGTAAAAAACGACAAAGAATACTTTGACACAACAGAGTCGGAAAAATTGTAGCAGCCTATCCCAAGTTTATGTGTTCGTATTCGACTACGGGGGCGATCGCCTCAAACATCAATCCTAACAAATTAAGGAAAAGGTAGTAGAAAAAAGAGCTTTCTTGTTTTTATATATTAAGTGCATAAGTTAGTATGACTAGCATTTATAAAAAAACAGCTTTGCTTTACGCTTTACAAGCCAGTCAATCACGGGAAAATCCCACGCTCCTTGCCATTAAAAAGTTTTTCTCTTTCATCGTTAATGACTTGGTGAGTTGGTAAGTTCTATTTTCAAGCCAGTATTAAGCTAGCAAATTCTCTAAAATTCCTGATGATAAATTAACACTATAGCAGTCCTAAATCATATGCCCTACGGGCACGCTACGCGCTCCGTGACACTCTCTGTTTTCCTCCTCTGCACCCTCTGCGTCTGGAGCGGTTAATTCAATCAAAACCTTTTTCACAAATCATCTAGGATTGCTAGATTAGCTCAAATTTAACTCTATTTTCGTGCTCAAAATTTTCGGAATTTTCTACAGAGCTTTTCTGTCAATCAATCAAATTTTATCTATATTATTAATGACTATAAGAATGAGCGGGGAAAGTTTGCTGAATGAGTCATGCATTTGTGCGGTTAGTCTCCGGGAGTGGAGAAACTTCTTATTCACTGCTTACGACCAGTGAATTCGTTTTTGGACGCGATCCTAGTTGCCAAGTTGTTTTGAAGTCAAATGAATATGGAATGGTTTCACGGCATCATGCTACTATTCGCCCATCCACAACGCTAGAAGGCAGTACGAACTATGTGCTGTGTGATTTGAATAGTGCCAATGGGACGTATTTAAATGGACATATTTTGCAGGAATGTCAGGAATTGCACGCAGGCGATCGCATTATACTTGGCACTCATGGTCCAGAGTTTGTCTTCGAGTACCAAGACAATCATCAATCATTGAGTAAACCACAGACAACAATAACACCATCGCAGATGGCAATGAGTCTCAACCCAACAAAGTTCACGAATACAGATAGTGAAGCAAGTTGGTCGCAAATTCTTCCCATTTTTTCTAAACCAAAAGATTTCACTCGCAAGGCTTATTTAGTACCAGGAATCATCACAGTTATACTCGTGGTATTGCTGTTTTTTGCACAAGGTTTTTTATACCAAGTATTGTTAGGTGTCTATCTAACTGCTGCTGCTTTATATTTTGTTTACCAGTTATGTGGTAAAGCTAAACCTTGGTGGGTACTTGTTGCGTCTACCGTTTTGACTATAGCGATTTTGAGTAGTCCTATACTGAATCTATTTTTTCTGGTCTTTCGTAACATTCTTCCAGGAGAAGTACCATTAAATACCAGTGACATAGCTTTTCCTGAGTTGTTTATCCGGTACTTTTTTGGTTCTGGATTATTGGAAGAATTGCTCAAAGTTTTGCCAGTAATAGGATTTTATCTTTTAGGAAAAGCATTTGCATCTCCGGTGCGAGAACGCATTGGCGTTAGGGAACCCCTAGATGGAATTTTGATCGGAAGCGCTTCTGCGGCTGGCTTCACTCTGTTTGAAACTTTGGGTCAGTATGTACCTGGTATTATTGCACAAGTAGCACAACGAATGGGTTCAGATGCTGGTTGGCGAGCAGGATTGGAACTTCTCATTCCGCGCATTTTAGGTGACTTAGCAGGTCACATGGCTTGGAGTGGATGGTTTGGATATTGTATTGGCTTAAGTGTGTTAAAACCGCGTCAAGCTTGGCGAATTCTGGCTTTGGGATATTTGAGTGCGGCTGGACTCCACGGCTTGTGGAACAGCATTACAGGATTATCAAAGACTATTGGAATTTTTGTTGTATTGTTATTAATGGTGGTTGGAGGCATATCTTACGCTTTGCTTGGAGCAGCAATTGTCAAAGCGCGTGCTTTGTCACCGACGCGATCGCAAAATTTTGCCACCCGCTTTACGCGAATAAAAAACTGACTACACTTCACTATGAGTCTGTTTAAAACGAGAAACTCATTCCTTGTTGTTTTCATCTTCCTGATAATTTGATTCTTAATAATTTTTATTTATCTTTCTTCTTTTAACCTTCCTGACAATTTGATTCTTAATAATTTTTATTTATCGTTTTGAAAAAAAAGAAGATTTGCTCTTACCTAGTTGCTAGTCGTATATTAAGGGTCATGCACTCTCAAGGTGCCTTGCGGAAAACAAAAATCACCAATTTAATTGATGATTAAGCAATTTCCTAAACTGCCCTGACTTCAAGAAGCAGAGAAGGACAAAGAACAACTGTATTGAATCATAGTGAATAACGATCATGAATTGGCTAATTAGTACATTAGTTATTGGAATCTCTGCGGCTTTTGCAACCACTTTTGATGACAATTTATACCTGACAGCCTTTTTCGGAAAAGTCAATCGTACCTTTAGTCCCAAACATATTATTCTCGGTGAATTTGTTGGATTCACTGTATTAGTGTTTGCGAGTCTCCCTGGTTTCTTTGGTGGTTTAGTCATTCCAGAGGCTTGGATAGGATTGCTAGGCTTGCTTCCGATTGCTATTGGTATCAACAACCTCATGAATCGAGAAGACCAAGAAGAGGTCGTACTGCAGACAGTATCAGTTGACTTAGCCTCTCCTGCCAAATCCAAACGGCATAGGAAATCACTATTGGAAATTTTACGCGACCCCCAAACCTACCGCGTTTCTTCAGTGACAATTGCCAATGGCGGAAACAACATTGGAATCTACGTACCGTTGTTTGCTAGTAGCAATCTCCCAAGTTTAGGGGTGATATTGTGCGTTTGTTATTTTACTGTTGGGCTGTGGTGCTTTCTCTCTTACCACATGACTCGTAATCCTCTCATGGCTCCTCTTTTAGCTCGCTATGGTCAGAAAATTTTCCCATTTGTGTTAATATGGTTGGGATTTTCCATCTTGATGAAAAGTCAAAGCTATCGACTTTTTCTCCCGTCTTGAACCGTTTTCCAGTTGGGCAATTGCCCAGAGTACACTGCTCAAATGGTAATTGCGCCTTAGTTGAAAACTTGCTACGTTTGTCAAAACGAGAGAAATTAAATTCAGTACACAGTACACAGTTATCAAGGTTATGAATAACAAGTACTGATAACTGATAACTGTTGAAAGCTTGAGGTATTCTATGTCAAGTTTTTGTGTTGAAATTGAAACTATTGATTCTGACGATGCGCTATATTTAATTGAGCAACTCTCCACTGAATTGGCAAAGCGTTACGAAGAAGATATAGATAAGGGAAAAGCAGCATTTGAGCTATCTGAGATGGATATGCCTGGTGCTGCTTTTGTCATTGCCCGGTTAGATAGACAGCCAATTGGCTGTGGGGCAATTCGTGCATTTGATGAAGAGGGCGTGGCTGAAGTCAAGCGCATGTTTGTGATTCCAACTATGCGTGGACGTGGTATTTCAAAGCAAATTTTGGCAAAGTTAGAAGATACTGCACGCAGCTTTGGTTACACTGCGACGATTTTAGAAACAGGTACACGTCAGCCAGAGGCAATGGCGCTTTATGAGAAGGCTGGCTACAAGCGTTGTCATTGTTGGGGCAAATATATCAACTCTTCATGGAGTATTTGCGATCGCAAGCAGCTTGTATAGTCGATGAAAAAGTAAAAAGTAAAAGAAGATAGGGTGATTAACATTTGATATTTGAGTCAGCTAATTGTTTGAGTTTGTCTGGATTGACAACAATGAAAACAGATTGAATCCGGTCATCCTTAAAATCAAATGTCATAACACTGTGGAGGCGATCGCCTATATAATTAAGAATACCTGGTTGCTCGTTAACCTTAGCAATTCGAGACACATAATTTGCAAGTTTCTTGCTCCGAATTGCCAGCAAGAATTTAGCAACCTTAACAGTTCCATGTAGAGGTTTTAACGCAGCTGTTACCTGACCACCTCCATCTGACCAAAGAGTTATGTCTTCTGCTAGCAAAGCAATTAATCCTTGCAAGTCTCCCAGATTGCAAGCTTGTAAGAATTGCTCGGTAATTTGTTCTTGGGAGTGTGGTGAAACTTCAAAACGAGGTCGCCTAGATGCTAAATGCTGCTTTGCTCGTCGCACAATTTGCCGACAGTTGGTTGGACTTTTATCTACGATTTGTCCAATTTCGTCATAGTCATAATCAAATACTTCCCGCAACAAAAAAACTGCCCGTTCCAAGGGTGAGAGAGTTTCTAGTAATACGAGAAAAGCGGTTGAGAGAGTGTCTGCCAATTCGACTGTGTTTGCTGGATCTGGCATTTGTTGAGTCAGAATCGGTTCTGGAAGCCAAGGTCCTACATATTGCTCTCGCTGAACACGGGCAGAACGCAGGTGGTCGATGCAGAGTCGTGTGATCATGCTGGAAAGATAAGCTTTGGCAGATTGTACGGTGTCTTCTGCCACTTGCTGCCATCGCAAAAAGGTCTCCTGTACCATATCTTCTGCATCAACCACACTGCCCAACATTCGGTAGGCGGTTGAGAACAACAGAGGACGATGTTGATTGAACTGCTCTAGCCGAGTCATGCTATTCTTTCTTCATCTCGTAGCTTTTGTACTGCCCAGACTCCTACTCCACAGCCTAACAGTTCAGTGAAGAAAAGCAGGACAGCCGTGACTTGGAATAGGAGTTGCCAATCGCCAGGTGGGATTTGAGAGATGTGATCTGGGCTAATTGCAATGAAATGATTGTATACCCCGAAAATTAGCGATCCCAACATGGAAACCAGCAATAGAACAGCACCCACGCGACTCAATGGTGTCCACAGCAGTACCATTGCCACAAGTGGAACAGTCACGCTCACTGTAACAATAAACACTACCTGACTATGAGTGACAGGAACCGGAATCAATACGTGTGCTAACGTGTGTAGAAGATTAACGATGGTATGAACAATGACTGCTGCTGTTCCATACCATGCAATTCGACGGGTCATAATGCACCTCTCCTACGTTGATTTCTGTACTTGATAGGTACCTGGGATCATTTGTGTGGCGATCGCAATTCGATTCCATCCATTGATTGCAACAATTGCCATGAGGATTTGTGCAATTTGGTTGGCATCAAAATAACGGCTAACTTCCTCATACACGTCATCGGGAACGTGGTTTTTTGTAATCAGGGTTACAGCCTCAGTGAATGCCAACACGGCTCGTTCTTCAGGCGTGAAAAATGGAGTTTCGCGCCAAGCATTCAACGCATAAATACGTTGCTCAGTTTCTCCGTAATGTCTGGCGTCTTTAGTGTGCATATCAATGCAAAAAGCACAACTATTGATTTGAGACGCCCGGATTTTGATCAACTCCAGCAAGGTTTTACTCAGTCTGCTTGTAGCAAGATACTTTTCTAGCTCAAACATTGCTTTATAGGCAGCAGGCTCAACGGTTTTGAGTTCAATTCTTTGTACTGTCATGGTTTTTCCTCATCTACTTGCATAAAGGATTCATTAAACAAGACGAGGAAGAGCATAGAGTTGTGACAAGGATAGAATAACAAAGTTTTTGCCGAGAAGGCAATATCGCTTTCCAGCCTTAATTTCCGAATACGCTGGAATCTCGGCTTAAGGTGTTGATCGCTAGTCTGGAGTAGATCTAAGATATATAGGATTCCTATTTGATTTTTGTTCAGCTAGGTACAGTTCCCTGTTAAGAGTTCCCTACCTGAACTAGTAAGTTCATAAACCAAACCGGATTCCTATAGATACTTATTCTTCATTAAAACTTCATAAAAAAAGTGAGAGATTTTTCGTATAGTTTTTCACAAAGCAAGTTTGAAATTTCCACTTCCTAGGAAAACTTTTTTCTGAGTGGGCATAACTGCAAATATGAGTTTGCAGGATGCCATAGCCATATTTTCAGATAACCTTATCAGCCGAGAAGGAACAATTTTGTCATGAAAATGTTTAAGACTTTCACCATCTTAACACTTGGAATCTTCTCAGTACTGAGCATTTCGACTGTTATGAATTTACACAAGGCAAACGCCCAACCTGTAGAAGATAATGATAATGAGCAAAAAGTTTGCCGCAAATCAGTCACAGGTACATACCTGATCACACTGAAAAATGCAAATGGAGACTTTGCCTCCCGTTCGCTGATCACTTTAACGGCAGACGGTAACTTTGTCTTCAGTGATTCAAACCAAGGTGGTATTTCAGGGCGATTCAATCCTTTTACTACTGGTCAAGGAACTTGGAAGTGTACTGGAAAGAAAGAAGTCTCTGCTAGAGCACTTGACTTTTCTTTATCAGACCAAGGAGGCACAGGCATTGCTCGCAATGATTATCTTGCAACATTCGATCCACAGACAAACACAGTAACAGGGACAATCAATCTTCAGTTCTTCGATCTACAGGGAAATCCTTTAGAAGGTGATGTTCAGAGTGGAAGTACATCCTTCACAGGACAGCGTGTAACTCCCAACTAAGGTGCAACACTTCGTGATCTTTGCAATTTGAATTTTAGGCGTTGCTGGTTTAAAGTATCCAGCAACGCCTACCTTGATTGCAGGTTACAGTTTCTATCCCCCAATGGCTGCAAAAACTCTGAACCTTCGCCAATACCTAAAGCCAAACCAAAACGATACTGACGTGCTCGTTTTGGATATGGAAACCACAGCCTCGGCAATGGTGGCTTACTCAAATGGCGTACCCTTTATTGCAGTACGCAGTGTCTCGGATCTTGCAGGCGGTGGTGAGCAGTCAGCAGCCGCACAACAGCAGACTTTCTTTGCAGTAGCAGCTGAAAACCAAGCACGTGTCGTATTGAAGCTGGTAGAGTTGCTGTAGCAGGAATAGTAACTGTAAGTAGGTCAACATAAAAAAACGTAAAATCTAGAAACCCGGTTTCTTTAAGAAACCGGGTTTCTGACACACATTTTATGTTTAATTTGGTGGTTCTACTTAACAAAGGCTGGTTACTGCAACGAAGTGACTCACCATTTTCTCAACTTATCCAGCCTACCGAACACAGGCTTTGCCCATTTTCCACCCAGCACATCGTGCAGCAGAATGTAAAAACAGGGGATGAGAAACAGCGTTAGCAGTGTGGCGATCGCCATCCCAAAGAACACGACAATCCCCAATGGCTGCAAAAACTCCGAACCTTCGCCAATACCTAAAGCCAAGGGGAACAACCCCAAGATAGTCGTGACTGTAGTCATCATAATCGGACGCAAACGTTGAGGAGCAGCTTTGAGAATGGCAGTGCGGCGATCGCAACCTTCCTCCTCTCGAATTTGGTTTGCCAGTTCTACCATGAGAATTCCCGCGTTCACCACGATACCCACCAACAGCACTGCACCGACTATCACCGTTGCGCCAATAGCTGTTTTAGTGATGTAAAGTCCAAAAATCCCCCCAGCTAAAGCTAGTGGTACAGTAAACATAATGATTAAAGGGTCAATCAGCGAGTTGTATTGCACAGCCATGACGACAAAAATTAAGAACGTCGCTAGCGCACCCATAGTTTTCAAAGAGTTTTGCAACTGCTGATTCGTTTCCTGTGCGGAACTTGGTATAATTGTAACGCCATCAGGTAACTTAATACTCTTGACTATTTCATTCACTTGTGATATGGCGTCACCCAGACTAGCTCCCTCGCTAAGGTTACCTGCAATCACAAAAACTTGACGCTGGTTAATTCGCTGAACCTCTCCTGGTGCTTGACCTTCTTCAATACGCGCAACGTCCGAAAGGCGGACTTGTTGGTTATTTTGTGTAAATAGCGGTAATCCTTCTAACTGAGAAGGACGCTCAATTGCTTCTTGATTTAACTCTACGCGCACATCAACTAGGCGGTTACCGCGTTGAATTTGCGTGGGAACAGAACCTTCAATCGCAGTTTGAATTGTTTCACCAATTTGTTGCGCTGTCAGTCCCAAAGTTGCAACTCTTTCCCAGTCAGGACGAATTTGTACTTCTGGTTGACGGGGGTCAGCATCTGGTCGGAATCTAGCGAGTGTAGCTTTTTCCTCTAAAGCTTGCAGGAGTTGTCTACCTGCTTGCTGTAAGTTTTGTTCATCGTTACCTTGCAGAATAACATCAACTTCTGAACCTTGAGCTGGGGTATTACTCAAGATTAAACCGCGTACCTGACCCGGACTCAAGCGCAGCAAAATTCCTGCTAAATTGAGTTTGTTAAATTCCCGATTCACCTTTTGGACGAATTCTTCAACATCCTTACCTGGTTTGAGATTGATAGTACTGCTGGCGCGTAGAGGATTTTCTGTTGTGTTGCTACCAAAGAGAAAACCACCTACGGTTGAGAAAACATAGTCAGTTTCTGGTTGCTTCATCAAGATATCATCTACAACCTGCATCACTTTCTGAGAAGTTGCCAAAGGTGTACCTGGAGGAAACTGCACTCTTAAATTGGCTTGTCCAGTATTGATGCGCGGTAAGATTTCTTGGGAAATTTGACCTGCCATGAACAAGCTGCCACCGCCTAAAATCAGAAAAACGACAGTGATGATTATTATCCGGTAACGTATAACATTCTTTAACAACTTAGCGTATAAAATTGTTGCATCTTCAAAGCGGTGATTAAACTGGCGCAGTAGCCAGAACTCTCTGATACGACTAGACCAAGGTATTGCCAGAAGTCGAGAACACAGCATCGGTACCACTGTGACAGCGACAACCAAAGAAGCGGCGACTGCAAAGGCAATCGTCAGAATCATCTCATTAAATAGCAGTGAGATAAAGCCACCAATGAGCAAGAATGGCACTACAGAAACCAAGTTGGCAGCAGTCGCAGCAATTAATGCAGATTCTACTTCTTGAGAAGATGCAATTGTAGTCTCGATAAAGAATTTTGAATTGGGTTTTTTCCCCATTTCCTTATCTGCCAATTTCTCCATCTCCTTCTGATTGGGAGTCATGCCTGTTTTTTCGGCAACGTTCTCCAGAATGACGACTGATGTATCAATTGCTTGACCGATTCCTAAAGTTAGACCTGCTAAACTGAACACATTTAAAGTCAAGCCGAATAGTTTCATTAAGGCGATCGCCGCCAAAGTACACAGCGGAATTGCCAAACTAATAATAAATGTTTGCCGTATTGATCCCAAAAATAACAGCACTGCTGCTGCTGCTAACAACGCCCCAGAGACTGCTGATGTAATCACATCATTTAACGAATTACGAATGAAGCGAGATTCATCTGTCGTAGGAGTTAAAATCATGTCAGATCGAATCAAGCCAGAACGTCGTAATTCCTCGATCCGTTTCTTAACACCATCTACAACATTGATTGTATTGGCATCAGGCTGCTTTTGAATTGAAACTTTCACCGCTGGCTGACGGTTTAAATAAACGAAGATTCGCTGTTCTTCTGTACCATCACTGACTTCAGCAAAGTCTCGTAGATAAACGCGGCGAGGAGGGGAAGAGGAGGAGGAAGTGGAGGAAGTGGAGGAAGTGGAGGAAGTGGAGGAAGTGGAGGAAGTGGAGGAAGTGGAGGAAGTGGGGGAAGTGGGGGAAGAGGAGGAGACTTGAAAAGAGAGGTTGCGGATTTCATCTGCGTTTTGGAAGCGTCCAAAAGTGCGGGTTAATGGTTCAGAATTTTTCCCTAAAATTCGACCACCAGATATATCTTGGTTCCGGGCTGTGAGTTGATTGAGGACATCGGTTAACCCAACACCCAACGCCTGCAAGCGCCTTAAGTCAACAAGCACCCGTACTTCTTCTTCAGCAGCACCAGAGATATCAACAGAAGCAACTCCCTGTACAACACTGAGTTCGCGAGACAGTTCCTCATCTGCAAATACCCGTAAGTCTTTACCTTGTAGAGAAGAAGATGTCAGCGCCAATTCATAAATTGGTTGTTGGGAAGGGTCAAATTTAAATATACGCGGTTCTTCAATAGTATCTGGCAGTTGTCCTCTGCCTCGGTTAAAAGCAGCAGTAGCATCATTTAGGGCTTGTTCGATATCGCCTCCTGGTTGGAAAAATAAATCGAGGCTAACCTGTCCCTCACGAGTGCGGGAAAAAACTTGTACTACATTCTCTGTAGCTGATAAAGTTTCTTCCAAAGGTCTAGTGATTTCATCTACCGCCACTTCAGGTGATATACCAGGTGCTTCTAGGCGCACACCAATTCGCGGATAAGTAATTGAGGGTAGTAAATCTACTTGGATTGTTGTCATAAAAAATATTCCGACAACAATGACCGCCACGGTGAGCATAAGTGTACCGATGTGCTGGCGAATTGAAACCGCGCTAATACTAAATCCGCTACTCTGGTTTACCTGCTGCATGATACTGAGTGCTGAGTATTATTGTTTTTGTTTAATGAGCAATGCCCTACGATTCTTTTTCTGAAAGAATTGAAAGCCCCACAGTGTCACCATTTTTCAATGGTTTGCCACTACGAGTCACAAATCTTTCTCCTGCTCGCAAGCCAGATAAAACTTCTACATTGCCATCAGCCCTTTCTCCAAGCGTTACGGCTCTCGCTGTCACTGTTACTTTATCACCTGCTTGTGTCACAACAAATACTGTCCCTTGACGCTTGGAGGGTTGAGAAGATGAGCCAGATGAGGAAGCAGATTTCTCCTTGTCCCCTTGTCCCCCTTGTCTTTTTGTTCCTTCCTCCTGAAGCGCTGTCTCAGGTATGACGATTTGCGCTTGTGTCTGAGTCTGAAAATTGACTCTTGCCAACAAACCACTGCCAATCTTTCCGTCATTGTTGGGAATGACGACTTCAACTGGTATCAAACGAGCGGTTGTGTCAGCAGCTGGGGAAATACGCGTCACTTGCCCTGAGTATGTTTGATTAGGGAAGGCATCTAACTGCACTTTGACAGGTTGCCCCACGCGAACTTTCCCCAGTTCTAACTCTGAAACTTGAACCACAACTTTGACACGGCTGAAGTCACCAATTCTCAAAACTTCATTTCCTGCTTGTAGGAAATTTCCTGGTTCTGTCACTTTTTCTAAAACTGCTCCAGTCACTGGAGATGTTAACCTTGTATAGGAGCGACGTTCTTTAGCTTCCGCAACTACGGCTTGTTGAGCAACAACTCGACCTTGTGCAGCTGCAAGAGCCTGCTGTTCTGTGCGGACTCGTTCCTGGTTAGCGCGAAGGACTTGGGCTGCTGTTTGGGCCTCTGTTCGTGCTTGTTGGGCTGTTTGTTGTGCGATCGCTCCCTCTTTCAAGAGTTGCTGCTGTCTTTGAGAGTCCGCTTGCGCTTGCACAAGTTCTGCTCTTGCTTTTTCTACCTCAGCACGAACATTACTGATTTGAGCTTGTGCCCTTGCGACTTCTGATTTGAGGGCTGCTAGTTCTGCTTCTGCTTGATTTTGAGCTGTTCTTAACAAATTATCATCTACCTGTGCAAGAATTTGCCCTTGTTTGAGAGCATCACCCACATCCACATTCAACGTCAAAAGCTGTCCTTCTACGCGCGATCGCAGTGACACTGTACGGAATGGATTAGTAGTCCCTGTATATTCTGGCTCTTCTCGCAACACACCCGTACGAGCAATCGATGCATCGACAGGAATCGCACCACCTCCCTGTTGCTTACCCTCACGACGCTGTGATTGAGCTTCAGCAGATTCCTTTGGAAGTGAACCGCAACCTGCTGTCAATAGTCCTACGCCCAGTACAGAAGCAATGAAAATCTTCCTTGTGTTAACTTGCATTTTTTTAGATATTGGCTGTCTCCAAAAACAGTTTCTGTTTTTCTGCCTTTTGTTGTGTGTTAATTTATGTGCTACTTTAAGCTGCTGATTTCCTTCCAAAATCATCTACGCACTCCTATCAGGCAGTTGTAGGTTAGCCTAGTCATTTGATTTTCTAAAATTTAATACCCTAAGTAAAATTTATCACTTTAGAAACGACAAATACCTCTTGTACCTCCTACAGTTTTGCCGGACATAGTGCTCTTTATGTGACTAACGCAAATTTTCTTTAAGTTATTATAACTATTTATAATTTTCCTTGACTCTGCCTAAGGTTAGCTATCTCGTCTGCTCTTTCTGAAAGATTTTATAGATTTAAACAGCCAAAAAGTAACTATCTCAAAGACAGCAGTAAGCAGGATAAGGACCCAAATTTGCCAAAGCAAATCTTGTCTACATAGACCAGACTTTCTATCTATATGTTCCAACAACAAGATGTTGTTTTGACAAACCAAATTTCTTATTCTTTGTTTCTTACTTAAGATAGTTGTCAAAAAAATAAAAATGTTTATTTCTTGTGGCGTAGCAAAACTAACAGCAATTCGCGTAAAATTAAGATATTTTTAAGAAAAGTAAATAAATCTGGTATTTGGGACACAGATAATGTATTTAGTCTCAAACCCAATTGTAAATTCATATTACGCGAGGAACGATATCAGTGACATCACACAGTAAACTGACACAAACTGCTGACGAATCTCTACTGGCAGAGTTTTTTCAAGAATCAGTCGGTCAGTGGCGTTCAGAACGGCGCTACTACACACTGCCAGATGGAGAAACCAAGGAAATGGTGAGTCTGATCACCATTCGGTTTTTGACACAGGGATGCGATGAATTGCAAAAGCTAGCTCAGATGCACGGTTTACCTGATACAGTCAGTTTGAACTGTGGCACTGAAGTGACTTGGAATAGTGAGAATTCTGTGACAGGAAGGAAGGAGTCTCAGGGTTCAACAATATTTGGTGCATGGGGACATACGTTGTATCGCGATCGCGGTTTTGCGACAACCAAACCCGTCACCGCCCAATATTATTTTCCCAACTCCAAAACATTGTGTTTGCGAACAGAATATAACAACTCAGTGTTTGAGGAAGAGGTCAAGCTGATTGGCAGCAAATATCGTACGCGTCAGTCTATCATCTCTCGTGCTGGGGAACAGTTAATGATTGGTCAATATTTGGAGAAGAGAGTGGAACCTTAGAAAGAATTTTTCATGTCATTTGCAACTCAAACCCCAGCGCTTCTTCCCAAGATTTGGAGTGCTGGGTTTGAACTATCTCCACAGGAAACCTTAGATGAGGCTAATGTTTAGATAATAGTGCCATAAAATTCTTGCAGCAATCGCACGCCAAGGACGCCAATTCTCTGCAATGGCTTGTAGTTCTTGAGGTGTTGGACGTAGTGCTAATTTTTTGAGTTTTTGTAAGGCTTTGGTTTTCCAAGACTCCCAGCAACTCAATGAATTTTTGTAACGAAATAACTACAAATTGGCAAATATTTCTGTCCTTGACTTTAGAGGTTCAAGGCTAACCACCCGTGGATAGTCGCGCCAAAAAAAGTTAAGATAAGAAAAATATGGCTCGAAGAATAATTCAGTTCAATATTTTAGCTATCACTGCACTAATTGCTACGTTCTTTCTAGGAGAGAGAGTTGTCGCAGTAGAAACCTACTCCACAAAACATAACATATTGGCTAATATTGCATTTCAATACGCGGCGTTAGGAAAAACTGAGCCTGCTGTCAAGATTTTAAACCAAGTCCTGCCTTTGGCACAAGCAAACCCCAATGAGTGCTTCAAAGCTAACCCTTTAGTAAAAGTGGCTGTTGGCTATATCTTAGTTGGACAGGAAGCTAAGGGCAAGCAACTTCTGGCACAAGCCATCCAGATTGCCGACACCCAAACGGCAAAGCGCTGTAGCGGTAGCGCAACTTCTCCTGATGAGTCTGTGCTAAACCGAGCCAAGGAATACGCAAAGGCTGGGTACTACGACTTTGCTCACCAGATCATTACAGGGGTAAACAATCCTGTGTTCACTCCTATAGCGCTGGCAGAGCTTGCGGGTTATTATGCAAAAGCAGGAGAGACTGAGGAGGCAACGAAAGTACTAAAGGGAGCGATTACGATTGCCCAACGTAATGACAATGCCCTTTATAGAACCATGACCCTGATTGCAATTGCTGAACATCTAACTCAAGCTGGACAAAAGGAACAAGTGCCTCAAGTGCTAGAACATGCACTTGAGAGTGCATCTGCTATCGATGAGGCACAATCGGACAAAAATGCCTCAATGAAAGTCTATCAGATGCTAAGGATTGCTAAACAATTTGCACAAGTTGGACAAGTTAGTCGAGCGCTCAAGCTTCTAGATCAATCCTTGCCCTTGATACGGACGCTTCCAGACAAGCCCTTTCCTATTGAGAAAGCCAGCCAACTGGTTGAAACAGCAATCCAGTATGCAGCATTAGAGCAGAAAAATAAGGCTCTTGAGACGCTAGCCGAAGCTCGAACAACAGCGCAGGCAATTGCAATTGACGAAGCCTGGAGCAAATATAATGCATTAGCTAGGGTAGCTGGAGGTTACGCACAAATAGGAAACTTTGACCAGGCACAGCAGATAGCCCAATTAATCAAGAATGTCAATGAGAGGGAGCAGGCGTTCCGTGGAATTGCGATCGCTTATGCCAAAGCTGGATACGTTGACCAAGCGGTTCAACTAGCAAAATCAATTAAAAACCAAAACGGCACGTTTATGGAGATTGCTCGGCACTACCTAAAGATTAAACAGTATGACCAAGCGCTTCAGCTCGTCCAAAAGTGGAGTGTTAAAGGCATCATGCCGGAGATCGCCCTCGGTTATCTTGAGGCAGGGCAGCCTGAGCGTGCGCTGCAAATTGTTGAGTCCATCCCACCCCCTCCGGATGCTAAGCACCATATGGAATGGATACTTCCTGCGATCACCCGTGGGTTTGCCAAACAGGGGCAATTTGACCAAGCATTTCAAGTTACTCAAACCATGACAGACAAAAATTACAAAGCTCAAGCCCTGATAGTAATCGCAGAAGAATATGTGGCAAGAGAACGAGAGAACAAAGGATTTATCGGAAACATCTTTTGCGAGCTTACCAATCGCTGCAATTCTCTATTCGGCTCCTCAAATAAAGACAAAGCCGTTGAAATTTTAGATCAAGCGCTTCAAATTGCTCAGTCAATGGCACCAGTTCGTTGCAATGAATGACTTCCTATTTGAACGCAACTTGGTATGAAAACTGTATATTAGCCTCTATTGCTCTTTCACCAATAAACGTTATTGGTGACAGCTTTTTCGATAGATTTTGTATGATTATTCCGGATAAATCCGCTTGCTCGAATCCGTTCCAGGCAAGCCTCGCTCTGCAATACTTAAAACTCCTTCCTTTCTTTCTTCCTTCCCTTCTGCCTCCAGCTCCTGCTGCCTTTTTCCTCTCATTCTATTTTCATCAAAGCTTCCAACTGAGCTAGCAACTTTTCCACCTTAGCTTTCTTGAATCGTTTGAAAGTCTTATCAACACGCTCTTTCAGAGACGGCGTTTCTGATGCACTTGATAACTCAAAATCAGACTGAAATTCCTTAATCTTCTGCTTAATCTCACTGAGTGATAAATTATTGGCAATTGCTATAGCAAGCAATTGTAGGGTGTGTTAGACGAAACGTCTAACGCACCAAGTTCTTGGGATGGTGCGCGATTCCTACGGCATAACACAACGTGCTTGTAGCACCCTCGGAGGGCTTAGGGGTTCCCTCTGGGGTTGGGGTATGTCCTCTACAGAGCGCTGCGCGCTGCACCAGTCGCCTAAGCGCACCGAAACCCGACAGTCCTCTATATTACATAAGTATCGCCTCAGGCACACAGCGATCGCTATAGGTATTAAACTTGAAAAAAGAAACTTCAGATCATCACTGAAGCATTTTGTCATAAGATAAACCAAAAAAATTTGAAAAATTGCTCCTGAAAAGTAAGCTATGCAAAACCTCAGCACATCACAAACAACAGGGCTAAGTTTAGAACTGTTGCATGTTCAAACTAACACCTCGTTTGACTTACCACCAAATCTCCCAGTCATTCGGATTGGTAAGCCAAATGACCAAATTGAACCGGACATCAATGTTTTAGCTTTGCCAAATACCGATATTGTTTCTCGGCTTCATGCAGAGATTCAGGTAGAAGGAAACACTTACTATATTATTGATGTGGGAAGCTCTAACGGAACATTTGTTAATGGTATAAAGCTAGAGTCAAAAAAGCGCTATCCCCTTAACTTAGGAGATAAAATTAACCTAGGTCAGCAAGAAAACGTAACTTTTATTTTTCAATATAAACAAAATTTTGTTTCTACCTCTGGTTCCAGACTCACTCATCCAGCGACAGTCTTTCAGACTAAGACTATACAGCCTCAGATTGTTGAGAACAAAAAACAACCCCAAGTAGATCGTCCTAGTAAACTAGTTGGCTTAGCGCTGATGGTTTTAGGGATTTTGATAATATCTCTAAACACTCGAATAGGTTTTTTCATACATATTCCTGGTGTATTGTTATGTGTTGCGGGGGTTATTGTCTTAAGTCAACGGCAATTCAATCGTAATATTGGGTGGGTTTTGATTGGGCTAGGAGCAGCAATTATACTTTTTACTGGCAATCTCTTTGCATCAGTGAATATTTTCGCTATTTTGGCATCATCTGCTTTATTATATGCTGGATATCAACTTTTTAATACAGGTAAAGTTTTGAATTATGGTTTGCACTCTGTTAGGAGATTGTTGAAGAGATAGTTATAAAATGGCTCAATGATTGTTCAATATCACCTTGACGGCAAGAAAATAGAATTAAGTATTCATGATTTAGATAATTGGAGTTTGATGGTAGCGATCGCTCGTACCCATAACCAATTTTTCAGAAACATTCACACTGTTTTTCAAGCTTGCGGTAACTGTTCACGAAACCGTACTGAAATAGGTAAAACCTAAAATTATGCTAAATTTAAAGCATTCAGAGTTACGGGCTTGGTTATGGTTTCTCAACCCCTAGCAACAACCCCATCAGAAATTATTTACCCTGAAAGCGACGGTAAGCCAATGGCAGATCATACCAAGCAGTTTCGCTGGATTGTGGTGATTCAGCAAAATCTCGATTGGCTGTACGCTAATGATTCAAATGTATTTGTCGCTGGGGACTTGTTATGGTATTCAGTAAAAGGTCGTAATACTATTGTCACAGCACCAGACGTAATGGTGGCATTTGGTAGACCAAAAGGAGATCGTGGTTCGTATAAACAATGGGAGGAAGACAACATTCCACCCCAAGTTGTCTTTGAAATCCTCTCGCCCAGTAATACTTCTACAGAGATGGACAAAAAGCTGCTATTTTATGATCGCTACGGAGTTCAAGAATATTACATATACGATCCAGACAAGAATAGTTTGAGAGGTTGGTTGAGAACAGATGATGGACTAGACGTGATTGGAGAAATAGCCAATTGGGTAAGTCCTTGGCTGGGTATCCGCTTTGACTCATCCAGTGAGGAGTTGCAGATTTTTCGTCCCGACGGTAGCAAGTTTTTCTCTTACGCTGAGGTTAACGCACAGCTGGAACAGGAAAAGCAACGTGCTGAACGGGAAAAGCAACGTGCTGAACAAGCACAACAAGAATTAGAGACAGAACGTCAGCGATCGCAAAATCTAGAGGATCTGTTGAAAAAGTATCGCGAGCGCTTTGGCGATGTGCTTGAGTGATATAACTGACTGATTTAACAGTTTTGTAGTTGAGTCAATAATACCACAATTTCATCCATAGCTTGCCGCACAACTTTTGCAGGCTGTTCGCTTTGATTTACCATAATACTGAAAACAACAGGACCGTATCTAGGCGCATTGACATATCCTGCCAAGGAAACAACACCGGTCATCGTACCAGTTTTTGCTTGTACAATGCCTTCAGCAGGTGTATTTTGAAAGCGATTTTTTAGAGTACCACTTCTGCCTGCTACAGGTAAAGATGCTCGATAAATTAATGCTGCTGGTGATTTTGCCATCGCCTGCAAAGTTTGTACTAAAGCCTCTGGACTTATTAAGTTTTTACGAGATAACCCCGAACCATCTACTAAAGAGTAACTTGCTGGATCGACTCCCATTTGGGTTAGTGTTGTCTTCAGAACTTCCAAGCCAGCGTCAGCAGAATTTTGATTTTGTACAGGTGTTTTTTTAATAGCTAATGCTCTTAACAATGACTCAGCAAAGAGATTATTACTGTCGATATTTGTTTGTGCAATAAGTTCTGAAACGGGAGGAGATTCCACATGAGCTAACTCCTGTTCATTTTTTGTCTGAATTGATGATAAAAACATCCGTACAACAGGAATTTTGTCTGCTATCAAAGTACTACGAAAACGACGCAAGAAATATTCAGCAGGAGAAACAACAGGTAAACTAACTAACGCAGGCTTAGAATTGAGCGCTAATTGTCCTTGAATACGCAAGATTTGTCCTTTCAAATCGCGAGTTATATTAATAGATGTTGGTTGATTTTCTGCTGTTGTTACCGATTGATTAATAACTTGCCATTGTTTATCCTCATGAATATCAGTCCAGATAACTTTGAGAGGTTGACCTACACTTTGCGGTAGAAGTCTTATATTAGAAACATTTTGATTTAAAATTAGACTATTGATAGGTGCGCCATAATCTGACTGTATATCCTCCCATTGCCAAGAGGGATGAACGATATCTCCTCGAATGTAAGTATCATCAGCAATTAACTGATTGACTGTCCCAATACCCTTCTGTTTTAACTGATGAGCCAAAACTGTCAATTGTTCATTAGTTAAACTAGGATCTCCTCTACCCACAACATATAAAACACCATTACCACCGCCATACACAGAGGTGCGAATACGAAAATTTGCCCCTAGTTGCTGTAGTGCAGCGGCTGTTGTCAGGAGTTTAGTCGTAGAAGCTGGGGTAAAATATTTTTGGGCATCTCGACTATAAAGAGTCTGAGTAGAAGATAGAGGTTGTACTAAAAGACCCCAACGGACTCGACTGAATAAAGGACGATTGATGATAGCATCTACAGATGTTTCCAGTTGAGCTGGGCAAATTGGTTTTGTAGTCGTTGTTGGTACAACTTGTGTTTGTGCGTGAACTGGTTTTAGAGTGATACCTACTTGGGTACCGAAAAATAGCAGCAAGAATCCAAGAGTGATTTTTTTCGGCATTGGGTGAACTCAAGTCATGATTTTCGCTTTATGAATGTTTTATCATTTCAGGAGGTTATATTCTGATCTGGCAACAGATGCAGCGATATCTCCTCTCGTACCCGACTGCTTTTCCCCTGAAAGAGGTGAGTTCAGTCGCGGCTTCAATTCAAGAAATATCAAAAAAGCACTGGATCTATCAAAGGTTTGGTGTTATAATAGGCAATACAATGGCGAGCGTAGCCAAGCGGTTAAGGCAGAGGATTGTGGTTCCTCCACTGGTGGGTTCGACTCCCATCGTTCGCCCTGAAGTCACAAAAGCCATAATACAGAATGTTAAGTTGCCGAAAAGGCACTTAAACATTCACGTACATTCATGCAGAAATAACTTACCGAAGACGGTGAGAAAGCCTCATCTCATAAGGATGTAGGCATTGGAAGCAATCTTGTTTTTGATCAGGCAAATGCTCAAGTCAACCTGCATTCTTCTTAAACAAAGAGATTTCATGTGCTTGGTCTAACCGGAGTGTCTTGTGAAGGTTGACTACTAGTTGGTGGCGTCGAAGTACTAGTTGATGTTGGTGGTGATGAGGGACTAGCAGGATTGGGCGTCTCTGTTGATGTTGGTGGTGATGATGTTGGTTGTAATGAAGAGCTTGTAGGATTAGATGTCCCTGTTGATGTTGGTTGGGTTGATGTTGGGGGTGATGACGAGCTTCCAGGATTGGATGTCCCTGTTGATGTTGGTTGGGTTGATGTTGGGGGTGATGAGGGACTTCCAGGATTAGATGTCTCTGATGATGTTGGTTGTGATGACGAGCTTCCAGGATTAGATGTTGGTGTTGATGTTGGTTGTGATGACGAGCTTCCAGGATT
>NZ_QMEA01000079.1:25032-25267 GCF_012912105.1 Brasilonema sp. UFV-L1
TTCCAGGATTAGATGTTGGTGTTGATGTTGGTTGTGATGACGAGCTTCCAGGATTAGATGTTGGTGTTGATGTTGGTTGTGATGACGAGCTTCCAGGATTGGATGTTGGTTGTGATGTTGGTGGTGATGATGAGGTTCCAGGATTAGATGTTGGTGTTGATGTTGGTGGTGATGATGAGGTTCCAGGATTAGATGTTGGTGTTGATGTTGGTGGTGATGATGAGGTTCCAGGATT
>NZ_QMEA01000079.1:25277-30193 GCF_012912105.1 Brasilonema sp. UFV-L1
TTCCAGGATTAGATGTTGGTGTTGATGTTGGTGGTGATGATGAGGTTCCAGGATTGGATGTTGGTGGTGATGATGAGGTTCCAGGATTAGATGTTGGTGGTGATGATGTTGAAGGGGGAGTGTCAGGTTCAGATGGTGTAAACGTCGGTGGTGTGGTATTTGGTTTGTTGTTCGGCGGCGTAGATGTTGATGTCGAAGACGAAGCAGGATTTGGCACAACTTGTCCTGCTTCGAGTAAGGAGTCAACCGGGGAAGTCTGTTTTATTATGTTGTTACCTGGTAAATTTGGGGAAATCTCTGGCTTTATAGAATATGGGTTTTCAAGAACAGTCTGACTGACAATTGGCGATTGTGCAGCAACAGCAGCAGCAGTTTCAGCTTGAACACTGGCGATCGCCGGATCTGGACTTGGCATACCATGTTTCAAAGTTAGATTTAAATCTTGAACCAGAGCACTCGTTTCATAAAAAGTTCTTAGATCAAAATCGTATAAAGCTATAAATTTCCCTTTAACAATAATTATCAGTTGCCCTGCTTTGAGTTCCCGTTTTTGAGAAGCATCTTTATTTGATATTTGAATACCACTGTTTGTGAGTGCGCCCACAATCGTAGTATCTGTTTGCTCGTCGTAACGTACAAACAATGCTGAACCGCGAATTGCTGCTGCAGCATTTGGTGTATTGATACGTGTTTGTCCCCTTCCTGGCGGGATAAGCAATACCACTGTTCCATTGGACAGTCTGAAGTTTCTTGTTTTCGGTAAGAATCGAAATACTGCCTCTTCTCCTATTCGAGCCAAAGAACCGTCATTAAAACGTAAGTCTGCCAAGGCAGATCGACCGGTAGATAAGCCATCCCCCGGACTCATCGCATCTGATGTGTATGCCTGACGCTTCGGCTTGTATTGCGGTATAAGTTGCACCAAGTTGCGGAGGTTCTGAATGACAGCAAGAGTCAAAGGTGTTGTAGCACTTGCTTGTTTTGGCACAGGGAGCACAACAACTCCCCAGAAACTAATGACTAGGAGTAAAAAAAACTTGCGAAACATAGTTTGGAGCCTCGGACAATTTCACTGATACCAAACCAGTTGAAGACAGGTTCTGATGTTGACGGTTTAACTCTGTTATCTGTTATAGCAATTTTTACGTACAATTGCTTAATATCTATTGATGATTCACTTCGGCTAAATACGTGATTATACTGTCAATAGATAATTTGAATTTCTTTTCATAAAAATCAGTTTTTTTACGGACTATAATGTAAGCTTCATAAAACCTCGCGGGAAGTCTGGAAATCCATGAGTATGTGTAAGTATGTGTTTGACTCAGTACAAACGGAGTACAAAGTCACCGATTGTACCGTAAACCTGCTTGCAGCACTGCTTTCCTGTGGCATTTTGTTTGCGGGAGGAAACCTTGTTTCACCCAAACAAGTCACTCATGTGAAATTCGGCTGTTTTCCGTGGAAATGTCAACCTTTATTGAGTGTTTTTATGAAAAATGGGTACATTTACTACCAAAATATTGTGACTAAAGTTCTTGGGAAACTTAATATTTCTCCACGGAATCTTTAGCACAGTCCGTGAGTCTACTTTTGCCAAAAAAGATTAAATATGCAACCCAAGGGCTGGATAAATTTGTTCTTTTGGATTGTATTCGCGTATAGTAGTGCAATCTTGTTCTGTATCAAGATAGTAGATGCGGCGCAGGCTGCGAATACAGATTTGTTAATGAGTAGAAATGAACTAGTCTCAAGAATACCATCTTTAGGGGTTGCATGGATATCCATTCCATTGTGCCAAGAGCGTGGACAAAAAACATATCGCGAAGAATTACAACAAGCAAATTTTGATCAAGCAGTAGGGATATATCAGCAAAAAGAGGACATTTTTTCTACCTTTTTGGGCTGCACAACCTACCTTGTAAATGCTTATGATAATATACCAAGTTTGTATTCGCAGACACCGCCAGATCAGACACCACCACCAACTCCTGAACAAAATCCACCGTCACCACCGCCTGAACAAAATCCACCACCACCAACTCCTGAACAAAATCCACCGTCACCACCGCCTGAAAAAACTCCACCACCGTCCACACAATCTCCGACACCATCTACATCATCTACACCAGAGAACCCACCACAGTTAGAAAGCCAACCCGCTGATTTACCCCAACCTTCTGCACCACTCATAGAGCAACGATTGCAAGTACCCCAAATAGATCATGCACAAAGATTAGAGAAACTATTGCAACGGTTGGAGCAAAATAAGCAAGCATCTACTGAATCTAACTTTGGTGAACTAGGAAAACTGGTGGTGGGAAAACAGCAACTAGAACAGCAACAACCGCCAACACGTCCTGAACCTCAGCCCAGATCTATTGGCTATCTACAGGGTCACGTTGGCTATTTTCATACGAATAACATTTTTTCTTCAAAAGTTAATCCCACACAAGATGGCTTGATTTACTCTGGACTAACACTAGCCTCTACGCCCATACCCCTAGGGAATAGAACTTATTTGAATGGATCAATCAATGGCTACTTAATGCGTTACATTTCACAATCAAAATACAATTATAACCAGGTGAGATTCAACGCTAGTGTTTACCAGCAGCTTTCGCCGCAAATGTATGGGGAAATTGGATGGAGCAATCAACAATTATTTTATGCAAGAAATGGTAACGGTTTTGACGCAGGCGATCGCTTTTTGAATGAAAATTCATTCCGCTTGTCTTTGGGACGACGAGATCCTCTGACACCTAAATTGATGTTAGATAGCTTCTATGAATTGCGTTTCAGTTTGACTGATCCTCCCAGTCTACAAGACAACCGTGATCGACTCATTCATTCTGTTTGGGTTTCTTTCAACTACTACTTACAACAATCCCTGCAAATTGGTCTTGATTACCAGTTTAGTTTGTCAGACTTTACCCGACGCGATAGAGAAGACCAATACCATCGGTTATACGGTCACTTCACTTACGGAACATCGAACTACACAAATCTTAGTTTGCAAGGAGGTGTTACTGTCGGTGGTTCTAGCGATAGAACTATTGATGTTGACGGCTGGTTCTTCAGTATTAATTACAATTTAGAATTGGGTCGTTTTTAAGTTTTATCGTTTATCTTTTGTCTTCGGTTTTAACAAATCATGAAAAACAAATCACTAATAACTAATCCAATCACTCCAGCTACCAGCATAAAGTTTCCCTGTATGAATGCCAGCCAATTCCAAGGAGAGTAAATTCACACAAGCAGTCACGCCAGAACCACAATAAACAAAAATTTCCTTCGCATTTTCTAACTCTAACCAACGTTGACGTTGCTCTTCTTTTTTCTGAAGTAGAAAACCAGCAGCGTCAGTGACTTCTTGCCAAGGATAATTAACAGCACCAGGAATATGACCAGCAATTTTATCAATTGGTTCTCTAATCCCTAGATAACGTTCTTTTTCTCGTGAATCAACTAATACTATCCCTTGTAAATCTTTCTGACTTTTCACTGCCGAAATATCTACGACCATTTGTGGTTGTAGCTCAGGGATAAAAGTCACTTTTCGAGGTTCAGGAATGACATCTGTAACAGGGTAACCAGCTTTTTTCCAAGCAGAAAACCCTCCATCTAGAACAGCGACTTGCTGATGTCCAAGATAACGCAATAGCCACCACAAACGAGATGCAAAAGCAAATCGGGAGTCATCATAAGCAACAACCAAAGTTTTCTGGGAATTCACTCCCATTGCTGATAACTTATTCGCTAATTCAGTCGGGTTGGGTAAAGGATGTCTTCCTCCATGTTCTCCCACTGGGCTGGAAAGATCTTGATTCAAGTCTAGGTAATACGCTCCAGTGATGTGACTTTCTTGATATTGTTGTTGTCCCAATTGTGGATCAGCCAGAGAAAAGCGACAATCCACAATCACAACTTGAGAATCATCAAGATGTTGAAGTAGCCATTCACAAGAAACAACGAAAGAAGTGTTGGTCATTAGTCTGGTCAATTGTTTATTGTTTATTGTTAGTTGCTAGTTATGCAACTCTAGTAACATCTCCGTATTAATCACTCATCACTACTTATCTCATCACTACTTATGACTATGTCAGACATGAACGATTTTACACCTGAGCTAACAGCAGATGGCTCGTTCACTTTTTTTTCTGATGAGTTTGACGAGGCGTTTCATAGCCATCACGGAGCGCGTCAGGAGAGTTTTCTTAAGTTTGTCACTCCGACTCAACTACCATTGAAAGCACATAAACCAACACTACGGTTGCTGGATGTTTGTTATGGTCTAGGATACAACACAGCGGCTGCTTTACAAACAATTTGGGCAGTCAATCCCAATTGTTACATAGAAGTCATTGGTTTAGAACTGAATGCTGGTGTACCACAGGCTGCGATCGCTCATCACTTATTTGACAACTGGGGATATGAATACACCCAAATTTTGACTCAATTAGCCTTTGAGCATCAAGTGCAGCAAAACCGTCTCAAAGCAACTTTACTTATTGGTGATGCCAGACACTTGATAAGATTTGTAAACCAGTCAGATTTTAAAGCTGATGCAATTTTTCTCGATCCGTTTTCACCACCTCATTGTCCTCAATTATGGACTGTTGAATTTATCAAACAACTGTCTGTTTGTTTAGACATAGATGGTTTACTCGCCACTTATTCTTGTGCTGCTGCAGTACGTACGGCACTTTTGAGTGCTGGACTACAAATAGGTTCTACATCACCAGTAGGAAGAAAGACACCTGGTACTGTAGCCGCCTATCCAGCACTCAGCACTCAGCACTCAGCACTCAGCACTCAGGAGTTAGAAGTCAGAAATCAGGAGTCAAAGTCAGGAGTCAGCACTCAGCACTCAGGAGTCAATAATTATTATTCTCCCCATCACCCCATCTCCCCAC
>NZ_QMEA01000007.1 GCF_012912105.1 Brasilonema sp. UFV-L1
GGTGGCAAGGAAATGGATAGTTTTTCGACATTCATATTCCTACCAATTAGTAGTAAAAATTATTCATACTAATATGGTAGTTTAATCTCAAACCCCAGAAGCGCGATACGCACAAGCTAAAGCCTCTGGCTTATCGCCTGAGTATGATTCCTGCGTGCGTTAAGCGTAGCTGCGCCTCCGGCAATCGCCCTTTAGGCAGCTCAACTTGAGAGCATCGCGTCACCCCCCTCTGGGGCATCACTAATCAAAAAGCCTCCCCTGTCCCCCCTTGCCAAGGGGGGATAAAAGGGGGGTGGGAGGTTTGGAGGGGTAAGTAATCTCTGGGAAGTCGAAAACACCTCAACTCAATTAAACTCGTAAAAACCATAATTAAACCCCTCTGTGCCTATGCCTATGGCTAACGCCACGGCTATCGCCGAACGGCACGCACTCGCGTTCGGCATCTCTCCCCTTATTAAGGGGAGAGAGAATAAGGGGACAGAGTAAGAGGAACTTGATAGAAAAACTTTTTTAAGTATGACTCAACTTTATAATAGAGCTTCGGAAAAAGAGAAGCGACAAAACCTTCGCAATAACATGACAAAAGCAGAAAAAATGCTTTGGGATAAAATTAAGGGCAAGCAAATCGAATCTTGTAAGTTTCGCAGACAATACAGTGTAGCTCAATTTATCATTGACTTTTACTGCCCTGAATTGAAGCTAGCGATTGAAATTGATGGCGAAAGCCACTTTCAAGAAGATGCTGTTAAATATGATAAAGAAAGACAAATTTTTATTGAGTCAGCAGGGATTATATTTTTGAGATTTACTAATAACGAAGTGTTTGAAAATTTAAATAGTATTTTGGAAATAATTACGGAGAAAATAAGAGAATTAAGAGCTACCTCAATTTAAAAGCCCATCATATATTATCGCAGTCCTGGGGTGACCCCACCCCGGTTTTGTCTAACGCCAAAACCTCCCCTCCCCTTACTAAGGGGAGGGGACGTGAAGCGTAGCTTTACGGGGGTGGGGTCAAATCAACACCGAATAAAGCTTTGAAGGGAATTGTTGACACCTATAGCCAGTCCTGGGGTAACCCCACCCCGGTTTTGTCTTGCGCCAAAACCGCCCCTCCCCTTAGTAAGGGGAGGGGACGTGAAGCGTAGCTTAACGGGGGTGGGGTGAAATCAACACCGAATAAACTTTTGAACGTGATTGTTGACACCTATGGGTGGAGTCACCCCACTAGCGCCTCGCCCGACACACCCACAACTTCTCCCGCGCCTCAGGATGGGTGACAAAGTAATCCTGCAGCCAGTCGCAACCCCGCGCTAGCAACTCATCCAACCCGCTAACCCGCCACACCTTGATCCGCCATACCTTGATCAGCCAGCGTTGGATAATGTTATCAGCAGATACAGTGACAATGCGCTGACTATCCGGACTAAATGTTGCACTGATGATCCATTCGTGATGCCCTTTAAGGTCAGCCAGTAAGTTGCCTTTTGTGTCCCATACGTTGGCAGTGCGGTCACTTGATGTAGTAACGATACGCTGCCCATCCGGGCTAAATGCTGCGCTGATGACCTCGTCCTGATGCCCTTTGAGGTCAGCAAGCAGCTTTCCAGAGCTATCCCACACCTTGGCTGTATCGTCACTTGATGTAGTGACAATGCGCTGCCCATCCGGGCTAAATGCTGCACTGTTGACCCATTCCTGATGTCCTTTGAGCTCAGTCAGTAAGTTACCTTTTGTGTCCCATACCTTGGCTGTGTTGTTATTGGATGCAGTGACAATGTGTTGATCATTCGCACTCAAGACCTTGTCCTGATGCCCTTTGAAGTCAGCAAGCAAGTTACCTTTGATGTCCCACACCTTCGCATCGTTTTCAGATGTAGTGACAATGCGTTGCCCATCCGGGCTAAATGCTGCACTGTTGACCGATTTCTGATGCCCTTTGAGGTCAGCAAGCAGCTTTCCAGAGGTATCCCACACTTTGGCTGTGTTGTCATCGGATGTAGTGACAATGCGCTGCCCATCCGGGCTAAATGCTGCACCTTTGACCCATTTCTGATGCCCTTTGAGGTCAGCAAGCAGTTTACCAGAGGTATCCCACACTTTGGCTGTATCATCAATGGATGTAGTGACAATGCGTTGCCCATCCGGGCTAAATGCTGCACTGTTGACCGATTTCTGATGCCCTTTGAGGTCAGCAAGTAGCTTTCCAGAACTATCCCACACCTTGGCTGTACCGTCCCTAGATGTAGTGACAATGCGCTGACCATCCGGGCTAAATACTGCACTTTTGACCTCGCCCTGATGCTCTTTGAGGTCAATAAACAGCTTTCCAGAGATATCCCATACCTTGGCAGTACGGTCCCAAGATGCAGTCACAATGCGTTGACCATCTGGGCTAAATGCTGCGCTTAAGACCACACCCTGATGCCCTTTGAGGTCAGCAAGCAACTTTCCAGAACTATTCCACACTTTGGCTGTGCCGCCACCTAATGTAGTGACAATGTGCTGACCATCTGGGCTGAATGCAGCACTTCTGAGCGATTCAGAACGCCCTTGGAGGTTAACAAGCAGCTTTCCAGAGGTATCCCACACCTTGGCTGTCCCGTCATCGGATGCAGTGACAATGCGCTGACCATCCGGGCTAAATGCTGCACTTGTGACTGTCTTTTGATGCTCTTTGAGGTCAGCTAGTAAGTTACCTTTTGTGTCCCACACCTTGGCTGTGCTGTCATGAGATGCAGTGACAATACGCTGTCCATCTGGGCTAAATGCTGCGCTTGTGAGCTGGCTCTGATGCCCTTTGAGGTCAGCCAGCAAATTGCCTTTGGTATCCCATACCTTGGCTGTGCGGTCATATGATGCGGTGACGATGCGCTGACCATCCGGGCTAAATACTGCACTCTTGACCGATTTCTGATGCCCTATGAGGTCAGCAAGCAGCTTTCCAGTAGTATCCCACACCTTGGCTGTGTGGTCATTGGATGCAGTGACAATGCGCTGACCATCTCGGCTAAATGCTGCACTCCAAACCCATTCCCGATGCCCTTTGAGGTCAGCCAGCAAGTTACCTTTTATGTCCCATACCTTGGCTGTGCTGTCACCGGATGCAGTGACAATGCGCTGACCATCCGGGCTAAATGTTGCACTTGTGACCCGGCTCTGATGCCCTTTGAGGTCAGCAAGCAGCTTTCCAGAAGTATCCCACACCTTAGCTGTCTTGTCATGAGATGCAGTGACAATGCGCCGACCATCCGGGCTAAATACTGCACTTGTGACCTGGTTTTGATGCCCTGTCAGTTGATTGCGTTCGTAGATATTATCAACAATTGTTTGTAAAGCGAGGATGGGGCTGGTGGCAGGATATTTTTCTAAGGGGCGTCCATCCTTTACCAGTTCTTTCAACCTTTGTCCGCTATTCATCGCCACCAGTAATGCTTCTATTTTTTGACGTTGTCTCTCAAACTCTCCTAAAACTGCAACTCCTTCTCGTTCTAACTCTGTTCCTTGCTGTGCTTCTTTCTGCGCTTGCTGTGCTTGCTTTAGAGTTATTTGCGCCTGTTTAACTTCATCTTGAGCTTTTTTCGCTCGTGCTTGCGCCTCACCTGCTTGTTTACTCGCCGAACTCACTTTTTGTTGTGCTTCTTGAGTCTTTTGCGCTGCATCTTGCTGAACTAGCTGTAAGTTTTGCTGGGCGTTAGCTAATTCTTGTGCTGTCTGTTGGACTTTTTGTTCTGTCTGTTGTTGTCTTGCTTCTGCTTTTTGCTGATTATTCTGCGCTAGCTGCTGTTGTTGCTTGGCGGTTACTGCTTGTTGTTGTGCTAATGCTGCTTGTTTTTTGGCAGTGCTTGTTTCCTGATTTGCTTTTGTAATTCCTTGTTTTGCTTTATTTAATTCTGATAAAGCTACATCTTTTTGTTTATTCGCATCCTCCCGTTGTTGAACTGCGCTATTGCGTTCTGATACAGCAGAATTTCGTTGTGATTGGGCTGTCATCCTTTGTTGATTAGCCATACTAGCTGCTATGACCGCGATAATTGCCCCAACTATCGACACAGCTAAAATAGTCCCACCAATGCGAAGCTGCTTCTGTGTTTTTCTTTGCGCCTGGGCAAGTTCAAACTGTTGACTAGCAGAAATAAATTGATAATCCTGATTGCTTAAACTTCTACCTTCGGCCCATGTCAAAGCATCGCGTAAGTTTTGCCCGTGTAATAAATATGCAGAATCCTGATTGGATTTCAACCAAGCATCAAAAACTGTAGCATAGAATTCTGGACGGAGATTTCTTAGCTCTTGATTAACCCAATTGGAATTAAAAATTGACTTATAAATGCGGTTATAAACATTTAAATGTCCCTGCTGTTCCACCACTAATCCTGATAACCGCAAATCCATTTGTTCTGGAGTATCAGCCGCGCTGACCTCTTGATGTTGTAGAATTTGCTGATAGATTGCTAACAACCGACCACTACGCTGTCCGCCTCCTCGTAAAATCCGGTCACGAATTGTTTTTAAATGCTCTGGTTCATCCTGAGATTCCCAATTAGAAATGACTCTAGTTTGCACCAACTCCTCAACCCACTCAGCAACCCTATTCTCTGGAATAGCAGCATCAGCATCAAGAATCATTTGGCAAAGTTTTTGAGTCAGAAAAGGTTGCCCTCCTGTCCAATCCAAAATTGCTGTTATAGCTGCCTTTGGATTATTCGTTTTCACCGCCAAACCGCCCGCTAACGGTTTAGCTTCTTGTAACTGAAAACCAGTTAATTTAATCGCTCTACCAATATTAAAAGGAGTGCGTCGTTTATCTTGAATTAAATCCCCAGGAGTTGCAACTCCAAGCAGCGCAAAAGTGAGCCGTTGATAATCTGGTTTTGTCGCTCGATTGTTATAGCATTCACGAATCAAAGCAAAAAAATCATCAATTTCAAATTTGAGACTCAAAACACTGTCGATTTCATCAACAAAAATCACAATATTTTGAGAAACCAACTGCAAGAAAACAGTTTCAAGAAACTTGCTCAATCGGTTAACTGGAGACAGCAAACCTTCCCTTAACCACCAAGTATTTAAATCAAAATTTTCATAAAGTTCCAGACTATTGACAATACTATTAATTATCCCCGCATACCATTGTTCGGAAGTGAGATCCGCAGTACCAATGCTGGTAATATCAATATCAACACAGGCAAAACCCTCTGCCTGCAACCGTTGCATCGTTCGTACCTTCAAGCTAGATTTGCCCATTTGCCGGGAGTTGAGGACATAGCAGAATTCTCCTGCCTTCAGGGCTGTGTAGAGGTCAAAGTCTGCCTGTCGCTGGACATAAGTGGGAGCATCATTTGGCAGACTGCCCCCAACTTTATACTGAAAGGATGGGTAGGGTGCTATACTCATCAGTTGACTCCTAGACGTTCGCGGAAATACAAGCGATATAAGTCACACAAAGGCGTGACATCATTACCTTGAAACTTCACTAACCCCATACTGCGTAACTTAAAGGCCAAACCTGTTTCTACCCGTACTGGCTGAGTCGCAGTAACAACTTGTTTGATGCCGCTAGAGGAGGCAGAGCCTCCCGATAGTGCATTCCCAGCCAGAGACTGTGAACGAGAAAAAAACATTTCCTTGTTCCCAGGTTCTACCTGGGAATACAGACAAAGCGGCTCTGCCGCTAGAGGAGGCAGCAGCCCTCCTGATAGTGCATTCCCAGCCAGAGACTGGGAACGAGAAAAACGAGAAAAGCTTAAAGAGCTAACCAACAATATCTTCTTTTTTATAGGGGTCAGACTCATCAAATTATGCACTTAGGGGATTCCTTGTTTCGGTGGTCTAAGCAGGAAATACAGACAAAGCGGCTAGAGGAGGCAGAGCCTCCTGATAGTGCATTCCCAGCCAGAGACTGGGAACGAGAAAAAATCTTTCCCTCTCCTTAATAAGGAGAGGGATGCCCGACAGGGCAGGGTGAGGTTTAAGTCATGAATGCAACGCACGTATTAATTTTCTTTTCCTTGCTGCTAGAGGAGGCAGAGCCTCCTAATAGTGCATTCCCAGGTAGAACCTGGGAACGAGAAATAACGAGAAATAGAACTCATGAATTCACCCCCAAATGCTCCCGAAAATATAACCGATATAAATCACACAAAGGCATAACATCATTACCTTGAAACTTGACTAACCCCATACTGCGTAACTTAAATGCCAAACCTGTTTCTACCCGTACTGGATGAGTCACAGAAACAACTTGTTTGATAGCAGCAACTAACTTGCCATCCTCTTGTAAATTCCTTAAATGCCTACGTAAATGATCACTGTAAAAACCTTCTTCTGTTGGTGCAATTTGTAATAATCGCGATAAGCTAATTCTGCCACGAGTAATTTCATAAAGTGCTTTCCTAACTAGATAGGGATGTCCTCCTACCATTGTCATGAATCGCTTCAATTCTTCCTCAGTCCAATTCAAATTGTGTCGTTGCACTAAATCCTGCACTTGTGAGGAATTGAACTCAGGTAATTCAATTGGCAATCCCACATTAAACGGTGATTGATTAATGTTTAAAGGAATATAAACTTCCTTGGAATGAACAATCACCAAGCGTAGTTTTTTCCAAATTTCTTTATTCTTTGACGTTTCATGCCAAGCTCGTAGTAAGGCAAAAAATTCTGAGGCGACTTGCGGATATTGAAAAACTTGATCCACCTCATCTAAACCCAAAACGATTGGGCTATGAATTTCTGACAGCAAGTATCTTTGAAAGTAGTTTGTACACTTATCCTTACTACCCAAAACACCTTGCCAATATTCACTTAGCTTATTTTTAAGATTCAACTCTTGAGCAATGCTGCCACAAAACCACTGCAAGAATTTATCCAGATTGGTGAAAAACTCTGCATCTGCTGCTTGAAAGTTCAAGTATGCAGTTTGACAACCATGTTGCTTCCCATGATGAAGAACACGTGTCAAAAGTGAAGTCTTACCCATTTGCCGGGGTGCTTTAATCCGAATCAGCGCTCCTGGTTGTAAAATTGTTTTGTAACAATCAGCTTCTATGGGTGGACGTTCTACATAAAAGGCAGATTGCAAGCTCACTTGTCCTTCTGGTTGTTCAAAACTCCCAGAAGTAGAAGCTGTTTGGGGAGCAATGATTGTTGATGCTTGAGGATTCTGAGGGGTACTTTCACCAAAAAACTGCCTAAAGAATTGCAAAATCTTTTGAACAATAGAAGTTTCAGCAACTAACTGGGAAGAATTTTGGGAAACGAAAGCAGCTGGTTGTGAAGGATGAACAACTTTTGGCGCTAAGTTGAGAGTTTGAGCTTGAGAGATACTTATATATTGCTGCAAAGCTTTCAAGGCAACAGTAGCATCTTGGTAACGCTGACGATAGTCATAGCGCACCATCATATCTAAAATTTCCGTAAAACCTGGGTTGATATTGGCGCACTTACTGAATAAAGCACAACACAATTCCTCATTGTGGGGATCTTGCGGTAGCTTTAGCGGTTCTAATCCAGTCAACGCACCAAAAGCAATGATTCCAACTGCATAGATATCGCTACTGAACTTGGGACGAAAAGCTTGTTGTTCGCTAGGCATATAGCCTGGAGTACCAATTGCTACTGTCAGACTATTTTCACCTTGAGCATTGACTTTCAAAGCACTGACTTCCTTTACTGCGCCAAAGTCAATCAGCACTATTTTCCCATCTTTTCGTCGCCGCATTAAATTTTGTGGTTTAATATCTCGGTGAATGACGTTTTGTTGATGAACAAATGCCAAAACTTCTAAGATGTCCTTCAAAAGTTTAAACACGACTTGCTCACTTTTAGGAGAACCTGGAATAATTTCTTTTCTTAAATCATGCCCTTCAACGAATTCCTGAACTAAGTAAAATTCCCCGTTTTCTTCAAAGTGGGCGAACAATTTGGGAATTTGGTTGTGTGCATTACCTAACCGATATAGAGTTTGTGCTTCTGTCTCAAATAACCTTGTGGCGATCGCCAAAACAGCAGGACTTGGATCTTTTGGTTTAAGATGTTTGACAACACACACAGGTTGTCCCGGTAAATCTAAATCACGAGCCAAGTAAGTATCGCCAAAACCCCCACCTCCTAGATACTGAAAAATTTTGTATCGTTCACGGAGTGTTACGCCAATTAGATGACTCATTTTACGTCTCCTATCTTTTTGACTGATAACTGATCAAAGAGATACAAAGCAATACAAAAATAAAATTAGTATAAAAATTTTACTTTTTTTCATCTTTTTGCTATACAGTTCGCAATTTTACCCGCACTAATGAAAAATATCTCAATATGTACTTGGGAAGAAAAACTTTTCTTGTAACTCTTGTCACAAGTCATAACGTTGAGCTTGTAGCCAAAACAAACAGTAGCTGATTTTCCAACCATTCTGACAACAATTACCATGTTGTTGCGAAATCTGTCATCGTGTATTTACTGGTGAAAAGAGATATATAATTGTCAATACATGTTTATCTACGACTTCTTAATGTAATTTTTTTAACATTCCATGTCTTGATTTTTGTTTGTGTGTTATTTCTTCAATCAGGGGAAAATCCCAGGAACCTTGCCATGAAAAAGATTTCTTCCCTTCTGAATCAGGAGTTGCTGAGTTATATTCTCAAGACAGGTTTTTGCAAAAACTCTATTTTATGAACCAACTATGTTTGACAACTTTCAACCAAGTTATATTGTTGCCATAACTGCTGTCATTTCTAGTATTGCACTCCTGGGTTATTTCTCTTGGAAAACTTTAATAACCTCAAATGTTTTCCAAAAAGGAATTAATTTTTATAAACAAGAAGATTTTAAAGGTGCAGAAGTTGCTTTTCGTCGAGTTATTGCTTTAAACTCTACTAATGATGTTGTTCACTTACTCCTAGGAGATACTTTAATACAGCTAGGGAAATTAGAAGAAGCAATCCAACAATTTCAAGAAGTCATTGACCGCGCTCCCAAAAAAATTGATGCTTATTTGCGTCTATCGAATGCTTTCATGCGACAAGAAAAAAAAGAGGAGGCAATAACGACTCTGCAAAAAGCTAGAGATTTATGTCAAGCACAACGTCAACCAGAAAAAGCAGAACAAATTAATCGGATTCTTCAGAAAATTAGTAAAAATGATTCGTAACTCATGGCTGAACAAAGGGGCAAAGTCTACATTGTAGGTGCTGGGCCTGGAGATGTAGCATACCTAACTGTAAAGGCTTATAAACTTTTATCAGAGGCTGAGGTTTTGGTTTACGATGCTCTAGTAAATGATGAGTTGTTGGAATATGTACCGTCTGATTGCTTAAAGCTAAATGTGGGAAAACGCGGAGGTCAACCAAGTACGCCGCAAGCTGAAATTAACGAATTACTGATAAAATATTGTCAGCACAGAAAGCAAGTTATTCGCTTGAAGTCTGGTGATCCATTTATTTTTGGTCGCTGTAGTTCTGAAATTGAGGCGCTGAAAACGGCTGGTTGTGAGTTTGAAGTTGTCCCAGGAATTTCCTCGGCTTTAGCAGCACCGTTGCTAGCAGGAATTCCTCTAACGCATCCAGTCATGAGTCGGTGTTTTGCTGTGTTTACTGCTCATGAACCAGATGCTTTGGATTGGGAGGCGCTATCACGGTTAGAGACATTAGTGATTTTAATGGGAGGACAGCATTTAGCTGAAATAATACATCGGTTAGTGGGACAAGGACAATGCTCCAAAAAAGCTGCCCCAAGGAGGCTAACGCCCTTGACTCCCATCGCGATTATCAAATGGGCAGGAACACCTCAACAAAAAATTTGGACAGGCACTTTAGAAAATATACTAGAGCAAATATCCGGTGTGTCGTTGTCACCAGTGGTTATTGTGATTGGTGAGGTTGTAGAACTAAGCAGTTATTTACAACCTGAGAAAATATCATTAGACAAGTTCCCTATAGCTGATACTTTGCAATCTCAAACCATGCACACTCATCTTCCCGTCTCCCCTTCCTCTTTGTACCCTTTGACTGGTAAAACAATAGTAGTGACACGAGCCGCTGGACAATCAAGCCAGTTTACTCAAGTCCTTGCTTCATTTGGGGCAAATGTGATTGAAATGCCAACATTGGAAATTGGTCCGCCTTCGAGTTGGGAAAGTTTGGATAGTGCGATCGCCCACATATCTGACTTCGACTGGTTAATTCTCACTTCCACCAATGGTGTAGATTACTTCTTTGAAAGACTCTTTCCACAGGATAAAGATGCTCGTGCTTTGGCTGGAATCAAAATTGCTGTTGTTGGTGAAAAAACGGCTCAACGTCTCAATCACCATTGTCTACAAGCAGATTTTATTCCTCCCAACTTTGTTGCAGATTCTTTAGTGGAAAACTTTCCTGAAGAACTCACAGGTAAAAAGATTTTGTTTCCCAGAGTAGAAAGCGGCGGACGAGAAATTTTGGTCCAACAATTCACTGCAAAAGAAGCAGAAGTGACAGAAGTTGCGGCTTATCAATCGTGCTGTCCAAAGAGTGTTGCCCCTTCAGCAGAATTAGCCCTTCAAAGTGGAACTGTAGATGTTATCACTTTTGCTAGTTCTAAAACGGCACAATTTTTCTATGAATTAGCACAAAAGATATTTTCTGAAGACTCTCAGAACAATCCATCTTTTGTGACTGATGCATTGGAGGGAGTTTGTATTGCATCCATTGGTCCCCAAACATCAAAAACTTGTCGTTCTTTATTCGGTCATGTGGATGTAGAAGCTGAAGAATATACTTTAGATGGGTTGACTCAAGCACTCATAAAATGGGCTATGAATTCTTAATTCGAGCCGTAAATAGACGCAGATAAATTATCAGTGTGCATCTATAGCGTGTGCATCTGTCTTCATCTGTGGTTTGAGATTCAAAAAATTGAAAATGACTTATGAATAAACGTATCATCGGATTAACAGGAGGTATTGCTACAGGCAAAACAACTGTTGCTAATTATTTGGCGAGTGCTTACAAGTTAACCATTTTAGATGCAGATATCTATGCCAGAGAAGCAGTATCTGTCGATTCACCTATTTTACAAGAAATAGCTCAACGCTATGGAGAAGAAATTTTACTCATAGACGGTAACCTCAACCGTCAAAAGCTGGGTGAGATTATTTTTAACAAGCAAGAGGAACGCATTTGGGTAGAACAGTTGATTCATCCTTATGTAGGCGATCGCTTTCTCAAAGAAATTACTCTATCGCCTGGACAAACTTTGGTGTTAGTTGTTCCTTTGCTGTTTGAAGCAAGAATGACAGATTTAGTGACAGAAATTTGGGTAGTCAGTTGTTCTGAACAACAGCAATTAGAAAGATTGATGCAACGAAATCATCTTACTTTAGAGCAAGCACAAGTCCGTATCAAAAGTCAAGTGTCAATCGCAGAAAAAGTAGCTCGTGCAGATGTTGTGTTGGATAATTCTTCTACTCTTGAGGTTCTGCTGAAACAGGTAGACACAGCTATTATTTTCAGTTGATTTCTTTTTGTGGATTTTGACCAGTAATGCCCCATACTAAGTTATCTATTGCATCCACTTCATCAATATTCTCATAGAAGCGAACCCAATTCAATTCTTTGAGAAAAAGCAAATGTGCTGAAATGTTATCAACGCCTGGAAGCAGCACGGGAATAACAGGAATATCTGCTTCTACACAGCGAGTTATGAAGGAACGTAATTCGGCTGCTTGCCATTTTCCTAATCCCTTTAAACCGATAAAGATAGCAGCGGATTTAACATTGGGAATTGCCTGTTGGATGACATCTTGAAACCAGCGTCCTGGTGGAATTTGTTCTTTGTCCAGCCAAGGCTTGAGACCGCGCTGCTTCAATTGGTCACTTATGATTTCAACTTGCGGCTTATCTAAACTATTGTGAGCGAGGAAAACATCAAAGTTATTGGTTGTCATTTTCTTTAATAATTGATTATTCTATTCCACTTATCTCAATGGGGGTTTACCTGTAATACCCCACTCTAGTGCATCTAACGCTTGAGTATCTTCTTCAAGATTTTTAGTAAAATATACGGAATTAAGTTCGCGCAGAAACAATAACTTCTCTGGTAGTGTGGTTACACCAGGTAGCAAGACAGGGATAACAGGAACATCTATTTCTTCCACACATTTGCGGATAAATGCTCGCAATTCAAGACTTTGCCATTTCCCTAATCCTTGAGAACTAATAATAATAGCAGCAGATTTGACATTGGGAATTGTTTGTTGAATAACATCTTGGAACCATCGTCCAGGAGGAATTTGCTCTTGGGCTAGCCAAGGATTTAAACCACGCTGTTTTAATAACTTTGCAAGAGTTTCTACTTGTTTGATTTCTACATTGGTATTATGAGCTAAGAATACATCAAAATCTTTAGTTTCTTCCTTGCCTTTGACGATGGAAGCCGCTGTTTCAATCTCACGCTGAGTATTGGCTGCTTTATCCATTTGAGGAATAATCGAAGTACGATTTGCTTTCACACGTTCCTCACCGTCAAGTAGAGAAACACGATGCTCACAAACACTACAATTAATCCAATCAAAACCACGTTCTTGTCTGCGATAAGCCTGTAGCTCAGTGACTGGTGTATCACAGTCAGGACAAAGAAAAATGCGACGGCGACGAATACTTTCTGGTAAGGCTTGACGCTTGAGGTGGGTATGAACGTACTCTTCAAATTGAAAGCGAGTTTCCTCACTAGCTTCTGGTTTGAAGAAAAGGGTTAGTTCTGCTCGTCCTTCTTGGCTGTGAAGCAGCCATATCCCACACTCACCACCTACTCGCGCCTCGAAAATAGCAGCATTCTTCCAGAGTTCTTTGCGTTTAAAAATTTCGCTACGGGACAAACGTACTGTTAAGGTAGTATATATATTTAATACTGGTCCTTCAAACTTAAAAATAACTGCTTTACCTTCAGGATCGGGAGCCTCAGGCCATTCACGAGTGCATTGCGAAGGAAAGACTAGGAAAGATCCTTTTTCGGTTTGTACCCGCAGGGCAATTTCACGGCTAAACAGCTCCTGTACCGTAGCAATTAAGAGTAACTTCTCTTGCTCTCTATCCGTGATACGCTCATCTTCTGACATCCGAAACCGTCCTGCTTCAACATCATCTTCAACAATGCAGCCTAAACCCTCAGGCTCATCCTTTGCTGCGTTGACAATTGCTGAGGCGTAAGCATCTAGTAGTTCTGGTTGGAGAAGAATTAAGTTACCAAAGCTAAACTTGCGAATCAAACCTCGTGACTCTACAAGTCCAATACAAGTCTGGAACTGATCACTCAGTTCTTCAGATGCAACAGCATCTTTGCTGGATTCTAAAAAATTTCGGTACAAATCATCTACTGGAGAGAGCAATCTTTTTGCCTGCTTTTGTTGAATGAGGAAAATCTTAATCTTATAAAACAGTTCTGTAGAAATTTCTTTTGGTAACGTGTTCCAGTCAATTGCTGCGCGAATTGCTGCGGCTAGTTCCTGGATTTGCCATCCTTCTTTGGCACTAGTCTCGAAATAGCCATCAAAACATAAGTCTCTGACTAAGGAATTAATGCGATCACGACTAACGCTAATTCTACCGCGATCTGCTCGACCTGCTACTAAAAGCTTTTTCAAGGGTATTGCTGAATTGCTCTGCAAGTTTTGAGCTTGACGTAGGGCACGGTTCCAGTAATATACTCCAGCAAAGGGGTCGGTCTCACTCCGGGCATCAAAGACAATCAGTGCTAAAGCCAGGTCGTTCAAATATAATTGGTGAATTAAGCGATAACCGGGCTGTCCTGCCAAGTCCCACAGGAGTATTTCACGCATTTCTTTGCGATTATCTCCTAAATCTACTTTCTCGGTATAAAATTCCGAAACGCAACGACCGTGTGTGGATTCCGTTGGTTTAAACGGTTGACTGGTAAGAACAAGACTAAGTCCTGACTTACCAACACCAGTGTCACCCACTAGAACAACTCTGGCGTTGGTGTATTGAGATGAGGGATTGGCTGGAGTTGCGTTCATCAGAAAATCGCAATCCAGTTTCCAAATCCGAATTGCAATGTCTGCTTCACCAAGGGTTGCCAAAATAGATGCTTGTGGATGGAAGGTTAAGCCAAAAGGTAAAGATTTGTAAGTTGGCTCTTCCAGTACTGTTACTGTTTCCCAAGTATCGCAACGCCACAGACGAACAGTTCCATCCGAAGATTTAGAAGCAAGAAATTTTCCATCCCAAGAAAATTCAACACAATTTACAGATGCAGTATGACCCTCCAGCACAAATAATGTTTGTCCTGTCTGGGGATTCCACAGCCTAATAGTATAATCATTGGAGGCTGACGCCAGCATCCGTCCATCTGGAGACCACACCACACTGACAACATCAGAAGAATGGCCTTTGAGTATTCTTAGTAAAGCAGTTTCTTTATCCCAAAGACGAATACTACTGTCGTGAGAGCCAGATGCTAACATCTGTCCATCTGGAGACCATGCTAAGCTGTTGACTTGTCCAGAATGTCCTTCTATGGTTTGGCGTCTCCTAGTTCTCAGATTCCAGAACATAATCGACCAATCATCCCGCATACCTCCAGACACAAGTATCTGACCATCCAACGACCATGCCATGCTTAGGCAGATACCAGTATCCATTGAAATTTTATACTCAACCTCGCCAGTATCTACTCGCCAGAGTCGGATAGTATTATCAGCAGACCCAGAAGCAATCAATTTTTCATCCGGTGACCACGCAACTGACCAAACTCGCCCGGAATGACCCTTGAGAGTGTTACAACATTCACCAGTTTCTATATTCCAAAGTTTAATGGTACGGTCGAAAGAAGAAGAAGCAAGCATTTTTCCATCCGGCGACCATTCTACTCGACTGATTAAACCATTGTGTCCTCGGAGTATGTGTTTGAGTGTCCAACCAGAAGGAGATTCATGATGATTGAGCATGTTTAATATGAATGGTTTTTTTAATGGCTCAAAATTTTATGCTTTAGATTCTGTTGACAAAGTTGTTCCTTTGCCTCCAGAAGCTATACTTAAAATTATGCATATGCCGTCTAGGCTTTGAGTAATTTTGCCGATAATTGCTTTTAACTGCCACTCAATGCCATTTTTATGGCATGTACAACATAACGAAGAAAGAGTTACTTTTTGTATCAGATAAAATTGATTTTTTTATAATTAGTAGTATGAGTTGATTTAGAAATTAACTCACAAAAGTTTGACTGTTTCAAGAATTTAAGAAATCCTAAGACACAAAACTACTGATAAATTGAAGAAACTTATTATTGACAATAGAAAATATGCATGAAAGTAATAACTTGATTAATTGCTTTCAACGTTTAAGCATAAAATTTTGATTTATATATCAATCAAGAGAATGAAATTGTGCGGAGATTATAGGCAATGATCGGCAATATATAACAACTAGTATTGAGTAGATTATTATAAAAATAGTTCGAGTATGTAATTGATGAAATTCATATTTTTTGTGAAAACATGTGATTTCGCATGAAAATCACAGATTTTTTGCATGAAGATCTTATACTTTAGATCTTCCTAAAATGGTTGTGTAGTACACCTTTAGGTAAAATGATCTCCGAACTGTAACCAATTGTTACAATAAGTCTAATTTTAACTTTTCTTAAAACTTCAGGAGAAAGAAATGGCAGCAATTCAAGTAGAGTCAGAAATTTTTCAGCTATTAAAACAAGCTTATTCTGAAAAATTTGGTTCTTCTCCCAGTTCGTTGATTAGCCGACTCAATGATGTATATAAAGATGAATTAGAAGACGAAAACGAAAATCTCATTGCTGATAGAACTATCCGTGCTTTTTTTAATTCTGCTACGCTACCAAAAATGCAAGAGAAGAATCTCAACTATTTATGTGGTGTGTTATTAGAGCAAAAAAGCTACCAAGAAGCGTTAAGGCAATTCATTAAGAGTGAACCTAGTCTAGAAGGGGATTGGCTTGATCCTTATTGGAAACACTTAGAAAGAAAGTGCAGTACGATGAGGGTACTCGATATGACCGAGCCGATTCTTATAGACAATATTTTTGCCAATTTTAGGGTGTTAAAGGATATTCGGGGACGTAGACAAAAAACTATTCAAAATTTGCTTACCAATATCGAAACGGATACATATCAAAATTTTCAACGTTTACTTTTTACTTTCCAAGAAAGTCAAATTCCTGCAATTGAAGCAGTTAAGTCCCATTCCAAGCTCATGGTTTTAGGTAAGCCAGGAGCAGGAAAGACTACATTTTTGAAGTATCTGGCTATGCATTTTCCTACAGGAGATTCAATGAAAACAGAAGAGTCACTCGATAAAATTGTTCCAATTTTTGTTCAGCTAAAAGAGTTATCAAATCATGAAGGAAACAATAGGCTGACTGATGTAGTCATACATGAATTTTCTTCTGTTCCTAACTCAAAGACAACCGTTCGGATGTTACTGGAACGAGGTCAGTGTCTGATTTTGCTAGATGGTCTGGATGAAGTAAAAGTAGATAAGGAATATATTTATAAAGAAATTGATGCTCTGACAAGTTTCTTTCCGGAAAATCGTTTTGTCATTACATGTCGCACAGGAGCATGTGATTACGTTTTTCATGATTTTACTGAAGTAGAAGTAGCAGATTTTAATAGGGAAGAAATTGAAACATTTGTACACAAGTGGTTTCAGGCGCGCGAAGAAGAAGAAATTAGTCATAAGTTTTTAGAGAAGTTAGAAGACAATGAGCCTGTCAAAGAGCTAGCAACGAATCCATTATTACTAACTATTTTGTGTTTGACATTTCAAGATAACTATGACTTTTCTAGAAACCGCTATGGATTATATGCAGATGCAGTAGATTCTCTTTTGAGAAGATGGGATGCTAGTCGTCGAATTGCTCGCCAGCCTAATTTTAATTTATCAAGGCAGCGTAAAATCAATATGTTTAGCGATATAGCTTATCATGGCTTAAGCCAAAAACCCAAAAAAATCTTATGGTATCAATGGGAATTAGAGAAAGAGATTTCTCAATTTATGCAAAACATTAATTCTGAAATTGATTCTCAGGAAATTTTAAGAGTTATCGAAGCTAACAATGGCTTACTACTTCAACAAGCTAAGGGAATTTACTCTTTCTCTCACTTGACTTTTCAAGAGTACTTTGCGACTGAATATATAGTAGAGAATCGTAAACCTGACTTTTTAAAAACATTTGTTGAAGAAAATTTAATAGAACATCAATGGCGAGAAGTCTTTATTTTGACTACGGAGCGACTTGGCAACGCTGATGAATTTCTCAAACTTATGTTTAGGTGTACTAATGACATAGTAAAACACCGTCAGGTCTTACAAGATATGCTCAGTTGGCTTGACGAAATAACGACTGCTGCTAACGTTAGATCTAGCGCTTGGAGAGCTTTATATCTAGCTCTTGATTTAGATGTCGAACTCTATATCAGTCATGACACTAAAATCAACCGGATACCTTTCCAGAAATTGGCAATTAAAATGAGACAGTTTAATATTGAACACCACAGAATAACTCCTACACAACCAAGAGCTACACTGATATTGACTCTATCAGCTATTCATGCTTTAGCTGTCGATCATGCTTCTCAACACTCTTCTACTGAACATATAAACTTGTCTCATACAAGTGAATTTACTCGACAACGGCTCAAAGTTGATGAACAATCTGATATTAATGACAAGTTAAATGTTGCTATCAACATAGCTACAGAAATTAATATGACTGATTTAGCTAATGAATTGACTTCTTTGCAAAATTCTCAGCCTTGTCATGATACCTCTGGTAAACAGTGTGAGGAATGGGCAGAAGAATTAAGACAAGTGATGCTTAAGTATCTCCAGATTGGTGATAGAGTAAAGCTATCCAATGCAGATGTTAACAGGTTAGAAAATTACCTTTATGCTAATTTACTGTTATTAGCTTGTCTACGTGGAGAAAGCTATGCTTCTAAAAAACTGCGTGAGGATATTCTAGACAATTCACTATTACCAATTCACAAAATTCCAACTTATTTATTGAATATTTAATTTCTTAATCATTATCAATTTTTATCTAAATAACGATGTTTACCAGGAGCATTTAATGCTCTTTTTGACATATTTATTGATATTTATTTATTAAATATTCCTAGTAGGGTGTTGGTCAAGTATTCATAATTGACGGAATGCGATGTTTGTAAATATTCAATTTTTTTAGAATTAGGTGGATAACAGGCAAGTCAGTTAGATAATTTATATCACAAAAGCTCTTAATCCAGATTGTGTTTGTATTGCCAACTATTATTACTTGACCAGCGCTCTAGTTTTGAACTGATTAATCTACTCACATCTTGCACCAAGAAAAGTTGATTGAATTTTAAAACTCAGTACTAAGTCTAAAGTCCTTATTTTCCCGAGAAAAAACAAGAAAAATCATGTAACTTTATTGCGCTGCTTTTGACTAAGTCCGGGCTTATACGGTTAGGTGCAAGATCTGAGTCTATCTTTTGAGCGGTACTAACGGATACTAATTAAAGCCATGCCGCTCATTGCCGCTGAGTGCCGGAGGAGTTTATACTTAGGTAAATAACTTTATGGGCGTCCATCGATTTACAAATATCACTCAACCATGTCTAATCAGCAAACTCAAACAACAGCAAAAGTCTGCAATCACAAGCCTGGTGACAAATGGGACGACGGTTGTTGTGGCGATGAGCAACTGACCAATCAGAATTCTGGAATGGTAAATCATGAGGTTAATCAAGAGCAGATGTCTGCTGAACATGAATTACCCAGTCAAAAAATTCAGACAACAGTGAAAGTCTGCAATTAGAAACGAGAGTGACACTTGGGAAGACGAGTGTTGTGATGAAGAACAACTCACCAAAATAAAATGTTTACCGACGTTTGTCACCACGTTGCCAACTTTGACTGTTAGCTTGTTTCGTAAATTCGCCTTTAGGAAACAGTCGCGCTTCTAGTTCTTCATAACTTCCTTCAAAGTCACATTTACCATATAAAGGACATTTTCGGCAATAAACGCCTTCCGTGTAGCGTTCTAAGTTTTCGCGGTTGAAAAAATAAGGTTTGTGGCTAAAAGTGCTGGCTACCCATTGCCATGACATATTATTGCTTGCTGGATCACCATCTAAAAGATGTTCCAAAAACCACTTTGCCCCGGCTTGCCAACGAATGCGTCGCCAATGGATGATGTAAGCTGCTATCCACATTCTTGCATGGTTGTGCAAGTATCCAGTTTCTCGTAAATCTTGGCTGAAACTATCGATGCACACTCGTTCTGTGGTGCCTTGTTTGATATCATCAGGTAATTCAGGAGCATATTCAGCAACGGTGTACCCAGTTTTGTATTCTTCTTGGTCTTTCCAGATGCTATCGCCTAACTTAACATAAAGCCTTTGCCAATAGTCACGCCACCCCAACTCATTAATAAGTTTAGTTGCATCGTCTTGGTGTTTGACGCGTCCAAGGACATTATCCCGAATTTCTCGCAAGCTGAGAACCCCATAGCGAATATAAGGAGATAACCGCGTCACTGCACCTGTGAAAAAGTTACGTGTTTTCGCGTAGCGTACAGGATCTACTTTTTGCAGTGCTTCAATCGCGGCTTTGCGTCCACCTATAGTTTCGCTGATGTGATCATCCCGTTCTGCAGCTTTGGGAAACTGTTCGCGGAGGTAGTCTACCAACTCATCGCGGTTGGCAAAGTCGCGTTGCATATCTTTAGTCATTTTGCATTAAGATTCAGGTTAAGATTGCCGGGCGACTAAAGTCGTGGTTAGACGAACAAAGCCTGCTGACCCAGACTAACTCTTTATTATTGCGTATTATCAACAACAGTATCAAAACAGTAACCTCAATTGAGTTCTTTGAGACATGTTGTATAGTACTATTCAAACACCGGCGGCCATAGTTCAGAAATAGAAATTTCCCAACCAGGAAACAATTCTGGAATAGTTAGCTTATCCTCACCCGCCAACAGTTCCACTTCACCGACTGGGCGATATACACTAACAGTTAGCTTATCTGGATTAATCAGTATCCCAACTTGCGCTCCCAATTGCAAGAATAACTTGATTTTCTCTTCAATTGGACAAACACGATCTGTTTTCGATTTAATTTCCACAACCAAATCTGGAACCAAGTTGGCAAAGTCGCGCACGGTGCGTTTCAGTCTTTGTGCTGATACAAAAGAAACATCTGGTGCTCGTAAATCGGTATTTGGCATGATGAAACCACCACTGGAATCAAATATTCTTCCAAGTCGTCGAGGCTTAACCCAGTTACCCAGCAGTCTGATAAACTCAGCCCCAATTTCACTCGATTCAATATCTGATGGTCCCATGACGATGATCTTACCTTCTTGTAGTTCCAGTTGGTAGTCGCGCTGGTCTTCTTGTAGCTTTTCTTGCAGTCTTTCTAAGTCCTGGATGGTGAGAGTCATGGAAACCTCAAGAGTTAGTCTACTCCTATAGCTATCTTACTTGTCAATGACTAAACGTACAATTTTGTCAAAATGAGATATGACATCAGAATTTAACATAAGATAATAAAAACTATGGTTCAAATCATACAAGCTCAAAATGTCACCTTAGCTTATTTAAAAGAAAAATTTGGACTTCAAAAGTCAGTTAATGAAGATTTTTTTACTGACTGGTTTGAAAATCTACCTGAAGTTACTGAAATAGAGAAACAATATTTAGACCGAGTGAAAACTAACTATCTCAGCTTGGTTGAAAATGCTTCCCTTTTAGAAGATGCCGTGAAATTGGTAGTGTTGTCTCCCTTGCTAGATTTGGCGGGTTTTTATCGTCCTCCGTTTTACATCGCTACAGAAGAAACTATAGAAATTAGCGAATAAATTATCACGGAGGACAAAGATAATGCAGAAGATAAAAAAGAAATGGTGAGAGTCATAGAAACCTCAAGAGTGAGTTTGTTCCTATCGCCATCTTACTTGTTAATGACTCAACCTACTATTTTGTTAAAATGGGATATGACATCAGAGTTTAACATTAAGATAATAGCGAGTTTAAAAAACTATGGTTCAAGTTATCCAAGCACACAATGTCACCCTTGGCTATTTAGAAGAAAATTTTGGGCTGCAACAGACTGAGAATGAAGATTTTTTTACAGAATGGTTTGACTCATTACCAGAGATTACAAATTTAGAAAAGCAATATTTAGACAAAGTAAAATCTCATTTTCTCCGTTTAGTCAAACATCCTCCTTTACTGGAAGAAGCGGTGAAGTTAGTGGTGTTATCTCCCTTGCTGAGTTTGGCTGGATTTTATGATGAACCTTTTTTTCTTAAAAGTGAACAATCTATAGAGATTTGTGCAGAGGATGAAGGAGAAATTGTACGTGGACGTATTGATGTGTTAGTTATCCAACAACAATTCTGGTTATTGATAATAGAATCTAAAAGAGCTAGTTTTTCTCTTCTTGAAGCTATCCCCCAAGCACTCGCTTATATGCTAGCTAATCCTCACTTAGAAAAACCTTTATTTGGATTAGTCATGAATGGTAGTGATTTTCTTTTCCTGAAACTTACTAAAAAAAATCAACCAGAGTATGCTTTGTCTGACCAATTTACACTTTTGAGACGCGAAAATGAATTATACAAAGTTTTGAGCATATTAAAAAAACTGGGTACAACTATCATTCAGGAATACAGCTAGTTAAAAAAACTATGGTTCGAGTCATCCAACCGCAAAACGTTAACCTCATCTACTTAAAAGAAAAATTTGGCTTACAACGAACTGATGATGAACCATTCTTCACAGAGTGGTTTGAGAATTTACCCAATATCAACGATTGGGAAAAGCAATATTTAGACAGAGTAAAAACCAACTATCTCAGTTTAATCGAACGCCGTGCTATTTCAGAAGAAATGGTGAAAATGGTAGTTTTAGCTCCTTTGTTAGATTTAGCAGGATTTTATCATCCTCCGTTTGATATTGAAACTGAAGAATCGGTGGAAATAGCCTTAGAAGATGAAGGTGAGATTGTAAAGGGAAGAATTGACGTATTGGTTTTCCAACGTCAGTTATGGTTACTTGTCATTGAGTCGAAAAACGCAGGATTTTCTCTGATAACAGCCATACCACAAGCACTTACTTATATGCTGGGTAATCCTCATCCTGAACGTTCCTCTTTTGGATTAGTATTGAATGGGAGTGATTTCATTTTCCTAAAATTGACTAAACAAGATACGCCCCAATATGCGTTGTCTGAACAGTTGACTTTATTAAAGCGCGAAAATGAATTATATAAGGTTCTCAGTATATTAAAAAAGCTAAGTCAAGTTTTGATTGAATAATTATGTCTCATCGTCCTATCTACCTCGACTCTCACGCTACTACACCTGTCGATGAACGAGTAGTCACCGCAATGCTACCCTACTTCACCGAACACTTTGGCAATCCTTCCAGCATCAATCATCTTTATGGCTGGGAAGCAGAAGCTGCTGTCAAGCAAACGCGAGAAATTTTAGCAGCAGCAATCAACGCGACTCCAGAAGAAATTGTCTTCACCAGTGGCGCGACAGAAGCAAATAATTTAGCGATCAAAGGTGTTGCAGAAGCCTATTTTCAAAAAGGACAACATATTATTACTGTTGCAACAGAACACAGTGCAGTTCTTGACCCTTGCAAGTATCTTAAAACTCTTGGTTTTGAAATTACAATCCTCCCAGTTCAAAAAGATGGATTGCTTGATTTAACTGAGTTAGAAAAAGCTTTCCGTTCTGACACAATTCTCGTTTCAGTCATGGCTGCAAATAACGAAATTGGGGTTTTGCAGCCATTGGCAGAAATTGGCGCGATGTGTCGCGATCGCAATGTTCTTTTTCACACCGACGCAGCGCAAGCTATTGCTAAAATTTCTCTTGACGTGCAGGCGATGAAAATTGATATGATGTCGCTAACAGCACATAAAGTCTACGGTCCCAAAGGTATTGGTGCATTATATGTCCGTCGCCGCAATCCCAGAGTCCAACTTGCTCCTCAACAGCATGGTGGTGGACATGAACGGGGTATGCGTTCTGGCACTTTGTATACACCACAAATCGTAGGATTTGGTAAGGCGGTTGAGATTGCTTTAGAACAACAAGCGACAGAAAATCAACGTCTGACACAGTTAAGACAAAGATTATGGGAAAAACTTTCTCAATTAGAAGGAATTCATCTGAATGGACATCCTACTCAGCGACTCCCAGGAAATTTAAATATCAGTGTCGAGGGAGTAGACGGATCTGCACTATTGCTGGGATTACAACCAGTCATGGCAGTGTCTTCTGGATCTGCTTGCTCTTCAGTAACGACTGCACCTTCTCATGTTCTCATAGCATTGGGACACTCAGAACAACTGGCTTATGCATCGATACGATTTGGTATCGGACGCTTCAATACTCTTGAGGAGATTGACCAAGTTGCAGAACACACTATTTCTACTGTTCAAAGTTTACGCAAGCAGTCAGAAACGCCTTTTACTGAGTAACAAAAGTAACTAATTTATAGTGATTCTATTTATGGTGTTTTAGACGAAACTGCTAAATGAGCCGATAAAGTAAAGTAAGCAAATTTTTGGACTTTGGACAAAACATAACCTTTGTGACGCGGCTCAAGTCCTCAGTAGGAAGTAATCTTGCCACCGAGAACTTGAAGCATTTATTCATATCTACTTTTTTTCACCATCTTGTACCCACTATCTGTAATCAGTAGATTCAGCCAGAGTTCGCCATTGTGCCGTCTCTTGCTCAACGTAAGCGTTTTTCTCAGCAATTGCCTGAAGGGTATCTGTCCCTAGAGGCAACCGCAAAGGTGGAGTATCTGCGTTGACGATCTCAAGGAGGGCTTGGGCTAGTTTGGTAGGATCTCCCGGTTGTTGATAGTTCCGTTCAGATGCGAGTTTACGCATTTTGCCGACGGTCTCAACGTAATCAGGAATTTGCATTGCGGTTTGCTGGAGCGAACTGCCATCGAGGAAATCGGTACGGAAGTATCCCGGCTCGACAACGGTAGCATGGATTCCCAAAGGAGCTAGCTCATCGTGCAGAGCTTCGGTAATGCCTTCGACCGCAAACTTGGTTGAGCAATAGACACCCCACCCAAAAGAGGAGCGATAGCCACCGATCGACGATAGGTTAATAATGTGTCCGGAGCGGCGCTGACGCATACTGGGCAACACGGCACGAGTCACATTCAAAAGCCCAAAGACGTTCGTGCGATATACCCGCTCAACCTCTTGAGCACTCGTTTCTTCGATGCCTCCCAGTAAACCGAATCCTGCGTTGTTGACTAACACATCGATCTGCCCAAATTTTTCCAGTCCTGCTGCAACTGCTGCTTGCACCTGAGCCTCGTCAGTAATATCCAGGCTGAGCGCTAACACATTTGGGTTCGACTCGAACTGATGCAAACTGGTCTGATTGCGGGCGGTTGCAATTAATTGGTCACCTGCTGCCAATACTGCTTTCGCGATCTCAGCCCCAATTCCACGGGAAGCACCTGTAATGAACCATGTTTTCTGAGTCATTTGTAGATCTCCTGACATTGAGTTAGTAAAACAGCTAAATTCTTGAACCGATATCAATTCCTTTCTAGGCAGTTGCAAAAGCCGCATTTTTGCTCTGTCCTCACCTCGATTTTGTAATCAAAGCGATTTAGATATGCTTGTTGTGCCCTGTTTGTTTGTCTTATCCTTTCATTACCTTTTTGGTATGGGTTCATCATAGGCTTAAGCAGAGGGGTTATAAATACATAAACCTCGCAGATTATTGCCTGATCCTCTCAAGCAGAACGATGGTGCCCAAAAGAATCCTCTATAATGAGGTGCAACAAAATGATGAGAGCGATCGAGAAACTGCTATGGTAATTGAACCCTTGAAACGCGAGACGGCGATTCATGCTTGTCAAGAACTGGTGGAACTGGTAACTCACCATACGGATGACAAGGGGAACGGTATCCATTCAACCGCGATCGCTCAGTTGGAATTTATGCGGGAATCTGCTTTGTCCAAAGTCCAACGAATTGTACGCCCTGGGCTTGGTGGAAGACAACCTCTCAAGATTTGAAAAATGTCGAAAAATTGCTACCTACCTCCGGTTGGGTTGGTTAAATTCCACCATTTTGCTCTTACCAGGATTCATCAACCCATAAGGATCAACTATTTCCTTAAACTTGAGCTGTTCAGGGTCAATCACTTTTCTACCACCATCTTCAATAATATATGTGTGGGGATTCGCAATAAACACACCTCGCTCTTCGTGGTAGCGGATAATCTCGTTGAGACGTTCCTCTGTTGTGTAGCGCACCAGTTGTAAAGCCCCAGGAACAACCGCACCGTTAACCCGAATAAATTCCAAATGCATCATCACCTCATCCCCAAAGTGGTGATACATATGCTCTACCATTTGTAAATTTCTATCAGCAGGAAACATACTTTGCAAGTATGTGATAGAAGTATCTTCAGTCCGAGCGTGTAAAGTGGTATGATTCCAGGTAAACTCCCATAAATGTGTCCCTCTTCCTGCTTCTTGTGCTGGTTTTTGGTATGTAATCTTGCCACCATATTGCTGTACTAACCCAGGCAATAATTCTAAACTTGGTTCAGCAAGCATCAATAAAGCGAGGTGAGTTCCATCTGGAATATGCTCTCGCAAAGCTGCAAAATATTGAGGAATCGGGGATGCAAAAATACTAATTTCCTTTTTCATCATCCCATCAGCATCTGCTAAAGCTTGCCCAAACTTAGCCGCTGCCATAAATTCTGGGAAGGTAACAATCACTTCTGCCCAAGGATAAGCTGGTCCCAATGGAATTTCTACTTCTGTGATTATACCATTGATACCCCAGGCATGGTTTACCTTTTGCACATCGTCGCCGCGCAGTTCAATGACGCGTGGTTCATCTTCCATCGTCACGATTTGTAAAGCCAGAAGATTACCTCTATCACCCAATAAGCCATACTGTATTGACCCAATTCCACCGCTACCACCTGCAATAAATCCGCCAATTGTCGCCGTACGGTAGGTTGAGGGTGCCATCCGTATTTCCCAGCCGATTTCTCGTGCTTTTTTATCTAACGCTGCTAACTTGACTCCGGCTTCAACCCGTGCAACTCCTGGTTTCACCCAGCGTATTTCCTGCATCCGCGTCATATCTATAATGACGCCTCCATGTAAGGGTACGCATTGCCCGTAATTCCCTGTTCCTGCACCGCGTACTGTGACGGGTACTCTGTGTTTCACGCAAACTTCTGCGACTTTTAATACTTCTGTTTGGTTGCCGGGACGTACAACTATATCCCCAACTTTTCCTTCTAGTTTGGGTACGAGTACTGGACTGAAGGTGTGGTAATCTTGGGATAATTTTGCGACTTGACCTGGGTCAGTGATCGTTTCAACACCTTCTAAGGAAGTGGTGATCGCATTTAAGTCAAATGATTTTATGGGTGTTGTTGTCATAAGTATAAATTTTAATCAAAGAATCTACGGATGCACACAGACGCACTGTACCAGCAACAAATGTAGCCACGACTGCACCAATTCATGGTAAGTCACCACTGATTTTTAATCTACCTAGAAAATGGGTAAAAATCCCGGTTTTTTTGATCTACTCTCACAAAAACTCGGGATTTCCAACAAAAACCGGGATTTTGAAATGACTGTACCGATGCTTTAGGACAGCGAAAGTATTATTCTTGAGCTACGGGATGATGAGGGTAACTCGCGCTTAACGGATCCAGAAGTTTTAGTTTTCCTATCCCTCACACTCCTATACCCTTACAAGAAAGCCCGCAGGGCATTGACATTTTGCTCTCATTTCGAGAGAATCTATCTAATTAATTTTTATTGATTAATAAAGATGACGTAAAAACTAAAAACGAATGCATCTAATTTCGATTCGCAATCTCCGTATTGATGCTGGTCAGTTCCCCGATGTCAAAAAGCAAATTGACGACTGGTATGTAACCGTCAAGAAGGCGGATTGGCGTAATCTAGAGGATGTTCGTAAAATCTACCGGGATGCTGAAGCGGTTGGGAGTTTTACTATCTTTAATATTAAAGGCAATGACTATCGCTTGATTGTCGGTATTGACTATGAAAACCAGGTTGTTTACTACAAATATTTTCTAACACACGCGGAATACGACAAACAAAAGTGGAAAAATGACCCTTACTTTTGATCAAAGCATTTATCGCAATCTATTAGCTGAAGTTGCTCCTGTCGCAATTGAGACTGAGGAAGAATACGAACGTGTCTTAAAAGTAGTAGAACAGCTAACCTTTAAAAAGAATCGCACAACCGAAGAGCAAGCTTTACACAAGTTGCTAGTAATATTGGTTGAAGCCTATGAGACACAGAACTATCCGATGGATCAATCTCTGCCTCATGAAATTCTCCAACACATTATGGAAGCCAGTGATACCCGTCAAGCTGACTTAGTAGGGATTATCGGTTCGAGTGGTGTAGTGTCTGAGGTGGTGAATGGTAAGCGTTCGATTAGCAAGGCACAAGCTAAAGCGCTTGCTGATTATTTCAAGGTGTCACCTAGTCTGTTTATTTGAGCCTTCTACTGATAGAGGTGTTGCAACTGCTGTTCAATCATTGGTGACAAGTTAAAAGCAAGAAAATTTTGAATTGTTAACCGCCGTGGCTTTCAGCACCAGGAATAAACCCTGTCTCTTCAAGCAGCAGCTGTAGTTTTGCGTGATCAAGTTTCGTATCCTTTTTGTTATTTCCCCACATATCAGAAAAGAAGTCTTGCATCAGCGTAATAATGCTGCGGTATTTGACGATGCTGGCAACATAAAACTCATCTAACTTCATAATCCCGTCAGCATGGATCTGTTCGATGTTGTCGAGTAATATGGATCCCACTTCATAAGGTTGTAAACCTTCTTTTATCCCATATTTTTCCATTATCCTGCGTTTATCGTTCTCTGAACATGAATAATAAGACGGTCGAATTACGTGTCCAAGATTCCGCAGGACTTCGCCATAGTCATAAAATGTGTTCTGCTTAAAGAAAGACTCTTCATCTTTCGTCAACGCAAAACTCTTATCAAGTACCAAACCAAAATCAGTCAAATATATCTGCTCGCCGTCGGTGAGGACGTTGCGAAAATGCGCGTCGAAATGGATGATTCCTTTCTTCCTCAAAAAGTCAATCGTCGTGCGTAACTCATCCAGAGGTTTCTGAAGTTTGTTGGGGTTTTCCTGTAGCCATGTTTCTAGAATATGCGGTATGTATTCAAGGAACAGAATCAACTCATAGTTGGCGTGAGCTCTATCTACCACATAATTCCCAGCATTCTCACTATTTCCCCTGTACTCCACATAATCTTTTAGACGTTCCATATCCACATCCGTCTGCCACCCAGAGAACGGAATAATCCGATAATGGTACATTAGTGGGAAGGTGACAATTGCTTCTTCCAACACCCAGTTGGTGGTTTTGATGTGCGTCACAAGTTCACGGAAGATCCCAAAACTAGTGGAACCTACGTTGTAATTACAGTAAGTCGGCAGATTATAGAGGTTTCTGGTGGAGAACAGGTTGTCGTATTCGATGTTCGTTACTGGAACACGTTTCACAAAGACTTTGGATTGCCCAAGGACGATAACATGATTTGTCCCCCAACCCGTACTCGACTCATTCGACTCACTATTGTCAAACAGAGAACGTAATTGTACATTATCCAACTGAGCGATTTGTGAACTGAGCTTGAAGTACCTCTTTCTTCTAAGTTCTATATGGTTCGTAGCCATTTTCCCCCGTCCAGCCACAGCATGAGCAACCGCATGAATAGGATACAAGCATTAGAGTGCGCACATCAAGACGTGAAATTGCCTCGTTGCACAAGGAGTTTCACGTCTGTACAACCTCACACCATCTCTGAAGGTGCTTCTGTCATTGGCTGGGGCTGAGGTTGAAACATGAACAAGGAGTATACCACATCTCGGCGAATATTGGTCATCATATCCAAGAATAATTCGTACCCTTCGCTCTTGTACTCAATCAGCGGGTCTTTTTGACCATAACCCCGCAGTCCGACTGATTCCCGCAGGGCATCCATCTGTTGGAGGTGTTCTCGCCAGAGGGTGTCAATCCGCTGCAAAATAAAGAATCGTTCAGCTTGCCTCATTAATCCTGGGCGAATTCGGTCAACTTCTGCTTCCTTGAGATCGTAGGCAATACGCACTTGTTCTTGCAGGAACAATTTGATTTCACCCATTCCCATATCTTCTAGTTGACTGGGTTGCAAGTCCGCTAGCAAATAGACAAATTCTTTGACTTTATCAACCAACTTGTCTAATTCCCATTCTTCTGAGGGTAAGTCTGGGTTAATGTAGAAGTCAACGATGTCATCCATCGTTTTTTCGGCGTACTTGATAACCTGTTCTTTGAGGTCTTGCCCTTCTAACACCCGGCGGCGTTCGGCATAGATAGCACGGCGCTGGTTGTTCATCACCTCGTCGTACTCAAACACCTGCTTACGGATGTCGTAGTAGTAGGTTTCAACTTTTTTCTGAGCACCTTCCAAACTGCGGGTGAGCATTCCGGATTCGATGGGCATATCCTCTTCGACGTGGAAGGCATCCATCAGACGTGCGACGCGATCGCCTCCAAAAATCCGCAGTAGGTTATCCTCTAAACTCAGGAAGAATCTTGTGGAACCAGGGTCACCTTGTCGTCCTGCGCGTCCCCGCAGCTGGTTGTCGATCCGTCGTGACTCGTGACGCTCTGTCCCAATCACGTGCAATCCACCTAATTCTACAACCTCATCGTGTTCTGTGCTGGTGAACTGTTCGTATTCGTGCTTAATTCGCTTGTATGCTTCCCGCATTTTCTGGATCACAGGGTCATCTGTGGGAGCTTTTTCTGCCGCTACGGCGACTTTATCTTCTGCTTCTAGTTCTGATAAGCTGCGATCGCCATATTCTCTCACAGCTGCGTCCACTGCTTCTTTCAAAAGTTTCTCTGTTTCTTTAGAAAGCTGAGTCGGGAAAACCTGTGGCGAAGCCTTCCAAGTTTTGACTTTCTTACCTGGGACAAAGCCTTGTCCTGGGCCACTTCCAGCAGGAGGTAAACCTGCAGCTCTGTGAATGCCAAAAGCATCTTCATCTTCCGGCTTGACAATCCTGGGCATGAAATATTCCCGCATCTTCAGACGTGCCATGTACTCGGCATTACCACCCAAGATAATATCAGTTCCTCGACCTGCCATGTTAGTAGCAATGGTCACAGCACCTCGACGTCCTGCTTGCGCGACAATCTCCGCTTCGCGCTCCACGTTCTCTGGTCTTGCATTCAGCAGTTCATGTGGAATTGCCATCTGCCTTAACAACTGGCTAAGATATTCCGATTTTTCCACACTAGTGGTTCCCACTAGAACTGGTCTCCCTAGTGTGTGCATTTCGGCACATTCTTTAGCAATTGCCCCCCACTTACCTGCTTCGGTCTTAAAGACCATATCAGACAAGTCTTGGCGTCTTCTGGTTCTGTTAGTTGGAATAATCGTGACTTCTAATTTGTAAATTTTTTCAAACTCAGCTTCTTCTGTCTTCGCTGTTCCGGTCATACCACCGAGTTTTGGATAAAGCAAGAACAGATTTTGGTAGGTAATTGTTGCCAGAGTTTGAGTTTCCGGTTGAATGTCTACGTGTTCTTTTGCTTCAATTGCCTGGTGTAGTCCATCACTCCAACGTCGTCCTGGCAAAACTCGACCTGTAAATTCGTCTACAATGACGACTTCCCCATTGCGGACTATATAGTTGACATCTTTAAGGAATAGTTCTTTTGCCTTAATCGCGTTGAAAACGAAGTGTGCCCAGGGATCTTCTGGATCAAATAAATCTTTGACTTCCAAAAGCTGCTCTGCTTGAGCAAAGCCTTCATCGGTCAGTAGCACATTACGAGCTTTTTCATCCACTTCGTAATGTTCTTCTTTTTGCAGCGCTACTGCGATTTCAGCAGCTTTTAAATATTTTTCCGTTGGTCTTTCTACCTGTCCGGAAATAATCAGTGGAGTTCGTGCCTCGTCAACTAAGATAGAGTCTACCTCGTCAATCACACAGTAATTGAACGGGCGTTGCACTACGTCTTTGATGTCTGTTGCCATGTTATCGCGCAGGTAGTCAAAACCTACCTCGCTGTTGGTAACATACGTGATATCACAGTCGTAATTTTTCTTACGTTCAGTTGGCGTCATGCTTTGCTGAATCAGCCCTACGCTCAACCCCAAGAAGCGATGCACCTGTCCCATCCATTCTGCGTCCCGACGAGCCAGGTAATCGTTCGTAGTGACTACGTGTACGCCTTTTCCTGTCAGGGCATTCAAATAACTAGGCAAAGTCGCAACTAGGGTTTTGCCCTCACCTGTTTTCATTTCGGCGATTTGCCCTGTATGCATGATAGCACCGCCTAAAAGTTGAACATCAAAGTGCCGTAACCCTAACACTCGCCGTCCTGCTTCCCGCACCACAGCAAACGCTTCGCTTAAAATATCATCTAGAGTTTCGCCTTTTTTTAGACGTTGTTTAAACTCTACTGTTTTGCCCTTTAGTTCGTCATCCGAGAGGGCTTTTATGTCTTCCTCTAGAAGGTTAATTTCTGTAATGTAAGGTTGGTATTTCTTAAGTTTTCGAGCGTTGGGGTCGCCCAACAAAGTCTTTAGCATGGCAGGTTATACAGAATCAAGGGGGGATAGGGATGATTAATGTTCGGGATTAATTATAAACTTTTATCCTAACCAGCCTTTTGTGGTCTTGGATGGGTTATGCATGAGAATTTGCTAAAAAACAGTAGAATAATAGCCCAATCAGTATGCTAAACGATTGGTTTTACTTTTCAGTTTAAATTTAAACTGTTTTAATAGTATCATTTTGCCTCCAGATGAGGCAGACAAGCCCGACCAAGCGAGGTGGCGATCGCCCCCCATCACCCCATCTCAATTAGAGTTCTCCCATTCTGGAGTGAGACGACGAAAGTTAAAGTTAGCAGCACTGGGATGACAGGTGACGCAGCTACCAATTTGCACAGGGTTGGGTAGTTTGACTCTAGGATGCAAAGCTTTGAAAGACCGGGAGCTATTGACGCGATATGGTGTTTGCTCGTCTTGGAGTTGCAGACGGGAAAAAGTTGCAAGATACTTCCATACTAAGATACGTGGTGGATCGACTAAAAGCTTTAACTGTGAGCCGTAATGCTGTGTGTCTTCCAAAAGATTTTTCCAAGTTTGGGTAGGCAAAACAGCTGGTGGTAAGGCAATGTGACAAGTGGAACAGTTTTCTATATATAATTCTTGTCCTAATTGGTATTGTGCTGGTACAACATCAACGGTACCTATCTCTGAAGTAGGAGTAGCAGCTTGAGTATGAGTTGCCAAGGCTAATAGCCAACCCATAGCTAAACTCCAAGCCAAGATGACTAAAAGCAAACCAATGGGTTTTCGCTTAAGTTTTCGGTTTCGAGATTGGCGCTTAACAATATTTGACATTCCTCACACTCACAAATTTTGCATATGGCGCTTTTTGCACATCTTATGACATAGATGGCGTTGGTGGTGTCAAGTTCCATAAGTATTGGAGTACATCAACGAACATCTAAATCAAGACATCAAACTTGCAGATTTAGCCAAATTGTTGGGCATGATGAGTCAATTTCATTTTAGGAATCTATTCAAGCACCCTACTAATATCTGCTGCTTCCTAAAACTTGATCAAAGTTAACCATCTCTCGTCAGATCTGAGCCGTAACTTACAGACATAACACCGAAAGCCTACAGATTAACATCCTCCCACTGCTGATCTGATGCATTAAAACAGTTATTCAGTTATCAAAGTTTCAGACACTGATAACTGATAACTGTGTACTGTTAAAAATCTACTCCTTGCTTAAGTTCTACACCATGATTGGCATAATGCTTGTGGCAGTATACCTCAGAGTGAACGCTCGCTAAGTCGAAATATGCTGGTTGATTTTGGCAGCGACCTGTGATAATGATTTCAGTATCACGGGGTTTACGAAGTAATGCTTGAACAATCGGTTCAATCGGTAGTAGTTCCAAATCCACTGTAGGATTGAGCTCATCCAGAATAATGGTTTTGTACAATCCAGAGGCGATCGCAGTCTTAGCAATTTCCCAACCGCGTTCGGCTTCCACGTAGTCTAATTCTTGACGAGAGTTGCGCCAGACAATAGCATCTCGTCCACAGCGTTGATGATCGACCACTTCTGGATATGACTGCTGCAGGGCTGCAATGGCAGCATCTTCTGTGTAGCCAGTACCACCTTTGAGCCACTGCATAATTAACACACGAGTGGAACCCGGATGATTGATTCCCCGACCAATTGCTTTTAATGCCTTACCCAAGGCACTTGTAGATTTACCTTTCCCTGTACCTGTGTAAATTTCAATACCTTGTATCCCTTGTGCTTTTGCTGCTTGGTGGACTTGGGGTTTCATTTCTGAGTGTAAATCCGCAATATCAAGTAACTGTTGCGGTGCTGCACGTCCAGTAGCAATAATTTCTAACTCCTGTGGTTTGGATTTTAGTGTCTGCACCACTTCATCCACTTCAAGCAAACCCAAGTCCAGGACGGGATTAATTTCATCCATAACGACAACCGAGTACAAACCAGAGGCGATCGCGCCTTTAGCTACATCCCAACCTCGCGCTGCTTCTGCCCTGTCATAAGGCGTAATTTCTTCTGGTCCAAAGTATTCTGCTCTACCAGTGCGAACTTGGTCAATCAGATGGGGGAAACCGCGTTGCAAGGCAGCTATTGCTCCATCTTCATCATAATCCCGCTCTGGTCCTTTTAAGAATTGTAACAGCAAAACACGATTAGAATTATTGGGAGTATTTATCCCTAACCCTATAGAGCGCAACACGACTCCTAAAGCTGCTTGTGACTTGCCTTTGCCTGCGCCATCATAAATGTGAATTTGACCAGTAAGCCGTGAGGGGCGCAATTGCGCCGTACGAATACCAATGCTGTTCCTTGTCATTTTGAGAAAGCTTTAACGTGGCAGTCTTTCATCTTACCGAAGGTTTTAGCAAATTGAGTCCTATATGTGGGGTCTAAGAACTCTTTACGTCCCACATCCTAATAAGGTATAGAAATATATGAAGAAAAGCAACAACGAAAACTGAAATAATAAAGGTGCTAAAAGGCTCAAACAATGAGATAATTTCCCCCATCATGCTCAGTATTGCGGCTATACTTTCTTAAGTCACACCATTACGATTACTTACTTATGTTTGAAATTCCCGAACTTTCAATTCCCAGAATTTTTCCCATTGGAGCAATTTTGTTTAATTTTTTATTTTTACTAGTGGCAATCCCTCTAGAAGCATACGTCTTAAATGCCAGGCTAAAATTTGATAAAAAGAGTAGCGCTTTTTATGCTATTTCTATCAATGTATTTTCCAACGCTATCGGGTGGGTCATATTTTTCTTCATAGAGCCTGCTTTATCACCACAGGTCAAATCGGAATTAATGACTTTTGTTTTCTTCAATCGCTTACAAACAAGTATACAAACCTTATTGATTTTAACTGCTTTTATAATTTTCTTTGGAACTTTTTTAGTAAAATATGCTTTTTTGAGAATACTTTTAATATCATTAAGTGAACTGAAAAAACCGACTCCTGAGCCTCAACAAATACCACAACGGAGGAACTCACGCCTTGCTTCTAAGAATAAATGGCAAAATACAAATGTAGTCACTACTATACTGATAGCGAATGCACTCAGCTATAGTTTAATAGCCATTATCTTATTTATTCGTTCTGTTAATACGTAAAAAATTCAGGTGTCAAAAATCAATGAAAAATGAGCACTTTTCAAATTGAGAATTGATGAAAAAACTTAGCTAACAATGCATCGGCTTGAATTGCTTCATTAAGAATTGAGAATTGACAATTGATTTTTCCGCCATTCAAACCAATGAATAAAAACAAAAAACCTTAATTATTGAAGGAGAAGAAATGCAACTCATAAGAGATGTCTTTGGTCTATTTGGAATTGTGGAAAGCGTTTACGAGCGCATCAAAAAAATCTTAATTCCTCCGAAAGCTTACTCTTGGCAAACTTTAATTTATTTGAGTCTTTTTTCTTGGTTAATGTCATCTCTTTGTGTGGGGCTTGTCAAGGATCTAATTGCATTTTGCGGTTGGTTATTTTTGATTTTTGGTACTGCTTGGTATACCACAGATAGTCCGTTATACATTCCTGGGACTAATATGCCTATAGGGGCAGTTATTACCGGATTTCTGGTCAGTGTTTTTGCTTTTGGTCATGAAGAAAATGTTTTTACACCAAGAACAATTTTTCTTTGGCCAACGATTTCAGGAATTATTACTGCAATTCCAGAATTTTTTGAAGGAACTGGTACAGAAGCCAAAGCTCAAATTCCCAAAATAGAAGAACGCCAAAAAATTCTTATTTTAGTTGGCAGTTGTATGGTGATTAGCTGCTGGTTAAAATTCTATTTTGTCACAGAAAATTGGTTAAATGAATATCCCAGTTTGCTAGTAGACAATTATCAGGGCAGTGCTTTTGTGATGAAAACACTATCAACTGACAAGATTCCCAAAAACGGTGTTTTAATTTTAGATAAACTTGCCCCACAAGTGGAAGCACAAATAGCTGGACAACCGTGGTCACAAGTGGAACAATGGTTACTTAATGCCGGACAAAACGTAGGTAACTTAGGCAAGCAAGTCATACAAGTAACCTTGGCGGAATATGAAGAAAGGTTTTTATGGCGTATTGAACCGCGTGTATCTGGGGTCAAGGATGCATACAAATTGGATCTCTTAAGTATCTGGGGTGGTCCTAGTTCTAATCCCCGTGGATATTACTTATTGAAATCATGTCGAATTGATCCGGTGTTAACATCTGGAAGTATCTCCAGTCAAACTGTTAAGAAAACCGAAGACAAAAATACGACTGCTGAAATCGATTGCGAAAGAAAAACTTTATTCTTTGCAGGTTCACCACCAGCGCAACAGTAATGAGAACAAAAGTAGGGAAGTCAAAAAAGAAGAATGAATAGAGAAGGATTAATTTTCTATGAATTTCGGCAGAGTTTCTGTATTAGCAAGTAATGTGTTTCGGGAAGTCGTGCGCGATCGCATCCTTTACATTATTGTTTTTTATGCTTTAATACTCGCAGCTGCTCTTCTTTTACTTCCTAAATTTGCTGCCTCAACAGAGGACAAAATGTTTTTAGACTTTGGTTTGGCAGCAATGAGTCTCTTTAGCTTGATTGTGGCTATATCTGTTGGTACAGCATTGATTAACAAAGAAATTGAGAAACGTACGGTTTTGGTATTGATTGCCAAACCTTTAAGCCGCAGTGAATTGATTGTTGGCAAATACTTTGGTTTCTTAGCAGTGCTAGCTGTACTCATCGCTGCTATGACGCTCATTTATCTGGGATTTTTGCAGTTTAGAAATATCCCATTACCGATAGCAAGCATCGTTATTGCTGTCGTTTTTCTCTTTTTACAGTCATCCTTAATCACTGCTGTAGCGTTGACCTTGGGTGTATTTACGAATTCTTTGTTAGCCACTGCCTTAACATTTGCAGTATATCTGATAGGAAACGTTACCAAAGATATACTACAACTGAATCGTTTGAGTAGCAATTCTAGCATTGAACGTATCACTCAAGCTTTATATCTTGTCTTACCAGATTTATCTCGATTAGATTTGAAAAATGAAGCTGTGTATGGTTTAGCAGCGCTACCTGACACGATGTCTCTCATTTTGAATGTTGGCTATGGCTTAATGTACATTATTTTACTATTAGTCATAGCTATTTTTCTCTTTTCGCGTCGAGAATTTTAACTATAGGAATCCTAGAACACCGAATAATCCGTAATTCGTAATCCAAGGTCGCAATAATTACGAATTACAAATTCTTGTGACAGTCGTAACAAAAAATCAGACAGAAATTAGATATCTCATATCTTACACCTGAGTGAAAAACCGGGTTTCTTGAGAATATCTGCTCGTATAAACCTTAATTTCTGGTTTAGAAACCCGGTTTTTGGATTCTCTTGACAATTGTGCAAGATATCAGATATCTAATATCTTACCAACCACTTTTTATTCATTAAAAAAGAATATTTGAGGTTGGTGAATAGTTCCGTCAGGCATGATAGCACCTTCTAGTTTTGCATGCGATAAATTTGCTTCCCACAAGTTTGCTTCATTCAAATTTGCCTCCATTAGATTTGCCCATGTCAAGTCAGCAGCACTTAAGTTAGCTTGATTTAAATTGGCTTCTGGTAACCTTGCTCCACAAAGCTTTGCTCCTGCAAGATTAGCTCTGACTAAATTGGCTTTGATGAGTGATGCTTCCACTAAGTTAGCTTCAGTTAAGTCGGCTTCACTCAAGTCAGCATCACACAAAGAAGCTGCCCAGAGCTTACTTTTACATAACTTCACCCGCCATAAGAAAGCCCCACACAAATTTGCATTTGTTAAATCAGCATGACTTAAATTCGCTTCACATAAAGAAACTTCATATAAGTAAGCTTCCCGCAGATTAGCTTGCATTAAATTTGCGCCACTTAGGTTTGCACCAGTGAGGATTGCACAACTTAGATTTGCATAGCGCAAATCTGCTCCGATCAAATTAATTCCACTTAAATCAACTGCTCTCAAGTCGATACCACTTAAGTCGCATCCACTTAAGTCCCTTTGTTGAAAACATTGATCTGTTATTTGACTAAGAATGAATTCGTGTTTTTCAGCAAAGTTTCTCATGGTATTGACCTCTGGGTGTAACATATCCAAACTGGGGATACCAAAAATCACTGTATTTTTGAGATTACACCTCAAAAGTATACAAGCTGAGTCAACAATCTAAAAAAATTGAGAAAAAAACCAGCAAAATCAGGAAAAGCCTTAATCTAAAAGCCTGGACTCTTTATTTACGTCAAAATCTTGTGATAAAGGTCACAGAAATTTGATATTTTAGCAAGGCAGTGCTAAGTTACAAATGTTTACTGAGCGCGAAAGCTGGACTCAGAACTTAGTGCTCTAAGGTGTTTGCATGGGTAAGGACTTCCAATTAGAGTAATTAGCAAGATGACCCCAATAGGCTAGATAACCTGTAAAAGCAAAAATGAAAGCAGCGGCTATTAATACAATCGCGCCAATTATCCGCAAGGTGCGATTTGTTTGCAAATACAGTGTTGGTGCGGCAAAAACTCCTGCCAATCCTGTGAGGAGAAATCCAATTCCTGATAGTAACGGATTCCTTGTCAACTCCAGGTTAATAATACGTACTCCAATCACAATAGCTGCTAGTCCAGCGAAGAAACCGTAAACTGCTACTGTCAATAAATCCCAACCTTGGGCTAACGCTATGGCAGTGGCGATAAATAAGATTCCAAACAAAATCGTCGTTTCACCATAAGCAATATTGTAACTTCCATTAACGGGCCAGGTGAAAGTCATGTGTAAGCCAGTCACAAGTGCAATTGCTCCTGTCATACCAAAACCCGGAATCCAGCGCTTCTGATTCGCATGCTCTAGACCAAAATACACGTAACCAGCAAGCAGAACTAGCCCAGCTACTAAATTTATTAACATTAAGGTAATGTAATTAATAAACATAATCTACCTTTTAATCGTCTTTCACTCATATTTGAATACATATTGTGATGTTTAAAAATATGTATTTAGAAGCATTTTTAAAAATGCTTCTACTGGCAAAATGATGAACAAAAGTTACAAATCATTAAGACATGTACTGTGTCATTATCTAGCCACGACTTAGTATATATTTTTGGCATCTACTGATTTATCCTCCCTGCTGCTATGACGCTTCGTCCTGATTTTATCCCTAGCCTAGTGTCTCCGAATATCAGCGCTGACACACTGAGTACACAATTTCCCATAAAATTGGGAATTCTGGCTTCTGGAAGTGGGAGTAATTTTGAGGCTGTTGCCCAAGCAATCAAAGACGGGCAATTGTCTGCCCAAATTCAAGTTTTAATCTACAATAATCCAGATGCTTATGCCGCAGTACGCGCCGCAAAGTGGGGTATTCCTGCTGTGCTTCTCAATCACCGTGACTACAAAAGCCGCGAAGATTTGGATAGACAAATTGTGCAAACTTTGCGAGAGTATGATGTGGAATTGGTAGTTATGGCAGGTTGGATGCGGCTGGTAACATCAGTTTTTATTGATGCGTTTCCTGACAAGATTATTAATATCCATCCTAGTTTGTTACCTAGTTTTAAGGGTTCACGTGCTGTAGAACAAGCTCTTGCTGAGAAAGTAAAAATTGCTGGTTGTACTGTGCATCTTCTTCGTTTAGAAATGGACAGTGGTCCGATTTTGATGCAAGCGGCGGTACCTGTGTTGCCTGATGATACAACAGAAACGCTCCACGCGAGGATTCAAGTTCAGGAACATCGGATTTTGCCTCTGGCGATCGCCCTTGCTGCACAATTGCAAAAAGCGACATTCACATCCTAGTACAAAAAGTCACCAAGTCAGATTTTGACAGGTGATCACCAAACCGGGTTTCGCCAGAGTTATCAGTTATCAGTTATCAGTTATCAGTTACCAGTTATCAGTTATCAGTGTGTACTGTGTACTGTGTACTGGTCACTGTGTACTGGTCACTGTGTACAGTTTTAATTTTTTATCACCTGAGACTGCCCAATTTTCCATAAATAGCTGGAAATCAAATTCGTCAGAATATGAGCGACAATTGGTACCAATAAGTTACCACTCCAAAGAGCACCGTAACCTAGCAATATTCCGACAATGCTTGCCCAAATAACATAAGGCCATTGTTGAGAACCACTCAGGTGTAAGATACCAAAACAAACGCTTGAAATAATGACAGCTACATGGCTAAATCCAAAGGCTGGTAGCATCACACCTCGAAATAACAATTCTTCACTCAATCCTGGTAGTAACCCTAGCCATATCAAGTCTGGCAAAGCTAAAGGTTTTAGCACCATTTCTAAGTAGAAATTAGCACTTCTACGATAGGGAAGCCATAGGCGATAAGCTAAGCCACTTAAAGCGGTGATGCCTAAGCCTAACAAGACTCCCCAAAGCAATTCTCTTTCATCCCAGCGCCAAGACAGGAGAGAAAAGTTACCAACTTGTAACCATAGCTTGGCGATTATCCATAAAAGAATTGCAGTCACTCCCATCGCCACCAGCACTTGAGTGCGTGTCAAATCAGGGATTTCTGGCTCTTGCTTTTGCTGTTGTGCCACGATAACCGTATGAGGGGACAAACGAATTCAAAATTCAAAATTCAAAATTCAAAATTCAAAATTCAAAATTTAAAATTTAAAGTTCTAAATTTAAAGTTCTAAATTTAAAGTTTTAAAAATAATCTTGCACTTTGAATTGATCATTTTGAATTAAGCGAAGGGAGACAAGGGAAGCCAGCCTTTGTGCGGAGGGTTCCATCTTAGTCGCACGCCACATGCTACAACGGAGGGGACCTCCCGATAGCGCAGCGTGCCCGTAGGGCATAGCTTTGATTCTCCTTCACCAGATGCTGCGCGTTAGCCCTTTGGGCGTGCGCAAAGCGCATACGGAGGAAACCTCCGCTCAAACAACTCTTGGCACCACAGTGGCTCCCCAATTAGGGAAACTTGCCTACGAACCTCCATTCAGAGAAATGTCCGTTGACAAAGGGACAAAGGAAATTAATAACTTCTTAACTGTTTATGAGAAATTGTAAAGGCGATATATTGTGACTCAGAGCAGATGGGTTAATGCCTGCTTTGAGGGCGACTAAGACACCAACTGCCTCTAAATATGTGTTTACCTGTACTGATTTTATCCCTAATGGTTGAGGTCGAACTTGTACCTGAGTCTGATTTTCCTCCACAGTAATAATTTGACATCGCCTGCTGTGACTTAAACTCAGTAAAGCACTATTGCCACAAGCGGTTGCTGGTACAATTGCTGCATCAATTTGGTTTGCCCAAATATCACCAAATTCAAATAATTCATTTGATGCTCCAGTTAGAAACTGGGGTGCGCGGCTCAAACCAACAAGTACGCTTGGTAAAAAAGTATAGCCTAATTCTTCAGCAGCACAACGGGGAGATAAATTGAAATCTGGAGGAGAGGGAAAAAAGGCGGGTGAATGGGCGCAAGGAACTTGAAAAGTTCGCACTATTAAATGGCTGATCACTGCTTCTGCACCAGCAATCGGATCGACTCCTTTACCTAAGCGATAGTTTTGATCTGCTTGTTCATTAACAGTATCAGGAAAACGAGCAACAACTGCGATCGCCTCTGCTCCCACTTTTTTGATCAAGATTTCCGCCGCCCGTAATAAACTATCTGGGTTGCCTATCGTTCCCCAACTTGTTCCTGATGCGGATTGCCGTAATTCTACGTTTAATGGTGCATCCGTTATGACGTAATCTGTTAAGGATAATCCCAGGGTTGCTCTGGCTGCATCTGCTGCCTGTAAGTGTCGTAGCCGTAATTCTGGTTCTATTCCTTGGTCAAGAAGCAAACCTATTCGATTTTGATGAACTGGACGTAAACCCCAGCATCCAGCGGCAAATTTGTCAAGTCCGTAACCTTCAACATAGAAAGTATTGGGCAGGTTCCAGTACAAACTGGCACCGTTGAGAACATTGGGGTGAGTGATCAGGCGATCGCAAACCTGTGAAACAGCTTTTGCAACTGGTAATGCATCTCCTGCATAACCTCCGATTGCTGCTCCAATGCCAGTAGGGATAATTAAGATAGCGGTATATTGACGCACGAATCAACTCAAGAGTGAAAAGTCAAAAAAATTGCTATTTGTTAGTGGTTAGTGATTTTTAATATCAACTAAACACTAACAGTTGCTATTAGCTATTAAGTATTAGCTTTCTGTGGTAACAACGGCTTCAACAGTGCATGATTGTTGTTTCACGTCTGTAGATGTGACTGCCCAACGCAAAGGTTCTCCGTGTTTTTTTAACTCGACTTCAATGGCTTTTTGCAGTTCTGTGGGAGTTTCTTGTAAGTCAATTTCAGCGGTAATAAAATGGGTTGTCATTGTTTGACTCCTTACTTAATAGAGACACGTAAAGGCTGATGTATGAAAACGCTGTTTGCAGCGTCTCTACTTACCAAATTGCAACTGATAAACAATTTCTTCCTTTTCGGTTTCAATTTTTAAATCAGAACGAGGATAAGCAACGCAAAGCAAGACATAACCTTTTGCTTGTAATTCTGGGCTGACTCCCATGCCATCACTTTGATCCACGTTTCCAGAAAGAATTTGGGCAGCACAAGTTGTACAAACACCAGCATGACAGGAACTAGGCAAACCCAATTGGGCGGCATCAGCAACTGATAGAACTGTTTGATTTTCGGGAACTTGCAAAGTATGAGTTTTGCCTTGGTGGATAATTTCAACGGTGTGTGTTTTGGACATATATAATAGCAGTGCGATGCAATAGATAAGTCAAATATCTTATCTTAGAAAGAGATGGACAACTCAACAAAAAATCGCAAAGCAAGAAGCTTAACTGGAAAGAGCTTGACTCGCTAGGGCGCTATCCAGTGATAATTATAAGTCCTTGCTAGACGAAAAAATTCACCTAGGGAGATTTCTCGCCTGTTCATCTGGCTTGTTACCGACAATCAGGGAAAACTACCCATAATGAATGGCAAGTGATTGTAAAAACTAAATCCAATTGTGGACAGAATATTTGGAGAGTAGAATGCTGGAATCATACCGCAAACACGTTGCCGAAAGAGCCGAACTAGGCATTCCCCCCTTACCTTTAGATGCAAATCAAACGTCACAACTGTGTGAATTATTAAAAAATCCGCCTGCGGGTGAAGAGGAAACATTAGTGGAATTGTTGCGCGATCGCATTTCTCCTGGAGTCGATCCAGCCGCATATGTCAAAGCTGGTTTCCTCACCGCCATTGCCAAAGAGGAAATCACTAGCCCCTTGATTTCACCCATCGAAGCTGTAGAATTACTGGGGACGATGGTAGGTGGCTACAATGTCCAATCATTAATCGAACTCTTACAGACTCCGAGTGTATCCTTATCATCATCTTCCGAAACTCCTTTGGTGATGGGTGGGCAAGGAAAAGAACCCATAGCAGCATACGCCGCCACCGCCTTAAGCAAAACCCTGCTGGTATATGACGCCTTCCACGATATTTTGGAATTATCCGAAACCAATCCTTACGCAAAACGAGTCATAGACTCTTGGGCAGAAGCTGAGTGGTTTACTATTCGTCCAGTTTTACCAGAATTCATTAACGTTATTGTTTTTAAAGTTCCGGGTGAGACAAACACAGACGATTTATCCCCTGCACCCCAAGCTATGACTCGCCCAGATATTCCTTTACACGCCTTAGCAATGCTAGAAAGTAGAATGCCGGGTGCGTTGCAAACGATCGCCGAGTTAAAGACAAAAGGATATCCTGTCGCTTACGTGGGAGATGTCGTTGGTACAGGTTCCTCTCGTAAATCAGCAATCAATTCTGTATTATGGCACATTGGAAATGATATTCCTTTTGTACCCAATAAACGAGCAGGTGGATATATTTTAGGCGGTACAATTGCCCCAATTTTTTTCAACACAGCTGAGGATGCTGGTGCTTTCCCCATCCAATGCGATGTCAGCAAAATGGAAACCGGGATGGTGATAACTATATATCCCTACAAAGGAAACATCACCAATGAAGCAGGCGAAGTCATTTCCACCTTCACCCTCAAACCTGATACTATTCTTGATGAAGTTCGCGCCGGTGGACGTATTCCCTTACTCATTGGACGTACCCTCACTGACAAAACAAGACTTGCACTTGGTTTAGAACCCAGTACAGTCTTTACTCGTCCCCAGCAACCTGCTGACACAGGTAAAGGCTACACCTTAGCACAGAAAATGGTGGGTAAAGCCTGCGGTTTATCAGGTGTTCGTCCCGGTACCTACTGCGAACCGATTATGACAACCGTTGGTTCTCAAGATACCACAGGACCGATGACTCGCGACGAGTTAAAAGAACTCGCTTGTCTGGGTTTTTCTGCTGACTTAGTGATGCAAAGTTTTTGCCATACAGCAGCATATCCCAAACCTATTGATATCAAAACTCATCAAGAACTACCTGAGTTCTTCTTCTCTCGTGGTGGAGTCGCATTACGCCCCGGCGATGGAATCATCCACTCCTGGTTAAACCGGATGCTACTTCCCGACACCGTGGGAACTGGCGGCGATTCCCACACTCGTTTTCCTTTAGGTATTTCCTTCCCCGCTGGTTCCGGGTTAGTCGCGTTTGCAGGGGCGTTGGGTGTCATGCCGTTGGATATGCCAGAATCTGTTTTGGTAAGATTTAAAGGTGAGTTGCAACCTGGTGTCACTTTGCGGGATATTGTGAATGCGATTCCCTACGTCGCAATTCAAAAAGGTTTACTAACGGTAGAGAAGAAGAACAAGAAAAATGTCTTTGCTGGGCGGATTCTGGAAATAGAAGGTTTGCCAGATTTGAAAGTTGAACAAGCTTTTGAACTCACTGACGCTTCTGCTGAACGTTCCTGTGCAGGTTGTACTATTAAGCTCAGTATTGAGACAGTTTCTGAATATCTGCGTTCTAATGTCGCGTTGTTAAAAAATATGGTAGCACGCGGCTATCACGATGAGCGTACTATCATGCGTCGTGTTGCCAAGATGGAAGAATGGTTAGCAAATCCAGTGCTATTAGAAGCAGATGCAGACGCAGAATACGCGGAAATTCTTGAAATTGATTTAAACGAAATTAAAGAACCTATTGTCGCTGCTCCTAATGACCCCGATAATGTCAAATTATTATCGGAAGTTGCCAATGATCCAGTGCAAGAAGTTTTTGTTGGTTCTTGCATGACAAATATTGGTCATTATCGTGCAACTGGTAAAGTCTTAGAAGGTGCAGGTTCTGTGAAGACTCGGTTGTGGATTTGTCCGCCAACTCGCATGGATGAACAGCAACTGAAACAAGAAGGTGTGTATGACATTTTCAATGCTGCAGGTGCGCGAACAGAAATGCCAGGATGTAGCTTGTGTATGGGTAATCAGGCGCGAGTTGCAGATGGTGTGACAGTGTTTTCTACCTCTACTCGCAACTTCAACAATCGTATGGGGCAAGATGCGCGAGTTTATCTCGGTTCAGCTGAATTAGCAGCTGTTTGTGCGCTGTTAGGTAGGATTCCTACAGTAGAGGAATATCTTGATATTGTGGCGAATAAGATTCATCCTTTTGCTGATAATTTGTATCGGTATTTGAACTTTGATCAAATTGCTGGTTTTGAGGATGAAGGTAGAGTGATTCCGTTGGAAGAAATGCCCAAGATTGAGGATATTTTGGGTATGCCGACGGGGGCTGGTAGGAAGTAAGAGAATATCTATAAGATGCCCTGAAGCTAAACTCTAAGTTACACTAAAAAAGTCCGCCAGTGCGGACTTTTTCGTGCAAATTCATTTGAAATTAGTCTTTCATGATATGAAAATCAGTTTATCATTGTATAGAACAGTACATTAAGTTACAAGTAAGAATGAAAGCATCAGAAACTACTCTCCGCAACTTACTAGAAGGTGGTAAACAGTTTCAAATACCTCTTTTTCAACGACCATATTCTTGGAAAGACGAGAACTGGGAAGCTTTGTGGAATGATTTGATGAGTATATATAGTGATGAGGTAAAAGGTTCTTATTTTCTTGGATCTATAGTAACACAAGCAGAATTAGGAACAGCCGACGGTATCACTCCATATGTAGTTATAGATGGGCAACAACGTCTCACCACCCTTAGTATTCTCTTAGCAGTACTACGGAATCATCTCAAGAAATCTGATAAACAAATGTCAGAACAAATACAGGAATTTTACTTGATAAACAAGTATCAAAAGAATGATGAGCATTATAAAGTACTGCCTACCCAGGATGATCGCGAAGCATATAAGAGCATAATCGATAGTAAGGTAACTAAAGGAAAAAATAAAGAATTACAGTTAGGACAAATATATAAAGCTTATAATTTTTTTGATAAGCAAATGAAGAAACATGAGCCAGACCAGGATATTCCTCTTGACTTGAGCAAGTTGAAAACAATTATCTTAGAGCGTTTAGTATTAGTAAATATTACTTCTGATACCAACGATAACCCCTATCTTATTTTTGAAAGCTTAAACAACAAGGGAGAAGAACTTAGTCAGGCAGATTTAGTTCGCAATTATATATTTATGAAGCTGCCTAATGAAGAACGAGAAGAAGTGTACAAAACAGAATGGTTTCCTCTTCAAGAAAGCTTTAAAGCTAATATGGAAAAGGATTATGCAGAGAAATTGACTAATGCTTTTTTGTTCTATCTACGTAAAGATGGACAGGCTGTTAACGAAAAAGAGGTCTATAAAACTATTAAAAAGCGCTTTGATGACTCGGCAAAATCGTATGAAAAACCGGAATTAGGAATCAAAACGCAATTGCAAAACTTGATAAAATTTACTAACTATTACAAGCGTCTTAATTTTGAAGATGAAGAGTCAGAACCTAGGCTGAAAAATTGGTTTAAGCGCTTTGAGAGATTGGATTTTAAGACGTGTCATATATTCTTGATGAATGTTTATAATGAATATCAAGAGAAATGCTTATCACTGACAGAATTTGAACAGACTCTCAGGTATTTAGAGTCTTACTTTGTACGCCGTTGGCTTGCTAGAGTTTCTACTAGGACTTTAGGGGCAGTATTTAATAGCTTGTACAATCAAGTTAAAGACAATAATCCTAATGATTTGGTAAGTGGTTTACGTGCAGTTCTAATAAGTTTCGAGAAAAATCAACGCTGGCCTGACGATGATGAATTCCGTAAAGGACTGTGCAATGAAGCTTTATACAGTAAAAGTTCAAGTGTAAATAATAGGGTAAAGCTTCTGCTAGAGAGTATTGAGGACTCGTTGACCAAGGAGTGCGTTGATTTCAAAGATTTGTCTATTGAGCATATTATGCCCCAGAAGTCACCTTTACCTAAAGAGTGGCAGCAGATGTTAGGTGCTAATTACAGCAATGTACAAAAAAAATGGCTGCACACTTTGGGTAATCTTACATTAACAGGATATAATTCTGAGTTATCTAACGGATCTTTTGAAAAGAAGGTAATTCTTTTAAGAGATAGTAATGTTACTTTAAACCAATATTTCCGCAAGATAAATATTTGGGATGAAGAGGCAATTAAAACTCGTGCTGAATATTTAGCTGAGATAGCGATTAAAGTTTGGCCTCGATAAGAGGAATTTGAATTCAGAGAACACCAAATGTTCGGTTAATCTTTGTAGAGGGGCGATCGCACCCGAAATTCCTCTACAAGTGCGATCGCACTGCCTCTGAGAGCGCTAAAGTCATATTATGACGACAAAAGCCAAAATCCAGATGAAAGCTAATAAATATCCATTTGCGCAAGAAGTGATCACTGATACTCAAGGTAACGTCCGAAAAGTGATCACAAATTTTGATGATTATCAACGTTTGCTAGAAGCCATTGAAGACGAAGGATTAATTCTTGCCATGAAAGAAGTGCAAGATGAAACACCGCTTAACCTCAATGAAGTATTAGCATAACTTGAAAAAGAGCTTCACAAAGAAATGCTATTATCCTGATTCGCATAGGTAATTATCGTATTGGCATTATATGTAAAGATATTTATCGCTATTTTCCGTAAAGGGGTATTGCCCAGCAAGAATATTTTCCTTGCTAAAATTTTAGGATAAATTCCCAAAAAAGTAATCATGTCTGAACAAAGTATAGTGAACAATGAGTCTCAAAATAATAGAGAGAATAATTTTTCCGAAATATCGATAACAGAATTACTGCAAGAAATTCAACAAACTCCCAGAGAATACTGGTCTAATTTACTTCAGATAATCCGCTTATTTCGTGAAAGTGTAATTTTAAAACCAGGATTATCAGAGACTTCTGAACAAGAAATTCCCGAAAACAACCGATTAATCCAACAGCATAAAGCCTTGAGCAAACTGACTAAAGAATGGATAGAGGAGGGGGATGAACAAGAACAAACAGAAACTTGGGAATATCTACGTCAAGCACTTGATGAAGACCGTCTTTCTAATCGTCCACTGTTATCATGAGTAGGATGGTGATATTAGATATAGGTGCAGGAGAAATGTCTCCTGCTTATGTTTTGCGTATTTTTAGGCAATTTGGCTTTAGTGATGAGGAAATTAAAAATCTTTTGGGGTAAATGAAATTTAGATAATTATGATTAGTTATCCCAAAATCTTGCTACTGTAGATTATCTGCATTCTCACAATCATCAGCAAAGTTCAGCTTCAATGCGTGTATTGCACTCAATCGCAAATTGCTATCAAGCAGACTTGACGTGAGACTCAAAAGACGAGTGTTTGAGAATAGATTCACTCATCTGCTATTTTCCATAAGGAGCGATCGCTCCTTATTTTTCATCTCAGTTCGTATGCGAACAGCCATATGAGAAAATTCCTTCATGGCTTATCAACAGACATCTCACTACCTGCTGACACTCAGAAATACCTCGTTAGTCTGAATAAATTCAACATTACGAAAACTTATAATAACTGCGGGAAAAAGTAAATACAGAGGGAACGCAAGTAGTGACTCGACTGACAAATGAGTGAGAAATATCTGCTCAAACTGTATATTACAGGATACACGCCCAGATCCCAACGGGCGATATCCAATTTAATTCAGTTGTGCGAATCACATCTGCGGAATAGACATGAGATAGTAATTATAGATGTCCTTGAGCAACCACAAATTGCGGAAGCTGAGAAAATCTTAGTCACCCCAACGTTAATCAAAGAATTTCCCTTGCCAAAAGTGCGAATTATCGGTGATTTATCAAATACACACACGGTTTTGTTAGGGCTTAACATTCCCTAGAGCAGCAAGATACATTAATAATACTAATCAGTGATATTTTATTTTTTAATGAAAAAGCTCAAATTCTAGAAATGAATCAAGAAAAAGAACAAGATTTGGTAGAAAAGCTTGTCACTGGAATTCCTGGCTTTGACATATTATCTGATGGGGGACTACCCATTGGTCGGGTAACATTGATAGTTGGTACTGCAGGTAGTGGTAAGACTGTATTTGCATCTCAGTATCTTGCTGAAGGTATCAAACGGGGTGAGAATGGAGTGTTTGTGACTTTTGAAGAATCTCCGCAGCGTATACGGAAAAATATGCGGGGCTTTGGCTGGGATATCCGCCAATGGGAGGAGGAAGGCAAATGGATGTTTGTTGATGCTTCTCGCCAAGTTGGAGAACAGCCTCTTGTTAGTGGAGAATACGACTTCGATTCTCTGGTTGCCCGAATTAAATATGCCATCAATCAGGTGGGTGCAGTACGAGTCTCAATGGATTGCTTGGGAGCAATTTTTACTTATTTGCCTGATAAAGCTCAAGTCCGTAATGATCTATATATGATTGGTTCAGTGTTAGAACAAATTGAAAGTACGGTCGTTGTCACATCTGAACGCAATCAAGAATATGGTAATATTAGCACTTACAGTGTTGAGGAGTTTGTCGCTGACAATGTGATTATCCTACGCAATGCGATGCTTCAACACAAGCGCCGACGGACTGTAGAAATTCTTAAGTATAGAGGTAGTTCTCACAAGCAGGGAGAATTTCCTTTTTCGATTCTTCCTGATAAAGGGATTGTGATTATTCCCCTTTCTACATCGGAGACACCAGAGGCTGGTACTTCTGATATTCGCATGACTTCTGGCGTTCGAGAACTGGATGCTATGTGTGAGGGTGGTTTTTTTCGGAATTCGATTATCCTTGTGTCAGGAGCGACAGGTACAGGTAAAACCTTACTATCAACTCAGTTTATCGCAGCCGGAGCTCGTCATAACGAACGCTGCTTGTTATTTGCTTTTGAGGAAAACCGAGAACTGATTCTAAGAAATGCCCTGGGTTGGAGTGTTGACTTTCAACAAATGGAACGAGACGGAAAATTGAGGATTGTGTACCGCAACCCAGAAGCAAATCCACTGGAATATCACTTGATCAAAATGCAAGAGATTATTGAGGAATTTCAACCCCATCGTGTAGCAATTGATAGTCTATCAGTCTTGGAATGGGGTTCTAGTACAGAAGGATTTCGGCAATTTATTGTTGGTTTGAATTCAATCTTCAGAGAACGGAGAATGACTGCACTTTATACCTCAACAACCCCGATGACGCTTGTCAGCGGAACCTCAACTTCTGAAGCTCATATCTCTACAACCACTGATGTTATTATATTACTACGATATGTTGAAGTTTATGGAGAAATTCGTAGAGGCATAACAGTCATTAAAATGCGCGGTTCACAACATGATAAGCAAATCCGAGAATTCACAATTGATAATCGGGGTATGCACATCGGTAGGCCATTTCGCAATATTACTGGTATTTTAACAGGTCATCCGATGTCTGGTTTTTACAAACCAAAATGAGTTCAGTAGCTCTTAATCTTCTCTTTCTATAGGAAGAGCCATAAACATAAGTCTTTGGGTAATGCTGCGCGACACTATTAACCACTAAGATTTATTCATAATAAATCACTCATTTACTAAAAGTGGCTAACGTGGCTGAAAAATGCACCATTTTATTGTTATTAACCTCGCCCCAATCTACAGAAAATATTCTGGCTTTATTGAATGAAGCTGGTTTTGGACTGAATTATAAGTGTGTGCCAACAAAAGTTGATGACTTAACTTATCTGAGTTCTGGTTGGGATGCGATTGTTGCTGAATACAGCTTAAGTCATTTGAATGTCTTAGAAGTCTTACACAAAACGCAAGCACAGGGGTTGAATATCCCTTTTGTGATTGTGAATGGTATAGATAGCGCATCTGTTGCCGTAAAATGTATTAAGGCAGGAGCTACAGACTACTTACCCAAAGATGAACTGGCACGGCTTCCTCAAGTTATTAGACAGGCTCTTGCACAAGAAACACAACCGTGCCAATTGCATAAGCAAGATTTAGAACAACGCTTAGAAAAACAGACAGCAGAACTCGGTAAACAAAAAGAACACTCTCAACGAGTCGAAGCAGCACTTCAAAAGATCGAAGTGCAGTTACAAACGCTGATTACTAAGAATGCTGACGGTATTGTGGTTGTCGATCGCCAGGGTTTTGTACGTTTTATTAACCCAGCAGCACTAAAGCTGTTTAGTTGCGAGCAAGAAGAACTCTTGGGTGAATTGTTTGGCTTTCCTGTTGTTGGTGAGGATAACACAGAGGTTGATATTTACCCATATAACTATAACAAAGAAAGTACCCCAGCAAACACTGGCTTAGAAAAAATTGCCCAAATGCGTGTGGTAGAAATTGAATGGCAAGGAGAAACTGCTTATCTTGTTTCTTTAAGAGATATCACAGAGCGCAAGCGCGCTGAACAAGAACGGAATAAACTTTTGGAACAGGCTCAAGCAGCAAACCGCATCAAAGATGAGTTTCTTGCTGTTCTCTCGCATGAGTTGCGAACACCCCTAAATCCAATACTTGGGTGGGTGAGACTTTTACGCAGTGGTAAGCTTGATCCTAATAAGAAAGAGCAAGCACTGGAAACGATTGAGCGTAACGCTAGCTTACAGGTGCAACTGATTAATGATTTGCTGAGTGTATCTAAGATTTTGCGTGGTAAGCTAACTCTTAATCCTACTACTGTTAACTTGCAAACTATCATTACTAAGGCTATAGAAAGTGTTCATCTTGCGGCTGTTGCTAAGTCAATTGAGATATTAACTATATTTGATCCTAATGTAGGATCAATTTTTGGTGATTCCAAACGATTGCAGCAAGTTATCTGGAATCTCCTTTCTAATGCTGTTAAATTTACGCCACCAAAAGGACAAGTTACAGTTCGGTTAGAAAGGGTTGGCTCATACGCTCAGATTCAAGTTATTGATACAGGCAAAGGTATCAAACCAGATTTTCTACCCTACATATTTGATTACTTCCGTCAACAAGATAGTAGCTATACCAGAAAGTTTGGAGGTTTAGGATTAGGTCTTTCTCTTGTCCACCACTTGGTTGAACTGCACGGTGGTACTATTAAAGCAGAAAGTCTTGGTGAAGGCAAGGGAGCAACTTTTACTGTGAAGCTTCCACTCATGCTTAATCCCTCCATCATTCAAGCTGAGACTCAAAAAGATGATAATAGTCCTTCTTTACATGGAGTGCGGGTACTAGTTGTGGATGATGAACCAGATAACCGTGATTTTCTGGTTTTCTTACTAGAAGCTTACGGGGCTTCTGTAAGTGCAGCCGCCTCAGGGCATGAAGCACTCTCATCACTGGTTAAACAGCAGCCAGATTTGCTGGTGAGTGACATTGGAATGCCAGAAATGGACGGTTATACGCTGATTCGTGAAGTTAGATCTTTACCTGTCGAACAAGGGGGGCAAATTCCGGCGATCGCCCTCACTGCTTATGCAGGAGAAACTACCCAACAACAAGCATTAGAAACTGGCTTCACACTTCATGTTCCTAAGCCAGTCGAGCCAGTTTTCTTGGCGACAGTTATTGCAAATTTGGTTGAGAAATAAGTTGTTTCTTTGTGGTTTCATTCAAACAAATTTGATCATCAATTCACCACTTATTATTCAGTAAGCCTTCAAAATCTGTTTTTAAAGCCTTAATATCTGCTACCCTTGCGACTAATAAGTTATCACTACCTGCATCCATAAGACGTGATTTCCAATAGCAGATACTCTCTGAATTCTTCATCCAAAACTCAATCACTGTATCGACAACTTCATCGATATTCCAGCCCCATTTTGATGGTAATGGTTCCACTGATTTGATGATGGCATCAAGTGTACACTTGTGAGTCCCTACATATTCCACACCTTGATGCTTTAGTTCTTGTAAACTCTGCTGTTGATGACTGAAAAAATCTAAAACTGGAGACACGCCTACAATGTCGAAAGTGTATTTCATTCTATTTCTCCAAATTCTTACATGAGTTCTCTTGAAACCAGAGTTGCTCTCAAGTGTAATAACTTAAAATTTTCTTGAATCTCATCTCAACACAGTTCAAATCCTCCTATTTGGTAAATCATAAACTTCCAAAAAATAGCACTTCAGCATTGAGAGTGCTAAAAAATGTCCCATAAAAGAGTTAGCAGTAAAGTACGTTGAGTGCTAAAAAATGTCTCACAAAAATTAGCAGTGAAGTGCATTGAGTGCTAAAGTTTATAAAGGTATTTATATTAAGATATAAAAGATTTCCGTTGAAAGAAAATAGGTGGATGTTATTTTTAATAATTATTTAAATTTGTCCGTCACAAGTTTGAAAGGTGAAATTGCAGCGTTATCTGCTGCTTGTTTATGGGCTGTGGCATCAGTATTGTATGGGCGCTTGGGAGAACGTATCCCGCCGTTACAACTCAACTTAATCAAAGGGATAATTGCGATCGCCTTTTTATTGCTCACTATCATCATCAGCGGCGAATTGTTTCCCAGCATTCCACCCCTATCCCTTTGTCTCATCCTCTTGAGTGGTGTTGTGGGAATTTGCTTAGGCGATACAGCTTTTTTGGCAGCGATAAATTTTCTGGGTGTACGTCGTGTCTTACTAATTGGAACTCTTGCCCCACCCATGACAGCAATACTCGCGTTGATTTTTCTCCAAGAAAGATTAAATATGAGTGCTTGGTGTGGTATTTTGCTGACTGTTTTGGGTGTTGCTTGGGTTGTTACCGAAAGAGTTCCTAGTACAAGTGAGAATTCCTCAAGGTACCTGTGGCAAGGAATAGGTTTTGCTTTGTTGGCAGCGGTTGCAAATGCGACAGGGGGTGTTCTCTCGCGTGCAGCTTTGGCAAACACTAGCATCAATCCCTTGTGGGCAGCTTTGTTGCGGTTGATTGCAGGCGTGTTGATGCTTTTGATTTGGGTACTTTGTCGCAAGCAACAAGATGGTTTAGCGTTAAAAAGTTTACAAAAACCTAGAGTGATTCTAGTCGCTATCTTTGCTGCGTTTTGTGGAACTTACTTAGGAATTTGGTTGCAACAGATAGCAATTAAATTTACAGCTGCCGGAATTTCCTTCACTTTGTTGCAGACGAGTCCATTATTTGTCATCCCGATCGCGATCGCGATGAAAGAGAAAGTCAGCGTCAGGGCGATCGCCGGTGTTATAGTTGCGATTGTAGGGATTGGATTGCTGTTTTACCTGAAGTAGTCTTTTAATGATGCTAGATTTTGCGCCAGAAACAGAGAACCAAAAAGCGAAGATTCATCAAGTCATAACGGATGCTTTTGGTCGAACACAAGAAGCTGAACTTGTAGATAAAATCCGCAACTCTCCAAATTTCATACCTGAATTATCCCTTGTCGCGCTAGAAAATGGAGATGTATTGGGACACATTCTCTTCAGCCGCATTTTCATTAACGCACCACACCAAATTCCAGCACTCGCATTAGCACCGCTAGCCGTGAAACCACAGCGCCAGCGTCAAGGTATTGGTAGCCAGTTGGTGCAAGTAGGTTTATCAAAATGTCGTCAGTCAGATTATCCTATTGTTGTCGTTGTTGGAAATCCGCACTATTACAGACGTTTTGGTTTTCAAAAAGCGAGTCAATTTGGCTTGCACTCATCGTTACCAATACCTGATGAGGCATTTATGATACTAGAACTCAAGCCGAGTGCTTTGATAAATATTAATGGGAACGTGTGCTATCCAGCTTACTTTAATGAGGTTTGAAACATTATTTTCCAAGTCGTAAAACTTCCTACACCTGTCACTCTCCTATATGACTATAAAATTCTTGTCGCCAAAAAACACACTGTTTTTGCTGTTCAGAAAACATTGGTGAGAGTGCCTGTAAATCTTCCATAGGTAGTGAAGATTTACAATAAAAAGGAAATCTTGGTTGTCTGGAAGTGTAATCAAAAAATATTGCCAATCTATCGTAAGCTATTGGTCTTTTACCTCTATGAAAGACACTATTAGTCCCTGCAATGACTACCGTTCCAGATAAACCGATACAAGATTTATAATTTGATGGAGATACAAATCGTTGCATACATTCATCTCGAATATAACCAGATTTATATCCCAAAGAATGAACAACTTTTGAAGTGATATATTTTGGAATATATTGAAATGGTCCTCCATCATCATTTATGTCATTTAAATAAATAATGACTTTGAATAATTTCCTATCTTCCGAATCCATGTGCCATAGCCTGGATTTTATCTCTACTTGATTAACAAGATCTCTACGAAAATAGGCACCATGATAAGCTACAGGTAGACCAAGATAATTCTCAGCAATATTGAGTAAACGTTGTTCTAATCCCCAAAGAAAAATCTTTGGATCTTCCATGATTTGCTGGGAAGTTGCATGAATCACAAATTCATTTTCATCGCCAGAAAGAACTCTTGGAATTTTTGGCATTAATTTTTTTGCAGCTTGCAGCATTTGTGGAGTAGAAGGAATCGCAAGTTCTTCTAACGAGGTGATGACAACTCCCTCAGTGTTCAGAGTCTCTACAAGAGTCGAGTCAGTACTCGAAAGAACAGGGAGATGACTCATATGTTTTGCTAATGCTGCTTGATAAGCACACTCAGCAGGAGTTTTTATGAGTGAAATTTCATAAAGATTCTTTAAGACTTGGTTACGCACCTGTGTTGCTATTGTCTTCATGTTGTAATTTTTTTAACTAAATAAACAGGACGATATTTTAAGTAAAATCGCTGTTATTTAAAAAAGTATTTTTTATGACAGCAATAAACTTTGTATTGACTTTACGTAGAGTCAGCGACAGGATGACTGTGCTTTTCTATATCTGAATATTCATCTAGAACAACTTACTTTCCGGGTAACTTTTTTGATAAAAAACTTAAACTCTACTTAATCAACTGGCTTGATCATAGATACGGATAATTCATGATTAATGCGTATAATCCGAGTTCTTAGCTATTTGTTATCGTGTTAACGGTGATCAAATCTGGACTGCTAAAACACTTCAGCTTCAGAATCTGTTTGTTTTCTAACTATGTGTCTGTTATCGAGTTGCTGTTCTACTTGAAGTTCTAGTGAATGAGAAGATACTTGCTAACACTCAGTAAGACTTGTGCTGACACAAGGTAAAATTTATTTTTTTCAAAGGAAATTGTTGATCCGATGAAAAGCAAATATCGATTTGAAGAATTAAGTATAAATTAAGTCTTATTTAAGACAAATAACTTTTTAAGTCACAACAATTAGATAATGACCTTTTTTGAATTCAAAGGAGGCATAGACCGCTGCGCTAACAATCCGGAAGAATAATTTTGAATTGATTAGGGAAGGTAGGAGCCCCCACCATAATCTTTGATCTGCCGAGACTACTGCTGGCGGTACACGCGCTCCCACTAAGTGTCTTTAATTTTGAATTTTGAATTTTGAATTTTGAATTTGAGCGTTTGCGTAGCGCCCCTTTTAGGGGCTAGCGAGTGACACCAGCAACAGACTATACTATCGCTTTGGAAGAGCAGATATGAGTATAGAGGAGTCAGAGTAATGGTGCGGCTAATATTCAGCTTAATTCTGCTGTGGCTATTAACTGCGTGTACCACGAGTGTTCTTGCACCAACTAGCCAGTTAGTAGAAAAAGCAATTGCGTTTGAATTAGAGCAAACCCAACAGCAACTCAATCAACAGCTAGATTTAGATATTCAAGGATTTGAAATCCATCGGTTATCAATGACTCAGCAAACACCTTTGACAATCGAGAATTTACCTACATACCGTATTCAGGGAACCTACAACCTGACGTTCAAACTCCCAAAACGACGTTTGACACAAGCCCAAAAACCTTTTGAAGTTTATCTGCAACTCCAAACAGAAGGTAAAACTTGGCGGTTACTAGTTCCCGAAGGTAGTGACAAAGATTCCAAATCAGTTTGGCACAGTTATTTTCTTCAATAAATTGCTAGAACACCGATTCACTAATCTCACGCAACCCGGTTTCTTTCGTTGAAAAGACTGATTTTTCGTTGAGTCAACGATGAAGTTACCGGGTTTTTAGCCCCGTTAATCAACCATTCGCTAATCTTGTGTGTGTAACTCTAAAAACCATCACAAGCATTTGTGCTTGACTCCCAACCACTCGCCAAGATTGAGGTTATACTTTGATCACAAACAAGGCAAAATGTATTTTAACTTCTTCATAGGTTCCAGTTTTGGAATTCTCGTTTTAGTGCTTTTGGGTTTTAGCATACTGCAATGGTTCCATATACCTACTGGTAACTTTCTCGATTGGGTGATTGGAGGGGCAAGTTTTTGGTGGTTGTTGGTGATTGTAACTGTACCGTGGAATGTTCATTTTCAGGCAAAAGAAGTCCTAGCAGAAGGTACACAATCAACTGAAAAAGGAATTCCAGTAGATGAGAAACAACTGGAATATGTCAAAGTTTTGGCACGGCGATCGCTCTTTGTTGCTCTTGGGTTACACTTACTTTCAGCAATTGGTCTTTACGTTCTCGCCGCTACTGGTATTAGTGCAGTCGGCTATGTTAGTTCTGGTGCTGCTTTATTATTAACTGGATTACGTCCAGCCATCAGTGCTTATGAGTACTTGTATGCACGATTGGTTATGATTCGCCAAGAATGGAAGTATCCACGTGAAGATGTTGTTGAACTTCGCTCCCGTTTCGACACGCAAGAAGCAACCGTTAAGCGCATAGAAGAACAACTGAACCCAGAACAACCCTACTCTCTAGCCGCAAACCAACAAATTTATTTAGAAGAAACACGCAGAGAATTAGCTCGAATTGCCGCTAGTGTAGAAGAATTACGTGCCACAAATCAAACCGAACATGAACGTTTGGCAAGAGAAGCACGAGTGGCGATCGCCCAACTTTCTACAGATGGACAATTTTTGGATCATGTCCGCGAGATTATCAGGTTTTTTAAAACTGCATAGTTCAAAATCCTCTTGTCGGGATCGGGCGATCGCTCTTAGGCGATCGCTTTTTTAGTAAAGATTTTCTAAGTACTAGCACTGTTGAAGACAAAATTTTTTCGCTTTAAATTATACTCATATATCCTGAATCACATAACATTTCATAGCTGCTGGTGTACGCAGTTCATATCGGCTACTGAATCGAAAGAAGATTTATGTTTCCATGAAAAAGCAAAAAAATCAATTTAGCCACCTCACAGCAATAGAAAGAACTTACCTATCAGTACCTGCGCAGTTTTTGTTAGAGAAGAATCTGCTTCAAGATAAAAAAAAAGTCCTAGACTTTGGCTGTGGCTTGGGCAATGATGTTAAAATCTTGCGACAAAAAGGATTTGATATTACAGGTTATGATCCTTACTATTTTCCAGAATATCCTAATGAAAAATTTGATATAATCATTTGCTTTTATGTTTTAAATGTTTTATTTCTTGAAGAGCAAGCGGAGGTTCTCATGGGAGTATCGAATCTCTTAAAGCCGGGAGGTAAAGCGTATTATGCAGTAAGAAGAGATATAAAAAGAGAAGGTTTTCGAGAACATTATATTCACAAAAAACCTACATATCAGTGTATTGTAAAACTTCCTTTTCAATCAATTCATCTAGATGACTATTGCGAAATTTACGAGTATACACATTATAATTTACAAAGAAACTCCTCTAACAATTGCATATTTTGCAACCCTCATAAAAACTTAACTATCCTAACCGAATCAGCAACAGCCTATGCGATGTTTGACGGTTATCCTGTGAGTAAAGGTCATGTTTTGGTTGTTCCAAAACGTCACGTTAGTAATTATTTTGAGCTACCGTTCAAAGAGCAATCAGCTTGTTGGTTTATGGTTAACAAAGTGCAGAAACTTCTCAGCAAAGAATTTGAACCCGACGGTTTTAATGTGGGAATGAATATCAATCGAGATGCAGGTCAAAATGTGATGCACGCCAGTATTCATATTATCCCTCGTTACAAAGGTGATACTGCTAGTGCTAAAGGTGGAATTAGATATGTGATTCCTAAAAGAAAGTAAGCTGTTATGCCTAGATCAGCAATCAGTGATGCAGTTATCAGATATATGGTGGGGTATTCTGACATCTTGCAGCATTCTCAACAAGACCCAAAAAACCGAGTTTATAAACGAAAAATTAAGGTTTTTAACTGTCGTTATTCTCAAGAAACCCGGTTTTTGACCCTGGTGCAAGATATAAGTATACCAACCCAAGGATAAATACATCACTGTGTACTGATAACTGTTTACTGATACAGCAAACCTAAATTGTTTGTGAACATCTTCTCTCTTTTCTTCCTTTGTGTACTAGCCTACGGCACGCCGCTGCGCGTCTAGGGCGTACTTTGCGGTACCCTGCGGGAAGCCCTTCGGGTTCGCAGTCGCCTCTGTCGGGAAACCCTCCTGCAGCGCTGTCTCACCGCTCCGCGTCTACGTTATCATAATTTTTTGTTCACGATCTATCTAAGATTGCTGTAACTGTTGAAAACTTTGCTGAGCAACTTTTTTCCTTAGCCCAATTGATTAAAATCGAGATTTCGCACTTACAATAGTCCTGCCGACTCATAGAGCCTTTTGAGCATTGCCATAATCTTATTACCATACTCCAAATCCGCAGACCAACGTCCTGAAAGTTGATCAATTGATGGAGCAATACCACGAGTCACAAAGCGAAATCTTGGATCTTCCATTTCCTGAACTAATGGTTCCAAACTGGCGTAAGCTTTCAAGTGTTGAATGTGCGCCCGGACACCGATTCTAGCACTTTCAAACGACGCCGTTTTTGGACCACCACCAATAGTACCCAAACCAGCAAAATTATTTTGCTCTGATTTAATGTCGTCATCAAAGCGTAAAAATCCAGTTTCTATACACATTTGGCAGAAGGCGATGTCATGGTTCACCCCTTCTGTTGCTGCTTCTTCTCGATAAAGTTTAGGTAAGTCAGGAAATTGTACGATCGCATTTTCATTGTTGTTTCTCAAAAATAGCTGCAACTGCACTTCTGATGTGTAACCGTGCAACATAATCTTGTCAATTTGACTAACAGGAATTTGCACAATCGAGCGCAAATTCAGAGTACGATTGGCGCTATCCCAAGAGATAGAAACATGAAAGTTCTGTAGTTCAATAGCTTTGACGTAAACAATTCGGCGATAAGTGACGCGGGTGACACTAGGCGCTTTTGACAAATCAATTTGCAGGCGATCTGCCAAATCAATGGGGATATAAGCATTACCGTTAATGAGTATCCCTTTTTCTGGGTAAAGTTGTCCGTTGATGTTGATAGTGATTGTCGGATATGTTGAATCTGCTGCAGCTGGTGAACTAGGATCAACAGTACGACTCCAAGATACGAGTCCATCAGCAATTCCCACTGCAAAGTCACGGCGGCGAGTTTGCAGCAAAGTGCGATCATCTGGGTTGCTTAGAAAACCAACTTGCATTAACAAAGAAGGAATCGCTGTTTGACGACAAAACACCAAACGTCCTAAACTCGATGTTGAGTCTGGCTTGACTCCTCGATTTGCTAACTGAGGAACACGGCGCAATAGCCCCACCAGCAACAGTTCGGCATGACTTCTACGTTCATCATTATTAGTAATATAGAAAACACTTGCCCCACGTACAGAAACAGTGCTTGCAGCATCAGCATGAATTTCTATAGCAACATCTTTTTGACGAGCGCGAGAATTGATCCAAAGGATAGTTTGTTGAGCACTGAGCTCATCTGGAACCGCCAAGACTTCAAAATTACGCGCCCTCAGTTCACTGACTATCAAATCCCGCAACAAAATCATTTCCTTGGCTTCAGTTGTTCCACCGGCGATTGAGCCTGGATCTGTTCCTCTGATTTCTTTGCCTCCGTGAGCTGCTGAAATAAAAATACGTCCCATTTTTAGTATTTCCTCTTATACAATTTAAGCGATTAGCGATTTTTTGAGCATTATTCTGGAATTAGCATCTAGAATATAATATCCATCAAGAGTCATCTGTTAGCGGTTGGTTGTTCGTTGCTCATTCGTAACCGCTAACTCTGATAGCTCACTACTCACCATTGACTAGTATGCACATCCCTCGCTTGCATCCAGACACAATTGACGAAGTTAAACAACGAGCTGACATTGTTGATGTCATCTCAGAACACGTTGTTTTACGCAAGCGCGGAAAAGACTATGTAGGTTTGTGTCCCTTCCACTCAGAAAAAACTCCCAGCTTCACTGTCAGCCAAACTAAGCAAATGTACCACTGCTTTGGCTGTCAAGCTGGAGGGAATGCTTTTAAGTTTCTCATGGATTTGGAGAAGCGCTCTTTTGCTGAAGTGGTATTGGATTTAGCGCGGCGTTATCAAGTCTCGGTGAAAACACTGGAACCGGAACAAAGGCAAGAGTTGCAGCGTCAGTTATCTTTACGCGAACAATTGTATGGAGTTCTTGCAGCAGCAGCACAGTTTTATCAACGCGCTCTGCGGTACAATGGAGAGAAGGCACTGGAATATCTGCAATCTCAGCGTCAACTGAAGGAAGAAACAATACAGCAGTTTGGTCTCGGATATGCTCCTCCAGGTTGGGAAACACTCTACCGTTATCTGGTTGAGGACAAACGATACCCAGTACAACTAGTGGAAAAAGCTGGTTTGATTAAACCACGTAAGGAAGCCAGTGGTTATTATGATGTGTTCCGCGATCGCCTAATCATTCCCATCCACGATGTTCTTGGACGTGTCATCGGCTTTGGTGGTAGAAGTTTAGGAGATGAACAACCAAAATATTTGAATTCACCAGAAACAGAAGTTTTTATCAAAGGGAAAACTTTGTTTGCCCTAGACAAAGCAAAAACAGCGATTTCCCAACTCGATCAAGCTGTTGTGGTAGAAGGATATTTTGATGCGATCGCTCTTCACGCAGCTGGAATCAATAATGCGATCGCCTCCCTCGGTACTGCCCTCAGTTTAGAACAAGTACGACAAGTCTTGCGCTACACCGACTCCAAACAGTTAGTCCTCAACTTTGATGCGGATAAAGCTGGAACAAACGCCGCAGAACGAGCAATTGGGGAAATTGCCGAACTCGCATATAAAGGCGAAGTCCAACTTAAGATTCTCAACTTACCCGATGGTAAAGATGCTGACGAATACTTGCGAGGACACGCTCCAGAAGATTATAAAGAATTATTGTCAAAAGCTCCACTGTGGCTAGATTGGCAAATTCAGCAAATGACAAAAGACCGTGACTTAAAACAGGCTCCTGACTTTCAACAAGTCTCTGGGCAGATGGTCAAGTTATTGAAAAATATAGTTAACAGTGATACACGTAACTATTATATTTCTCACTGTGCTGAAATTCTCAGTTTAGGAGACACCAGACTAATACACTTAAGAGTAGAAAATCTTCTCACACAAATTGCTCCTACTAGTACATTTCGTAAGCCAATACCAATTCTTAAACAGCAACCTGTAGCAGCACAGCAAAGTTTTACATCTCAAGAAAGCAATCTTTTAGAAGTCGCAGAGGCTTCATTACTGCAAATTTACTTGCACCATCCACAACATCGTCAGGCTATAGTCTCTGTTTTACATGAGCGAGATTTGCAATTTAGCCTTTCCCATCACCGCTTTTTATGGCGGCAAATTTTAGAGACTTCCTCTCGAATGGAACATGAGTTAATATCAATTTTGCAAGATAAATTTCTGCAGTTTCCTGAAGAAATGGGTTTGGTATTTCATTTATTTCATTTGAATGAAAAAACTCAAAAAGAAATCATCTCACGTCATGATAAATTGATCCAAGCAGCAACTGTTTGTATGGAACGAGTGCTGCGTGAAAAACGCTGTCATTACTTCTGCGAACTGTCTAAGGAAACTAATCCAGAAACTGAACCAGAAAAATGGGAATCGTATTGTCAGGCTTTCTACGAGGAAAAACAGCGACTTCAGGAATTAGAACGCCAGCGCCAATTTTCCCTTGCAGAATTGCTGTAATATTAGCGTAATATCAAGTCCGGTTAATGAGTTATCATTCTAGAATCTCCCTTGATACTTCGCTACACTGCGTTCCGCTCAGTATGACAAACGTTTTTTTATAAGTGATTAAACGGACATAATATAAATGGGGTAATTACGACTCTACAAACGTTTGAGTTTTTGCGATGATGAAGGATAGCGATCGCGAACCGTAACAGTGAAGCTACAGGATTTAGTCGAGAGATTCAATCAACTTCACGACTCGTTCCTTTACTTGATCGCGAACACGGCGGAAGGTTTCTATACTTTGCCCCTCTGGATCATCCAGTTGCCAATCTTCAAACACATCTATTATCACCCATTCTTCTGGCAAGTTAACGCCACAGCCACAAAGCGAAATAACTGCATTGTAGTCTTCTGCCTTGAAATCACTTAACGGCTTAGAAGTCTGATGAGTAATATCAATGCCAATTTCAGACATGACTTGAGTGGTAATAGGATCCACCTCACTTGCTGCCAATCCTGAACTCGTCACAGCAATCTTACCTTCTCCCAAAGTGCGAGCAAATCCTTCTGCCATTTGGGAACGGCGAGAATTCTTCTTGCAAACAAACATGACACGTTTCATTTTTGCTCTCCTTAAGTTCAATTTCCTATAGCTGGCAGACTGGCTACTCCATAAGTCCAAAGTCCAGTACGTTTTTCACCATAGATTCCCCTGAATGAAAATGTTATGAATGCGGCTTCTCAATTCCTTGATAGCCGGAGTCCTTTCATACAATGGAAATCAGTAATACTTGATCATTTAGGTATCAACTTGCGGTTTGACCCAGGCTTGAGCGCTCATTTGCACTGGAACCCAAGGACTGCTTAAGGAAGGCGTGTAATCGCTACCACTGATAATTAGTAAATGGGTCATGTTGACTTACTTCCTGATGATGTACAGGTAGCAACGTTGTTAAACAGTATACTCACATATTTCAAAAAAAATTGATTTATAAGGATATTTTTTATATATCACATAATTGCATAAAATACAACAAAAGATTATGTTGCTGGAAAGTTAAGAGAAATCATAGCAATTCTCTAAAACGCTGGTGCTGGGAGTGGCTGTGCTGGAGATGACAACGGATCTATCCCTCCTTCCCCCACTTGAAACTGACCCATCATATCGTGGTCTTCGTGAACGATATTGTGGCAATGGTACATATATTTACCTGTGTGAGGTCTAAACTTTCCAATCACCCTTACTGTCTCGTTTTCACCAACGTAGAAGACGTCCTTCAAGCCACGCTCATAGGCAAAAGGGGACTGACTATTACGGTCAAGTATTTGAGCATCGATCAGGTGAACGTGCATTGGATGAAACGAGCGATTTGTGTTGTTGCGAAATGTCCATATTTCCACATCTTCGAGTTGAGGATTTGCATCGACTCGATTTTGGTCCCAGCCCTTGCCATTGATCACCCACATCCCACTACTATTGCGCGCTACTGTGAAGTCACGAGTTCGTACAGCTGATGATTCTGGAATAAAATCAATATTGCGTAGTGTGCTGGGAATAAGGCTGTCATCTGTTTCAGAACGCACCACATCAAAGCGCATAATTTTATCTGTGTTGCTGAAATTATCGTTATTGGGGAGTCCAAGATTTTGCAGTACGACTTGAGTGCCGATAGGATATTTAGAAAAATCGATAATCAATTCATAGCGCTCACCCGTTGCAATGCGCATATCTTTTGTATTGACTGGTGCAGACATCAACCCCGCATCAGTACCAATCACAGTCAAGTCATCACCTGTATTTAAACCAAGTTTGTAAGAGCGGGAAATGGACGCGTTTAACACCCGGAAGCGGTATTTGCGGTTAGCCACCTCCATACGCGGCCAAGGTACACCATTGACTGTAATCACATCGCCCATAAGACGTATCTGAGTTTGGTTATTAAAAATGAGTGAGCCATCAGACGCGAATTGTTTATCCTGAATGATCACAGGGATATCGTAATTTCCTTTGGGGAGTGGCAAATTAAGTTCATCATCATCTTGAACTATGTACATCCCAGCCAGTCCCATATAAATATTTAACGAAGTTTTACCGACAGTATGGTCGTGGTACCACAAAGTCGCAGCGTTGGTGTTGGGATAAGTGTAATCCTTGTAGTGTTCGGTAGGAATCTTATCCTCAGCGTAGCCATCATACTGAGGTAGAGATGCCATTCCATGTAGGTGGACTAATGTATGTGAATCAAGTTTATTAATAAACCGTACAATCGATTGTCGATTTTTACGTTGTTTGATAGTGGGACCGGGAAATATACTGTCATACCCCCAAACCTCCGTTTTTAGCCCAGGTAGAATCTCTACTTGAGCCTTCTGTATACTGATTTGGTAGTAATCAGTTGTTGAATCGCTGCGTACAGGACTTAATACTGGTGGTGTACGGAAGGCAAGTGTAAATGGTTTAACTTGTTCATTGACGCTCTGAGCGGAACCGCGATTTTGAAGTCCTACGGGAAGCAAAATAGAACCTCCTGCAAGTGCTGCAATTCTCAGTGCTTCACGTCTGCTAATTTTTTTCATAGTCGTGTCGATCAAAAGTGTATAGGAATTTACCTAATTTAAAAGTTACTAAGTTTTTTATTGTATAATATAGTGTAAATAATAGATATTTTTTTACGTAAAAATACTAAAAATGAATTGCTCAAAATTCTTATCAAAGTCAAGAACTCAGGAGCGGAGCCACGTCTGTGCTTCTGAGTTCTGTCTCCTGACCTCTACAGGACTTACGCAAAAATAACGCAATTGGAGTCATTGCGACCGGAGGGAAGCAATCGCAAAGCCTTATTTTTCGTCGCGAGTGCGTAAGTCCTACTCTAATTTTCATTCTCAGGAGTGTACGCAGTTCATGAGGGCTATTTATTAGACCTCTCGCAATCAGTTTCCAGTAAATCTTGCAAAAAACGATAACCCGCTTGTTCTAAATCTCCTGCAAGAGAAAAAGTCAAACTGCGAATCCGGATGCGACCAATTTTGATATTCAACGGTTCTGCCAAGGGCATTGGATAAATGAGAATTGCCTCCTGACACCCTTTTGCCTCTGCATAAGCAACCATCTGATTAATATCAGCAGTTGCTGGCTTAGAAGCCGCTTTGTACTTGGTATCTAACACATACCTCACCATCCCCGTTGCCAGATCATAAAGTACCAAGTCAATGTCAAAGTATAATGCCTTACTCTGATCTAAATAGACTCTTTCTTGGGACTGGATATCTAACGCTTGTGTGAGCAGTGCTGTTTCCCGATGCGCTTTCAGCCACTCTGCCACAAAGTGTTCGTAGAGTTGCGACATATTAACCAAAAAAGGTAACGTCGCGTTTATACCTGTTTCATGACTAGGTGCAGTCTGTTCCAAAAAGAAGCGGCAAAGCGCATGTAGGGGACGATAATCCTCATTCAGGCGGTTGTACTGTCGTCCTACACAAATTCTGGAATTGCATGGTTGCAATGTCACCAATCCCTGTAGTAGATGATATGCGCGGCGTACCGTTGGCATTACGGATTCTGTACACAAACCGCTACGGGCAATACACCAAAGCGTCCAAGCCAGAATTTGATTTTCTTCAACGTCTGTAGTATGTTCTTCGTAATGGCACTGGATTTTAGTATCCCACGGTCGAGTGACCAGGAGCCGTACATCAATACGTCCCCGAACATAAGGCAAATGTTCTGTCTTGGGGATATAGGCGCAGTAGAAACCCTGGCGACTTCGGTTGAGAATGCGACGAGCTAAAATATCAGCTAGGCGTTCATAAAATTCTAAGAGCGTTTGACAATCAACTAGTCCTGACAAAAAGCGAAAACTTTTGAGATCATAGGCATATTCCAGCATTCGCAGAATATTACCTAGCTTGACTTTGGGGCGCAGGGCAATGTGAAAATCAGGAGTTAAGAGAATGTGACCTACCCATCCTTGAGGAGTTAGTCGCCAGCGATCGCCTGTTTTTGGAGAAGGAAAGTCCACACTCACCTGAGTATCGTAGTCACGCCACAACATTTCTCCGACTGCATCAGGAAGTCGCAATCGCCCCAACAACTTGGGAACATATTCAGTTAACTCTATGATTTGTGGTGATGTTACACTCATGGATAAATTTGCTTGTTGACTTCGTTCCAGCGAAACTGATCCACTTTACTGGGTTGATCAAAGAAATATTCTTCCAAATACGGCTCAATCTCTAGTTGCCAAATATTCTCAATCTGCTCAGCTAAATCGGCTCGCAAGAAGAAGCTAATACCCACTTCGTTGTGAGGGTTACCAATTGCTTGATTCAACGTCATCAGCGTTTGAATCAGCTTTTGGACTGGAAAAGTTGTATCTAAGTGATAGCGGCGGAGAATCTCATAGTTTGGGTACACAGGAATAAACGCAAAGCGGCGGCGCAAAGCATGATCGACGAGTGCAATTGAGCGATCTGCTGTGTTCATCGTACCGATAATTCGTACATTGGCGGGAATACTGAACACCTCACCTGCAGCCAAAGGCATTTTTTCGTCGCGATACTCCAACAAATACATCAACTCACCAAAAACACGGGCAACATTGGCACGATTGATTTCATCTATAATCAGTACGCAAATATGCTGACGAGAGCATGCCTTGTAACAAAAATCAAGAAACCGTCCATTAACCAGTGGATAATCAAGTTCTCCATCTATCCGTTGTGGGCGAATACCTTGTACAAAGTCTTCATAAGTATAAGCGGGGTGGAACTGGACAAGATCCACAAAACCATCACTACCACCAGTCAGATATTTAGCCAGTTTTTTGGCAATATATGTTTTACCTGTGCCTGGAGGTCCGTAAAAGATTGCCTGCTTTTTACGCTCTATTGCCTTTAACCAGTTTACAAGTGTTTCCTCTTCAATTCCAGTATCCAATGCACATTGATTGAGGGAATATTCTGGTTGCAATTCTATTTCTTCATTATCAAATAAAACTTCGCTCACCTCATCAATTTGGAGAGTTTCTTTACCAGCAAAGTCATACTTTTTCACAGCAACCAGCCAATGACAAAACATATCAAATAAGTCATCGTCTCGCATAGATGGAACACCAGGCTGACGCATATCAAGAGCCAATTCTTGAATGATTTTTTGTCCAGTTGCGTTAATAGCTGGATACTGTGTTACCTTCTGGCTATAAGACTTCCCTGTAAAGTAATTGATAACCTGTCGTGATGTGTTCGTAATGAGTAAAAAGTCATCCGGTCGCAGTGCATTCAGGATAGGTGTGAGCATTCCTATTTGGAAATTTTTGGTATAAGGTAATTTTGAGAAATCTTGACAAGCTTCTCGCAACTGAGTAGGATTTTGATGACAGTGACGGACGAAATGAAAAATGGCTTGAGCTATATTCGACCAGTCTTCTGATTTTGTCCAAAGAGCATCTTCAAACCATTTATTAATGTCTTTATCTATCGCTAGAGCATGATGTATCCAAACGTTTTTTTGAGTGTTGTTAGTTGTTGGTGCGTAAGGGAGAAGCTGTTGCAGAACAATTACGTCGGCTATATTTTCTCCAGACTCATAGTCTGAGGCGATCGCTTTAAAATTCTCTCTTCCTTTCTCACGCTGCTCATGGTAAGCCTTTTGATGACGCAATCCAGCAGGAGTATAAGGGTAAGAACTGATAAATTCTGCAAATAACCTGAGAAATTCGTGCTTCTTCTCTGAAATAAGAACTTTTTTATCGCTATTGAATTTAGTTTTACTCATATAAGTATTGGAAGATAATAGGAATGAGCACCCATCTGAAGACTTACTTTAACTTGTTTGTTATAGCTGCTGGATTTTCCCCGCCTAGAGTCATAATAGTTGTATATTCGCTTTCATTAAGATAGCGATAGCTTTGAGGTGGGCGCAAATAAGATAGTTTCTCCTGTAAACGATATAACTCAATCGGATTTTCAAACTTTTTGACATTTCTTAAAAAAATTCCGACTGCAACTGATGCTCCTTCATAATATTTATAAAAATCTTGATAATTGATGCCAGCATGGTCTTTCACTTCCTTCCAAAAATGTTTGAGTTCATCAGTAGTAGCTTCTTTTTCAAGCACAAAATCTACTTCAAAAAAACCTAAAAAAGTTTTTGTAGGAGATGATACATAAACAAAGACAATATCGCCTTTCTTCAACCGAGTCCTAACTCGACGTAGTTCTACTTGCTTTGTTCGTTCTTCAAAAATTTTCTGGGCATATTGAGGTTTTATTGAAAGGAGAAGTATGTTACATGACATGAAATATTTTTTATAGTTTAATTCATCTAATACCTAAATTATACACTTTCATAAAATAATTTTCTGGGAGTTTATAAGGGCAAGCAAGTAAGAGTTTATCTTGTTCTAAAATCCGATGAAGTTCTTGTAAAGAGACAGGATGATGAAATAATTCCGTATCACTAAATCGAATTGCCATGATATCACCATTTTTATCTGTTGGTATATTCTCGACATGACTTAGTTTATAAACTCCTAATCTTTGAAAACGTCGGTAAAGTTCTTTAGGTTTACCAATAATGACTTCATCTACATAAGAACAAGCACGAACATAACCAACATCGTAAAATCCTTTACCTTTTCTCTCACCTTGAGTTTCACTCACATACCAGAGAATTCGACAAGGAGCATTCAACCCCCTTGAATTTTTAACGGAGCGATAGTAGACAGCTTCACGATTAAATGCTAATTCAGGCTTAGCTCCAAATTCAGGGAAAGGAAGCATTTGATTGGCTAAATATTCATCAAATAAATCTTTTGCCCATATCGGTTGAATAGGAATAATAAATGTAGGAATTTCGGAATCATTTATTTTTGCAGGAAAAAGGAAGCGTTCAATATCTACTAAAGCTTGAGAATCTCTAACTATCTTTTCCTTAAGATTTTTAGCAATAACCATAAGGAAATTATATTCATCTCCATGAATCGAGACTAAATTAGTAAGATATTCAAACAATTCAGAGGAAGTTTTAACAACTGGTAAGTTTGCCTTCAACCATCCGTTTATAACTTGCACAAAAGCATCTTCTTGAATAGCTGTGAGCACAGCTTCCTCTAGGTAGGGATCAGTGATTCTTGTAAATTGTCGCTGTTCTCTCGCAGAAAGACATATAGACTTAAAAATCAAGTGATGTGCAAGAGTAGAAGAAAGTTTGTTATTTCCAACTCGAAGCATTAAAATTTCTAGCTCATCTTTTTTCCGCCTTCCATATACAATTAAAGCAAGAGGTTGATTGACTCCTTCTCTCACAACAACACATTCAAACTTCTCTGATTCTGCTAAAAACCGCCTTAAATGTTGCCGAAAGTCAGTTTTCTCTTCATTGTTTTGAGAGTTTTGAAAGTAGTTTGCTAAAAAGTCTTCCTCCCCAATTTTGACTTGTGTCTGCTCTAAGCATGTGCCAGAAAGACGTATAGGTTGATAGTCCGGTTTGTGCCGAAGTTCGTCTAGCTGATTTATGAGTTCGTCAGGATGAATAACTGATAATCTAAAGCTTTCATGGATTCGATTTGCTAAGTCTAGTAATTCCTCATCTTTTGTCAAGAATAAATGAGAATCTGATGTAATAGCCCTAGCAACATAACGTAACTTAGATTCATTAAACACAACTTGGTATTTTTTGAAAAATTCTTGTAAAATCATCTGGTTTTTTTCCATTTTTTGATTGTCACAAGGTAAGCAGGTAAAAGTTTCTGCAAAGCTACGCAAGCTGTTTCTCTCATGAATATTTTCAATTTTGTTAATCTGATTTAAAATTTCGTCATTGATGCACAACGTTAACTCAGTTTGTACCCAGTCAGCTAGTAAAAAAATTGGTTCTTCAGTCTCAAGATTTTCGTCTTTATATAAGTCAAAGAAAATATCAGGAGCAATCATCACACATAATTTGGACTCAAGTTGCTGCTCAATGATTCTAGAAAATAGAGGAAGAGGATTGTGTTCCAAAACCCAACGAGTTAAAATTGTTTTCTTCTTTTTACTTCTACCTTCTAAATCCTCGCAAGCAATAAAGCCAAAGCTCGACCACATTCCTTGTAGGTTATAATCCCGACGACAACTTAGCTTAATTCCGCGAAAAGATGTTGTTATTTGTTTGAGGCGATCGACAAGTTGTTTGGCTACTCCTTTACCCCGACATGAAGGATCAATACACAGATGAGTGATAGCGATCCAGTCATACGAACGTCGATACAACAAGTAACCAATGCAGCCAGCTTCAGAATCAAGCGCTACAAGGATTTGACGATGTGCTGCTCGTTCCTCAAATGCTCCTTTAGGCAAGTTACCAAGTGTTTTTGAGTTCGCTCGCCACAGTTTTCTGACTGTTGCTAGGTATGGAGAATGATTATCTATTGCTTCAATTTTAATCTTTGCGTCAGTTGTCACTTTTTGGTTTCCTTAGACAGTTTTATGGCTACAATATCTTTCATAGTAAATCCGTCACCTTGTTAATATAGTCGCTACTACTGTATTTTCCTTATGAAAGCACTTGAAGCCTACAACCTCAAGAAAACATACCGCCAAAGCAACCAAATTGTGGAAGCAGTCAAAAACGTTTCCTTAAGTATTTTCCCTGGTGAAGTTTTGGCGTTTCTTGGTCCGAATGGAGCAGGCAAGACAACAAGTATTAAAATGATGGCAGGATTAATTCAACCAGATGCTGGTTCCATCAGAATTGCTGGAAGTGATCCCCATCGTAACCCAGCAGCATTACAAAAGATGGGTGCAGTGCTGGAAGGAAATCGTAACGTCTACTGGCGACTGACTCCAGAAGAAAATTTGGAATACTTTGGAGTGTTAAAAGGACTTTCTCATCGCGAAGCCCGTAAGTCAGGAATTGCACTTTTAGAAAGATTTGGTTTACTCCATTAATGAGATAATGAGAAAAATAAAATTTTCTCAAGCGATCGCACAATTGCTGAATTACGTGAATTCTCTTTTAACTCAGATGCAAGATCTGAGAAAATTTACCTTAGCCGTTGAGCCGCAACCCAGCACAGAGGATGAATACATTAGTCCATGTATCAGATCGAATGTTTTAGTGAAGCCCAAGCCAAAGGATTTCTACCAGAGTTAGTAAGTCTGTTACAAAATGTTGTTAACAGTGGCGCATCTGTTGGTTTTCTACCGCCTTTGAATTCCCATACAGCTTCACAGTACTGGTTAGAAGTTTTTGATGCACTCAAAAACAAATCTCGCCTACTTCTGGTAGCACGATACGGACTAACTGTTGTAGGAACTGTTCAACTGGATTTATGCACGCGAGCAAATGGATTACATCGAGCTGAAGTGACAAAACTGATGGTGCATACAGCTTATCGTCGCCGAGGTATCGGTTATTCTTTAATGGAAGCCGTCGAATCTGAAGCACGAATCATCGGGCGAACGACGTTAGTCTTGGATACTCGCCTAGGGGACGTGTCCGAGAAGCTGTATACAAAGATTGGATATATTAAAGTAGGCGAAATTCCCAATTATGCGAAAAGTGCAGATGGTTCACTACACACAACAGTCATTTACTATCGATTGTTGTAGCGTAGAACTACTCTAAGAGGAGTCTGTTGAAGTTAAATCTGATCCGGGTTGTTGCTCAATGCTTTAAGCTGGAAGTATCCTTCAAACCTTCTGCAAGAGCGATATGCCTCTCAACGAACTGCTCGGTGTTGTCAGTCAGTTATCACATCAAGATAAATTGCGCCTTATTCATTTCCTCTTGCTGGAGGTAGCCAGAGAAGAAGGTTGCAATCTTGAGTCAACCGATAATCAAGAGCAGGAAAACTTACTTCTAAAGCAATTAGCATCCACTGAAGCAGTTGTATGGTCTCCTCACGAAGCGTATGAAGCCGCCAAAACGTTGTCAGACCTTTTAGTGGCAACAAGGCAAGAAGACGATGCTTAACGGCAAGCGATTTCCTTTCATCGAGCAAAGCAACAGCCTCGGTATTTCTAGCAGCATGCCTTATCTGCCGATAACGCTAACCTACAAAAACCGCTCTATAGAAGATATGGCGTTGCTAGACACAGGTGCAAGCGTGAATGTATTGCCTTATGAAATCGGTCTGCAACTTGGAGCAGTCTGGGAAGAGCAAACAGTCCCAGTTCAGCTAAGCGGAAACTTGGCTCGTCTGGAAGCTCGTGGTTTGGTGGTATCAGCAACAGTTACTGAATTCTCACCCGTCTTACTGGTGTTTGCTTGGACAAAATCCACAGAAGCACCTCTGATACTGGGGCAGATGAATTTCTTTGTGGAGTTTGATGTGTGTTTTTACCGTGCTGATTTGGCTTTCGAGGTGCGTCCAAGGAGAAAATAGTTCTTCTTCATCCTTGTTCACTCTTTATTAAACTCGCAGAATCTACATCCAAAAATAACGTCGCTTGCTGCTGTGTGCGGAGAATAGAAGCCGGACAATCTGTAGTAATATCGCTCTCCAACATCCGTTTTACAATCTTCGCCTTACGTTTTCCTGGTGCAAGACAAATGATTTTTTTTGCCGAACAAATCATTGGGATGGTAACAGTAAAAGCATATTGCGGTACACTTTCCAAATTTGGAAAATACCCTGTGTTGACTTGTTGCTGACGATTCACAGTATCCAGTTTCACAAGTTTCAATGTATAGGGGTCGTTAAAATCTGCTACCGCTGGATCATTAAAAGCCAAGTGTCCATTTTCACCAACACCAAGACAGCATAAATCAATGGGTTGTGCTTGCAGGAGTTTGGTGTAGCGATCGCACTCCGTTAAAGGTTGCATAGCATCACCTTCGATATAGTGAAATTCCTTAGGTTTAACCCGCTTTTCAACGCGTTCGTGCAGATAGCGCCGAAAACTAGCCAAATTATCGGCAGAAATGCCCAAATATTCATCAAGATGAAAGCAGGTAATCCGCGACCAATCTACACCATTTAATGCTATCAAAGCATCAAGAAATTTCATTTGGGAGTTGCCTGTCGCTAGCAATACGGCTACAGCATCCTTATGCTCAAGAGTGTGCTGTAAATGTTTTTGTACAATTCCCGCTACATCCTGCGCCAGTTCAACTTCAGAGTTAAAAATCTGCACCTGTAGAGCATCAATGCGAAAAGAATTTTTGGCGGTTGACATCGGAATATACAGAATATACAGAAAATTTTCACACAAACTCAAAAAAAATGAGTAGGGACAGAGTTACCGATCTGCCCTAACTCTTCTTAGCTACCATAGGTTGTCATTTGAAGGCTCAATTATAATTTCCTCTTTCTAGCAATGCAGACAGAATGACAAACTAGAACAAAACAATGTAAAATCTGTAAAGAAACTTTACAAGAGTTTACACCTTAAATACCATGCTAGCTGCAATTCTCTTTGACCTAGATGGAACGATCGCCAACACTGACCCCATACACTACCAGGCTTGGCGAGAAATGCTGATAGGCTACGACATGGACATTGATGAGACATTTTATAAATCCCACATTAGCGGGCGAACGAATCCACAAATAGTAGAAGACCTCCTGCCACAATTATCACCAGAAGAAGGTGCAAAGTTTGCAGAGGAAAAAGAGGCTCTTTTCCGCGAAAAAGCCAAAACTATTCTTAAACCCTTAGACGGCTTTTCAGAACTCATAGCATGGACAAATGCACATCAACTTAAACGTGCTTTGGTAACGAATGCTCCTAGATTAAATGTCCAATTCGTGCTACAAGTCTTGGAAATCGAAGAAGTCTTTCATACAGTTGTGATACCAGAAAATGAGATAGCCGCTAAACCAGATCCTGCACCTTACCAAGTTTCTTTAAACAGGTTAGGAATCACAGCAGAGCAAGCAATAGCGTTAGAAGATTCTCCCTCTGGAATTCGTTCTGCTATTGGTGCTGGTATTCGCACCATCGGCGTGGCAACAACTCAGGAACCAAAAGCTCTTGAGTCACTTGGAGCGTTTCTGACAATTCCAGATTTCACTGATTTACAACTGTGGACACTGTTGAACTCGTTGATACAGGAAAATGTAGCTTATTTGGGATGAAAAAAGATTAAAAAATAAACTATCTGATATAGCAATCCTATATGAATTGTGTGAAAGTGCCTGCGCGCAGCGCATAAATTGCTGAAGTCCACCAAACCCGGTTTCTAATTTTTCACACACAAGTGATTTATGACTCAAACAGAATACACTTTTTACTTCTGACCGGAGACAAAGCTTTCCTTGCTCCGCTTCTGACTCCTGACGAATGATTCTGCTGTATATAAAAATCCGATTTGATTTCTGAAAAAATCTCAGGAGGTAAATATGGCTTTTAGTAGCTATAAAACTATTGGTGATGTTCTCAAAGCATTTCAAGTTATCTACACCGAAGCTAATTTCGTAGGCGAAGTAGAATTTAATATCCCTGACTACTTCCGGGAAGACTTAGAATTTACGATGCGGGAAGGAGCCGTTGACTGCTCTGAATTTGCTGTATGTGAAAACTTGATATTCCCTGTTTTAAAACAAGTTTGGAAGAGATATAGCAGCAAGTTTATTTTGTGGAGTCACTATTCTCTAAACTATGACGAAAAACTATCAGGATTTCCTGAATATATTTTGGCTAAACGTTCTCCCTTAGGAAAAGTTGTTTTTGATCAACCATACTTTATCTTAGTAGAAGCCAAGCAAGATAACTTTGAAACAGCTTGGGCGCAATGTCTTGCAGAAATGATAGCAGCACAGCGGCTTAATGACGAATTTAAAATAACTATATTTGGAATTGTATCTAATGGAGGTGTATGGCAATTCGGTAAATTGGAAGCAAATCTATTTACTAGAAATATAGCTCCTTACACAATTTATGAGCTAGATAAACTTTTTGCTGTCGTTAATTATGTCTTTCAACAGTGTGAATTGCAGCTAAACAATCTGGTAGCTGCTTAATATTCCAGATGATTACCAGCTAAATTTAGTCATGCATAAAATTGTTTTGGAAATCTTCTGGTTTATCAGTCAAAATCACGATGGACATTCTAGGTGATTTTTTTCTAAAATTCTCTCTACCGCACAAGTCTAAAACGGTAACCAGTTTTAGAATCGCAAGACTCGTTTGGATTGCAAGGCTCGACTTTGACAAGAAAAACTCCACCCTTGCGATCGCCTGTTTGCGAAAACTGAATCTTTCCTGTTGCTCCTAAAGCTGAAAAATTTGGGTTGGAGAGAGCTTTTTGTAATTTCTCACGAGTGTTGCCCGCTTTCAAGCCAGCGATAATTGTTTGAAGTGCATCATATGTTGTCGCAGTTCGCGGACTCACTCCTCCGCCCCAAAGCTGAGCAGCTTTCTGAGCAAAAGATTTGCTTGCAACAGCATCATAATGCCAAGATACAGGCAGCATCATTCCTTTGACATCTGCTTGTCCATATTTTAAAGTTCTTTCTGTGTACAGCCCTTGGAATCCAAACAGCGGTAGTCTACCTTTATTTTCTCGTGCTACTTCAATAGCTGAGTTCAGTTTGTCTGTTCTAGAAATGAGTAGTAAACCTTCTGCTCCATCGCTGATAGCTTGACTAAGAAAAGCACTCGGCTGAAAATCCGGAGCGCCCAAATCACAAACTGTGCTGGTGACTTTACCTCCATATTTTTTAATGGAATCAGTGTATTGTTGTACAATCAGCGGACTTATTTTTTCCTGATTGATTGTAAATGTAGAATCACTGCAAACAGCGATGTTGGTGAGGTGAGCTTGTTGAACGATATGGCGAGCGATCGCATCACTAAAAACATCAGAACTTGGAGTTGCATAAAAAACGTATTTTGTCAGGTTAGATGGCTTTCTGGGATTGACTGGTGAAACCATAACCAAACCACGCTTATTATAAATTGATGGCTGGCGGCTAAACCCTACAACAGCTACAATACTGCGGTCATTAATCAATTCGGTATTTAGCTGTTTGAGCATATCAAAATTATCAATACTCACAATTTGAAGTTGTAATGGAAGCCCATTAATTCCTCCACTGTTATTCACTTCCTCTTGAGCTTGAGCCACTCCGCGTAAAGTCTCTTCTGCTTCATTTAAGGAAACGCCAATCGAGACAATGACAGCAACTTTGAGAGATTTTGATTGACCAATTTTGGCATTATTTAAATAAATTAATGTCTCAGGATCATTACGCTGAGTTTGTAAGGATAATTGGAATTTACTGATAGCAGTGCTAAAATCACCAGCTTCAAATGCCTTGCTTCCAGCTTCTTTCTCCGGAGGTCTTCCTTCTCTAATAAAGATTTTCTCACCCAAACTCATTCTGTTTTTTAAAGGTGAATTTATATAAGATGGAGAAATTGAAGCACTATTTGGTTGAAGTTGTCCAGAAAACTTCTTTTCTGGGTGAATCACTTTACCTAATAACCATAAAAGAGTTGCTATGAGTAATCCTGCCAGCCCTAAAGAAATAAAGAGCCGAATATTTTCTGTATTTTTTTTCATAGAAAATGACCTCACCCCAAAAAATTATCTAATAAAAATTCAGAAGTATTTTGAGATAAATCTATTCAATATTTTGGAAAGAGTTAAGAGACTAAATGTTAGTAATCCTGCAAGAATGACTAGCAAGATTAAAACCAGTAATCCATTGATCCCTGGTTTGAGAAAATTAACAATGTAAAAATTCTTATAGATAAATACAATAAATAATGTTGTGATTCCGGCAACGATAAACAAATAAGTCTTTTCAAAAATTGAATAGGGCTGGGTAAAGATAAATCCTACGAAAATGAACAGCCATAAACTAGAACTAATCCAAACAGTTCCGACAGAAGTTAGAAGGGCGATCGCAACAAACGAACTCCCTGAACCAGCCATAACTGCCCAAGGCAATAATTTGTCTGTTGAGAACTCTGCTGGAGATTGGGGTGCTTGCTGTGGAATTTCTAGCGTTAGTTTTTCTGGTTGAAGAGGCGAGAGTATTGTATGCAGTGATATAAACTGTTGTGGTGACAAGTCAGAAGACAAATCTTGTAAAACAGCCTCTGCTGTCTGATAACGCAGTTTATAGTCCTCTTGCAGCAACTTATCAAGAATCAGCCCTAATCCCTCACTGATTGGTTGTGTTAAATACTGTCGCCAGATAGACGTCCAGCTATAACCCTGTTTCATCCATATCTCCCAAGGCGAAACACCAGTCAACAGATGAAAAGTCGTTGCTCCCAAGCTATAAAGATCACTCGCAGGATAAGCTTCACCTGAGTACATTTGCTCATAAGGCGCATAACCAAATGAACCAATACTCGTTCCTGGTTTCACATGTGCTGTTCCAGTCTTTTGCTTTGACACTCCAAAATCAAGGAGTACTATTTTACCATCACTTTCACGGCGAACGATATTTTCTGGCTTAATATCTCGGTGAATCACCTGTTGCTGATGTATCATTACCAGCACAGGTAATAAATCTTGCAAAAATTCAAGAATTTTTGCCTCATCAAAGACATCTTCCTGTCTTAATTCCTCAAGCAGATCGTTTCCTTCGATAAACTGCTGCACCAAATACAGATAATGACCTTCCTTAAAATAGGCATATAGGGTGGGAATTTGAGGATGTTCACCTAAATGTTGTAGACGTTTTGCTTCTTGCTGAAATAACTCTATCGCCTTTTGACGTGACCAGCTCCCTTGAACTTGTGGTGCTAGTTGCTTGACAACACATTTTTCATCTAGCTTATCTGCATCCTCTGCAAGGTAGGTACGAGCAAACCCACCACCCCCTAATGGTTTGATGATGCGGTAACGACCCCTAAGTAACGAAATCAGCTCAGATCCGCAATTTCCACAAAAATTTGTTCCTTGTGAATTTAGGGGATGAGAACATTCAGGATTTAGGCAGCAAATCATCTAAAAAACTCCGGGAGCAGGGAAACCGTGTGTCTTTAGACCACGGAGGAACTGCGACACGAGCAAATTTATTTGCTGTCAAAACTCCATTACCGCCTTGGAGTTGCAACAGAACCGGGTAGTTTTGCGTTCTAATGAGCGCTTGGGCAGTTACAAGCTGATATTTTGCAACTCTGTACGCATAATGGTTTTGCACGGGTTGTGCCTCCCTTTCGGGGTAATGTGAGCCTGGACTTTGTTATCCGTCGGCACTTCCAAGCGACACTGACTTTAAACCTTTACGTCTGTTTAATCGCTCGGTTTCAGAGTCCGGGACTGGCGTCACGTATCCCGGAGTGAGAACTTTAACACTTACGGATAACGTAGCACCGAAGTGCTGAGTCGGGTAAGCTAGGCTTCAACTAAACCGAGGTTTTTGCTGAAGCCCCCGGATTGAATCCGGGGGTTGCTTACAATACTATTGCTGTCTTTGTCTTACTGTCTTTTATTAATAGTAATCAATATACGTCCAGTTTTCAGATTTTTCCGGATTTCAGGTATTAGAATGTAACAAATCTCAAATTTTTACCTCATAGCTCTTAAACAAGATGTCTGATGTTAGACAATCTAAGTTCCCCTACGTGAGTTAGATATTATATATTATCCATCATCACAGACTTTTTAAGAGATGAACACAGATGAATTATCTGTATTTATCTGTGCTCATCTGTAGTTTTCATGACTCAATATAGACTTTTGGAAGAGGCTTCACAATTATCAGTTATGTCTTTTAAAGAACCTCAGGTGGAGCAATATCAGATCCAACAGTGACACTAGTACTACTAGATAGCCCTGGTTTAGAAATTGGTTTTGTTTCGTGTAATGAATGAGTGAATGATGAAGAAGGTGGAGTTGCTGCATCTTTATTGATTTGTTTGTTTGCATTTGCTTGTTGAGATGCCATGATTGACAATCCTCCTACTGAACCAGCAACAAGAGCTGCATAGCCTAAATAAAAATGCACCGGATGCAATGCTATTCCCAGTCCAAAATTGCTTTTATGCTCATACTTATAAGGTAAAATTGCTTTGACCGGCTCTGGTGCGGGCAAGGAAGCAACTAAATTCGTACCATTTAATCCAAGAGCATTACCCATAACACGGATAAAACCACGAACATAGACATCCTCTGGCAATAACTCCCAATCACCCTTCTCTAGTGCTTCCATATGATGAAGAGGTACGTGAGTATAAACGTGAAGTTGACTCAAAGAAAGACCTTGGGATTCACGAACCTGTCTTAGTTGTTGACCGATTTGACGCAGAGTTTCCACGCGCTGTTGTACCGCCATTTGCTTAGCTTCTTCTGCTTGTCTCCGTTTTCTCCCAGGACTAAGCCACCCAATGGATTTTTTTGTTTTGGGACGCTTTTGTTTGGCTTTTGCAGAATCATTGGCTGTATGACTTTCTACTTGAGATGTTGATGGCAAGTGAGCATTTTCATCAGTCTCAAGAGTTATTTTTTCCTCAACAACATTTGTTAAAGTTTGTGATAAATTATGCACTGAATGATTGGTAGAACTTGTCTTTTCAGGAGTTGAGATTTCACTCGTGCTATCTTCTTGTGGCTGATTTTCTTTAACTTTATGATACTGCTGTACAAATTGGCGAAATGCTAAACGAATTGCTTCTCTACCTACTGCTTTAAACAACACATTAGCTTGCTCAGTTGAAGAACCTAGTAACTTTTGCAAGATTGCTAGAGCACGACAATAGACTTTACTCTGATGCAGTTCAGCTTCGATTGCATCTAAAAGAATCCGCAATTCATCTTGAGAAATTTCAATAGTTGGATTTTCGAGGTTTTTTAACAAATATGATGTAGTAGTCATTGTAGAGAGCCTCTGGCGGCAATTAAACAAAAGAAAGTTCCACCTGTATAATCTCTATCTACTAAAGTGTGTTGACTTTTCCGGATTGTTACTGAGTGATTTTTCCGGGATTTCAGAAAAATCGATCAAAATTGCTCACTGGATAATATTGTTTTTCTCAATGAGTTTGATACCCAAAAGAAAAGAAATTTGAAGACCTCAATATTGGCATAACAAAACAACCCCATTTTTCAAATGGTAGAGATTATACAAATCATTTCACGAATTCTTTGTGAAAAGACTCGTATGAAAAGTCACTTCATTTTTTTTATATTTGCTAATCTTAAGTGTTGACCTTTGAAAGTACTCAGGAGGAACCAGTACTGGCTCCTGAAGTACAGTATCTGGCGTTCAGGAACCAGAATCTGTCATCAATTCTTTAGGAAAGACAAAAGAGCGCACTGCTTGTAGATATATAGAAGGAGCAACTTCTGCCACATTACTATGTCCTGCACCAGGGACGAGAACCAATGTTTTTGGTTCAGGAGCAGCAGCATACAAGTCTTGGCTCATGAAAGCAGGTATTACAACATCATCCGTACCGTGAATAAATAAAACTGGTATTTTTAAATTTGGCACCTTCCCAATCGAATCAAAGCGCTGTGTCAAGATCAGATTGACTGGAAACATCCAGTAATTGTTCCTGTGAGCAGTGACTTTCTGGAGCGAAGTAAAAGAGCTTTCTACAATTAAGCCAGCAGCGTTTGGGTTTTTGAGAGCTAAATCAATCGCGATCGCACCTCCTAGCGAATGTCCGTAAATAAAAATTTGGCTGGGTGAAATCTGTTTCTGATAAACTAGGTAGTCCCAAGCTGTAGCCGCATCTTGATAAACCCGCGATTCACTGGGAAAACGACCTTTGCTACGACCATAACCACGATAATCAATCAATAACACTGAAAACCCTAGTTGATAAAACCGATGTGCGTGAACGACATTTGCACCGATGTTAATAGCATTACCGTGTAGGTACAGCAAAACTTTAGCATTTGGTTGGTTTGCCTGTATCCACCAACCATGAATGTGTTCCACTTTACCTGCTCTCGCTGAAACAGGCAACCAAACATCCTTATAAGCTAAGTTCAAAAACTCTGGTGTCGTCTTAATAATGGAAGAGGGAAAAAAGATGAATCGTGTTTGCTGGAAAAAAAGAAATATACATACAGCAAAATAGATAATTGCTACAACGGCTCCTACATAAATTAAGAATGGGAATACTAATTGCACTGGATGTTGCAGCTTGTTTGTTCTCATGTAAGTATTTATAAATACAATATTCTTAGGCTAACAAAGTCACTCTATCAAGACAAAGCAATGAATCAGTTATCAAAAATGATTTAAAATAATATCAGTCAATTAAGTAAAATTTTGTACATAAACTTCAGTAGTTTGTGATTGAATAATCAAATATTAACAATAAACAAGGAGAAGATAGTGAAGCTGTTAAATAAGGCTCAAGAAGAGCAATTAATGGAAATAGTTGCACATCTACGCCAAGTACGAGAGGAAAAAGCGATACGTCTAGAAGAACTTGCAGCTTACACACATATTCGACCTCCTATTTTAAAAGCTATAGAAGAAGGACGATTTGAAGAATTGCCCGAGCCTATTTATGTCCAAGGGTTTATCCGTCACTATGGAGATGCGATGGGACTAGATGGTGCTGCTTTAGCAAAAACTGTTGCAGATATTTGTTTGACTCCTCAAGAATCAAATAAAGATCATCAGGTGTTACATGAAAAACCAAGTATATACGTACCTCTTGCTGTACCCTACGTCCTGTTATTAGGTGCTGCTTGCTTTGGATTGTATTATATTCTCAATCAACAACCGTCAGTTGAGTCTGCTAGTCAAAGAAAATCGTCACCAGTTGCTTCCAAACAAAAAACGGAATCTGCATCTAAGACTGCATCATTAGTATCATCAGCATCATCCTCCAAACCAAAACCGAGTGTACCTGTCAGTTTAGCGACAACCAAGGCTTTATCCCCACAAGCAACAACTCCAAGTCCAAGCCCAACTCCATCTCCGACAGCACAGAAGACTTCTCCTCCTGTTGAAGTCACTCTTGAGCTTCAAGACAAATCATGGCTACGAGTGAAGGTAGATGGCAAAACTGAATTTGAAGGGGAGTTAAACAAAGGGGATAAAAAAACCTGGACAGCAAAAAAAGAGTTGATCATTCGTTCTGGAAATGCTGGCGCTGTATTGATTTCTACTAATAAGAAGCAACCAACACCATTAGGAAGTATTGATAGTGTTAAGCAAGTGACAATCACTCCAGAAACAGCTAATAGTCAATAGTCATGAGTACTTATAGTTTAGTTCTATATACATGATGACATATGACACATGACTATAGTTGCGGCGATCGCTCTTTCCAAGTCGTTGATTGCTCATAAGCATAAGCGACTTGAAACAGTTGGTCTTCTCGCAAAACATTACTAATAAGCTGTAAACCAATTGGTAACCCATCGTGATCAAAACCACATGGGACGCTTAAACCTGGTAAACCAGCAAGATTGGCGGGAATAGTCATCAAGTCAAGTAAGTACATACTCAAAGGATCAGAGGTTTTCTCCCCTGATTTAAATGCGGTAGTGGGAACTGTCGGACAAACTAAAACATCAACTTTTTCAAAAGCTTTTTCAAAGTCTTCCTTAATCAAGGTGCGAATTTTTTGAGCCTTAAGATAATAAGCATCGTAATAACCAGCCGAAAGGGTGTAAGTTCCAATCATAATTCGGCGTTTCACTTCTGCACCAAAACCCGCAGCACGAGTGCGAGTGTACATTGATATCAAATTATCTGCATCAGGAGCGCGGTAGCCATACTTAACACCATCATAGCGAGCTAGGTTTGCCGATGCTTCAGATGGAGCAATAACATAATAGCTCGATAAGCCATAGCGGAACCGAGGACAAGAGATTTCTTGAATTTCGGCTCCTAATTCTTTTAATTGTTGAATTGCCTTGTTGACAGATTCTTCGACTTGTGGATCTAAACCTTCACCAAAAGTTTCTTTAATAACACCAATTTTGAGCTTTCCTTTCGGAAGTTCTGGTTTTAAGTTAGCAGTGTAGTCAGGAATTTCGACTTTTAGGCTGGTGGAGTCTTTGGGATCGTAACCGGCGATCGCCTGCAATAATATCGCTGCATCTTCTACTGTGCGTGCAAATGGTCCAATTTGATCCAAAGAAGAAGCGAAAGCCACCAAACCATAACGAGAAACAAGTCCATAAGTTGGCTTGATTCCCACAACACCACAAAAAGAAGCTGGTTGTCTAATCGAACCACCAGTATCAGAACCCAGAGAGACAACACATTCTCCGGCTGCGACTGCTGATGCAGAACCACCAGAAGAACCGCCTGGAACTCGTGACAAATCCCAAGGATTAGCCGTGAGTTTGAAGGCAGAGTTTTCTGTAGAACCTCCCATTGCAAACTCATCCAAATTGGTTTTACCTACCATCACCGCACCAACATCTGCCAATTTTTGAGTGACAGTTGATTCATAAGGCGGTACAAAATTTTCGAGAATTCGAGAGGCGCAAGTGGTGGGAATTCCCTTAGTACACATATTATCTTTGATCCCAATCGGAATCCCTGTTAATATGCCAATTTCTTCCCCAGCTGCGATTTTAGCATCCACTTGCTGCGCTTGCTCTAGTGCCCTCTCGGCAGTCACGCATAAAAAACTGTGCAATTTTGGCTCTAATGCTTGAATCCGATCTAGAGCTTCTTGAGTAATTTCAACGGCAGAGCGTTCTTTTTTAATTAACTGTGTATGCAACTCGCGGATGGACGCCATGATTGCTCCCTATTACGACTCAAGTCCTTGATTTTAGTACACTTTGACGACTTCTGCCCACTTGATTGGCGGTTGCTATATTTTAAGGTTTTAAAAAACCCGGTAACTTTAGCGTTGAACTCACGAAAACTCAGTCTTTGTAACAAATACCAGGTTTTTGGCGATCGCTTCACTCTCCTGCTTTCCCTACGGAAACATCTGACTCAAGCAGCTTGGAGTGAACTATCTACACGCTCCCATTCGGGAGATTTTAATATAAAGTGCCTTTTGTCAATCAGTTAAAATACTCAAATAACCTTCATAAAATTTTTGACAGATCCCTTGCTGGTTCTAAAATGAAATTGGACTCAAAAGCTGACAAAACTAGCTTATGCAAGACTTTAGACAAGAAATAAATGCCAGAGCTTCTATAGATTTAGAACAGCGAAGGACTTGGTATTCTCCCGTTGCTGATGTTTATTACAATGCAAGACCGCACTATCCAAAGGAACTAATTGATCGGTCTGTCGCTTTAGCCCAACTTTCCTCAGATGCATCGATTCTTGAGGTTGGTTGTGGTCCAGGAAATGCGACGGTGGCTTTTGCTCAATTTGGTTTTTCAATGACGTGTATTGAGCCAAACCAGGATTTTTGTCATTTGGCACAACACAACTGTGATCGATATCCAAAAGTTACAATTTACAATACTTCATTTGAGGAGTGGGAACTAGAAGCAAAACAGTTCAATGCTGTTCTATCTGCCAATGCCTTTCACTGGATACCGCCAGAGATTAGATATACCAAGGCAGCATCGGCAATGTGCGATGACGGTTTTCTTATTCTGCTATGGAATCTGACTCCAGAACCGAAATACGAAGTTTACCAAGTGATCGAGGAAGTGTATCAAGCTTATGCGCCCTCCCTTGTTCGATATGAAGGTGCGGAGATTCAAGCGGAGATTTTGAGGGGGTTAGGACAAGAGATTTTAGACTCCAATTGTTTTAAAGAGTTGGTTGTCGAGCAAACTGCGTGTGAAGTTACCTATAGCATTGATGACTACCTCAAGCTTTTGAGTACCCTTCGGAGACTAGAGCCACAAGCGAAGGAGTTACTATTTGCAGGATTGCGGAAGAAGCTAGAAAAATTTGGAGATAGCGTACAACTGGAGTTTCTTTCTGCTGTTCATGTTGCCCGCAAAGTACCCGTGAGAGGTTAAGAGAATTGCACAAATGTTTGCGAGGGTGCGAAAAAGGGGATTAAAGGCTAATTAGGTAAAAAAAGCTTTTTTTCTCATTACAAATTCACCTTTCTCACTCGAAATAACTTTGAATCCATTTTCCAATCAAAGTCTATCCCCACACCCTACACCCTACACCCTACACCCTACCTAAACAGATAACTTTGTGATCTACTAAATATTTATTCCAGTCAGATAGATATTGCCGGCTTTTTCTTGGATTTTATCGCTTTTGGGGGCTGAGAACATGGTTAAAATTATTGCCAGACAATCAATCAGTACGCAAAATGTCTACGATATTGGGGTAGAGCGCGACCATAATTTTGTTATTAGAGATGGCTTAGTAGCTTCTAATTGTTTCAATAAATCTCATTCAACAGCATATGGTTATGTCACATATCAAACTGCGTATTTAAAAGCGAATTATCCATTGGAATACATGGCGGCGCTGTTGACAGCTAACAGCGATGATACAGACAAGGTGCAGAAATATGTTTCCAGCTGCACAAGTATGAATATTCATGTAGAGCCGCCAGATATCAATCGCTCTGGAGTAGATTTTACACCGTCAGGTGGCAACATTTTGTTTGGATTGTCCGCTGTTCGTAATTTAGGACAGAATGCAATAGCCTGTATTTTGGAAGCGAGAGAGGAAAAAGGAGAGTTTAAGTCTTTAGCTGATTTTTGCGATCGCGTGGATTTGCGTGCTGTTAACAGGCGTACTTTAGAAGCGCTGATTTCTTGTGGAGCCTTTGACAAAATTGACTCCAATCGCAACCAGTTACTTCACGATTTGGAACTCGTATACGAATGGGCACAATCTCGTGCTAGAGACAGAGCGATTGGACAAGGAAATCTCTTTGATTTGTTAGGTGGTGCATTTTCGACTGCTGCTACGAATCATAAAAACTTAAATAGCTTTGAAGTCGCCCCCAAAGCTCAACCAGTTCCTGATTTTCCTCCAGAGAAAAAGTTGCAAATGGAAAAGGAACTTTTTGGATTTTATGTTTCAGATCATCCCCTCAAAGCTATTTCTAAATCAGCACGTGTTCTCTCTCCGATAAACCTTTCACAACTGAACGAGCAGAAAGAAGAAAGTAGTGTTTGTGTAGTTGTCATGCTTAATGGAGTTAAGAAAGTGATGACAAAAAAAAGTAATGAGCAAATGGCTATTTTGCAAATAGAAGATTTCAAGACACAATTAGAAGCAGTTGTATTTCCTAAAAATTACGAGCGGATTAATTCTATAATCAAAATTGATTCTCCGTTAATTCTTTGGGGGAAAGTAGAGCGACGTGAAGACCAAAATCAATTGATTGTTGAAGATGTACAACTAGTGGAAACAATGCAATTGGTGATAGTAGAACTCAATCTTCAACAAGCAACCACTCTCGAAGAACAACATTGTCTCAGAACAATTTTACAAGGACAATCACCAGAAAAAGCAAAAGTTCCAGTCATCGCAATTGTACAAGCCGGAACTTCCCGTCAACTTGTCCGTTTTGGACGACGATATTGGGTGCAAGATGCTAGAACAACTGTTCACGCTCTTCAAAACGCCGGATTTTCTGCTTATCCACAATCCCTTACTGGTGTTTAACGCAGTTCCACGAACGGTACTCCAGCAGTTTGTACTCTATTCATTTATGGAGATGCATTCTGGGTTCTGTGTTCTTACTCTGTGGTCTTCTTAAATTTCTTTTACCCGGTGCAAGATGTCATACTGAGTACTCAGTATGACTCCAGAGTCAGCATGGAACTTGAGTGTATGCAACTGTTTACGTAATTTTCTTATTGTTCACGCAATTTTTGACATAATAAACTAAGTAGTTTTCCTTGGCTAACTGATGATTTCAACGTTTTTTCCCTAGTTCTGCGGATTAACACCCTAATCTTTAAATGGTATATTTTGATTCAGTTAATCTATGTGTTAATCAGGGGAGAGAGCAAAAATTGCATGACAGCAGATGAGGTTAATCATTTCGTTGCATATTGTAAAAAAATTCAACCCCAATCTCAGGAAGAGATTAAAAGATTTTTTGAGGGTGTTGTGAGTTTTCCTTATGATAATGAACTTTTGTTGCAAGCTTATTTGTTTTTGAATATCAAACAGATATTTCCTTTATGCTCTGAATTATTGTTATTTGAAAAGTCCCCAATTGCCGACTATACAGATTTGGGTAAATGTGATTTTGTTTATCTGACTTCATTAGGTCAAATATTGATAGTAGAAACCAAATTTATTGATACAGAAGCGACAGGAGCGACAGAAAGAAAAAGACGAAACAAGCACAGGAATAAAGTATTTGAGCAAGTCATCACTTTGAAAAGCAGATTTAGTGAATATTGGAATATTAAGTTAGAGCAATTAGAATGTGCTGTTTTTACAACAGACCCAGAAGTTGCTTGGCGAGGAAATGGAATGAATGTTGTGACTAAATCAGTTTCTATGAATAAGCTCAAATATTGGAGAATAAATTATAAAAGTATAGTTTCATGTTAGTTCTTTTCAATTGACCAAGCCCTCTGACTTGCCCAAAGGGCAGAGGAGTCCGTGCGCTCGCAAGATACGAGATCGCTCTGGCTCAAGCGTTCCGTGCATCGTCAGAACCATCGCGTCGATTAAGGCTTTCGCTTTGAGCAGCATTTCTTGAAACTCCATTTCAGGATCAGAAAGTGCTACAATTCCTCCACCAATACCAATAGAGGTTTGATGAGGAGTCAGAACAGCGGTGCGAATAACAATATTCAAATCAGCTGAACCATTCAATCCCAAAAAGCCGATTGCCCCTGAATAGACTCCCCGTGCTTCTTGTTCAAGTTGATCAAGAATTTGCATGGTTCTGAGCTTGGGTGCTCCTGTCATCGATCCTCCCGGAAATGCCACACGAACACAATCTACTGCTTGTACATCTGATCGCAAATGCCCGCGTATTGTTGTCACCAGTTGATGCACTGTCGCATAGGTTTCTACATCCATTAACTTCGGTACATGAACGCTACCGACTTCACAAACCCGTCCTAAATCATTGCGTAAGAGATCCACAATCATGAGATTCTCAGCTCGATCTTTTTCACTGTTTCGTAGCCTCTGGTGCAAGACGAAATCTTCTTCGGGGGTTTCTCCTCGCCGCAGTGTTCCTTTAATTGGTTTAGTTTCTACCCAACCAAAGCGATCAATCCGCAGAAATCGCTCTGGAGACGAGCAGGCGATCGCTATTTCACCAAAGCGCAAAAATGCAGCATATGGGGCAGGATTGATACGACGTAATCTGCGATAGAACGTCAATGGATCGGGGCTGATATCAGTGTGAAGCTGATTTGTGAGGCAAACTTGATAAGTTTCCCCTTCAGAAATTTCGTCCAGGCAATGGTGAATATCATGAATGTAACTTTGATAAGTGCGACTCAAACGGAACTTGACTGGCTCACCATTTCCCTGGGGTACAAGGGGAGGAAGAGAAGCCAGAGTTTCGAGTTGTTGCCCGATAGCATCAAACCAAGTTTGAGCCTGTTGTGTTTGCCCTTTTTTGATGAGTTGCAGTAAATAAAGACTCTGTTCTTGGTGATCGATGGCAATCATGCGATCGGCAAATAAGAACATTGCATCAGGTAATGGTGAGGAATGCACTAACTGCCCTCCACACTCCGCCTTGAGTTCATAGCCAAAATAGCCAACAAATCCACCTGTAAAATCAAACGGTAACTCCAGAGCTTGGCAACGTCGGCGGTTAATTTCTCGTTTAAGATATTCAAAAATACTTTCGGTACGACGAGTGACAGTATCTGACTGTGTGATGATGAGTTCTTGCGTTTGGGTATGGTATTGTATCAATAGGCTGTTTGCTCCATTTCCATCGCCCATAAACGAGAAGCGAGATAGACCAAGTTCCACACGGCTACTGTCTAACCAAAAGGCATTCGGTGCTTGCTCGAACAAATTAACAAATATTTGTTCTGTATCCGGGTAAATATCTAGCTTGCGCGTATGAAGTTCAAACTTCTGGGACTGTTCTTGGTAAGAGTTGTTAATAGGAGGACAAACAGATCCATGTCCTGTCCAATATTGCTTTCCAGAACTTCTTGACGATTTATTCGTAAATTGCAGCGTGATCTCTCTAAAGTTTTCTAGCAATGTTTGTCCATATTCTGTGCAGATAGACTCTGGGTGAAACTGCACACCCCAAAAAGGTTGATACCGATGACGCAATCCCATCACCAGTCCTTGTTCAGTCCAAGCAATCTTTTCTAGGCACTCAGGTAATTCATCAGCAACTAACAACGAGTGGTAGCGCACCACAGAAAACGGACTGGGAATTTGCTTAAATAGTTCAGAACCATTGTGGTAAACTTTACTCAAGCGCCCATGTCTAACTTCTGGTGCATGAATGACTCTACCACCGTACAGGTAAGCGAGTCCTTGATGCCCTAAACAAACTCCCAGCAAAGGCACATCCACATTCTCAATGATTTGTCGGCAGATTCCAAAATCTTCTGACCTTTCTGGACGACCGGGACCCGGAGAAATGACAATGTTGTCAAATGCAATTTTTTTCAAATCATCCCAGCTAACCTCATCATTGCGAATCACCAGAGGAAACTCCCCATTGATCTGGGCAATCATCTGGTACAAATTGAAGGTATAAGAGTCGTAGTTGTCAATAATTAATGTATACATATTAAACCTATTGCAAAATTATTTTATAGTAGAGTAAAGACTTTTGTGGCTTGAATTAATCTATGCGATACAAGCAAACAAAAAACTTATCGAAGGTTATGGCTTCTGTTCGAGGGGATGAATCGAGCCGTGCAAACGCCGGAGTTTTTCGGCTGTCCCTTCATCAATGCAACGGCGGAATATTCCGATGCCACCCATCCCTTTCACCGTATAGCCATTGAGTACAAGCAGATGTAGCGCGACTACATTTTTCAGATCGTCGAGCAGCTTAACGTTGCTAAACTGCTTGCATTGACTTAGCAACTCTTTTTGCTGATTGAAGGAACGCTTGTGGCCGCACAAGTGGATGTGCAGCAGCGCACGTCTAAAGAGGCTCTAGCGGCGGCACACATTTTAGTAGATTTCCATCGCAGAAAATGAAATACCGCCTATAAAGCACTTTTGTATTTACGCGCCTGAACGGAACGCACTGAAATGCGTCTGTCCGCCCCATGCGCTTATTTCGATCTCACATTATTTTACGTTTTGCAGCGCGGTTAATGCTGTTATTAATACAAGGCGGATGGTAGAAAAACCCCTGCCGGTTCGTTATATAGACCGAGGCTCATCAACGTTGCGGTCTGGCTGACACGCAGATCATGGTTCAAACACCAGCGGAACAGGTCGCCGTTGCGCATCGGAACATAGAAGCCTCCCTCGGCGAACTCTTGCGCCGCCCCGATGAGCGCCTTTAAGTCCTCATTGTTCTCGCCAACAGCGTGACCGAAGAAGCCGATTTCGGTGGCATAGCCCGATACGCGCCCATCAGACTCGACAAGCGTTGCCGTGCCCCGCCCGACAGCTCCGTTTAGTTCACCCGCCCGGTCATGACCGTGAATGCGATAGCAGAGTTGATTACACGCGGCAAGGTCTGCTTCAGTCGCCGGGCGAACGATGCGGCCGGGTATTGTCAAGCAGAGCGGCTGTCCTTGAAGGTTTGCTAATGGCTCGCGCACGTCGAAGCCGAGTTTGGTATACAGGGCAAGGGAGCGGCTGTTATGCGCGGCCTGAACAAGGCGCACACCGGCGCACCGTTTTTCGCGTGCCCGCTGCAAAACATGTTCCATCAGGCGGCGACCAACCGACCGGTTTTGCGCGGCGGGGTCTACCGCAGTGGGACCGATGCCGGCAATTGTGTCGTCTTCCCACAAAAAGTTGCTGCCGATGACGCGCCCATCCTCAGCCTCAGCCACGACCGAATAAACCGCCGGGTGCGCCAACAGTTCGGTCAACATACCAGCCGCAAACTCCGCAGAAGGAAAGTCGGGTACGAAGCCGTGCTGTTCCGCAATAACACGGAACCCTTGATACAAAATGGTGCCGCAGGGGAGTGCGTCGTCGGGCCGTCCCGCACGCAGCATCACCGAAGATGTTTGTTCAAATACTTTGTCCATTTGAGCCTATAAGGGTGGCAATTCTTCCAAAATCGTGAATCGGATGTGATTAATTGCTAACTCACCAATTGAAATTTCTTCTTTGGTGAGCTTAACCCCTTGACTTGTCAAGGTTTCAAAGGGAATTCCTTTGCCTATTTCAATGTGATACCAGCATAAGCCCATAAAAAACCTTGTGGGATACGGTCCACCACTACCAACATCATCAGGATTGGATTCCATAGGCAACCACCCGAAACCTGGTATATAAAACTCCAACCATACATGATTATACTGAGGTTGTAGAGGAACTTGCTGGTATTCAGCGTAGGGGGGACATTTGTAGCGACCGACTGTACGACAGGGAATACCATTTAAACGGCACAGAGCAAGCAAAACGCCCACATACTCGCCACACGAACCGACACCCCGTTCTAAAACAATATCTGGTGTGTCAATATGGGGTTTGATGCCATAGGACAACTCATCGTAGACGTAATTGCGGATACTGTACATTTTCCGTAGCAGATTGGTTTCAGTTCCAACTGCTTCACGGGCAGCGCGGCGAACAACGCTGGTATCCATTGCCAAATCATCATCATCCACTAAGTAGCGGGATTGAAGTTCGCTTGAGAGTTTTGGTATATCTTCGACATCGCTGGGCGTAATGCGATACTTCATTCCCCGGACTTCCAAAACTGCTTTCCAGCCAAAAATATGCCGTTCGCCTGGAGTGAGGGCATCAAATTTGAAAACAGCGACACGTTGCCCTTCTACGACTTCTTCTGTAAAAGGTAGACCAATCGGTTCAATGTGTTTTATCTTTTGACGAGGAGTTTCCGATGGCAAAGCAATACGCCATTCTACCTCGGGTAAATACACCTCTTCTAATGGTGCAATTTCTTCCATATAAGACATCTCAATCAGATATCCATTGGAGAGGGCATAACGTTTCTCCGGATTGTAATCGTAATTGAGCGGGTGAATGAAAGTGCGATCGCGGTAAGATAGCTCATGATTCGGATCCGCGTTCGGGTTATCGCGGACATACGGTTCTTCAGAGGTGTAAGCAACATAGAGAGTTTTCTTGCCCGTCTCACTATCTTTATGTATTGCTATCCCCGTCGGAGAATCAAATGGTGTCAGTACGCCGAATTGAACTTCCCCAGTCGCCCTGTCTATACAATACACAGTTTGTTCCACTGTGTCGCTCACCCAAAGTGTTTCCTCGTCTACTGCTAAATTCTCTACCCCAACCCCAGGAGCATAAAATTTGGTAATTTGTTTTCGTGTGTTGCGATCAAAAATCAGAATGTCTCCCAACTTTTGGCAACTAATGTATACAGTTGATTCCCAAACAGCAATGCCATCCGCTGCATAAGGCAACGTTACAAAATGTTCCAAACCCAACGAAGCTAGCTTGCATAAATAAACACTATTACCCCGAGTCAGCCAAAGAGTATCTTCCCATACTGCGATACCCGTCATATCCGTAAATTCTTTGACTTGATGAGAGTTGAGAATTTGGGCATTGTCAGAGTGTGGGTCAATTTGCAACAAATGCCCTTTAACAGTATCAATAGCAATTAGTGTATCCTTAACAAAGGTAATGCCACAGAGGGCGGCAGCACCAAGCGGTCGAATTGTCCTTTTCCCAAGCATTTGGCTGGTAGATGGAAAACTGGGGAGTGCAAAAGTCATATTACACTGGTTTAGTCAATGGTATAGCACGCTTAAAATCGAAGATGAAATGTCTTGTTACCTAGTTCTCTACTTCTATCACTCATAATCATCGATATTTTATATGATGAAATTCGTTTATTAGGAGTAAGGACACTCATGTTGTCCGAAAGAAAAAATTGGGAACCATCAAAAATGCCATCTGTCACGTACAGCGTGGCGCTCAACCTAATATAACTTCATATTGATGGTTTTCCAGCCATTGCTAAATTATGATCGAATTTTGTAACCATTCCCTGTGACCTACACGATGTCTGCTCATTCTCTACCCGAAAAAGCTGCCGTTTGGCATAGTTTGGAAGTTGATAAATCATTGGAACTGCTGAAGACAAATGCAGACACTGGCTTGACACCCCAAGAAATACAACAGCGGTTGCAAAAATATGGTCCCAATGAATTAGAAGAAACTGCTGGGCGCAGTGCCTGGGAAATTTTGGTGGATCAGTTCAAGAACATTATGTTGTTGATGCTGATTGCCGTAGCCATCATCTCTGGGGTTTTGGATTTGCTAGCTTGGCAGCAAGGCACCTTGAAGCCAGGTGAGTTGCCTTTTAAAGACACAATCGCCATTTTAGCGATTGTTATCCTCAACGGCATACTCGGTTATGTCCAAGAAAGCCGTGCCGAAAAAGCCTTGGCAGCCCTGAAAAAACTTTCTTCTCCCAACGTGCGACTGATTCGCGACGGTAAACCAGTAGAAGTGGCAGCCAAAGATTTGGTCCCAGGAGATGTGATGTTGGTGGAAGCTGGAGTACAAATCGCTGCAGACGGACGCCTTATAGAACAATCTAACCTGCAAGTGCGAGAATCGGCACTCACTGGTGAAGCCGAAGCGGTGAACAAACGTTCAGAAGTCACATTGCCTGAAGAAACATCATTAGGCGATCGCATAAATTTAGTTTTTCAAGGTACTGAAGTCGTCCAAGGACGCGCCAAGATTCTGGTAACCAACACCGGAATGCAGACAGAACTTGGTAAAATTGCCTCTTTGTTGCAGGGAGTGGAAAGTGAACCGACTCCATTGCAACAGCGGATGACTCAACTCGGTAATGTCCTCGTCACGGGTTCTTTGATTTTGGTGGCGCTTGTCGTTGTGGGGGGTCTTTTACGTGGCGGTAACTTACAAGAACTGTTGGAAGTTTCTTTGAGTATGGCGGTTGCTGTCGTGCCAGAAGGCTTACCCGCAGTTATTACCGTTACCTTGGCACTGGGAACCCAACGAATGGTACGTCGCAACGCTTTGATTCGCAAACTCCCAGCAGTAGAAACTTTAGGTTCTGTGACGACGATTTGTTCTGATAAAACTGGCACCTTAACTCAGAACAAAATGGTGGTGCAATCAACTTACACGAACAACAAAACTTTTCGTGTGAGTGGGGAAGGTTACGCCCCTAAAGGAGAGTTTCAGCTCGATGGGAAAACAATTTCCATAAATCAATCTCCAGAAATCCAAACTTTATTAGTCGCCTGTGCCTTGTGTAATGATTCATTTCTGCAACAAGAAAAAGGAGAATGGAAAATTTTGGGCGACCCAACAGAGGGCGCTTTAGTTACCTTGGCCGCGAAAGGAGGAATCGAAAAAGATCAATGGGACAGTAAGCTGCCCCGCGTCGGCGAGTTCCCCTTCTCCTCAGAACGCAAGCGGATGAGCGTCATTTGTCGGGTTGAAGGAGTTGACAATGGTGTATCAGGGCTAACATCACCAGATCCTGTACTGAGGAACTTACTGCAATCTGAAAGCTATTTAATGTTCACAAAAGGCTCGCCAGAGTTAATTTTGGCACGTTGCACACAATTTTACGCAGGCACAGGCTCAACAGCTTTGAATGATGAGCAGCGGCGTAAGATATTAGCAGAAAATGACCAAATGGCGAGTAAAGGTCTACGAGTACTGGGTTTTGCCTACAAACCCCTCACTGAGATTCCACCGGAAGGTTCAGATGAGACATCTGAGCAAGGCTTAGTTTGGCTGGGATTAGTAGGAATGTTGGATGCACCACGTCCAGAGGTACGAGCAGCCGTGCAAGAATGTCGGGATGCGGGTATTCGACCAGTGATGATTACTGGAGACCATCAACTGACAGCACGAGCGATCGCCACTGATTTAGGAATTGCTAAAGAAGGTGAGCGAGTCCTCACAGGTCAAGAATTACAACGGATGAATGACCAAGAACTTGAGCAAAACGTTGACTTGGTGAGTATTTATGCTCGGGTTGCCCCCGAACACAAACTACGAATTGTGCAGGCGCTGCAACGTCGAGGCAGATTTGTTGCTATGACAGGTGATGGTGTTAACGATGCTCCAGCCCTAAAACAAGCTGACATTGGTATTGCAATGGGTATCACTGGTACCGACGTGAGCAAGGAAGCCAGTGATATGGTGTTACTTGATGACAACTTTGCCACCATTGTCGCTGCCACAAAAGAAGGGAGAGTTGTTTACACCAACATCCGCCGCTTTATCAAGTACATTCTTGGAAGTAATATTGGCGAGGTGATCACGATTGCAGCAGCACCAGTTCTCGGACTAGGGGGCGTTCCCCTCTCGCCGTTGCAAATTCTTTGGATGAACCTCGTTACGGACGGTTTACCAGCACTAGCATTAGCTGTAGAACCTCCTGAACCCGACGTGATGAAGCGTCCGCCCTTCAGTCCCCGTGAAAGTATTTTTGCTAGGGGGTTGGGTTCTTACATGATTCGGATTGGTATAGTCTTTGCCATCATCACGATTATTCTCATGGAGTGGGCGTACAATTATTCGCAAACAGTCACAGGTCCAGGACTTGATCCACAACGGTGGAGGACAATGGTATTTACTACCCTGTGTCTTGCTCAAATGGGTCATGCCATAGCAATTCGCTCGAATACTCGACTGACTATACAAATGAATCCTTTTTCAAATCCTTATGTACTTGGGGCTGTTGTCGTGACGACAATTTTGCAGTTGATGCTGATTTACGTCCCACCCCTACGCGATTTCTTTGGTACCCAGTGGATAAGTCCAACTGAGTTGGCAATTTGCTTTGGCTTTAGTGCTTTGATGTTTGTATGGATTGAACTAGAGAAACTCTTCTTGCGGTTGATGGGTAAAAAACCCGTTTAAAGCGCGAATTTTCAGCGAAAGGCAGTGGGAAAGCCCTTTCGTTTTAAAAGATGGATGAAGCGTCACCCACCGTCTTGGTTATTGTTGTTCTTGCAAAAGTCTGATGAATGGATATTTGGAACCACAGATAAACACAGATGTAGATGCAGAGCGGCTTCCCGCAGGGTACACAAATAATTAATCGGTGTGCATCTGGAGGACACTGCTGTGCGGGGGTTCCCCACGCCAGTCCGTACCCTGCGGGAAGCCCTCCGGGGAAGACCTCCGGTCTCGCTGCGCGCTCCGGGGGTGCCTCTTTCAGAGGAACTTCGTTAACGCAATCGACGGGAAGCGGAGCCACTGCGGTGGACGGGTCTCCCGGCATAAAGGAGCCAGCGCCGTGGGCGGGTCTCCCGACTTGAGGCGTCTGGCGTCAAGTGGCGTCCAAGACTGCGACCCCCTCACCGCCCTCCGGGCGTCTACAAGTCGGGAAACCCGAACTGTGCAGCTGGCTCCCGTTGAGGCAACTGTTCGTTGTGCATCTGTAGTTTCATTTTCAGAAGTTTCACATTAGACATGAAAATAGAAGCCCAAACCACGCAAAATCGTTCCAGCATCATTTTCATTGTTCCGCTTGAGCGACAGCGAGTGGAGTAAGATTGCAAAAGTCGGTCAAACAGCTTCAATTTTAGTCATATGAAGCTCGTAATTATAAAGCTGCATAACGGTTATATTAAGTTACAGGAGTTACTTTTTCACTCGATAGTGCAGCAACATGAAACCGTTGCTGTAGATTTTGCTGTTGGTAAGTTCCAGTGAAGTCTGCTTGATCGCACCAGAAAAAAGTCGAATGCCTGAGCCGAGAAGTATCGGATGTACCTTCAGGATTATCTCGTCGATTTCAGGGAAAAGCATTGTAGCTAAATCGCCACCACCGCAGAGCCAAATGTCCTTACCAGGTTGCTGCTTCAATTCCCTAACCAATCCCACAGCGTTATCTGAGACAAACTCAACATTTTTATCTGGACTTTCTTTCAGGGTGCGAGAGAAAACATACTGCTTCATCTGCGGGTAAGGGTTGGTAAAACCATCCTTTAACCCCGCTTCGTAAGTTCTGCGTCCCATCAAAACAACATCAAACCATTTATTCTCAGCACTAATGCCTAGTTTGTTGCGAAAGTGAGCCGGAATAGTTTCAGGAAAGGTTTCAAGCAAATAGGCGACTTGCTCCCCTTCCATAAGGAAAAAATCATATGAATCGTCCTCGCGGGCAATGAATCTATCGACGGTACAAGCCACGTAATATTTGAGTTCTCGCATACTAACTTCTCCTCAATGAGTGCAGGATAGACTTTTCTTGTGCAACATTTAAGCTAAACAAATCAAACATTAGACTTCTTGCAAAATTATTTTGTGGTATAATTGAAAGTCTTATAAAAAAGATATATCAAAGTCTATACGGACAACCTACGTTACCTCATTAGTATCTCTGATAGCTCATAAAAAGCAGATTTTTCAAATCCCTTATCTTAGCATGAATTATTTTTACAAGAGGTCTATTCTCAAGCTAGATTGACTGTAGTGCTTATAACTTTGTTGCAATACAGTCGAACTGAAAAAACACTAAGCTGTATATATTGCATAAAAACTCTGCTGGCGAACTACCTGTAACTTGACTGATTATGTTTGAAGCATTAGCTGACCGTTTAGAAGGTGCCTGGAAAAAACTTCGGGGAATGGACAAAATTTCCCAATCCAATATTCAAGATGCTTTGCGGGAAGTGCGTCGCGCCCTGTTAGAAGCAGATGTTAATCTCCAGGTAGTTAAAGATTTTGTCACCGAAGTTGAAACCAAGGCACAGGGAGCTGAGGTCATTGCTGGTGTACGACCTGACCAACAGTTTATCAAGATAGTCTACGATGAACTGGTGCGGGTCATGGGAGAAGAGAACGTTCCCATCGCACAAGCTGAGCGATCTCCCACAATAGTTCTGATGGCAGGGTTACAGGGTACTGGGAAAACGACTGCTACTGCTAAGTTAGCCTTGCATCTACGTAAATTAGAACGCAGCTGCTTAATGGTGGCGACGGACGTGTATCGTCCAGCAGCTATTGACCAACTGATCACACTAGGTAAGCAAATTGACGTGCCAGTCTTTGAACTTGGATCTGATGCTGATCCAGTTGAAATTGCACGACAGGGCGTAGAACGCGGTAAAGCAGAAGGAATTGATACAATAATTATTGATACTGCTGGTCGCTTACAAATTGATCAAGACATGATGGGGGAATTAGCCCGCATCAAACAAACTGTCCAACCACATGAAACTCTTTTAGTGGTGGACGCCATGACAGGTCAAGAAGCTGCCAATCTGACCCGTACTTTCCACGAAAAAATTGGGATCACTGGTGCAATTCTTACTAAGTTGGATGGTGATAGCCGGGGTGGGGCAGCACTGTCTGTGCGGCATATTTCAGGAGCACCCATTAAGTTTGTCGGTGTCGGTGAAAAGGTAGAGGCTTTACAACCGTTTTATCCTGACCGTATGGCATCGCGCATTTTAGGCATGGGCGATGTTCTGACCCTGGTAGAAAAGGCTCAAGAAGAAATTGACCTTGCTGATGCCGAGAAGATGCAGGAGAAAATCCTGTCAGCGAAGTTTGACTTTACTGATTTTCTCAAGCAAATGCGCCTGCTCAAAAATATGGGTTCGCTGGGAGGCATTATTAAGCTTATTCCTGGAATGAACAAGCTGACAGATGACCAACTTAAGCAAGGAGAAACTCAGCTCAAGCGCTGTGAAGCGATGATTAATTCCATGACGCGTCAAGAGCGCCAAAACCCAGATTTGCTGGCAAGTTCTCCCAGTAGAAGGCGACGCATTGCGAATGGGTCTGGTTATAAGGAAACAGATGTCAGTAAACTGGTAAGTGATTTCCAAAGAATGCGCAATATGATGCAGCAAATGGGTCAGGGGCGCTTCTCTGGTATGCCAGGAATGTTTGGTGGGATGGGTAATCCCGCCGCTGCCGGTAGCGGTCCAGTCGGCCCTGGTTGGCGAGGTTACAGTGGCGGTGCAGGCGGCTCAAAAAAGAAGCCGAAGAAAGACAAAAAAAAGAAAGGCTTCGGTACGCTTTAGTCGCTTATCAGTGGTCAGTTACAACTCACAAATCACAAACAGTAACTCACAATTCACACTTTGCAAATGCTAAAATAATCATTTTAGCATTAGAAGTTAAACTGCCTACCCGATGGAAACAGCCAATACAAAACAGATAGACTGTTTTCAACAGGACTAACATTGACTTTGGAACTGTCTTCGGGAAACTTCACGCTCATGTGACTTCTCTTTGAAACTAACTGCAAACGAATTCCTAGAAACAGGAGAATGATTTCCTAACCATGATTAAACTGCGCCTGAAGCGATACGGTAAAAAACGGGAAGCAAGTTACCGTATCATCGCAATAAACAGCCTCTCTCGCCGCGATGGTCGTCCCTTAGAAGAACTGGGTTTTTACAATCCCAGAACTGATGAAGTACGACTGGATGTTCCCGGCATCGTCAAGCAACTACAACAAGGCGCTCAACCGACTGATACCGTACGTCACATCCTGCAAAAAGCCAATGTCTTTGAACAGGTCAGTGCAAAAGCCTCAACTTAAAATCGGAACAAAATCCCCCACAACCAGTCCAGACTACGTTGGGCTGGTACGGTTTCTGATGCAACCGTTTTTGGATTATCCTCAATCTTTAAGCATCGATTGTGAAATGTCTTATACCCGCAACCGTGCTTGGATTCGGATTGCGTTTGAAAGCTCAGATAAAGGAAAAGTATTTGGTCGGGGTGGACGCAATATTCAGGCGATTCGCACTGTGATTGCAGCATCAGCTCAAGCAGCTGGACACTCAGTATACCTGGACATCTATGGCAGCACTGCTGGTAGTCGAGAGGACTCATCTTTCGATGATGACAGGGAAGAACGATTACCGCCACCAAAACCCAGAGAAAAACGTGGAAACGGACATAAACCTATTGCCAGAACACGCTCCTACTAGATTTAAATCAGAGCAAAAACCAAATGAATTATGAAGTGAAATAAGGAGTCATTCGCCTTTCTAAAGTGCGACGGGAAGCATAAAAACCCACCAGCTAAAACTTGAATTTCTAAAAAAAATCGAGTTTTGGTATCTTTTAAAGGTGGGATGAAATGCTCCAAAAGGACTTGAGCGCCCGTCAAAAATGCTAAAATATCGAGCAAAATACTGTTGAGTACATGGTTGTAGATGACTCAGATAATCTCTGTAAGGAGGTGAAACTAGGGAGTGGCTGAAGTCCGTTTGGGTGAAAATGAGTCAATTGACTCAGCATTAAGGCGTTTTAAAAAGAAAATTCAAAAAGCTGGAATTTTATCCGAGGTCAAGCGCCGGGAAAGATACGAAAAACCCAGTCTGCGCCGTAAGCGCAAAGCGGAAGCTGTACGCAAAGGTGGTCGCTACTAAATCAAAGTTTGAAATCTTTGGTTATGGTAGTTAACTAATGCCAGCTAGCTTTAAAGTAAAGGTTTGAAAGCAGTTGTAAATCAAACCGAGGCAAAGTAGAGCAACGCTTCTGGCACCTCTACTTTTCTTAATCAAATTTTAGTTGCAACACAAATGTTCTTAACATCGAAAAAAACAACAAAATTATTTGAATCGTCTAGTTCAACAAAAGTCTGTTCACTGTTTTTATAATCTCGTACCTTATGAATGAGCGAATTTAGAATTTAGAATTTATTATGGCAGGAGCCTTAACGATTCAACTGCCAAATACTCCAAGTGCGATCGCACTTGCAGGAGAGAGGGAAGAAAATCTCAAAACTTTGGCACAACAAACAGGAGCAAATATAGTTCTGCGGGGACAAGAACTTTATATTTCTGGGACAGAAAAGCAAATTGACTTAGCGAGTCGATTAGTGCGATCGCTTGAGCATCTTTGGAGTCAAGGCAATAATATTTCTAGTACAGATATATCAACAGCTCGTCATGCTTTGGACACCCATCGTGAAGATGAACTGCAAGATTTACAACGCGATGTCATTGCGCGAACGCGTAAAAGTGAAGAAGTCCGTGCCAAAACCTTTCGACAGCGACAGTATATCGAATCGCTGCGCAAGCGGGATTTAACTTTTTGTACCGGTCCTGCTGGTACTGGTAAGACTTTCTTAGCAGTCGTCGTCGCAGTACAAGCACTCCTCGACAACCAATTTGAACGATTGATTTTGACTCGTCCTGCTGTCGAAGCTGGCGAGAGACTTGGTTTTTTACCAGGAGACTTACAGCAGAAAGTCAATCCCTATTTGCGTCCACTCTACGACGCAATCAACGAATTTATTGACCCAGAAAAAGTCCCATCATTGATGGAAAGAGGCGTCATTGAAGTTGCTCCCTTAGCGTATATGCGGGGACGGACACTCAACAATGCTTTTGTTATCGTTGATGAGGCTCAAAATACGACACCAGCTCAAATGAAAATGGTTTTGACTCGTCTGGGTTTTCGTTCCCGGATGGTGATTACAGGTGACATCACACAAACCGACTTACCACTCAACCAACAATCTGGATTAACAGTCGCTATACAAATTCTCCAAAAGGTAGAAGGCATAGCCTTTTGCGAATTCTCTCAAAAAGATGTTGTGCGTCATCCGCTTGTTCAGCGTATAGTCGCTGCATACGAACAATATGAAAAATAGTCCCTGGTCATGAAAGAATGACTAATGAACGCCACTTGCTAGGAACTCCCGCAGTGGCTCCTAATGACTGATGACTAATAACTAATGACTAAAACACTTAAAGAATTTTTAGAAACTTGTGAAACTCTGGGAACCTTGCGTCTCATTGTGACGAGTAGCGCTGCTGTTTTGGAAGCACGTGGTCGCATTGAAAAGCTGTTTTATGCAGAACTCCCAAAAGGTAAGTACGCCAATATGCATACCGAAGGTTTTGAATTTCACTTGAATATGGATAGAATTACGCAGGTGAAATTTGAAACAGGTGAAGCGAAGCGAGGGAACTTTACCACCTATGCCATTCGGTTTTTGGACGACAAGCAAGAGCCAGCTTTGAGTTTATTTCTACAATGGGGTAAACCCGGAGAATACGAACCTGGTCAAGTGGAAGCTTGGCAGACCTTACGGGAGCAATATGGAGAAGTTTGGGAACCTGCACCAGTAGAGATTTGCTAGTAGAAATCTGCCAGTAGAAATTTGCCAGTAGAAATCTCATTTTGAATCTCGCGCCAAGACGCTAAGAAAAACTTAGTATCTTGGCGCGAAACTTTATTAAAAGCTAGAGTATCATAGTTCATAGACAATCGCGCTTGGATTCTCCTAGACTGATAAAAGAGGGGTTCCCCTTGTTGAGGTGTCTGGCGTGACACCACAGAGAAGAAAAAAATGCTTAACCCAAGCGTATTGGGTTAAGCTAAGGTGGAATATTCAAAAACATCATGAGTCCCAGCACGCAAGACAGACTCAATTTGTTTTCCCTGAAAGCGCTTGTTTAAGACAGCTTCCAAAAAACCTTGAATGACGCCTAGAGTATAAATACAAATTCGTGGTGAACCCTGTGCTTCACCAGCAGAGCAAAAAGTTTCTTTAGTATGAACTTTGTAGACATTTTCTTTTAGTTCTATTTTGTCAATAATACATAAGCGAGTTCCTTGTTTGCCCAAAACCAGATTCATCTTCTCTTTGATGTCTTCAACAGACCAAATCGCTTGATTGCCAACTAAATCTAGATTTTGGGCGAAATTTCTGCCTTGATTGCGACCAGCAGATAACATTGCAATCCCGGCAGTTTTATGACCTAAAGCTTCTTCGAGACCGATAATGATTGCTTTTAAAAAGATAATACTACTAAAATCTCCCAGTTCTGGACGCAAAGTTCCCATTTCCTGATTGATAAAAGTCTGTTCACTCGACAACATCATCTTCTCCTTTCCTGTATTTCTTTAATTGATTTAGAGCACCTATTCAGTCTTCATAATTGTGAATAAAAAACCCGGTTTCTTTTTGTTGTACAAAAGCGTAACTTCGGTTTTATTGGTAACAGAAACCGGGTTTTTATGATGAGTAAATCAATATTCTAGAACTCGTTTTCTTGCAAAAATTAGTCCTAAGTTTTTTGTCTAACCCAATAGGGATATAATTTTAGCAATAGCACGTTTGATTTCTAGAAACAATAAGCCTTGCTTAACAGCATGACTAGCGAGAACTAATAAAATTGCCTCAGCACCACAGCCTACCAACACGCCATAGCCTTTTTCGCCTTCAACAAAAATACAGTCAATATTGCCGCGAACAAGTTCGTATCCTATTTGTTCACCCAATGAGAGCATGGATGCAGATATAGCTGCAGTACGCTCTTCATTCATTCCTGCTGGTAACACAGAAGCTAAAACGAAGCCATCAGGACTTGCTAGCATTGCACCCTGAATCTCAGTGCTGGTTGAGACAAACTTTTGCAGTTCGTCTTGTAGCATGGAAACGTGAGTCATCTCTTTCCTCTTGTAGCATGGAAACGCGAATCAGAACTTTTTCTATAACGAAGTGAAAGTATTTCAGTATTTTCTACAGTTGTTGCTATCTTTTCGCTTTGAGCAAGAAATTTCTTTGAGGCCAAAAAGCAACTTCTCCTGGAGTATTTTAAAACTGACCAACAAAAGTCAGGTGTGATGTGTGATTAGCTGAAAACTTTCATAAAATTCATAAAAATAGCGTGGTCAAGTCTGTAATTTCCACATGTAGACATGCACCGCGTTACTGAATAACGATATTATCAAAGAATTCAGGAATCAGAGGCTCAGCTCCTGGGTTCTTCTTCAAGTGATGAAGCTGTATAAGAAGTAGAAAGAATTTTAGAGTAACCAGAGCAATTAACGTTACCCAAAGGCAAGCCTTATGAGAATTGGAGCGATCAATTAATAGCTGGTTAATAGCTGGTAAGGAAAAAAACAATAATTACATTAATTTTGATTAACATAGTGGAAGATATTTGAGGGATGCACCCTATAAGAATTAATGCTTAAGCAATGTTACCTGGTGGAACATGCACCAGTAGTAATTAAGCGTCTAAACAAGCCTTCTGTCCAGCCAGTTTCTTGAAGAACAGCAGATGAAGATGCTTCGACATAAGCTTGCTCAATGAAAGCCAAATCAATCATGCAAATTCGACTGAGGGCATCTTTGAGAGATTCGTTTTTATCATCAGCTTGTAGACGCTTACCAACTTGATATATCACTGTAGCCATTGCTGGAACAACGTGTTGGGGTCCGATACCGATGCAAGTGTGAACTAGACCAATTTTCCAACGGCGCTCAGCATAAGCATAGCCCCAGTCATCCATACCTGTGAACATCTCGTGGAACCATTGAATAAACGTTTCACGCAAGCGATGGATGCGTCCTTCTGAGGCATGCAAAGTTGCATTCATTTCCTCATCGCGCCCTAAGTAGGCGTAAAAGTGGTCAGCCATATCTGAGGCAATTTTTAACCCCCAGTCTGCCTCAGATTTCAGTAGAGCTTTGTCCTCGTCTGTCAGCCCAACGCGCTTTTCTACTAAAGATAAGAAGGCTTGTGGTTCTAAAGTCATGTAAAAGTTCTCCTAGTATCAACAGAAACCAAACAGGTCCACTAATCTTCTCTATTATGGTCAACCAATTCCTGATAATGATCAAAAATTTCCTGTAGACTTTATACAAGTATTTATTACTTAATAAATTCATATACTTATTTACAATTAAATTAACAAAAAGTTGAAAGTGAAGAGGTCATTTATAAAGTAAATCTTAAATTTCTAGATATTAATTATAATATTAGGTAAGACTTCGTTTAACGACTTCCGATCTTTGCTATACCCACCCAGTAGCGCGGCTAAGTTTTGTTTCGATGAAAACTAAATCATCTTTAAAAGAATGATCGAATGACACGCAGCCAACCAACTAATTTTTGAAGAAACGACTGATCAACATTTGTTTGGCTGGGAGAGTCTACGGCTGAGTCTGGTAAACTTTCTGCGATGGATGTCGTTTCTACCACCGTATGAGTTAACTCCTGGGTATTGTCACTTTGGCTAGGAGAGTTTACGGCTAACTTTGGTAAATTCTCTGCGACGGATGTCGCTTCTATCATCTGGTTCTCCCAGACAGCAGTTAGAAAAATTTCTTCAGCTAAATGACTCATTAGCAGTCGGAAGGCAATCTGCTGAACTTCTTCTATAGCAATGCCAAGTTGATTGGCAATTTCCCCCAGGGAAATGGTGCCATCCGCTAATTGCCAAACTTGCCATTCCACAGAATCTAACTGTAACTGAGACTGACTGGTATTTTTATTTGACAAGATTAAAGTTAGATCCGGTAGTTTTTCTGCTAACATACTCCAGTCTCGTAGCGTCCGCAAACCGATAAGTGTGACTTCAGTTGCTGGCATACTTATGCCTGTCATCTCTGCTAAAGGTAAATTCGCTTGAGCATCAAATTCAAACTGACCATTTTTCAGTTCAAACAAAGCAGATACTTGCTCCACAACTTGAGTACGAAATAGTAGTTTTAGTTGTTCAGCTTGCAGCAGTCCTTGAAACTTCAAGCATAAACCTATCGGTGTGTTAACTCGACACAGCTGAGCCATCTTTAAAGCAACTTCTTCGCTCACCCAGCCTCGTTGAGCAATCATTGAAACCAAACCTTTTTCATCTAAGCAATCAGCAGCAGCCACAATACGACCTTGATACAGCCAGATGTAATGAACTGGCACAACAGCAGTCAAATCAGCAGTAAAAGTACGAATTGTGAGTAATCCTGTGTTGTTTCCTTGCTCTAGCAATTGAAAGATTTCCGGCAAGGAAAACTCTGCTAAATTACCAGTAAATGTCATATGAGTTTTACTTAGTAGTCTAATGGACTACCAGGTTGAGATATCAGTTTTAGATGGTAATAATTTCACTATCTCACCTCTTTCAAAAGTTTTGTCAGGGCATGAAAGTAAGTCATGAAGTTAATAGAGTGATACCTGTTCTCAATGAGAATTCTATATGAAAGAATACACTTGTTGGTTCACATAATCTTAAGATATAAACCTACTACTGCTCTCGTCGCAAAGCAACACGCTCTTGCAACGCCGTTTGCATAGCTTGTCTGATAAAACAGGGCGTGCGCTTTGCGCTGACGCAAAATTAGTACATCATAGCCTTCTTCAATTCTGTAAGAACACGCTTGATTTCTAGCATGAGTAATCCCTGCTTGGCAGAATCACTTGCTAAAACGAGTAGTACAGCATCTTCACCGCAGCCACTGAGAATTCCAAAACCCTTATCACCTTCAACAAAAATGCGCTCTATATTCCCTCTGCTTAACTCACCCCCAATGCGTTCACCAAGAGATATCATCGCTGCAGCCATAGCGGATACCCGCTCTTCGTCCATCCCACTAGGTAAGCTTGACGACAAAGTTAGACCATCGGGAGAAACAAGCACTGCACCTTGTACATCACTCGTAGCAGTGACAAAGTTTTGCATAATGCTGCCAAGTTTTGCTGTGTTGATTGCCATCGTACACTCCTGTTTTGTTTTGATTTAGTAAGTTGTGGATGATGTCTCGTTGCAATTGCTGTTTTCTATTTGACCTTTTTTTGAATTCAAAATTCGCTGCCTACGGCACGCTACTAACACATTCAAAATTCAATCCGGAAGAAGAAACAGATTTTTGAATTCATCAATTCCGAGTGCAGGCTTCCACTGAAATTTTGTTCAGTGGTCAACAAGACAGTAGCGCTTTCTTACCCCCACTGATTGTCTTCAATTTTGAATTTTGAATGAGCGAATTCACCGTTTATATCTATGTACTGATTCAGTATCTTTGCCCTACAAGCTTTGAATCAGATCTGGTTTCAAATAGGCGTGAACTCAAACTCTGTCTGAAGACCGAGCTGATCGGCAACAGCAATTTGGCGAGCCTGGTGACGTTTTTGCATGATTTGATCAATAAAGCCATTCAGTACACCCAGAGTAAATGGGCACATACGGATTGAATCGGAGGTTTCACCAGACATTTCAACTGGCTCAACCACTTTTACCCTGATAAAGTTTTCTTGTTGAGAGATTTCATCAATGATACATAGTCGTGTACCTTCCTGACCTAAACTTGTGTTTAGGCGCTTTAGTATAGTTGGAAGGTCTTTTGTTTCTATTGATGCTCCAAGTGTTGTGGCAATTTTCTTACCATAGGCACGACCAGCAGCAGTAATGATGACTGCAGCAGCTTTAGAACCCATAGTGTCTTCTATGCCGTCCAGCAAAGCTTTGTAGTCCATCACATTGACATAATCCCCTAATATGGGTCTGAGAATATTAGCAGTTGCCATCATGCGGTTATCATTCATTGTCGAGAAATTTTTGTACAGAAGTTGTAGATAGATGTTTTGGTTCATCGACGTGTCATAAAATGACTTAGGAAATTGCGGACAATTTCTTAACTCTTCAGGTTTACTAGTAGTAACCTACAGCTAGAAAACTGACTGCATAGCCATAGCTGCTCACCAAACACTCGTTTGCATCGTGCTTCACGAACTCGTACTTAGATCGCTGCTTCACGAAACGTCTTGCACCCAAATTGCATCTAGTAGCCCAAGGGTTTTAAGCCTATGTGAATATGCTCAGGAGCTACTGGCCAGTTGGTTATTTGCCCGTTTCATCAAACCCGGAAAAACTGCGGTGCCTCATTACAAGTAACGGGTTTAGAGTCAACGTTGAAGCGGAAAAATCGCCCAAATTGTCAACTGGTATACAAAAATCACAACTTTTCATGGGGCGATTTTTCCGGAGGCACCGCAGTTTTTCTAGGTAAAAGCCCAACCCCTGATGTCTTCGTCTAAAATAACATTGAAAATAGAAAATATTCAGAATAATTACGTAAAAATTTTGAGAAAAAACCTAAAATTGCCATGTTATGCCTCTTATTCAATTTTTAATTGCTACCCAGCCACCACACCAAAGCCCCGTATAAAATCTGATCATATTTCCAAAGCCTGCTTGGCGTAATAATTCTAACTCTTTCGCCTCGGCAATCGGGTAAACAGATGTGTTAACTGTTAAGAGCGATAGCTCTATCTGTTCTAGCTTCATGCCCATTTCTTGCCAATAAGCTTTTAGGATAGGAACCATCTGCTCTAATTCACGAGTGCCTTTTTCACCAAATAGATCTACTAAGATGAAAGGTGCTGATGATTTCAAACGTTGAGCAATACTTTGGAGTAATGCCAGTTTGCTGCCATCATCAGGGAGAAAATGCATCACTAAAATGCAAGTTGCGGCATCATATAGAGGAGTGGTAGGCAAATCGTAAGTATATCCTTGAAATAGCTGAACTCGCTGGGATAGATTGTGCTGTTGTATTTTCTCTTGAGCGATCGATAGCATATTAGCAGAAGGATCGACACCCAACATTTGCCACTGTAAATTGCCTTGACCAAACTTAACTAATTCCTTTCCAGTACCAGCACCCACAATCAACAAAGAAGCTATTTCGCTTAAATGCGCTTTTAAACAAGATAATGCCATTGTATGCATTGCCTCATAACCGGGCAAAGCTATCTGAGCCAGATTATCGTACTCGTTAGTAGCAACTGGTGGATTCGTGTCAAAATCTATTGTCTTTTCTGACATTGATTTGTAGTCTTTTTGCTAAAGTTTTCTGCTTGAATTTAAACTGTAGACAGAACTAATGAACGCAGTTGCTCAATCCATCCAAGCAGATTATTTGTATTTAACCGATAACTTAAAGGATGGGCAATTAATCTTGCTGTACTTTCATACAAAGTTTCAGTCTCAACCAAACCATTTTCGCGTAAGGTTCGTCCTGTCGAAACCAAATCTACAATTGCCTCTGACATCCCTGTAATTGGACCTAGTTCTACTGAACCATACAGTGGTACAATTTCCACAGGTAAGTCTAGACTGTGAAAATATTCACGCGCACTGTTAACATACTTTGAAGCCACTCGACCATGAGGTGGTAACTCTAAAGCAGAACGGTAGGGGCTTGATTGCTTCACTGCCACCGACATTCGACAATGACCAAACTGCAAATCAATCAAGTGGGCTACTTGCGGCTTTTTCTCCCGTAATACGTCATATCCGACGATGCCAAGCTGTGCTTGACCATATTCTACATACACTGGTACATCCTGGGCTCGTACCAGCAGCCCTTTAGCTTTTCCACTGGAGTCAGAAATCTGAAGTTGGCGGTTACTTGAATCCAAAAAAGCACTAAAATCTAATCCTACATCTTGTAGGATACGGATGCTATTTTTGAGGAGTTCTCCTTTTGGCAATGCAACAGTAAGCATAAGTAGTAGCGCTCAGCGCTTAGCAATCAGCAAAATAATATTATCTGATCGGTGACATCCTGATGGCTAACCATGCGAATTTTGCTTGTAGATGATGAAGTTGAATTAACTGATCCTTTGAGTCGCGTGTTAACTCGTGAGGGGTATAGCGTTGATGCGGCTTATGATGGGACGAGTGGTAGTCAACTTGCACAAGACGGTAGTTATGACTTACTGATTTTAGATTGGATGCTGCCAGGAAAAACAGGATTGGAGATTTGTCAGGAATTACGACATCAAGGGAAAACTACGCCCGTATTGTTTCTCACTGCTAAAGATACTCTAAATGACAGAGTTGAAGGTTTAGACGCAGGTGCAGACGACTATTTGGTTAAACCTTTTGAGTTGCGGGAGTTACTCGCACGAGTTCGGGCTTTATTGCGTCGTTCCGGTTCACAAAGCTACGGTACAACACTCCAAAGGCTTGTCGTCGATGACTTAGAACTCGATAGTGACAATCAAGTTGCTTATCGTCGAGGAAGAATCATCGATTTATCAGAAAAAGAAAGTCAACTTCTGCAATATTTTATGGAAAACACCGGACAAGTGCTGACTCACGCGCAGATTCTCCAATATCTCTGGAAGGATGATGAACCACCTAGTAGCAATGTTATTGCTGCATTAATTCGTTTGTTACGGCGCAAGATTGAACAAGCTGGTGAAACATCTTTGATTCACACTGTTTACGGTAAAGGATATCGCTTTGGTGGTTCTCCACCAGAAACAGGAGAAGAAAAATAAAGTGCATTATCCTTTTTCAACTTGTTCATTACTCTTAACTTTAAGATTTAATAACTGATTCATTTGACTTTGCAGCTTTTCTCGTAACTGTTGTGCTTCGTGATAACTCTCTGCTCTTTTCGTCTGTTCACCATCAAACTCAGGTGTATACAAAGTCTGAATAAAGTAATGCAGACGACTTCTCATCGCCCAAACTCCCATTGATGGAAAGAGAATAAATAATGGCATCAACGGTGATATTGGTAAAAATGGTAAATTGAATAGCCTCTGCAACTTTTTAATATTTAAAGTCCAAGGATGTAAATTTTCATTTCCAATGCAAACAACAGGTAATATGGGAATTTGATAACGTTGGCTTAATTGAATCAAACTCGGATTAAAGGTTTCTAATTGATAGCGTTTTGCCCAACCTTTTCTCGGTCCGCGTAAACCTTCTGGTGCATATAAGAGAATTTTCCGTTCTTGTATTGCTGCTTCAAAATCATTTAATTCTGCTCTCACGCCACCCAAAACCTTTGACCATCCAGGTGGTAACCACCAAATCACCCAAGGATGGTCAAATAACGAAACTCCAGCTAATGATTGCAAGAACCATCCTCGTGTTTGATTTAATAGATAACCTAATGTTAAAAAGTCCCAAGGAAAACACATTCCTGCATGATTTATAGTCACAATCATTGGACCTGTTTGTGGCAAGTTTTCAATTTTGGATAACTCACCTCTAAAATAATATTTAACAATTGGAGCGATAATTTCATCTAGAAAAGCTTTTTGATAATTTGGATCAAATTCATCTATTTCATGACGAGGTGAACGACAGCCAAGCCGTAACCAGCGGATAAAAAGTGCTAAGTAAAATCCGCCAGGAATTAAAAACAACCCGTATTCCAACCAATTCCAACCATCTGGATCTTTATGATAATGTTGCCAGTGTCGGTTGAATAAAATCAGCCAGCCAGGAGGATACCACAGACAAAACCAATCAAACCAGCTAAATTTATAACCTTCAACTGATGTTTTTTTACATTGAAGATTAAACAGGTTATCAGAGTGTTGATTAATCACAATAGCAGATTCGCTTCTGTCATACTTGGATTAATCAATAATTTTAGCTTTAGAAACTTTTGATTGCCATCTCACTCTGGGCTAAGATAGTATAAACGACAAGCATATCTTGCGGGAGCGGGAAGTGTGTGCATCAAGATATGTTTCGCTCTAGCACAGGCATTATTATCAACGTTTTGTTAGCGGCAGGTGATTCTGAATGATGAATTGTGCATGAGAAAAAAGTTTCATCATTCATCATTCCAACTAAATCCAACTAAAAATTATTCGTTAGCTGTTGGCGGAGCAACTGTAGTGCTTGATTGCTGAGTACGCTGTTCCCGCTTTTTTCGATCTGCTAAAAGCATATCTGACATCGCTGTCAAGGCTTGTGACATCTTCTCTATGTTAGAGTAGTACAATTCCAAATCTTTATTGAGTCTGTCATCAGATATATGTAAGCCATTGGCAATTGCTTTTAGTGCCTCATTGCGTTTCTTTTCGTCTTTAACGAGTTCTGGCTCTGAATACTCTAATAAAGAGAATAAACCGATCGCAAACAAGCGACTATATTTAAATTTAGAATTATTCGCTATTGCTTGTAGTGAGCCTTGAAAGTCAGCATCTCGATTTGAAGGAGTTTTTTGGCTTAACCACGCAATGAGTTCTGAAGCGCTGATGCTTGTCGCTAATCCTTGCAAACGTTGAGCATCGTGTTTGTAGCGTTGTGGATCTTCTTGTACAGCCTGAAGGAGAGCATGAAAAATCGACTCCTGATCTCGTTCTGGCTGATAGCCTTGCATGAAGCGGTCAAAAGCAGTGACGACGCCTAAGGCATAAATAGGATCATAACTAAAGTCAACATTTACTGACAATAGATGCATTTCCACCATTAACTCTTCCACTACCCGACGATAAATAGTATTTATCGGACGGGTATGAAGGTTGTAGAAAGTTCGCTTAGTATCAGATACGGTACGGAGGTTATTCACAAAGCAAATTTCGAGGGCGACGTATTCTTATTGTCTCGCTTTAGTGCCACTTTGCCAAGTTCGGTTTTCTACTTGAGTCCGAGTTTTGTGGGCGCTGCTAAGGGCGGAGGGGAAATCTCACAGCAAGTCCTCTCCTCTTGCTTGCACGCTGACTTACTTTCACGAGCAAATTTCTTATCAGAACCGTATTGGGCGCTACCAACCACGCTACTAAATGTTTGCCATCCGGAAGAACTACCCAAACTAGCTCAAGCAATCCAAAAATCACCCAAGGTTACGGTATTGTTTCTTAACAACGAACCACTCACTCATTACAACTTAGGTAGAATGTCTGGTAACAATTGACCAGGAACTTTAGACAAAGCCAAATTTTGTCCCTGTATACCTAACTCATTGTGGAAAGCACGAATTGTCTTGACTACATAAGCAAAAGTTGTTTGATACGCTTCAGGTTGTTTACTCATTCCATTCAAAGCTTGCAAGTGATTATCTAATGCTGCTTCTAAATGTTTAGAACGAGTTGCTTTATCACGCTCAAAATACTGCTCTGTTGCTAACTGAAAATGAGCAAGTCCGAGATTATTATGAGTGGCAAACACATCAAAACTCAGAGGCATACCGCTGAGTGAATGAGCAAGGGTAAGCGCTTCTTCATATGAACTAATGCACTGTTCTAACAAATTTTGCCGCTCATCTTTGGAAGTTTGTGATTGATTTGCTAAGTGCCAATAGGCAGTTCCAAGATTATTTTGGGTGGCGGCGCAGGCGGGAGGAACATTAGTAGGAGTTCGATATTTCAGCGCTTCGTGGTAAGCATCAATAGCTAAGTTAAGATTTTCTGTTGGCTGCTCGTACTGTGCTATATTCCAGTATGCTGTGCCTATATTGTTTTGAATCATGCCATATTTCAGTGGCTCTTGTTCAGGACTGTAATAGGCAAGCGCCAGTTTGTACGCTGCAATGGCTTTCTTGAGATGCTCAACTGGTTGATTGTATTGTGCTAAATGCCAGTAAGCTGTCCCTAAATTGTTTTGGCATGCAGCATATTTTAGTGGTTCCATCTCGGCTGTGCGGAGTGATAGCGCTTCGCTGTAAGCTAGAACTGCTTGCTGCCAGTTTTCACCAGGGTTCGCAAAACGAGCTAAATCACCATAAGCTGTCCCTAAATTATTTTGCACGCGAGCGTATGTTTCCGGGTGGCTTTCTGATGAAATGAGCTTCAATGCCAAATGATAAAATTCTATCCCTTGTTCTATGTAAGCTTGACCCTCCTCAGAATTGGGTGGTGTGCGGTAAAGCATCCAGTAGAGTGTACCCAAGTCATTCAAGGTATCAGGAACTTGGGGTGAATTCTCATCATGAGTGATTGATTCTTGATAGGCAAGAATTGCTACCATCAAGTTTTCTAGGATGGATTTTCCTTGTTCAATACGAAGGCGATATAAGTTCCCTAAGCGGTGATAAGCTGCTCCTAGCTTGACGCCTGAAGCTTGTTGTGAGTGTAATTCTTCTATCTCCTGCAGAATCTGCTTCACTTGTAAGTTCTGCTCATCGTCTTCCGCAATTGTCGTGTTAATCGTTGCGAGTACTAGCTCTGTTAATTCTTTGCTGATATGTGATGTATGCTCAGATAATGAGGTCTCGTTGGTACTTGCTTGATCAGTTGATTCCTCTTGAAGAGATTTGTTTGTTAAATTTGTTGATTTTGTTGTTGATTTTGACGGAGCAACCTCCTGGGGTTTGTTTCCACGATTCAATGATGTTTGTTCTGGAAAATCGAAATCTTCCTGAATGACTGATTTTTCTAAAGCGGATTGCTCAACCTTGCCTAACTCCAAATTTCTAGAACCAGAAAAACGTTCTGGTGAGCTTTTGTTTTGAGTTGTCGGTGTGGGTTCTCCAGCAAAGACAAAAACACCTGTACGGTAACGCCAAAACTGTGGTGCTGATTGTTGAATAGCATATAACCAAGGACGTGGTACCCACAACAGCAAACTGGATTCAAAACTAGAGAGTTGTTGCTCAGTTAAACGCAAATAGTGCAAAAATAACCGCTGTACTGCTACTGGCTGCCTAGTAAGCTGTTCGACACCCACAATTTGAAATGCTGGTACTGGTAATGGTCGTCCTGGATTGTCTTTTGATGCTCCTATAATAGGTGGTGGATAACTAGACAACCACTGATTTATCTGAGCGATGAGATTAGGATCGCTTAAATTCAAGCGCAGGGTGACTAGTCGGGGATAGGCGGGTGTGCTCGCTTCCTGTGTATTTGACGGCTGATACAGCACTTGCCCAACAGGATAAGCCAAAGTTGAATGCAAACGCGCCGCTACCTGATTTCTCAAGTTTAAATCATCACAGACCGCCAAAAACATTTGTCGTCTTAAACCGAGACTGAGAGCAAGTTTCAGGCGATGATACACTTGCCGATTCCAAGCAAAATTATCTGGGTGTGTCGTTTCATTTACGCTCATGGCGGCTAAAGAGCCAAAACGCAGTGGATATACCCTTTTGGGGTGCATGCAGGCAGCCTGTAAATCTAACCATGACTACGATTTTCAAGTGATTGTGACTTTGCTCAGGATAAATCGATTCTTTGATCTTTTCTAGATAAAAGTCTTAAATTATACTATAACTCAAATAGTTTTCTTCTAAATCTTTATAATACTAAAAATATAAGACCAAAAAACTAGGCTCCAATAAATCTGGGAGCCTGGAAAAACTTAAATGATTAAACTACCAATTTCTAAAACAATTTCTTATCAACTGACGCTAGACACAGAAAAAGCAACAAAAATTAAGCTACTGACCAAAATTGTAGCAGTAATTCCCAGGATAATGTAGTTTCGCTTTTGACGCTCGGTAGGAGGTTCTGCTCTATAAACTTTGGGCTCACGAGCGAAATTATTCAGACGACCACCGTCTTCTGTTGTGTAGGGCATGAGTACAATTCCTTATCCTGTTCATTTATTTAAATTTAACAGAAATGAGAGGATAACTCTTAATACTAAGATACAAATTGTCATATTAGTCATTAACCCTTTAACTCAGGACTAATGACTAAGGACTAATGACTAAGGACTAATTAGTAATCGTCCCAGTCAGGGGTGAACTTGCAATAGCGTAGCTTTTGAGAGGCATTCTGCCAGCAAGGTAAGCCAAACGACCAGCAACTGCTGCTAAATTCATGGCATGAGCCATTGCAGGTGGATTTTGTGCCAAGGCGATCGCACTATTAATTAACAAGGCATCTGCCCCCATTTCCATTGCTTGCGCCGCCTCAGAAGGTGCTCCAATGCCTGCATCGACTACCACTGGCACATGAGCATTTTCGATAATGATTTGAATATTGGCAGCCGTTTTCAACCCCTGTCCAGAACCAATCGGTGATGCCAAAGGCATAACTGTTGCACAGCCAGCTTCTTCCAAGTGCTTTGCCAGCATGGGGTCTGCATTAATATACGGCAATACAGCAAAACCTTCCTTTACTAACTGTTCTGCTGCTTGTAAAGTCCCAATCGGATCAGGTAGGAGATACTTTTGGTCAGGTATAACCTCTAGCTTAACAAAATTGTTGTCTTCCTGTCCTAAAAGTTTTGCCATTTCTCGCCCCAAACGTGCGACACGAATTGCTTCTTCTGCAGTTTTACAACCAGCAGTATTAGGCAACATCCAGATTTTCGTCCAATCTAATGCTTCGGCTAAACCTTCATGTCCAGGGGCATTGGTTTGTACTCGTCTTACCGCAACAGTGACAATTTGACAACGACTTGCAGCAACACTTTGTTGCATTTCCTGAATGCTGCGATATTTGCCAGTTCCTGTCATCAAGCGAGATTGGAAAGTTTTTCCGGCAATTTGGAGTGGTGAATCTTCTAAAGTACTGAGTTCTGAATTCTGAGTACTGAGTTCTAAGTTCTGAGTTCTATGTGTGGGATAAGTAAGCATTGGGGTAGATGACTTGGCGTGGAAGCGTGAGTAATGGAAATCAGAGAGTAAAGAGTCTATTTTTTGTTCAAGAATCAAATCCGCTAGCAATGTTGCTGTTATGGGCGCAAGAAGAATACCATTGCGGTAATGACCTGTCGCAAAGGTTAAGTTTTCACAAGGACTTGTGCCCAGAATAGGTAATTCATCTGGGGTAGCAGGACGAAATCCCCACCAGAATTCCTCAATCGGATAATCTTGTATTTTGGGAAATAGGCGGATAGCTCTTTGTAGTAAGGCTTGAATTCCTACTGGCGTGTTGTAGGGGGTGAAACCAACATCTTCTACTGTCGCACCAATAATTATTCGTCCGTCGCGCCTCGGTACGATGTAAATGTCCTCCCCAAATAAAACCCTTGTCAAAGGTAAATCCGGCACAAATTCTGGTACTCTCACACTCAGCATTTGACCTTTGACAGGACGCACAGGTAGAGGAAATAATGCATTAGACCAAGCACCTGTGGCCAAAACATAATGTTCTGCATGAAGGATTCCTGCGCTCGTTTGTACGCCTACAACTTGCCGTTGCTGCTGTTGAATTCCTTCTACTGTAATATCTTCTTTGAGTTCAACACCAAGGGATTTAGCAGTTGCCAACAACGCTTGTGCTAATGCCCTATTATTTACTTGTCCATCTTCAGGATACCACCAACCTCCAACAACTTCTTCTCCCAATCCTGACTGATATTGATGAATGGCTTCTTTTTCTAACCAGTAAGCAGGGGAAGAAGGGGAAGATGAGGAGGATGAGCCAGATGAGGGAGAGATTTCTGATTGCTTCGCTCCGCTCGCAACGCTACGCGATTTTGAATTTTGAGATTGCGTCGCTTCGCTGTTTGTCGCACACTCCGCTAACGCAACGCTGCGCAATTTTGAATTGATTTGTCCACGCCAGACACCAGATGAGGGAAACTCTGCTGCAGTGCTGGCTCTGCTTGTCTGTTCTTGATAAACTGGAGCCAGAATACCACAAGACCAATAACCAGTATTGATACTAGTAAACTCTTCGAGCTTGCGTGTCCAATCTGGATATAAATACAGAGAGCGTGTGCATAACTTCTGCATTGCCTCGTCTGAGATTCTTTCAGCACCAGGTGCTAACATTCCAGCAGCAGCATGAGTAGCAGCAGCACAAAGATCGCGGCTTACCACTGTCACTTGGGCACCGCGTAACTTTAATTCAATGGCGATCGCCATACTGATGACGCCGCCACCAATCATTAAAACGTCACTAGTCATTCGTCATTCGTCATTAGTTATTAGCCATTAGTCAAGAGTCAATAGTCATTGATCAATAGTCATTTGTCATAAAAACTAGGACTTTGAACTACCGACTTTAGACTAATAACTCGTAACTCATAACTTGTAACTCATAACTTATAACTTTTAACTCATAACTTGTAACTTGTAACTAATGACGTACTACCATAAGGCTCGAATCGGTTCGTCACTTTGATTTGCGTCTGATTTTGTGTCTGATGGTGATTGATTGTTACCTGATGGTTGATTATCTGTTGGTTGGTTGTTGGTAGCACCGCCTGTATCATCTTGCCTTTGGTCATTATTAGATTCGCTTTTCTGATTTGTCTGAGCGATGTTATTTTTACCCCCGTTCGTGGGGGCATTACCAGCGCTAGTGCTATTAACATCAATATTAGCTGGGAGGACTTTTGATTCTTTGTCCTTTTGCGGTGCAGATGTTGTAGGTGCAGGTGCTTGTGCGGTATTTTGTCCACCCATTGGAAAACTAATGCCTAGCAATGTCCCAAGTAAAATTGCTAAGCCTCCAGCCATAAGAATCAGCGGTGTCCATCTACCCATATCGTTAATTTCTCCGTTTTAAGATTTTGATGTCCAAAGTAATTGAGAACCTGGTTCTCAATATTGATTAAATTTAAGTTTCACTTTGCCCAAGACATTGGTTTGGTAGGCTAAGCGCACCCTTGCTGACTAAAGAATCGCGTGGTGTTGACTGCCGCGCTTTTCATGCCGATTTGGCGTTTGAACACTTCGCCTTCTACAAGAACTGCATAAGGAACACAGCTACCAATTCCCCGACAGTCTACTACCTTAGCATCGTTATTGTAGAGGTCAACACCATTTTGCAGCAATATTTGCCGCAGATTGGCTCCGCGTTCGCCCTTATAGTGCTAAGGCGTTTTTGAAGCAAACCTTTCCCCATGTCTGGCAAAGGCAAGTAAGGTAGTTAGGCTTATCTTGCCAATGTAGTCAATTATCTCACTTTGAGCTTGTGCCTTGGGCATTTGTGATGACTAAGTTAGCTTTTTGTTGTATTGTAACAATTCATTTCGATATAGAAAAACACAGAAACAATACATAATCGATAACCTAAGATCCCAAAAAACTCAAGCTACTTGTCCATATTTATAAACTTGACACTTTGACATCTTTATAATTAGTCTGGAGAGTTCGGTGAACGCTTCGGTGAGGATTATACAATTCTCTAGACCTTTGTTTTGATAAAATTTGCCTAAGGGAGCAGGGGCGCTACACTCAGTACCTTACTCTCAAACAATTATGGGAAATCCTGGCTAAATCTGAAAGAAACAGTGGTTTACTTCGCAGTTCTCAGTTGTGAGCAATGAGTCTTAAGTGCTCTTGTTTTCATTTGCGTGACTCAACGAACACAGTTGGTTTTCGTGACTCAGAACTCTGATTTCGCCTAAGGAACGGTAAAATCTTGTCATGACTCGCAACAAATTCAAAACTTCTCAAATAGGAATGCAGAAAAGTTTTTGTACTCTTGTTAAATTTTCTGAATTCTTTTTTGAGGAAAGTCTGAACTGTGCGTTCTAAATTCTTCTCCAGGAAAAAGTATTCCACGTGACTTTTACGTTTTATCTTTAACGAGAATTACACAAAATCCTTGAAAGTTGTCTCCAAGAGTCCGCATTTTATGACTGCAAATTCCTCACCCCAACTTTGGATCTATGACACAACACTACGAGATGGCACTCAACGTGAAGGGTTGTCGGTGTCCATAGAAGATAAGTTACGCATTGCCCGGAGGCTAGATCAACTGGGAATTCCTTTCATAGAAGGAGGTTGGCCTGGGGCAAATCCAAAAGATGTACAATTTTTCTGGCATCTCCAAGAAGAACCGCTTCAGCAAGCTGAGATTGTTGCCTTTTGCTATACTCGACGCCCTCAAAAAACAGCAGCAGCTGATCCAATGTTACAAGCCATTCTTGCTGCGGGTACTCGCTGGGTGACGATTGTTGGCAAGTCTTGGGATTTACACGTCACAGAAGGACTCAAAACAACCACCAGAGAAAATTTGGCGATGATACAGGATACGATTGAGTATCTTCGTTCTCAAGGACGTCGCATCGTATACGATGCGGAACACTGGTTTGATGGCTACAAGCAAAATCCAGATTATGCTTTACAGACGTTACAGACGGCAATCTCTGCTGGTGCTGAATGGATAGTTCTTTGCGATACTAATGGCGGCACTTTGCCTCATGAAATTACTCAGATTGTCACAGATGTGATCAACTCGACTCCTAGTGATATTCAGATAGGAATTCACACTCACAACGATTCAGATACCGCAGTTGCCAACGCCTTAGCTGCTGTTATGGCAGGGGCGAAAATGGTACAAGGTACAATCAACGGTTATGGTGAACGCTGCGGTAATGCCAATCTCTGTTCGGTCATTCCCAATTTACAATTGAAGCTGGGTTATAAGTGTATTGAAGAAAACCAATTGCCTCAACTGACAGAAACTAGTCGCTTCGTGAGTGAAGTTGTCAATCTTGCTCCTGATGAACATGCGGCTTTTGTGGGACGTTCGGCTTTTGCTCATAAAGGTGGGCTTCATGTATCGGCGGTGGAACGCAATCCTCTGACTTACGAACACATTCAACCAGAACAAGTCGGAAACCGTCGGCGTATCGTTATTTCTGAACAGTCTGGAGTCAGTAACGTCTTAGCCAAAGCTCGTACTTTTGGTATTGAACTGGATAGGAACAACCCAACAACAGGGCAAATTTTACAACGTCTCAAAGCTTTAGAGAGTGAAGGATATCAATTTGAGGCGGCGGAAGCAAGTTTTGAGTTGTTGATGCGCGAAGCTTTAAATAGTCGTCAGTCTTTCTTTGAAATCAAAGGTTTTCAAGTCCATTGTGATTTGGTTGAGGGGAAAGAAACAACTAACGCTCTTGCTACCATAAAAGTTGCTGTCAAAAATAAGGATATTCTAGAAGCTGCAGAAGGAAATGGACCTGTTGCAGCTTTGGATGCAGCTTTACGCAAGGCTTTGATGAATTTCTATCCCCACATTGCTGAGTTTGAGTTGACAGATTATAAAGTACGGATTATCAACGGACATACAGGAACTTCAGCGAAAACTCGCGTTTTGGTGGAGTCGCGCAACACTCATCAACGCTGGACAACAGTAGGCGTTTCCACAAATATTCTGGAGGCTTCTTATCAAGCTGTGGTAGAAGGTTTAGAATATGGTCTTTTGTTGCACTCTCAAGCACAAGCCGCTTTGAGTACTTCGTCGAGTGGAAATTAAACTGCTCAGTCGTTAAGTAGGACAAGAGTATAAGGGACATAAAGACTCCCCAAAGCTTTTCTCATTTATGCTGAGTTGGTGAGTTCTGACTCCTCTTGTTCTCTTGTTCTTTTAAAAGTCTAATTGCCAATCCTAGACAATTTATGAAAGCTCCCACACCAAAAAAAGTGATTGGCAATTTAGCTCAAGAGTTAATCACAACTGGCGACTAACATCTTAAAGTGCGATCTACTAAGTACTAAACACCTCTTACGAGAAATTTTCCCAAGCTTGAGCAACGACTTGGCTGAGCCAACGTCTTTGTTGTATGTCTAGCAGGCTGTCGTCAGCTAGCACTTGGGCGGTTAACTCTTCTAAAGATTGACCTTGAGCGCGAACAATTTTGATGACACCAGCGATCGCACTAGCAACCAGTTCTTCATCAATTGGCTTTTGTCTCAAGGCAACAATTTCTTGTGGGCTGTGTGGGATGGGATAATTCATGGCGTGTGTTTACAAAAAACAAAGAATGAACAAGAAATCTGAAAAACTCTTAATATTTCTTTATTAAAGACTCATTCAACAGATAGGGCGGACTATAGCGCATTTTATCTATTTTTGAAATCTGTCTCAATACATAGATTTATCGGAGATTCAAAAAAAATGCAAGAGATTCTCTACTTGGAAATTCCTACTCCCGATACAACTGCCGTATGTCACTGGTTACAGAATGATTTTGAACCAGGAATTTATGAGAAAGTACTTACTCCGCAAGGCTTTTGCTTGAGAGTTGTTGATACTACACTTAGCACGAGAACTATTTCGGAAAAGTTACCGGATACACTTTCTGTTTTCGTCTGGTCAGTGCAGCGAACTACGTATTTAAAAGCGTTTCGTTGGGCAGAAAAACCCTTCCCCAAAGAACAACAGATTCTTAAAAAGCTTACCACTGGTCTTAGAAGCCGCTTTCAGTATGAATACCCTGAACCTCCAACGATTGATTTATCTGAGCAATCAATTTTTGAGGCGCTTGCTCCTTACTACCCCCTGACAGTCAAATTTTTTCAAAAAATGCCCAATGGTGAATATGACCTCAAGCGAGTCTACTGGTGGGAGCAACGATGGCGCGAAGGTGTGCGGAATCCCCAAAAGCCTGGTCAGGTGGTGTTCTCTCATATTAGAGGAGCAGGAGAAGTAGGGGAACTCGGGGTCCCCACGGAGTGGGGATTAGGGGCAGTAGGGGGAGAAATAACTGCCTCATCTGGCTCATCCCCCTCATCCCCTTTTTATGACCTCATCTACATTGGTGGGGCGCTTGGCGTTATCCATGCAGCAGTTATGGCAAGACTAGGTTATCGAGTGCTGCTGGTGGAACGGATGCCGTTTGGACGAATGAACCGAGAATGGAATATTTCTCGCGATGAGATTCAAAGTTTAATTAACTTGGGTTTGCTGACGACAGCTGAGGTGGAATTAATTATTGCACGAGAGTACAAAGATGGATTTAATAAATTCTTTGATGCGAATAATCCTAGCAATCTAAAAGCACCAGTTTTGCATACACCTACAGTGCTAAATGTAGCTTTAGATTCCGAGAAATGGTTGCAAATGTGTGGGCAAAAGCTACGAGCAGCAGGCGGTGAAATCTGGGATGAAACAGAATTCATCCGGGCAGATGTATACGATGCACAAGTCGTTGTTACTGTCAAGGATTTAACGAGTCAAACACAGAAGCAAGTGAGTGGGCGATTGTTAGTGGATGCGATGGGAAGTGCTTCACCAATTGCATGGCAATTGAATAGTGGTCGTGCTTTTGACAGTGTTTGCCCGACTGTAGGAGCGGTGATTGAGCGTGGATTTGAGCCTGGGGTATGGGATTCTCAATACGGGGATGTTCTCTACAGTCATGGGGATATTTCACGAGGACGACAGTTGATTTGGGAGTTGTTTCCTGCAGCAGATGAAGAATTGACGATTTATTTATTTCATTACCACCAAGTTCATCCAAAAAATCCTGGTTCCTTGCTGGAGATGTACGAGGACTTTTTCACGATTTTGCCAGAGTATCGCCGCTGTGAGATGGATAAGCTGGTGTGGAAAAAGCCGACTTTTGGGTATATACCTGGACATTTTAGTGTAGGGAGTCGCGATCGCACAGTCGCCTTTGACCGCTTGATAGCTATGGGTGATGCTGCATCACTTCAATCTCCTCTCGTTTTTACAGGCTTTGGTTCTCTGGTGCGTAATCTAGAACGCCTGACAACTCTTTTGGATACTGCTCTCAAACACGACTTACTGAGTTTCCGGCATTTAAACCAAATTCGCGCCTTTCAAAATAATATTGCTGTCACTTGGATGTTTTCCAAAGGGATGATGGTTCCCACTGGAAAATTTATACCACCCCAGAGAATCAACTCTATGCTCAACAACTTTTTTGGGTTATTGGTAGATGAACCTCCACACATAACAGATAATTTCATCAAAGATAGATTTGATTGGATGACCTTTAATCGGTTAGCCCTGAAAGCAGCTCGCAAGAACCCCGTATTACTTTTGTGGATTTGGGAACTTGCAGGTTCAAAGGATTTACTGAGATGGACTGGAAACTATGTTGATTTTGGTCGCCATGCTCTTGTCCGGGCTTTGCTCAATGGATGGTTCCCACGCTTCCTTCGTCGAATTGGTTCTTGGTTAGAACCACGATATCCAGCATTGTGGTTGCGGCTATTAGCAATTGACTATGCTCTCACCACTGGTATTGCACGTCCGCAAAATCTAGTTGCTCAGGTGACATCAAAAGCCAGACTCCAGAAACCAGAACCGAGAATAATCAATTAGTTCAGACTCCAAAGTCAATCGTCCAAATTTGCAGACAGGAAAAATTCTACAAACTGTCTGCCACAGTTTTACTTACTGAGTATCTCGGCGAAAATTTGGTAGTTCAACAGATGATAGAGATTTTCGCCCTTTAGATGGACGCTGCGGATAGATTAGTGGCGAGGGGGAATTGTTAGCATAATTGGTTAAGGGTTCAACAGAATCAGCAGTTTCTTGCAATTCGAGTGATGATGATTGTGCTCTGTTTACCCAATAATCCTCTGTTTCCTCTAAAGAATCACTACTCACCAATGTTTCAGCAGTTTCTGGTTCATCTGCGAGGGGTATTGCAGAGGTTTCCCAAATTGCTTGAGCCGCTTGGGTGCTATCTGCATTTTTTTCAGCTGGAGGTTGTGGAGATGGTGATACAGGAGGATTGGCAACGAAAAACATTTGGATGACACCATCTAACTGTTCTTCTAAGCTTGTTGAACCCAAAGATGAAACTGTTTTAATTTCTGGTTCTGGTGTGTCAACTGGTTGTGTTTTTTGTGTAGGTGTTTCTTCTGTATCTGAATCCCAAATAGATGATGGATTTGGCGTAGAGTGATCCCATTGCTTCATGGGTGATGCTGGAGTTTCCCTTCGAGTATTATCTACGCCATCTGCCAATGATTCTGATTCCCCGGACCAAGGTCGAATTGGTTGTGCTTGGCTGAAAAAAACGCTCTTGTTTCTAGAAGGTTTTGTCTGAGTGTTGTTTGTATCGTTATTCTCAAGGAAATCATAGCTGGGAACAGGTGTCTCCAGACATTTTTCCAGAGCTGCTTTGAACTGCAAAGTTTGGCGTTGTTGTCGCATCAGCCGTGTTCGTAGTTCGCGACAAGTATTTTCTGATTGTATGAGTTGATGAGACTGGTCATTATAGCTAGATTTCATCAATACACATTCCCGTTCTAGCTGGGCAATGCGTTGTTGAGTTATTTCTTGCTGCGCTTTATTGTTTTCAATCAAACTTTCTTGGCGCTGAACGGTTTGCACAGCAGTTTCTAATTGTTGAAATAAAGAATTGACTTGCTCTTGAGCCGCAGTCAGTTCGTGGGCTTGTTGGTTAAGCATTGACTCTGCGACACTTGAGCGTTTTTGAAGCCACTGCAAAGCCTTGTCGGATTCAATTAAGGCAGCTTTTAGCTCTTCTACTTTGTCATATAAATCATTGTTGACAGAACGTAATTCTTGATTCAACTCCAGCAATTTTTTGAACTCAGCGTCTACGAGTTCTTGTTTTTCGCTTTCAGGTTCTGCAACCCAGTCTTGCTGGGGTGGATTTTCTTCTGGTAAAGTGTCACTTTGACACAGATCAGAGCTTTCTACTGGTGCCAGTAGTGGCAATTGGTCAGTTGCAGCGTTTTCACTCTTGCTGACTGAGTAAAATGGACAACTCACTTGCTCCGGTTGCAGTGAATTGCGATCCAGGGGTTCAACAAAATCCCCATTGTTTGGGGTGTCGGCTTCATTCATCACTCTCTCTTCACCCACTAACTTGAAAATAAACAAGCACAGACTGCGGTAGCATTAGATATAAATGTTGTCTTATCAAAATTTACTATAGAAGGCAAGTGTTGCGCCTTCTAAGTTAGATTAATAAACATGAATTTAGTTATAGCTTTTTCAAACTGCTGATTGCAAAAAAAGCTGAAGTTGGGCAAGACTGCTGTTTTAGATGCCGCGTCAGATACTATTGAGTAGCGCACTCAATAGTACCTGCAGCCAATCTTTAGCGTAGAGACTCAAAAATGATTGCGATCGCCATTAAACACAACAGAAGAATTCCCAATCGCCAATACAAATCTCCCACTATCGGTAGCAGCATCACCACAATATGTGATGCACCGAAGCTGACTGACATGACGTAGGCGACTGCAAAACCAAACAGCATCAGCAAAAAATATTTGAGTAACCGAGACACCAGTCTTATCAAACGACTATCTTGTTTTGTGATCATAAAGTCATTCCTTTTCAAGTTTTGAGCGAAGATTTCAAAAAAAAACAGGGCTGATGCAGTAGAACTCACTGCTCAACCCTGTCGTAGTTTCTTTCCGAACTCTCATGGGCTAGAAAATATTAAGATCTTTTAATTGCTCGCTCAGGATGAAAACAGTTTTTTCCACTGCTTGTTCATTCCTGGAGATATAGTTGCCTGTGATCAAGCCTCCTTATGAAGCTGGTAAAAATCAATTAACAATCAACATCCAATAACTCAGTCACCATTGCACCAAATACAGGTGGTGTTCTTCCCTTCTTGGATTTTGAAAAGTCCAACTGGAGTAAGCCAAACCCTTTTGACAAAATACTTATTAACTCGACTCGGAAACGATCGCGATAAACAGACACTTGGCTTTGTGTATCCTGCGGAAACTGCTCCAGGTAGTTTTTGAGTTCTCCATAAGGGCAGCGGAAGCAACCTCTCAAAGAAGATACACGCAATTCCAATTCTTCAGGACTTATTTTTCTGATACTGACCTCTATGGTTCCATCCCTAAAATTGTGACAAACGTGAATACCCTCCTCAATAGAGGCAAACAGTGCTTCCGCAGAGCCAGGAGAATCTGGTAACAGCATAGTATTGTGAACCCCAGTGCTAGTTAGTTGAGTTGTCCTCGTTCACACCAAATTTAGTCAACCGTTGTCTACCTATATTTATACTTTATATTTATCAAGCTTGTCAATTATTGTATAGCCATTTTGGATAACTTGATAACTCAGAAGTATGATTGAGAGTGTGATTGTTTTTATCTAGTGGACTTGAGCTATGAGTCTGGAAATAGATTTCCGGGCGAAATGCTTGCAATGTTCCTACTGACAAGACAGTTTCCCTAAAAAATGAGAGTGTATCTATCTACTTGCACAATAGTTATCCAATAGATTGCAGAACAGTCAGGTTCTACATAGAATAGCTAAGGGTAACTAATCCCTCACACTACATATCACATAATTATTAACTCTCGTCTACTGGAGTGATTCACCCTTATGGCTGATATTCCCGAAAGTTTATTGAGAGTGGTGATGAGCGAACATAATGTGTCTGAAGCTGAGCAAGGCGCTTTAATCCTAGCTTTAGGTGGTCAGACAGCAGAGTCGATAGCTACCACTCTTAAAATTAGTGCGCCAGCAGTCCGTAAGCGACTTGGTTCGGTTTATCAAAAGTTTGGTATTGCTGGAGGTACCCCAGGAAAATTAGAGATCTTGAAAAATCTCTTACAACAGAGATACCAGTTATTAGCAGCCGCAACTGCCCAATCTCAACATGATTTTGGAGAAGCACCTGATGTCCCCGTTTTCTTTGGACGCAAATCAGAGTTAGACACGCTAAAACAATGGATTGTCAAAGAACGCTGCCGATTGGTGGCGATATTGGGCATGGGGGGAATAGGCAAAACGACTCTGTGTGTCAAGTTAGTTCAGGAAATTCAGGATCAATTTGAGTATATTGTTTGGCGATCGCTACGCAATGCTCCCTCTATCAAAGACATTTTTGCAGACTTGATCAAGTTTTTATCTGACAACAATGAAACAAACACTGATTTAGAGGATACAGGGGTTGGAATTTCGCAACTGATTGCGTGTTTGCGGAAACACCGCTGTTTGCTGGTACTTGATAATGCAGAGTCAATTTTACTGGAGGGTCAGCAGGCTGGATATTATCGAAAAGGATACGAAGGATACGGAGAACTTTTTAGACAACTTGGCGAAGTACCTCATCAAAGCTGCTTAATTTTAACGAGTCGGGAGAGTTTTAAAGAAATTTCACTCTTGGAAGGAGACAATTTCAAAGTCCAAATATTGCAATTAACTGGTTTAGATAATGTAGAAGCAAAGAGAATCTTTACTGGAAAAGGGGATTTTTCAGGAACAGAAGAAGATTGGGGAAACTTAATCAATCACTATGCTGGTAATCCCTTAGCATTAAAGATAGTTGCCACAACGATTCACGAGGTATTTGGTGGGAATATTTCTGAGTTTATCAGGCAGGGCACAGCAGTTTTTGTCGGTAATATTCGGAATATTTTAGACCAACAATATGAGCGGCTGTCAAACTTAGAAAAAGATATTTTATACTGGCTAGCAATCAATATCAAGCCGACTTCCTTATCAGAGTTACAAGAAGATATTATTTCAAACTTATCAAACTTAGAATTAATAGAAGCTCTGGAATCTCTCAGGCGACGCTCGCTTATTGATAACGAAAAAGGTTCAGCAAAGTTCACATTACAACCTGTGGTTATGGAGTATATGATTAATCACTTCATCAAACAGGTTTGTGATGAAATTCTTTCAAACATCACTTCTGAAAGAATTTCTCTTTTCAAAAGCCATGCATTATTCAAAGCTCAAACAGAAGCAAAAATCAGAAATACTCAAGTTCGTTTCATTCTTGCTCCAATAGCAGACAAACTTATCAATACTTTTGGTAACAAGAATCATATTAAGGAACATTTACTTCAAATTCTCTCAGTGCTGCAAAAAGAAACACCTCTGAAAATCGGGTATGCGGGTGGAAATGTGATTAATTTACTTTGTCACCTGGGAATTAATTTAAGCGGATGCGATTTTTCAAAATTAAAGATTTGGCAAGCATACCTTGCAGGTGTGAATTTGCATAATGTGAACTTTGCTGACTCTGATTTATCTAAGTCTATATTTACTGGCATATTGCATAGTATTTTGTCACTAGCATTTAACCCAATGAAGGGAGAGATTTTAGCGACAGGTGATGCTGATGGTAGAGTGAGCTTATGGCAAGTCACGTATGGCAAACAGCTTTTTAGCTGGAAGGCACACACTAACTGGATAAGATGTATTGCCTTTAGTCCTGATGGTAAAATACTCGTTACTAGTAGCGATGACCATAGTGTGAAACTATGGGATGTTGAAAACCAAAAATACCTCAAAACTTTTGAAGAGCATACCAATTGGGTGAGGTCAGTTGCCTTTAGTCCTCTAAATAATATCTTTGCTAGCGGCAGTAGTGACCAAACTGTCAGACTCTGGGATATTCATACCCATCAAAGCTTAAAAGTTTTAAGGGGACACAACTATTTTGTACAATCTGTTGCCTTTAGTCCTGATGGTCAAATACTAGCCAGTAGTAGTGCTGACCAAACTATACGCATATGGGATGTAAACACAGGAAAATGCTTGAACATCCTTGAAGGACATACCAAGTTGGTGAAGTGTGTTGCTTTCAAACCATCTGATATGACAAGCAAGACGTCTGTCGTACTTGCTAGTGGTAGTGCTGACCAAACTATACGCATATGGGATGTAAACACGGGAAAATGCTTGAACATCCTTGAAGGACATACCAAGTTGGTGCAGTGTGTTGCTTTCAGTCCCAGTGGTCGAACACTTGCTAGTGGTAGTGCTGACCAAACAGTACGATTGTGGGATGTGAAAGGCGGCAAATGTTTGAATATTTTTCAAGGACATATTAATTCAGTCAGGTCTGTGGCATTTAGTTTTGATGGAAAAACACTTGTTAGCAGTGGCTATGACAAAACCGTAAGGTTTTGGGATATGGATACTCGTAACTGCATCCAAATCTTGCAAGGATACAGCAATTGGGTACACGATCTAGCCCTTAGTCCTGATGGAAAGACGCTTGCAAGCAGCAGTGATGATAAAGCTATACGATTTTGGGATATCGATACTGGTCAATGTATTCAAACTTTGGAAGAACAAGCCAGTCGCATATGGTCGATAGCTTTCAGCCCAGATGGTCAAATTCTAGCTAGTGGTGGTGATGACCAAGCGATATCTCTTTGGGATGTATCTGCTGGCAAACCTCTGAAAACTTTACCAAATACAGATCGTGTACGGTCGATAGCTTTCAGCCCAGATGGTCAAACTTTGGCGAGTGGAAGTGTTGATCAACGCGTAAGGCTTTGGAATATTCGTACCAGTCAATGCTTTGAAACTTTAGAAGGACATAACAACTGGGTACAGTCTGTGACCTTTAGTCCGGATGGTGAAATTTTAGCTAGCGGTAGCGACGATAAAACAATACGGCTATGGAATGTCCATACAGGTGAATGTATTCGCACTTTAACAGGACATACCATGCGGATATCATCTGTGGCTTTTAGTTCGGATAGTCAAACTCTGATAAGTGGCAGTAATGATAAAACTGTGAGGCTTTGGGATGTCAGTTCTGGACAGTGCCTCAAAATTTTCAACACTCAAGATGAGGTGCTATCAGTTGCTTTGAGTCCTCAAGATCGGATTCTTGCTAGCGCCGGTCTTAACCAGACAATTGAGATTTGGGATGTGACCACAGGTCAACGCCTCTTAAGTTTAACAGGACATAACAATGGAGTGCTATCTGTTGTTTTCAGCCCAGATGGTCAAAACCTATATAGCGGTTCACAGGATGGGTCAGTTAAACAGTGGAATGTAAAAACCGGCGAATGCCTGCAAACTTTAGTAGCAACAAGACCTTATGAAGGAATGAACATAAATGGCGTTATTGGTCTGACTGAATCACAAAAAGAGACATTGAAAGAGTTGGGAGCGGTCGAAATTAAACCGTAGACTATTATACTATGGTTTTCAGCAAATGCCACAAGTTAAATCTAGAAAAATCCGTTTCTATGGAGCTAAAGACATAGATCAGCTCCCCCAGCTCCAACAACTGTCACCAACAGACCGCATGGCAATGAAAGCAGTTGCCCAAGTTCTCCCTTTCCGTGTAAACAACTATGTGGTAGAGGAGCTTATTGATTGGGAGAACGTTCCTGATGATCCAATCTTTCGTCTGACTTTTCCTCAAGGAGAAATGTTGAGTGCCGAAAATCTGGACAAATTGATTTGGTATCTGAATAATTCTGCACCAGAAGACCTGAATCAGGTTGTCAGTGGGATTCGTTCTCACCTCAACCCTCATCCAGCAGGGCAAGTTGAATACAATGTTCCTACTCTTAATGGCAATCGCGTTCCAGGGATTCAACACAAATATCCCGAAACAGTGCTCATTTTTCCCACAGCTGGTCAAACCTGTCATGCCTACTGTACATTTTGCTTTCGCTGGCCTCAGTTTGTGGGAATGGACAGTGTGAAATTTGCGACTCGTGAATCGGGACTTTTCCAAGACTATCTCCGCCAGCACAAAGAAGTAACAGATGTTTTAATTACTGGAGGAGATCCTATGACTATGAAAGCTAGGCATCTTTCTCTGTATATCGAGCCTCTTCTAGGTTCTGGCTTTGAACATATCCAGACTATCCGCATTGGAACTAAATCAGTCGCTTATTGGCCCTATCGATTTGTGAGTGATGAGGATGCTGATGATGTCCTGCGTCTATTTGAGAAGGTGACTCTTGCAGGTAAGCATCTTGCCATTATGGGACACTACGACCACTGGAAAGAAATTGAAACCGAAATTGCTCAAGAGGCTATTAGGCGCATCCGTTCAACAGGGGCACAGATTCGCACCCAAGGACCACTTATGCGTGGGATTAATGATTCAACAGAGGTGTGGATTCGGATGTGGCGGGAGCAAGTTCGCTTAGGTTGCGTTCCTTACTATATGTTTATGGAACGAGACACGGGGGCAAAACACTATTTTGAAGTTCCAATAATTCGGGCTTGGGAGATTTTTCAGCAAGCGATTCAAAAGGTGTCTGGGTTAGCCCGAACTGTTAGAGGTCCTGTGATGTCAGCCTTACCAGGTAAAATTCTTGTGGATGGTGTTGCTGAGATTTTTGGCGAGAAGGTGTTTGTGCTTTCTTTCCTTCAAGGACGCAATCCTGACTGGTGTAAACGTCCGTTTTTTGCTCGATATAACGATAAAGCAAGTTGGTTAACTGAATTGACTCCTGCACTGGGAGAACAAGAGTTTTTTTATGAGAAGCAATTAGAGAAAATTCTTCAAGAAAGAAAGTACTTTGAGAAACCAGCCCAGCACGATAGCAGCAAGTCCAAACCGGAGGGGCACTGCCGACCTTCCTATGTCGTTGGTGTGTCGTAAGTGGACAGTACCCACCCTACGTTGGATTTGCCAACTAGTCTAGGGCAACCAACGAGGATGAAATCCGACTATTGGAAGCTGTTGTGGCTTAATTTCATATATCGCAGCCGGATCTGAAATGGGCAGCAAGGGCATTAACCACAAGCTACTGCTCGCAATTGGCTGTCCGTCATCAGTGACTAACATATTTGCTTGTGGTGATTCAGGAAGGATTGTCTGTGGTACAACTTGATCAAATAACAACCCCAAACCATCAGGTGCTAAACTCATTTGTACATTCCGTTGGTCGGGGGGCAATGCTAGCAGTGGTTTCTGTTGCATGCTTTTGAGGTCAATTGCTACTAAATATGGCTGTTCCTGATAAAGTTCCCCTGGTAAAAGCTGTGTTAGCAAACAGTAGATGGTAGGTGAGGCAGTATCAAACTGGCAGCTCAGAATTGAGCCTTTGGTGCGTAACAGTTGTCTTTGAACGCCTTGGTTCGTCGTCACCAAAACGAGTTCTCGCGTATAGTCTGTATTAAACCTCACCATCGCCGCTTGTGACCCATCTTTAGAGAAAGCTTGCACTAAGCCAAACTGCGGCAGAAAATCTAAAGGTTTGCTGGCGTCTGGTTGGAGAGGTAATATTGCTGCTCCCTGTCCTTGCGCAACTGCTACAGCTTTGCTATCCGGTGTAATAATGAAGTCTCCTCCTGGTTGACTTTTTAGACGTTTTGGAGTATATTTTTCCTGAGAATTTTTGTTATTTACAGGCATAAACCATAACCCAAAGTCGCCCGGATCATCTTTTTTTCCTCGTTGGACAACAAGAGTTTGTCCATCTGGCGATAAGTCAAATTTCAGATTTTGATATTCTTTGTTATCCAGAAGCAAATCAACTCTACCTAGTGGTTCTGCTTGTTTTTCAGATTGTGCAGAAATACCTGTTGTGACAGTGTAAAGCACAGTTGAGAGTAGGTCTTGGTTTCCGACTTTGCGAGCAGAAAAGAGAATTTTCTCTCCATTTGGAAAGGGCTTAAAATCCATGACAAGCAAGTCTTTCGGGGTGAGTACCATTTTTCGTTCTTGGGTGAGGTTGTAAAGAACTAATCGCCCCTTGTCTTGTTGATCTGCTCCAATGTAAAGAATAATGCGATCGCGTGTGTGGAAACTTCCTGTAAAAGGTTGTATCTGTCTATTTTTTCCTTCTTTTTCCGAAAATTTATCTCTTGCGCCCTGCAACTGCACTTTGTACGTTGTTCCATAGGGGGCTGGTGTCATCAGTGTGTAAGCCATCCGCCGTCCTGCCCAACTCACTTTACCTGCTAAGGGCGGATCAATTTTTATATTTTCTTCTACGCTTTTTGCGTCCATTGGGCGACTGAAGGTGAGGGTGAAGGAGGTTTCATCTGCTCCAATTCGTTGATTTTGCCAGCTAAAATGACGCACACTCGGCTTAACTGCATCACCCTGTAACATCAATAGCCCAATGAGCAGACTGAGAATAAGCATCAGTCCGATTGCAACACGATCTACTGGTTGGAAAAAAGTTTTACTGGTGGTCATTATTATCAGTTATCGGTTATCAGTTATCAGTTATCAGTTATCAGTTATCAGTTATCACTGTGTACTGTTTACTGTTGACTGACAACTAGTAAGTATATGGATTTTTGGGTTGAGGAATTTTCTTCAAGGAAGTTGCATCAATGGTCAGTTGACGTTTATTTGCTAGATTTTCTGTCACCATTTGTCCTTCGATTTCCAACCAAGTATCGGGTGGGTATTGATCACGAGTCTGTTTCAGTTTTACGGGTAATCCTACGGGATAGGCATCCGCAGCACAACAAGTGATGACAAATCGTGCTAAGAACAAATGTTCTTGTCCTAAATCTGGTGGATGGATGACAAATCCCTGAACCTTGACTTTTTGTCCTGTATATGCGTCTGGCTCTGGGTAAACATTGAGCGTACGTACCCAATCTACCAGTGTTCGCTCTTCTGGACGAACAGAAGCGCGAAATGCTTGGGGTTGGGCGCGTGTTGCTCCTACTAAATCTGTCACACCTCGCTGAAGTGCTGTTTGACTGGCAAAAACGCGGGGTGTAATGATGAGTCCTAGGATTGCAGTTGTTAACAGTAAAGTACTGCTCCAACCAGGTGGAAATAAAGTTAGGTGCTGTACATTTGGGGTAATCTCATGACGCCGCTGCAAAAGTTGTTTTGTTTTGAACAAACCAATAGTGATTAAACCAATGGCACCTAAAATTGCTAACCAAAAGTAGTCGGGGTGAATTAACAAGTTTAACTTGTTAGTTAGCCAGTATTTCAGGATTAAAATTCCCCAGGCTGTGATTGCTAAAACATCTAGCCAAGGTAATATTTTTTTGAGGCGGTTTTTAGATTTTGTTTTTGGAGTCATTAGTTATGAAGTTATTATTCATTAGTCATTTAAAAAAAATAAATAAATCATGACTAGAACACTAATTCACTCATCCTAAAAACCCAGTTTATGTTGCCAGGAAAACCAAAACTTTGTTGGCTCAACTAGAATAAACCGGGTTTTTAGTCACAATTATGAATACTGAATCGGCGTTCTGCTAAAGCACGACAGAAATTACTATACAACAGTTCGTCAGAAGTCAAAATCCATGATTGATAAGCGTTTCTCTCTTCTGAATTATGAAGGATGATTCTGACGGATTGTACTAGTAACACTTTTTTAAATGACGTGTAAGTTGATGAAGAGGGTGAATAAAAATGTTAATTGTCCTGCTAAAACAAAAAAGTAGATGACTGCCCTTGGTTTAAAAATAGATAACAATAAACCAATGCCTTTGATATCAATCATTGGTCCAAATACCAGAAAAGCTAATAAAGAACCACTGGTAAAAGTTGAGGCAAAAGACAAAGCAAAAAATGAATCCACTGTAGAACAAATTGACACCACTGCGGCTAATATCATCATCGCAGTGATGGAGGTAATTGGACCTGCTCCTAAACTCATGATCAATTCACGGGGAGCTAGTATTTGAATAGCCGCAGCAATGGCGCTTCCTATAACCAACACCGCACCTAATTCACGCAATTCTTGCACACAATTATCGACTAATAATCGCAGTTTATCTGAGAAAGGTTTACTTGAACTGGAAGCTGCTATATTTGCTTGCAGACCACTAGCATTCACAGCATCCATCCGCATGGTTTGTCCTGCTTGTCCTCCTAGCAAATATGTTCCAGATTGTAGCAGAGTAGGTACCGTTGTCTCCTGCTGTTGGACGAATTGAGTTCTGGTGCGGCGTTTGGGTTCTGGCTGTGCAGGTGGGTTATATTTCAAATAACGAGCGATCGCTGGTTGTACTATTGCAGCTAAGTCTTTTTGAAAACTGAAAATAAAACCGATAATAACTGCGATCGATAGAGAAAATACGACTCGTAACACCACGATTTCGGGTTGATCGCGAAATGCTGTCCAAGTTGCCCAAATGACGATGGGGTTAACTGTCGGTGCTGCTAGCAAAAAGCCAATGGCTACTGGTAGAGGGACTCCTTGCATCAGCAACCGTCGTGCTACTGGTACGTTACCGCATTCACAAACAGGAAATAAAAAGCCCACGAGACTACCGAATAATGCACCCAGAAAGGGATTTTTGGGCATTTTTCCCACGAGTTTATGCTCATCAACAAAAAACAGCAGCAAACTAGAGAACAAAACCCCAAGCAATAAGAAAGGTATCGCCTCGACTAGCAAACTAAGAAAAAGAGTGAAACCATTGTTCAGTTGATTCATGTGCGTCGCTGAGCAAAGCGGTGTTGAGTTTTCAGATTGTACCAAGTCATTTTATCGAGATTAGTCTTCCTCATAGGTAGTAACAATTCAATAACACTCAAGTAACAAAATTTTTTTATGCTAATTACGCTTTTTTGTCCAGCCAATCTTCGGTTAAGCAGGAGTTATTAGGAATTAGCTGTTCCACATAGCTGTATATACTTGCCTCCGTATGTTCGGACGAGCCGTAGTATCTAGATTGTTACACTCAAGAATTAGTTCCAATTTGAGAGAGTCAGCATCTACTTGCACAATTGTAATTACTAGATTTTTCTAGTAATAGTTAATTTGTTTGATATTATGTTAACTTCTGCCCATTGTTGTAAAGGATTTACAGTTTTTAAATATTTGAGCATTGCTTTGGAAGATGTTTTAAAAGTGGTGTGGTCATAAGTACTCATCCTGAACTGCGTATACCAGAACACATGAAAATTGGGAGTTAGGGGAGTCGGGGGTTGGGCTAATAAAGCGCGAAAAACTGCGGTGCCTCCGGAAAAATCGCCCCA
>NZ_QMEA01000080.1 GCF_012912105.1 Brasilonema sp. UFV-L1
CCCCTAACTCCCCCGACTCCCCCGACTCTCTGTGACTGATTGCGTATCTGTCCCCTGTGAAAACGGTTACAAGTTTTACTAGTGTCTTAACCTTTTGCTATCTACTTCTTAATCTTTCTAAGATAATTTGAATTACTGAATACAAATTAATACACACCAACGATAGCAAACGTTTCAACATTTGCGCTTCTTCATACAAAAGACGCGTACTATCACTTGGGCTGGAAAGCTTGTCGTTGTATGTAGATACTTAATGAAGGCGAAGATATGGTAACCAGTAACACAGTCCGCTTTTCACAATTCAATGCTTCTCTAAACCGCAGCGCCGAAGGTCAGTTAGTCACTGATTTGTCCACCCCTGATAATCCTCAAGCAAAAGCTGTTGCTGAAATTATCCAGCGCAGTAACCCAGATGTTTTACTGATTAACGAGTTTGATTACTACGAAGCAAATCCTCTTGAACCTGTCGGACTCTTCCAGAAAAATTACTTAGGTGTTAGTCAAAACGGCGCGAACCCAGTTGACTATCCTTACGTCTACATAGCACCCTCAAATACTGGTATTTCATCTGGATTTGACTTAAATAACGATGGTACAGTCGTCACAACTCCTGGTACAAGAGGATATGGTGACGATGCTTTTGGCTTTGGCGAGTTCCCCGGTCAGTACGGAATGTTATTGCTGTCGAAGTACCCCATCGATACTGCGAATGTGCGGACGTTCCAGAACTTTCTGTGGAAGGATATGCCTGACTCACTGTTATCTACAGTTGCTCTTCCTGACTCCAAGACACCTTGGTACTCAGAAGAAGAACAAGCCGTGTTGCGTCTTTCTTCTAAGAGTCATTGGGATGTTCCCATTACAGTAAATGGCGAGACAATTCACGCTTTGGTAAGTCATCCGACACCCCCGACATTCGATGGTCTTGAAGACCGCAATGGTAAGCGCAACTACGACGAAATTCGTTTCTTTTCAGATTACATTACTCCAGGTAACGGTGATTATATCTACGACGATCAGGGAAACCAGGGTGGTCTTGCTGCTGGATCACGTTTTGTGATTATGGGTGATCAAAATGCAGACCCCTTTGATGGCGACAGCTACAACAACGCTATTCGGCAATTCTTGCTGAACCCCAGCATCAATACGAATTTCACTCCTTCCAGTTCCGGTGGTTCACAGCAAGCAGTCTTACAAGGAGGAGCAAATTTAAATCATAGAGGAAATCCTGCTTTTGACACAGCAGACTTTTCAGATACGAATCCTGGGAATTTGCGGACAGATTATGTATTACCTTCTACTGACTTAAACATCACAAACTCAGCCGTTTTCTGGCCCCTCAATAGTGACCCACTGTTCCCACTGGTAGGTACTTTCAACTCTAGTTTGTCTGGTGGTTTCCCCAGTTCTGACCATCGCTTGGTATGGGTAGATTTGCAGGTACCACCCACACAAGCAGGTAGGACAATTCCTAATTTAGACTTCTCAGGACAAACCATCTTGTCCACCGGCTTTATCCCGGATGGTACTGCTGGAAGCGTGAATGGAAAAGAAATTCCTGTTGGGGGATTGTCAGGAATCACATATGATGCTGTAAATAATCGCTTCTACAGTATCTCAGATGACCGTTCCCAATTTGCTCCTGCCCGCTTCTATACACTTACCCTAGAAACTGCATCTTCTCAAAACACCGACTTGAGTGTCACATTTACAGATGTGACGACTCTCAAAAATGAGAATGGCAAAGAGTTCCCACTCAATAGTCTCGACCCTGAAGGCATTGCTTTAACTAACAAAGACACGGTATTCATTTCTTCTGAGGGAGAGGTGAATATCACTACAGGACAAATCACAAATCCTTTTATCAATGAATTTTCCCTGACTACGGGACAGCAAGTCCGTTCCTTGGCTGTTCCTAACAAGTTTCTTCCTGTTGTGCAAGATACAAATGGAAACGGTGTTGTCGATGCGGGTGATACTCAGATCTCAGGTATTCGCAACAACTTTGCATTTGAAAGTCTCACCATTACGCCTGACCAAAAAACTTTATACACAGCAACTGAAAACGCTCTCTTCCAAGATGGTCCTATTGCTACACTCACTGATGGAAGCCGTTCTCGTATTCTGCAATATAACTTAGTGAGCGGACAGCCAGAGAAGGAATATCTTTATAATATTGATGCAGTTGCCGCAACCCCAAACCCTACCACTGGTTCGGCTGACAATGGCTTAGTAGACTTACTCGCACTTGATAACCGAGGTACCTTGCTAGCGTTAGAACGCTCTTTCTCTGTAGGAGTTGGCAATACTATCAAAATCTATGAAGTCAGCCTGCAAGGAGCAACTGACATCCAGTATTATGATTCTCTCAATAATTTAAGTGCTGAACAACTAGCAGATATTAAACCTGCCCAAAAGCGTTTGGTGTTAAATCTTAACTCGCTGAACTTACCTACAGGTACAGATAATATAGAAGGCATCGCCTTTGGTCCAAAACTGGATGATGGTCGTCAGTCCATCGTTTTGGTGAGTGACAACAACTTTAGCCAAAATCAATTTACTCAAATTCTCACTTTGGGTGCAGACTTGGTTCCAACTGTAGCGCCTACAGTGGAAACCCGTCCTGACTTGTCGAATGACCCAAATTTACCACGTGACCAACGCGCTGATGCAGATGACCCTGCTATCTACGTAAATTCCTCTGATCCAGAACAAAGCCTAGTACTGACAGCAGTTAAAAATGCAGGCTTACGAGTTTATGACTTGTCTGGTAATCTGTTACAAGAATTTAATCCAGGTAATATACGTTACAATAACATTGACCTGCAATACGGTTTGAAATTAGGCGGTGATTCTGTTGATATTGCCGTCGCCACAGACCGCAACAACGATCAGCTGGCTATCTTCAAAATCAATCCCCATCCCAATGCCTCTGGTCAATACCTGGAAGATATCACAGATAGCAGTATTGGTACTCTGTTCCAAGCATCGCCCTTTGAAGCCCCCTACTCACCATCGTCGCGGAGTGCTTATGGCATAGCTTTGTACCGTAGTCCTGTAACAGATGATTACTACGTCTTTGCCAATCGCAGAGAAACTGGAGATGTCGCACAGTACAAATTGGTTGACACAGGTAATGGTAAAATTGGTGCAGAAAAACTACGTAATTTCACAGTACCTACAACTGTTGGACGCGATGCTCAGCTAGAGGGAATGGTAGCAGACCAAGAACTCGGTTTCCTCTACATTGGTCAGGAAGATGTGGGGATTTGGAAGTATCAAGCAGAACCAAATGGTGGAACAACTGGTACGCTAATTGACAAAGTGAAAGACTTGGGCGGTAGCTATGTAGAAGACGATGTGGAAGGACTTTCCATCTACTATGGCAAAGATGGTACAGGTTACTTGCTAGCTTCTAGCCAAGGTGACAGCACCTTTGCAGTCTACACTCGTGAAGGTCAAAATGACTTCGTGGGACGCTTTGCTGTTGGTAACAATGGAGGAATTGACAGCGTTCAAGAGTCAGATGGTGCAGATGTTACTAACGTACCATTGGGTTCCAACTTCCCAAATGGTGTGTTTATTACTCAAGATGGCAGAAATTTGCCTGCTAACATTGTCGATGGTGAAAACGTCAACACCAACTTTAAGTTTGTACCTTGGGAAAACATTGCTTACGCCTTCCCCAACCCGTTGACAATTGACACCAGCAGTTATAACCCTCGCAACCCCAACACAAACCTCCTGAATGGAAGTGCTAGCAGCGATATTACCCAATACTCCTCTGTCATTGGGGCAGAAAATAACTTGAGTGGCGATGTCATTTGGTGAGGACTTCATCAGTGAAATTTCTTCACAAACCTTTTTGATTGTACTCATTCAAGCGATCTGCAAAGCAGCGCAGATCGCCTCTTTTTTCATTTACCTGTCAATCTATCTTAGATGAATTGCGACCAATATAAAACTTTGCGTCCCGCGAATCATTATTTAGATTGTCCTTGGTTCCCACAGAGGCTCAATTTAGAAAAAAAAGCCTCCCATGTACTTGTTTTCATCATCCGGCAATTTTCCCATTTTGTAGGACTTGCACTTCTTCTCCAGCAGCAATCAGTGTCGTACCCACTGGTAGAACAGCTAAGCCATTGGTTTGAGCTAAATTAATTAAGTTCCCAGAATTTTGAAGTCCACCTGCTGGCTGAAATTCGTAAACTCCATTTTTGATGTACAATTGACCCCAAACGTAAGTTTCGCGCTTACCACCAGAACATAACTCTTGACGTGCCAGCGCTTTGATAAATACTGGTTCCCAACCTTGAGCAAGTCCTGAAAGTTTTTTGATGGCTGGTTGTACAAACCGCCAAAAACTTACCAAAGCAGCCACAGGGTTTCCTGGCAAACCAAAGTACAGAATTGGACGTGCTTCATTGCTAAATGTCGCAACAGTCAGAGGTTTACCTGGTTTGGTTGCAACAGCACTAACGTGAATTTTGCCTCCGAGTGACTCTAGAATTTGCTCAACATAATCATAATCTCCCACAGAAACACCTCCCGAAGAGACAACGACATCAGCCTGAGTTATGGCGTGGGAAATAGCTTGCTTAAGCGTCTCTGGTTCATCCTTAACAATTCCTAACATCAGAGGTTCAGCACCACTTTGCCGTACTAAAGTAAACAGCGCATACTGATTTGAATCTACAATTTGTCCCGGTTGTAATCGTTTGTCAGGTGTAACCAGTTCATCTCCAGTTGACAAAATAGCGATACGGGGGCGGCGAAAAACTTTCAATTGCATGCACTGAACTGCGGCTAAGACAGCAATTTCTGAAGCGTTTAATAAAATGCCTGCTGGTAGTAATTGTGTCCCACTTTGATAGTACATTCCCCGTTTTCTCACAAATTCTTCTTGCTGCTTTGGGGCTGCAAGAATGATGACACGGTTTTCTTCCCTGTGTGTTCTCTCCTGCATCACAATTGTATCCGCACCTGCAGGCATGACTGCACCTGTTAAAATCCGCGCTGTTTGCCCTGGTTTTATGATAGATTTCGGTTGAACTCCAGCAGGAATTTCTTCAACAATTTCTAAAACGACTGGCTTTTCTTCGCTACAGTGCTGGACATCTTCGTATCGTACTGCATAGCCATCCATTGCTGAGTTGTCCCAGTGAGGAAAATCTAATTGACTAGTTACCTCAGATGCTAAAATGCGATCGCTCGCTACCAACAAATCAACCAATTCTGTATCCTGTTGAGTATCCAAGGGTTGCACTAAATTGAAAATAATCGCTTCTGCATCACTCACTGATAACATAGTATTGCCCTCGTAATAACCTTGAAGCAAGAGACTTTTCAAGCACAAAACTGAAACATCAAAATACCAAGATTCTCTGAACTCGCGCGGAGTTGAGACGACATGAGTTACATTGTGAAAAGGTCAATGTAAATGCAGCAATTAGTTTGCTACTTGCTGCTTGATCACCACGTTGATTTTACCGTCAGAGCTTTTGTCTGACTGACTGTTATTTTATACTGCGGCTGGTTCTTTGCAATTTTTAAGTAAAGATTGTGTAAAGCAATGTTATTATTACCTATAACTCTTGATTAACAGTGACTACTGACACAGCGCAATTCATACAGCTCATTCAACATCATAATGACGACGTCATTATGATTCGCCGCGAAGAACCACCCCAAGTTCACATCACAGCGGCAAAATTAAGTTAATTTTATGAATAACGCATCACTTCGTATTCTTTTAATACAAGATAATCTCAGCGAGGCCAAGTTGCTGCAGCAAACACTTTGGCATTTAGGAAAACAAAAATGGCAGGTTGTACATTTTGAGCAGCTAAGCGATGCGATCAATGCTTGTAGCAAAAGCATCTTTGACATAGTTTTATTGGACCTCTCTCTACCGGATTCTGAAGGATTGAATCCCGTAGAAAAATTTTATACGGAAGTTCCCAACATTCCAATTGTCATACTAACGGAGTTGGACGATGAAGACTTTGCTTTACAAGGAGTAGCAAATAGCGTCCAAGATTATCTGCTTAAAGGACAAATCACACCGAACTTACTCAGGCGTGCTATTCGCTATGGGATTGAACGGGGACAAATTCTTAAGCAATTGCGAGAAAGTGAACATCGCTTGCACTTCATGTTTGAACAAACATTTCAATCGATGGCGCTACTCACTCCAGAAGGGATAATTCTGGAAATTAACCAAACAGCCCTTAACTTGTGGGGTCGTCAACAACAAAATTGTATTGGCAAACCGTTGTGGGAACTTGAAAGCTGGAATTTTTCTTCTGAAAATCAAGAGTGGTTAAAGAGTATCATTGCCAAAACTGCTGATGGTGAATTTGTCCGCCATGAATTACACTTACACAGCACCAACGATGTGATGGTATGGATTGACTTTTCCCTCAAACCGTTAAAAGACGAAACTGGAAAAGTCGTACGACTCATTGTTCAAGGTTGGGATATTAGTGAGCAAAAACGCGCTGAAGCAGAAATTATGAAAGCCTGGGAACAGGAACGAGAACTCAACGAAATGAAATCTAACTTTGTTTCGATGGTTTCTCATGAGTTCCGCAATCCCATGTCTGTCATTCGCACAGCAGTAGAACTACTCGAATTATACAATCATCAGTTGTCTGACCAGCAAAGAAGTAAATACTTTCGCAACATTCAAACTGCTATACGTCAGATGCAGCAATTATTAGATGAAGTTTTATTTTGGAGCAGAAGTGATGCAGGCAAACTACAATACGAACCGATACTGCTAAATTTAGAAAACTTCTGCAGCGAACTGACACAAACTTTGCAACTGAGTGCTACTCAAAAACACCAAATTATTTTTAGCTTTCAAGGGAAAGATACCCCAGTTCTGCTAGACGAAAACCTGTTGCGTTATATTTTAACGAATCTACTCTCCAATGCAATCAAGTATTCTCCTCAAGGTGGTGTGATAATATTTGACGTTAATTCTCAAGATGATAACGTCACGTTTCAAATCCAAGATTCTGGCATTGGTATCCCCTTGAAAGACCAACACATTTTATTTGAAACTTTCCATCGTGCCAGTAATGTCGGTAATATTCCAGGAACTGGACTAGGGCTGTCGATCGTTAAAAGGTGTGTGGATCTGCATCAAGGTCAGATTTACTTGGAAAGCCAAGTCGGAATAGGAACCACATTTACAGTCAAAATTCCATTGAGTGATCACAGTGTACAATCTTTAGAACTGATTGAAAGTAGCTCAGATTTACAAACTCAATCGCTCTTACGCGATCGCACGCTGCGTGCCATTCGTTAGCTCCTGCGTAAACCCAAAATACACCCTGAATTTCAGAACTGTTGAGTTAACACTTTGGCATAACACTTTAACATTGAGATAGAGGAAAAACAAAACCAACTTTTAAACTTCATAAAAATACACATCTTAGCTATGTCTATTGAACAAGTTCCTCCCAAACACTATCCTAAAGTTGAGATTGGGCGAAGAGGAATGGCATCAGGCATTGATTTTCTTTGTGTTTGGATAGTGAGTTCCTTATTGGGAAGTTCCCAACTCGGTGTGCAAGTTGTTCAGATACTGGTTTTTGCTATTGCTTGGGTTCTTTTGCGAGTTGTTGTGCCTTACAACAATCAAGGGCAAAGTTTGGGGCGTTATGCTTTTGACATCAAGGTGCTAGAAGCCGAACGAGGTAAGGTTCCGGATTTGCAATCTCTTTTAAAACGAGAAGGAATACTTGGGCTGGCTGCACTTCTAGTTTCGATTGCCCTCTCGAACATCATACGTAATCCTACTGCTATACTGCTATTTATTCCCTTGGCGATTGATTGTGGTGCAGCTTTCTCTGATACCCAATTGCGGCAAGCTTTGCATGACCGCTACGCCAAGACTATGGTCATTTCGTCGCGTCGGGGCTATTCACTCGATATCAAAGTTAAGCGATTTGTTGATAAAACGCGGCGCAATATGAGATAATAGCTATTTGTGTAAATTCTCCTTAGAGTAGATTTTTGTAAGATTATGGCTAAGAGTAAAGGTGTCCGCATAACAGTGACACTGGAATGTACTGAGTGTCGCACGAATCCAAACAAGCGCTCTCCTGGCGTTTCGCGTTATACAACGACGAAAAATCGTCGTAACACCACCAATCGACTAGAACTGAAAAAGTTCTGCCCGCACTGCAACAGCCATACCGTTCACAAGGAGATTAAGTAACAATGAGCTATTATCGCCGTCGTCTATCCCCGATTAAGCCGGGAGAAGCAATCGATTACAAAGATGTGGATTTGCTGCGTAAATTTATTACTGAACGAGGTAAAATATTACCTCGACGGATTACTGGGCTGACATCTCAGCAACAACGAGAGTTAACATTCGCGATCAAACGCGCTCGTATTCTGGCATTGTTGCCGTTTATCAATGCCGAAGGTTAATAATAGTTAAGAGTGATGAGTTAAGAGCGATGAGTGATTGACTCCTAACTCCTAACTCCTAACTAAAATCCAAAAGAAAACTTCAAAATATTCATAACTAATTGCGAGGCTTGTGGAGAAGGGGACGCTAGTTGAATTTCGACTTGGTAGCGATCGCCGTTTGGGTGTAGTAGACCGTCCAGACGGCAAAAGTCGTTTGTTTGTGGTAGATGAACGTGGTCAATCCCACAGTTTTGCACCTCGGCAAATCACCTACACAGTGACTGGGCAAACCTACAAGCCTTCGCAAATCCCAGAATTTCTAGAGGAAGTCAAGCCTTATTTAGATCCCTCAAGTTTAGAAGTTGCTTGGGAATTACTCGTAGAAGGTGGGGAAACAGTGACGCCATCCGAGATGGCAATTTTACTGTTTTCAGAATCAGAAGCAGCCCATTGCTACGCAGCGTATCATTTATTATCAGATGATAAAATTTACTTCAAACAGAAGGGAGATGCTTACGAACCGCGAACTGCAGCTCAAGTCGCAGAACGTAAACACCAACTTGAAGTAGAAGCACAAAAAGCTAAGGGACAGCAGGAATTTCTGACAAGAGTAGAGCACGCGCTCAAAGGTGAAGCAATAGAATGGCAACGCTACGATCGCCATCGCCTAGAAGCTCTAGAAAAATATGCAGCGCTGATTGCTGATACTGTACGTGTCGGGTTAAACTATGACTCCTTAGCTCGTGCGTATCCTCCTCCAGCATTGGTCTTGGAAACGATGAATATGCTGGGACGTCCCGCAACTCCCCAAGGAGCCTTTCAATTATTGGTAGACTTGGGTTACTGGAGTCCCCATGAGAACTTATTTTTACGTCGTTCGTCAATTCCGGTACAGTTCGCTAGCAAGGTATTAGAAGTGTCGCAACAGCGATTGGAATCACATATGCCAGACAGAGATGTCAACCGTTTGGATTTGACCCATCTCAAGGTTTACACAATCGATGATGAAAGTACAACTGAGATAGATGATGGTCTGAGTTGGGAATCACTTGTCGATGGTAGAGAACGGTTGTGGGTGCATATTGCTGATCCGACGCGCTGGTTGATCCCAGAAGATGAGTTAGATTTAGAAGCAAGAAAGCGAGGCAGTACAGTTTATTTGCCCACAGGTATGGTTCCTATGTTCCCTGAGGTTCTAGCAACAGGACCAATGAGTCTGGTACAGGGACAAGTCTGTTGTGCCTTGAGTTTTGGGATTATTTTAGATGACACTGGGGCAGTAGAAGATTACAGCATTCATCCCAGTTTTATTAAACCAACTTATCGCTTAACCTACGAAGATGTCGATGAAGTGTTGGATTTGGGTGTCGAGGCAGAATCAGAAATTACGGCGATCGCCAATTGGGCACGACGACGCAAAGCTTGGCGGTATGCTCAAGGAGCCATTAGCATCAACATGCCAGAGGCGATGATTAAAGTCAAAGGCGACAATATCAGTATTGACATCTTACAAGACTCCACATCACGGCAATTAGTAGCCGAAATGATGATTGTTGCCGGTGAAGTTGCCGCCCGCTACGGTCAAAAGTATAACATCCCGTTGCCCTTTCGCGGTCAACCACAGCCGGAGTTACCTCCAGAGCAAGAATTGCTACAACTGCCAGCAGGATTTGTCAGGGCTTGCGCGATGCGTCGTTGTATGCCTAAGAGCGAAATGAGCATTACTCCAGTGAGGCATGCTGGTTTAGGGTTAGATACGTATACCCAAGCAACTTCTCCTATCCGCCGCTACAGCGATTTGTTGACTCACTTTCAACTGAAAGCACACCTACGTGGTGAAGTGTTACCCTTTTCAGCAGAACAACTCAAAGAAGTCATGATGACCGTTTCTTCAATCACTCAAGAAGTGACAATGGTAGAACGGCAAACCAATAGATATTGGGCTTTAGAGTATCTGCGCCGTCAGCCTGATGAAATTTGGGAAGCAACAGTCCTGATGTGGTTAAGAGAAGACAGTGGCTTAGCGCTGATTTTGTTAGAAGATTTGGGCTTGCAATTGCCAATGTTGTTTAAACGTTCTGTGAACTTAGGCGAACAGATATTAGTAAAAGTCTTTCATGCTGATCCACTTAAGGATGTGATTCAGTTTCAGGAAATTGTTTATCAAGAAGCACAACCGACAGCGAATTCAATGTAATTTTGTGTCGGAGTTGTTAGCGTTCTTCTTCCGTGATTGCGCTTGCGCTACGGACATTCTCGTTAACAAGTCAAGCGTCCTGTTGTTGTTCATGCGTAACGTTCGTTGCCGTATCTCCTCCAAAGTCGGATAATACCAGATATTTTCTAGGACTTCTAGCCGTTTTTCGTGTAAGCGAGTGTACCCATGACATGAGTTGCATGAACAACCTGAGAATCACCTAAAATAAACAAAGCAAACAATTGATCGCTGACTTGCTCAAGTGTACTTTTCGCCGGACTTAATTCCTTATTACGTAATTTCAGCAGCGGGGTTGCTAGCGGATTTAGAACCACAAAATCTGCTTCTTTACCTACATCAAAATTACCAATTTTGTCCTCAAGTGAAAGAGCTTTTGCACCACCTAAAGTTGCCAAAAACAGAGCTTTAAAAGAAGACAATTTTTGTCTTTGAAGTTGAGCAACTTTGTAAGCTTCATTAGCTGTTTGAAGTAAAGAGAAACTAGTACCTCCTCCCACATCTGTACCCAAACCAACTTTTACTGGAGTCGTTGTAGATTTAGCCTTTGCTAAGTTAAACAATCCGCTACCTAGAAAAAGATTTGATGTCGGACAAAAAGCACAAGCGCAATTTGCCTTGGAAAGGCGCTCAAACTCAGAATCTGACAGATAAATTCCATGAGCAAAGATTGACCGACTACCTGCTAAACCAGCCTTTTCATAGACAGCAAGGTAATCTTGACTATCTGGGAATAACTTTTTCACAAATGCAACTTCATCCTTATTTTCTGACAGATGAGTATGCATATAGACATCAGGAAATTCCTGTAATAGCTTACCTGCTAGCTGTAACTGTTCATCTGTTGAAGTGATTGCAAAACGAGGAGTGACTGCATATAAAAGACGTCCTTTTTTATGCCACTTTTTAATTAAACGTTTACTATCTTCATAAGATGACTTAGCCGTATCTAACAGATATTCTGGAGCATTACGATTCATCATGACTTTACCAGCAATCATCCGGAGATTGCGGCGTTCTGCTTCCTCAAAAAAAGCATCAACAGATTCGGGAAAAACTGCTGCAAAAACAAGTGCAGTTGTTGTCCCGTTCTTAACTAATTCATCTAGGAAAAATGACGCGATACGTTGAGCATAAGATTTGTCTTGAAATTGCCGTTCGGTTGGGAAGGTGTACTTATTTAACCAATCCAAAAGCTGTTCACCATAAGCAGCAATCATTTCAGTCTGTGGATAGTGAATGTGAGTGTCGATAAACCCTGGTGTGATCAAAAATCCACTATAATCTGTAATCGGAACTCCAGAATATTTACCAGAAATAGTAGAAAAGTCACCAAATGCTTCTACTTTACCGTCCTTGAGCACAAGTAATCCATCAGGAATGAAACGAATACTCTCTGCTTGGGAGACATAGAATGGATCTGCGACACAATCCAGAAAAGAGCCTCGAAAAGCCTTGATGGATTCAGATGAAGGAGATGTTTTAGCCATTGCAGGAGATTTATAAGTTTGGGTTGTACTTGTCAAGGGAGGGGCTAACGCACTGATTGCGAGTGTGGATTTGAAAAAAAAGCGGCGAGTTAATTTTCTAAACATTATTCATTGGGCGTTGCATAAAATAGGGATGAATTATTGAACCACAAAGACGCGAAGTGCGCGAAGAAGTTAGGTTTTTTAGTTTACAAAAGTTCAAAAACATCCCGCAATTATGCAACACCGAAAACAGACGTGAAGCATATCACAACCGCTTTTCCTTCTTGCAATAATGATTATTATTCTGATTTTCGGACTTTCTCTTGAGTTTTTTGGATATTGAAATAAAGAGCGTAAAATGTTTAAAAGCTCGTATCACATCCTGAGGGAAAATGATACGGGCTGTTTAGAACAAAAAGCACTAATTTTTCTAGACTTTCTGTATTCCTGAATGGCTTGACTTCAAGTACTCCGGTTGAGAAAGCGATCCATGCTCCGTTCCGCTAAAGCAGCGATGGTGAGCGAGGGGTTAGTACAAGCTGTCGAGCCTGGGATGAGGGAACCATCAACAACAAATAAGTTACGATAGCCGTAAACTTGTCCGTAAGTATCACATACAGCACCTATTGTTGCACCGCCAAGAGGGTGAGCTGTAGAACTAAAGTCAAGCGGTTGAGCCAGAGTTGTACTATTGGCAGAGTTGAGCAGTTGGTAAGTATACTCAAGAGCCTGAGCATTTTTCTGATTATTAGCTGAGTTGCTAGGCCAAAACAGATCAGCTGACTGGGTAGAGGTATTGTAGGTCAGATAGCCCTCCGGCTTGGCAATTGCCTGACCAAAAAAAGCAATGACATCTTCTGGGACAATGGGAAAGGGAAGTTGCTCAATGACGATTGGGGCAATTGGATTGTCAAGGTGCTCAATCACTGTCGCTCCTGGACCTCCCTGTGTAGGATTAGTCGGACCATTCGTAATGACAGCACCCACTGCATCGCCATTAGTCCCCCAAAACTTCCCTACCTGATTGTTTAGGCGGCGCAATGTGCCATTCACCTTGGCACGCAGCAGAAGTTCAGTAGTGCCAATTGAACCAGCTGCCAAAAACAAATAACGGCAAACAAAGGACTTTTGAGCAATCACAGTCCCTTGTTCATTGATTTGATTGCAGACTATTCGGAAACGCTCTTTATCAGATTCCTCTATCGTAGTGACCACATGTAGGGGTCGGATTTCAACTTTTCCAGTCGCCTCTGCCATGCTTAAGTAGTTGCGGTCTAAGCTGTTTTTAGCACCACTGTTGAGACCGTAGTACACTTGACCGATGATGGCGGAAGGAACCTTTTGACCGGCGATTTCCTGGCGCACGATGTTCCAGTCAACAGCCATGTCAAGCTTGCGGGCTTTGAGACCTGCCTTTGCTGCTTGTTCCAGAAAAATGCGGCTTGACAAATAGTAGTTAGTCTGTAGGATGTCGTCTGGTATTTGAGAAGGCTTGAGGATAGAACGCACTCGTGGGTAATAGACCCGATCAAGTTCTTCGTAGTTGATGGTGCGTGGAAAGACTTGATAGAAAAGTTCTTGAGTCGGCTGATAAGTCACCCCATTGTAGACCAGCGAACTGCCCCCAACGCCTGCTCCCCGGTAAACTATGATGCCATCGCCTCTTTTGACATCAAGGACGCCAGTATACACGTCAATGGGAACAGAGTCAAATACAATTGTAGTTGGACTCAGCCAGGTAGAACGACCATCTGGTTTCTGGTATGTGGAGAAAGTATCACCAGCATCCGTAATTTGCCATCGTCGCCCCCGCTCCAGTACGATTGTTTCAATTCCCGCTTGACCTAAACGTAGTGATGCGACTGCTCCACCAAAGCCGCTACCAATCACGATAGCTTCAATGTATTCATCAGCTTTCTGAGCGGAGGCTCGAAGGCTGGACAGACCTATACTCGCGGCAGCGGCAAGCGAACTTTGAACAAACTGACGACGATTTAGCACTCGATACACACCCAATCTCCTGCAATTTTCAAACACTCTGCTAATAAGTAATATCAAGTAATATCATGTCCGGTTGAACACAAGTCAATTGCAAGCGTATGCGCAAAGCACACGCCCAGAGGGTTAACGCGTAGCGTGCCGCCCTATGGCTTTGCCACGCCTTACGGCTATCGGAGCGTGGACAAGAGGACATAGGCATAGCGAAGTAATCCCAAACCGCAAGCGAATTGCTAAGAAAGCGGGAAGCCTTCTGGTGGGAGTCTACACTTCACTTCGTTCCATATGCCCTCCCTTGCCCGCTGTGCGCTCCGCTGCGGACGTATCATAAGTAATTTACCGGACACGATATAAACCTAAATGCAAATTATACAGGAATCAGGTGAGGGTAGGTTGAAAAATTATACACATTTGATCCCAACTCTCACCAATGTCCGAGAACGACTAAGCTTTCTGTATTCCTGGACGACCGTTTTCAACTACAAATGAAGCACGGTTACTGATGGTGCCCGATTGAGTTATCACATCTGACAAGACTAGAAAATCTGTCTGCCACGTTGCGGGAGTTAGCATACAGATGATTTCAGTTCTTTTTTGACCTCAAGTACTCCGGTTGAGAAAGCGATCCATGCTGCGTTCGGCTAAAGCAGCGATGGTGAGTGAGGGGTTAGTACAAGCTGTCGAGCCTGGGATGAAAGCACCATCAACAACAAATAAGTTACGATAGCCGTGAACCTGTCCATAAGTGTTGCATACAGCATCTATTGTTGCACCGCCAAGAGGATGGACTGTAGCGCTAAAGTCAGGCTGCTGACCAAAAGTTGTATTATTGGCAGAGTTGATCCGTTGGTAGAGAGACTGGACAGCTTGAGCATTTTTCTGATTACTAGCTGAGTTACTCGGCCAGAACAGATCAGCAGATTGGGTAGAGGTATTGTAGGTGAGATAGCCCTCCGGTTTGCCAATACTTAGAGTCGCAAGAGCAATGACAGTTTCCGGTACAATAGGAGCAGGAAATGGCTCCAGTGTGATTGGATCGCTTGGGTTGTCGAAGTACTCAACCCCTACTGTTGCTGGACCACCCTGTGTAGGATTAGTCAAACCATTAGTGATGATAGCGCTCACTGCACCACCATTTGGTCCCCAGAACTTTCCTACCTGATTGTTCAAGCGACGCAATGTACCATTAGCCTTGGCACGAAGCAGAAGTTCAGTGGTTCCAATCGAACCAGCTGCTAAAAACAGATAGCGACAAATAAAAGACTTTTGAGCAATTACAGTCCCTTGCTCGTTGATTTGATTGCAGACAACGCGGTAACGCTCTTTATCGGATTCCTCTATTGAAGTGACTACATGTAGGGGTCGAATTTCAACGTTTCCAGTCGCCTCTGCCATGCTTAAGTAGTTGCGGTCTAAGCTGTTTTTAGCACCACTATTAATACCGTAGTACCCTTGACCTGTAATGGCAGAAGGAACCTTTTGACCTGCGATTTCCTGGCGAACAATGTCCCAATCAACGGCTACATCAAGTTTGCGGGCTTTGAGACCAGCCTTGGCTGCTAGTTCCAAAAAGATGCGGCTTGATAAGTTGTAGTTAGTTTGTAGAATGTCGTCTGGTACTGGAGAAGGCTTGAGGATGGAACGCACTCGTGGGTAATAGACCCGATCAAGTTCTTCATAGCTGATGGTGCGTGGGAAGACTTGGTAGAATAGTTCTTCGTTTGGCTGATAGGTAATAGCGCTGTAGACAAGCGAACCTCCCCCAACGCCTGCTCCCCGATAGGCAATCATCCCATCTCCTCTCTTGACATCAAGGACGCCAGTATATACTTCAATGGGAACCTGGTCGAATACAATCGTAGTGGGGCTCAGCCAAGTAGAGCGACCATCCGGTTTTTGGTATGTGCAGAAAGTGTCACCAGCGTCAGTGATTTGCCATCGTCGCCCCCGCTCCAGTACAATTGTTTCAATTCCTGCTTGACCAAGGCGCAGTGATGCGACTGCTCCACCAAAACCGCTACCAATAACTATTGCCTCAATATAATCTTCTTTAGTACGAACAGCAGAAGCACGAACGGCAGATACACCTACACTCGCCGCAGCCGCAAGCGAACCTTGGAGAAATTGACGACGCTTCAGTACCCTGGACACACTTTATCTCCTGTAATTTTCAAAAATAAATTTTTTATGCTACGAAGCTTAAATTACTTATTTAAGTTAGGTATATTCAGTTTTTACACTAGTGACAATAAGTTGGTTGCCAAATTGCCAAGATTGTGAAAAGAAAGAGCGTAGGCACCCCTCTCCTTGCCAAGGAGAGGGGAAGGGGGTGAGGTCATACAGGCTGCTTACAACAAAAAGCAGCAATTCTTCTAAGCTTTCTGTATTCCTGGATGACCGTTTTCAACCACAAATGAAGCACGGTTACTGATTGTGCCAGATTGTGTTGTCACATCTGACAAGACTAGAAAATCTGACTGCCAGGTTTCTGGAGTTATCACACAGCGGACATATCCGCGTTGACCGTTGTAAAATTTAATGTGCGGATTATCGGGTAAGTAAGCTTCAACTGCAGCACTTGAGTCTGCCCCATCTCCACCAGAGCTAATTGAGGTACAAACAAATTCACTGCCAACTGTAGCAGATTCTGGTTTATCAAAGTCAGCTTTGAGATCAATTGCCCAGTTGGAATGTACATCGCCTGTTAAGACAACTGGATTGGAGGGTTTGCGTTGTTCTAAGAAACTCAACAGTCGTTTTTGGGAAGCCAAATACCCATCCCACTTATCCATACTGAAGGTTGCGCCTTCCCCAGGTGTTAAGTCTCTCTGAGCAACGATAACTTGCTGTGCCAGAATATTCCAACGAGCTTTCGAGCGATCTAAACCTTGATATAGCCATTCTTCTTGACGTTTACCAGTAATCGTTGCATTCGAGTCGAAATTTTCTGCGCAACGTTCTTTGGTACCATCTCCGCAGGGTTGATCTGTGCGATATTGACGAGTATCTAGTACATGGAAAGTTGCCAAATTTCCGAAGGAAAGCCGACGGAAAAGTTGCATATCTGGTCCTTCTGGCTTTGAGAAGGGTCGTAATGGCATATGCTCATAATAAGCTTGGTAAGCAACTGCCCGACGTTGTAGGAAGACTTCGGGGTCTTGATCTGGTTCATTATCAACTTCTGAGATATCATTGGCGTAGTTGTTTTCCACCTCGTGGTCATCCCAAGTCACAATCCAGGGAAATGCTGCATGAGTTGCTTGCAGATTTGAATCGGTTTTGTAAAGGGCGTGACGGTTGCGATAATCTTCTAAAGTCTTGATTTCTGGACCATTGTGTTGTCTCGGACGGTTTGGTGTGATTCCTCCTTCATAGATGTAATCACCCGTATGCACGACCAAGCTTAAGTCTTCCTGTGCTAAGTATTTGTATGCTGTGTAGTATCCTTGCTCGTAGTGCTGACAGGAAACAAATGCAAAGGCAAATTTACTTAGGTCGCTATCTGGTTTAGGAGCTGTACGAGTACGACCAATCGGGCTTTCTTCCGTACCTGAGATGAATCGATACCAGTACAATGTATTGGGTTTAAGCGCATTTACAACAACTCTGACTGAGTGAGCTAATTCTGGAATCGCAATCTCAGTGCCTTTTGCTACTACATTTTTCAGGTTGGGGTCAGTTGCGACTTCCCAGCGAATTGGCACATTGACAGATGGCATCCCACCCCCATTTAAGGGATCGGGAGCGAGACGAGTCCAAAGCACGACGCTGGTTGGATAAGGTTCACCCGACGCCACACCAAGTGTAAAAGGATAACTGGAAAATGAGACTTGGGCGATCGCTCGTTGATTGAATTGATTGGCGATCGCCAAACCAGACAATACCCCAGCCCCGATAATTAAGTTCCGTCGCTTGATTCGACTGTACAGAAACCGTTCAAAATTCTGGTAGTCTAGCATTCTTTTCCCCTGATTAACTAACAAAATGAACGCAGAGGAACAGACGACACAAAGTATGCAGGATAATTATTAACAAACTCCATAACCAATATCTCAATAGTCGAACTCAGACTTGAACCATGTCATGTTATATAAATAACTAAACCTTGCGATTCAATACCAGAACTGAGGCACTTTGTTATATTTGTAAGGAGTATGTCTATGCTCTTATTTAAAGAACACCAGACTATCAAATTTTCCTGCTGTTCCAAGGTGTCAACTGTTGCTTTGCCGAGTTTAGGTTACCACTCAGACGTTAATTTCTAGCAAAGAAACAGTTAAAACAGTGAACAGTGAACAATTGATAACTGATAACTGATAACTGATAAGATATGACTACTGTTGTCCCCACCCCTTCTAAATCTGGAATTATTTACCCAAGCAGTGATCAAAAACCTGTGGCAGAAACATACGACCATCTTTACGCCATATTAACCACTTTAGAAGTTCTCAGACAGTATCTACTTAATCGTCAAGCGACAGTTTTAGCAAACCAATTCTTGTATTATGCTGAAGGTTTTCCAAAATTGCGCGTTGCTCCTGATGTGATGATTATCTATGATGTAGAGCCAGGTGGACGAGATAATTATAAAATTTGGGAAGAAAAACAAGTTCCAAAGGTGATTTTTGAAATCACATCGAAAAGTACTCAAGACGAAGATAGAACTACCAAGAAAAAACTGTACGAAGCATTAGAAGTACAGGAATATTGGTTATTTGATCCGAAGGGAGAGTGGATTTCACAAAAGTTGCAAGGGTATCGACTAAAAGGAGATGTTTATGAGTCCATCACCGATAATCAAAGCGAATCCTTGCAACTACGTTTAGCAGTGGAAGGAAAACTGATTGGCTTTTACCGCTTAGATAATGGACAAAAATTGTTGGTTCCTGATGAGTTAGTTGAGGCGCTGAAAAAAGCAGAGGAACAAGCAGAACAAGAACGCCAACGCGTCACCGAACTCGAATCCTTGCTTGCTCGATACAAAGAGCAATTTGGGGAATTACCAGAAGAACGATGAAAGGACAAATTCTCTATCTCTATTTCTTGACTATTACTATTTCTTAACTACTACAATACACGAAAAATAAACGGATAGCGGTAAGGTAAATTAGGATCATCAAGAATGTGAAGAATAGCAAGAATTGGCATGAGAAAACTGACTATTGCTAATACAGCCAGTAATGGAATACCAATTGCCACAAGGACAAGCAATGAAAAAACAATTGCATAGATGTAGAGGTTTATGTGAAAATTCAGCGATTCTTTGGCATTTTGTTTGACAATTGAGTCGTTGGTAGTCAACATAATCGCAATGGGTATGCCAATAGAGACAATTGTAGAGCTAAAAAAGATTGCTCCATGACATACGGCTGATAAGAGTTTGCGTTGGTTCACCTGTTGCATACCCATAACCCCCTGTTATGTAGACGTGATGAATGACGTCTAGTGTTGACGATAACTCAATTCTAATTTTTTGGTACCACAGGTGTCTTCTCCTATCTTACAGATAAGGGTGAGCAAAATGCCCACCCTACAAGAGCCATATGTTCGTGCAACTGGTGAATCTCTACACAAAGGAATATTAAATAAATCTGCCCTTAGAATCTTTACGTTGAATACCAATGACTGCTGGACGTGGAACACCTGTTGCTTGACCGCTACCACCATCAGTGGTAGAGATATTGCTAGGCCAGCTGCTACCACGAGGAACTGTGCGTGTCTGGTCGAAGGTTGTACCGCTCAAATCCAATATCTCGATACTGCGACTCAGTTGTGTACCATCGTTCACTGGAGAGTTTTCGCCGGGATGCTGTACGGAAAGAAACAGTGTATCACCGACTAAGGTTGGTCCAGTCATCTCGCAACGGACGGGACCTTGAGCGAAGGGTATAACCTGTCCGGCATTCGGACCACTGGTGGGAATGCAGAAAAACCAGTTATTACCGAAGACGCCGGTAAAAGTGGAAACATTACCAGTGGCAGAGTGGTCAATTCTGTTCGCCGTTGGATTTGCACCGAGACTAAAACCGTTGTGGGTATCGGTGGACATGTCAGTTACACCCCAGACATTTCCCCGTTCATCAATCACGAGGTTATCCACATTGGCAAAACCAGCGCCTAACTCAGAACCAGCTTCTCCACCTTGGGCAAATCTCTCCCAGCGGAAGGTTGTACCTGTACCGTCTTGACTATCCTCAATAATCTTGTAAAGTCCACCAGATTGTTGAGTCGCATTCGGTGCAGCACTTAACTTAGCAACTTGGAAGATACGCGAATCGGGGTAACCATCGCTTCCTGGTGCGCCGTCGGTGTAAGCAATAAAGACTTCTTTGGTACGTGGATGCACTTCTAAGTCTTCAGGACGTGCTGTGGGGGTTCCTCCAGCTAAGTTAGCAGCTAAGAAAGCGTCAACAAGAATAGCACCTTGACTCTTATAGAAGTCGGAAAGCTTTTTGTTTTGATAATCGCTGAGGGCTGTTGCTTCATTGTTGCGATCGCAGTTGAAAGCACCACCATCAGTTGTTTGACCAGCAATATCTTTACGTCTAGGTAGTTTCAGAAGACCATCTCTTTGTGCTGAGCCTAAAGCGCTATATTCTACAGAAGATATCACTGATGGCGCAATCGGATTGGTGGGAGTTTCTAAGTTTAAAGCTATCCAAGTCCCAGTATTATCTAGATTGAAACGAGCAACGTAGAGAGTACCGCTTTCCCACAACTGACTATTACTCTTATCTTGCAGTGAGGAAATCGTACCATTGCTGACAAACTTCCAGGTGTGTCCCCCGCGTCTGTCATCTCCCATATAGGCGATTAACTTGTTCCCAGCATCAGCACGGACACCAACGTTTTCGTGGCGGAAACGACCTAGCGAGGTATGCTTACGTGGACGGAAATTAGGATCTGCAGGATCAACCTCTACAATCCATCCATATTTTTCTCCAACTAAACCAAAGGTTTCACCTGTGGTGCCTTTAGTGTAGCTTGTCTGGGTACCATCAGGTTTGACAAACTCTGTGACACCAACAAAAAATTCCTCGCTTCCTTGGAAGTTTTCTTCTCCAGACAGGATTGTACCCCAAGGAGTTGTACCACCAGAACAGTTATACCCTGTACCAATGATTTTGTTACTCAGTCCATCGGAACTCAGAGGAAAAACTTCAGTTGCAGCAGGTCCAGTTCCTTGGAGATAATTGTCATCACCTTGTTGATAACTCAAACTTCCCCAAGAGGTGACTTTCTCATAGCCATCTTTGCGTTCTCTGTTGATTCCTAAGCCAGAAAGACCGTGAACACGACGGTTTTTGGGGTCTTTAACAACATAGAAACGACCATTACCGTTGCCACGGCGAGAAATGCGGACAATAGACCCGCCAATATTATATAAAAATTCACCATCTAATTCAGTACTTCTGGTAGTAGGCAAATTGCGCCCGATCACCTGGGCAAACACACCAGGACTTTCCCTGAGATTTGTGGGTGTCTCTGGTGCTAAACCAGAAATCGGATAGCTGACGTATTCATGATTCACCCATAAATAGCCATCCGCTGTTTTACCTCTGCCAACAGGAACAAAGCCGGTGTAGTCGTTGTTGTAGCCGAAGTATTCGTCTGGGTTTTGGAAAACGCGATCGCCCCAACCTACAATAACGTACCGTTCATATTCTGGAGGTACCACGACATCATCAACGACGCTGTAACTCGCTAACTTCGCATCAGGTGAAGCATCAAGAGTTTTTCCCTGTCCGATTTCTGTGGGTAGGTAGTTTTTCTGTTGCTTGTAGATTGGCAGAGGATGTGGTAAACGTACTGGTGTAAAACCTAGAGGTGCGAATTTTACTTCTCTTGCATCGACAGTACCACCTAAAACTTGATCCGCCAGTACAGCACCAGCCGCGCCAGCAAAGAAGATAAGTACTTGTCTGCGACCCAACTTAGACATAAAATTTCCCTTTTGTGCTCAATCTCTGGTTTTATAGAAGTTGTCGTTATCAGACAAACGAATGACAAACAAGCCCTAATTATTTTCAACAAAACTCTAGGCAAAGATTTCGTTGTTTTCGCCTAGAGAAGAGAAATAATTCCTGTAATACGAAATTCGCTTTAAATAAGATTAAAACGAAATCCACACAACATGAGCATATACGAGAATGTATGATGTGTAAGTTAAGACAAGGTAATGTATTCGTTAATAGTCATTTTTTTTCTGATTTTTAATGAAAATATTAATCATATAGTTCTAGTTATCCTAAATCATTCGTACATCACAAGATTCCCGACTTTTTAGAGAAATTGCCAAAGGTGAATCTATCGATTTTCAAAAATCAAACCGGATTCTTGTAGTCATTTCAATTGTTCTTAATTCAAACAAATATTTTTCTATAACTTAAGTTGCGAATTCATAAAAGTTTTTGTTAGTTTTCTACTATAGCCTTCCTAAATAGGATGTGAACACTCTCCTCCTCTTCTCTTTCTTTTCTTTGCGTCCTACCCTGCGGGAAGCCGCTTTGCGTCTATGCGTCCTTTGCGGTACCCTTCGGGAAGCCGCTCCGCGTCTACGTTTTTTTGTTCACAAATCATTTAGGATTGCTGTATGTATTTAGTATGTATTTAAACTCTATTTGTTACTTTCTATTACCTTGAGAAGGGGAATTCGTATCCATCAACACAAGATGGTTCTTAGGTGTGTTATATTATCCATTGATCATTTGCTCTTTGGTCATGTATAATATAACACTCAATCAATGTAGAAATCCAATAAAGAATGGCAAGACCAAGCTATTTTTGAGATTGTAATGATACATTATCAAAAAAGAGTTATAGATGAATTACTATCTATCAGTCGTTTTTGTTAAAGAAGTTAGGAAAGTTAGTCCATGCCTTTAAGACATACTCAGCGGGAAACACCGTATCAACTAAAATACCTATTGACTCATTTGTTGGCATCTGTGCCGTTATTGCTGGCTTGTGCAGTCTTTTTAACTGTTATTTGCTTGAAAAGCCCGATTTTGCTGTTTTGCTTGATGATAGGTGGTATAACAGTAGCAGTCATTCAGCAAGTAGGACAACTTATAGGTTTACCTAAGTCTTGGCTCATTTTACTACAAACTCTCGCATTATCAGCAATACTCAGTTTCTTGTGGATAGACTACTTGAGTGATCCAGCCGCCGCCCAATTTTTTGGAAAAGCGGAAACCTTTTTTAAAACAAATTTGACACAGAATTCTCAACAAGAAGGTGCAGGAGCTGCGGTGAGTTTGGTATTTAATGTTTTACGGGCGCTCTACTTACTCTACATCGCCGTTGCCCTGATTGGTGTTATTAACGCAGTTCGCAAAGACGAAGATTGGCAAGTTGTTGCTAGAACACCCTTGCTGGTTGTGATTGCTGTGACTGTTGCTGATGTGTTGACGGGCTTTATCGTTGGTAGTGGTAATAGTGGTAGTCCCTAAGTCAGAGATTTGTTATGAGTGATGAGAAAGACAAAGAATTTCGACCTGTTAACCAAATTTTAGGAACCCAACCTTCCTTAGGACCAATTCCTGCTGACCAAATCTTTCCTTGGACGATTATAGCCCTACTTTCCTACATGATTGTGAATGGGATATTTGGAGGTGTCTTTCCAGATGACTGGCAAAAATGGTTATGGACAGCCTTAATTGCTGGGTGGGGAATAGCAACTTGGTGGATATTAACAGGTGGTAGAAGTTGGCGTTTTTTGAGCAAGTTTATAGGTGTTCCGACTTGGACAAGAGGTACCGCTCGTTATAAAAGTTTTCTAGAGTTCCACTATGAAAGAAAAAATCGGAAAACAAAGCGTAGGAATAGCAGGACAAGAAAATAGATTAACACCTTTTGAAGATTCTTTAAATCTTGCCACCATGCTGCGTATTGCAGTTGATGGTAGAGATGTTGGTGCTTACATTTTGACAAAAGGTAGCCAGAGAGATAGATTTTGCTTTGTTTTTGGCTTTGAATGCAAAGGCATTCATACAACTTTAAGAACAGAGCAAGTCGATACAATTTGTAACAATATAGAAGCTGGTTTAAAAGATATTCCACCAGAAGAAAGAGTGACTTTTCACTTAGGGTCTTTCTCTTCAGATAAAAAACGACAACAAGAACTTGCATCTCTTGTCCAACGTACTTCTTCGTCTAGCATACAGTACTTGTTGACCTCTGAAAGAGCCAGAACACAACAACTCACTCGCGCTGGTGTCCGAAAACCAAAATTTCTGCGCGTGTATGTCACATACACAGTAGAACCTGATGCTTCTGCGGCTGATGACTGGATTGAGAAATTTTTGGCAAGAGCTGAGTCTTGGTGGTTATCATTTAAAGGTGAAGCAGCAGAAAGAGAAAACCAACGACTAGAAACTCTGATTTCTAATGCTTATACTGAAGGATTTCGGCGTTGGGAACAAATTCTATCTAACAAATGGGGTTTGGATATTAAAGCGCTAACAGCAAAAGATTTATGGCAAGAAGCTTGGCAACGATTTAATAGTACTGAACCGATAGACATTCCCCAACTGCTGGTTTTGAATGAAAATGGACTACAAGAAGAAATATATTCTGATTTATCTAGCTGCAAATTATTATTAGAAAATATTCATAGCACCACATTATTGATGGAGTCAAGTGTACCAGTCGCTGACCGTCAATGGGTGAATATTAAAAATCGCTATGTAGGAGTGATGACATTTCTAGAAAAACCAGGAGGGTGGCAGAATAAAACATCACAACTGCGTTATTTGTGGGAACTCATCGCCAGAGATGCAATTGTCGATACGGAGATTATTTGTCAGTTAACAGCGGCGAATCCTGGTATAGTCAAAACGACCTTACAACGAGTGCTCAAACAGTCGAATGTTACGACAAAAATGGCACAAGAGAAAGGGAATACGATTGATGTTGGCGCTCAATTAAAATTGAGGAAATCTGTTGCAGCGCAAGAACAAATATATGAAGGTGCATTACCAATTTATACAGGGATTACTATTTTAGTCCATCGCCAAAGCCCAGAAAAATTAGACGAGGCGTGCAGGTATATAGAAAACTGTTTTCAACGTCCAGCACAAGTGATTAGAGAAACAGAATATGCTTGGAGGATTTGGTTGCAAACTCTGCCCATCGTTTGGGATATTCTGTTAGCAAAACCCTTTAACCGTCGTCAATTGTATCTGACAAATGAAGTGTGGGGATTGATACCTTTGGTGACAACAAGAGCAGGCGATCGCCAAGGCTTTGAGTTAGTCGCTGACGAAGGTGGAACACCACTACATTTAGACTTATTTAACCAGCATAAGAACTTAGCGTTATTTGCGACAACTCGCGCTGGAAAATCAGTATTGGTGTCAGGGATTTTAACTCAGGCTTTAGCACATAATATGCCTGTAGTCGCGCTGGACTTTCCAAAACCAGATGGTACATCGACCTTCACCGATTATACAGAATTTGTTGGAGATAAAGGAGCTTATTTCGATATTTCCAAACAATCCAACAATTTGTTTGAACAGCCAGACTTGCGGTTCTTGGGTGAAGAAGAACAACGAGAACGGTTTCAAGATTACGTTGCGTTTCTTGAATCCGCGTTGATGACAATGGTGTTGGGTTCATCAACTGGTAATCAGTTACTTTCGCAAACCGTGCGATCGCTTCTGAATTTAGCCTTAAATACTTTCTTCGCCGACGAGGGGATTCAAAAACGATACCATGCAGCTATATTCGGAGGATTTGGAACAGAAGCCTGGCAAAAAACTCCTACCTTAAAAGATTTTCTCATCTTCTGTTCGCGGGAGCATCTGAATCTCAACACTGTGGGTGGGAGAATTGATGATGCACTCGAAGTCATCAATTTGCGTTTGCGCTTCTGGATACAAAGTCGAGTCGGACAAGCAGTGTCTTCACCTTCAAGTTTTCCAACAGATGCTCAGTTGTTAGTTTTCGCATTGAGAAATTTATCAGATAATGAAGATGCAGCATTGCTGTCTTTGAGTGCTTATTCAGCAGCATTAAGACGTGCTTTAAGTAGTCCCGCTTCTATCTTCTTTATTGATGAAGCACCAATTTTGTTTGAATTCGACCAAATTTCTGATTTGGTGGGTAGACTTTGCGCGAACGGAGCAAAAGCCGGGGTAAGAGTTATCTTATCAGCACAAGACCCAGATACGATTGCTAAATCTAAAGCAGCATCTAAAATTCTGCAAAACTTATCAACAAGATTAATTGGTCGGATTCAACCGGTTGCTGTTGATAGTTTCGTACAAATTTTAAAATATCCCCGCGAAATTATTGCTCGCAACGCGTCAGAAAGCTTCTTTCCTCGTAAAGAAGACATTTACAGTCAATGGCTGCTTGATGATAATGGTGTCTATACTTATTGCCGATATTATCCAGGGTATGAACAATTAGCTGTCGTTGCAAATAATCCAGATGAGCAAGCTGCGCGAAATCTAGCAATGCAACGACATGCAGATAAGTTTGAAGCTGTTTCTCATTTTGCACGTCAATTGATAAGTTCGATTCGTGGTTATTGAAGCTATGAAAATTATCAACCGCCTTAGCAAAGCGTGTCCGCAGGACATAGACGCAAAGGACACCAAGAAAAGAGAGAAGAGAAAATTTAACTTCAAAATTGGCAAGCCTCAAATTATCGTGACTTCTCTTTTTGCTGCAGCATTTTTAGGAATTTTACCAGCTATGGCAGAATTAGGAAGTGTTTGGACTGATTTTCAATTGTACGCAGATGATTTAAAGGAGTATCTGAGCAACAATATTTATGAGACTTTCACACCTGTAGATTTGCAAACACAATCAGCAATCACAACAAATTCATTAGATGATCTCAATATCCCTAATCCTAATGCTGTTGCTAAGTTAACTCGTGATCAGATAGTGCAATACTCTGTTTCGGATAAATTTGAGAACAATCCAGCAGTCTATGGTGCAGAAGTTGGTTATCAAGTTAATCGATATATTACCCGTGGTGCAGTTGAAGGTTTTTTTGGGAGAGATGGACAAACTCGTTTGAAAGGTAAGTTAGAAAAGACTCAAGAAGCTGTTGAAAGAGTTAATGAATTAACTCAAAAGGCTGAGATGGAAAACAACAACGCACAACAACAACAATGCATAGCCCCTAATTCTTCAGGACAGGTTATGGACAACACCTGTCTGGTAATGAGAAGCTTGTCAAACGTGTTATTTCAAACTTTCAAGCTTCAAGCAGACCAATCCAAGATAATAGGTGAAACCCTAGGAAATACAATCCAATTGCGTAATGACTTCCAATATTCTAACTTGAATTTAGCAGATATCTCTCAGCAAATGAATGAGGCGAATCGTGCTAGAAGAGTGGGTACATCGGCAGAAGTCGCACGACTTTTGCGAGTTAGTTCTCAAACTGATTTGTTTAGGAAAAGCAGTAACCCTCTTCCTTTAGTAACTACTCCTCCGGCTTCAGAGAACAATCCTCCGGCTTCAGAAAATAATCCTCCGGCTTCGGAAAATAATCCTCCTGCTTCAGAGAACAATCCTCCTTTCTCGGATATCCCTTCTCCCTTGGAAGTTCCATAAGAGGATGACTGAGAAGTCACAAATGTCATGTTGAACGGAGCGAAGCGTAGTGAAACATCTCAAGTCTATGCCCAAAACCCTAGATTTCTCGTTCCCATGCTCTGCGTGGGAATGCCTTCTCAAAGGCTCTGCCTTTTGTCTTGAGGCCGAGCCTCCAGTGTAGCATTCCCTGGCTGAGCCAGGGAACGAGGAGGAAAGCTGAGCCAGGGAACGAGGAGGAAAGCTGAGTCAGGGAACGAGGAGGAAAGCTGAGTCAAGGAACGAGGAGGAAAGCTGAGTCAGGGAACGAGGAGGAAAGCTGAGTCAGGGAACGAGGAGGAAATCTGAGTCAGGGAACGAGGAAGAAAAATGTGGATTCATTATTTAAAAACTTTTTTCGCTCAAGTTGACACCAACGATGTTTTAACAAATGGTGTCGTGACTGCACAAAGTATTGCTGAGGGTTGGGATCAGCAGTGGATTGATTTATTGCAAAATAACACGAACAATAATTTATATGGTGCGCTGACAAAGCTGGGTATTTTCTTTGCAGTCGGAACCTTGCTTTTCTTCATGGTGCAATGGATTAGAGATGTTCTTGCTAGCGAATATTCTCGTCCCATTTCTTCTATGATTTGGCCTTTTATAGTAGTCATGTTACTAGCGAATCCTGGCAATGGCACTCCGCTTTCTAATTTGACGCTGGGATTAAGAGATTTTCTCAACACAGTCAATCAGGAAGTTGTAGAAGTCGCCGATACTAATCAAACTTATCAGCAAGCACTAAATATGAGTGTTGCTGAAGAAGTTGTTGGCGGTTTACTGCGTCCTTGTCAGTCTCTCACAGGTCAACAACAAGTTGAGTGTTTTACTCAAGCAAAGCAAAAAACTGATATCCTTTTCCAGGAGTACAGAAATACATACGGTTTTCAACCTTGGATAGACAGACTGGACAACAAAGTTAACCAGATAATAACTATCCCAGGTAACACATCGGAATTTGCTTTTAACTCTCTGCTAGGTTCTACCACTCAAACGATTATCAAAAATCTTTTAGTTTCTTTACAATCTGCTTTTCAAAACTTGATAGAAGTCACGATGCTACTCATAGCAGCATTAGGACCTTTAGCAGTCGGAGGCTCTTTGCTACCTGTCGCGGGTAAACCTATTTTCGCATGGCTGACGGGATTATTTTCTATTGGTATTGCCAAGATTTCTTTCAATATTATTGCTGTGATATCAGCAGCAGTCATTGTGAATGGTCCAGCGCAAAATCCCAATGCAGATCCAGACTTAATGTGGTTTATGATTTTGTTAGGAGTTCTGGCACCGATTATATCTTTAGGGTTGGCAGCTGCTGGGGGATTTGCCATATTTAATGGTATCAGTAATACTGCGGTGTGGGTGCAGGAAAGAGTTTAGGAAAGTCAGGAGTCTAAAATATAAGGAAGTAAATGGCGGGGCTATTTCATTGTATGCACAACTACCCGGAAATAAATGATACTGTTGCTCAATTTACCAGGAGTGTTACCCCGCAGTCACTCTCGTTCCCAGGTTCCAGCCTGGGAATGCAATTCTAAAGGCTGGAGCCTATAGTAGCAAAAGGAGGCAGCAGCCCTCATGACTGCATTCCTTGCCAGAGACAAGGAACGAGACAAACGAGACAATTTTAAATTCTTTATAAGGAGGTGAATGGCATTATGACCAAGCTACTACAAGAAAGAAAATCCTCTATCAATCTTTTAACGATATTTACTATTTTCACTTTCAGTCTGCATTTTTTGGCAGTCATTTTCTTATTATTGGAAGGCTTTCGTATCAATGATCTCATTCATAAAAAACCTCTCACTTTTGTGCAGCTTGTTGATGGTAAACCAGTCTCTCAACCTGATACTCTTGAAAGAGAACCAGAAGTGATTCGCCAATTTGTTGCTAAAACAATGGCGGCGATGTTTAACTGGTCTGGAACACTCCCACCAGCAAGGATTGAAGATGCTACTAATCCCAAACCTGATCAGGGAATACCTGTTAATACCTTACAAGGTGTCACGAAAAAAGTTTCTACCAGTAGTTGGGTAGCGAGTTTTGGACTTTCAGAAGATTTTCGCCAGGGTTTTTTAGCACTTGTTGCGGATATGACGCCGCCAGACATTTTTTCTAAAAACAAGAATCAAGGGTTAACAGCGCAGTTATCTATCCAGCGGGTTTATCCTCCTGAAAAAATTGCGCCAGGTCGATGGAGAGTTGGTATGGTTGCTAATATTGTGCAGGTAAGACGTGCTGACAATAGAAAACTATTGACTCCTTTTAATAAGGATTTTTTAGTACGAGCTGTAGATTCTTTTGGACATCCCTTATCAAACAGTCTGACTCCATCACAACAAGCAGTATATAGTGTCCGCACTCAAAAGTTAGAAATTTATGAAGTGAGTGATTTATGTCTCACCGATGGCTATGATTCTTCGTCGAAAAGTCAGTTAAAGCGTTGTGGAGATGCTAATTCTGGTGGCTTTACAAAATAGGTGATGGGGTGATGGGGTGATGGGGAGATGGGGAG
>NZ_QMEA01000081.1 GCF_012912105.1 Brasilonema sp. UFV-L1
CCCTCGCCTTTAGGCAGGGGTGTTGACACTCAACTTTGTACAAGCTTACACCCAGGTATGCCCTTAATGACAACAACACCCAAACTTCTACTAGATGAGTTATTTCCTCTTTTTGTTCATTCTAGCCGGGGATGTACTGAGTGGATCACTGTTTTGAGCGACAACTTCTCAGTTACAGCGCCCCCTGTGTTTCTACACTTGAGGAAATATCACCATTCGAGTTGGGTGTTGCTGTGTTGTTGCGAGACAGATGTTAGATTCAACAGCGTCTTTTACCTCTTTGTTTGTTTTCATCTAGCTGTTCTATCTGCCAGGGAAGCTTTTGAGCTTCAATTATTAAGTTAGCATGTGTTGAATTTTAATCGTTGTTGTTGAAATTAAAGTTTACTTTCTGACGCAAACTAATGTTTAGAAAATTTTGTGAATGTCTGGTATTTCTATCAGAAACCTGATTGCAAGAAATGAGTTATGACTCGGTGATTGTTAAATATTAGTAATATTCGAGCTATGACCTTTGAGAGGAGTCAGCAGTCAGGAGGAAGAATGGCTTCTCCTACGCTTCTTGTTTTCGGGAACTGTTCGCTGGATAACAACCGTCATAGGGGACGAATAGGGATGAGGAGATGGAACAGACGAGAGATTATTTTCTTGGGTTGTTCTCTCGACTTCCCTGAATCCTCTTCTCAGTTGAGGGTTGTTTGCTTAACAATGGGTTGGAGTGGAAAGATTTAGTTAAATCATGAGAAAAACGCTTGCTTTGGTTTCCTTGAGTCTAGGAATTACCTTCGTTAATTCGGTTTGGTCAGTTTTTGCTCAGGTTCCCAACTTACCACCAATACCAATACCAGTTCCAAGTCAACCTGAAATTTTGCCCTCGCCACAACCAAGACAACCTCAGCAGGGTAGATCACCATTAGTTCCAGTAGATATGGCAACAGTCTGTAACTCTTCATACAGTTGCTTGGGTTGGGATGAGCAAATTTGGGGTGCAAACGGGACAAAAGGCGATCAAAAAGCACTATTAACGGCAATAGATAACAGCTTATATTACCTGACGACTGATAAGGCTATAACAACGTATCAAAATTATCCTATTAGAGAGGTTACCCTTGACCGCGTTCGTCGTAGTTTGCTGCGTTTCCGCCAATTGGTTGTGAGTGCAGAGTCACCAGCACAACTACAAGCTGCTGTTAATCGGGAATTTGTCTTCTACCAGTCAGTTGGGAAGGATGGCAATGGTAATGTGAAGTTTACTGCCTATTACGAGCCTATTTATTCTGCCAGTCGCGTACGCACATCAGTTTATAAGTATCCCGTTTATCGGCGACCACCTAACTTTGATAAATGGACGAAACCACACCCAAAACGGATTGATTTAGAAGGAAAAGATGGTTTACTAGGGGAGAAAAGCCGGTTGCGTGGTTTAGAGTTATTTTGGTTTGCCAATCGTTTTGATGCGTACATGATTCAAATTCAAGGTTCTGCCCAACTCAACTTAACTGATGGGACGCGAACATCTGTGGGTTATGCAGGTGGAACAGATTACCCCTGGACAAGCATAGGTGGACAATTGGCGAAGGATGGTAAACTCCCCTTAAATGGTTTGACGATGCCAGTTTTAATTAGGTATTTTCAGCAGTATCCAAGGGAGATGAACAATTATCTACCGCGCTGGGAACGCTTTGTCTTCTTCCAGGAAACGAATGGTACACCTGCGACAGGAAGCATCCGCGTACCAGTCACACCAGAACGTTCGATTGCAACTGATAAATCTATCATGCCTCCGGGAGCATTGGCGTTGGTTAACACCAATTTGCCCTTTTTCACCGAGAGTGGACAACTCGTACGTCGTACTGTAAGTCGCTATGTGCTTGATCAAGATACCGGAAGTGCTATTAAAGGACCAGGACGAGTTGATTATTTCATGGGAACTGGGAAGTTAGCTGGCGATCGCGCTGGTATTACAGGCGGCAACGGTAAACTATACTACTTATTGTTGAAAGAATAACTTTCATAGCAATCCGGTTTGAATTTTGAAAGAATCTAAGTAATTGTAGGGTGTGTTAGACAAAACGTCTAACGCACCAAAATCTTGGGATGGTCCACGATTCCTGCGGATAACAGTCCTATCAAATCAAAGTCATACTGTCTGTAAATACACAGTTGTAGAATTATAGTTTTGATGGCCAGGAGAGTGGCAAACTCGTAGAACACTGTTAGTAAACAACGCACTACAAAAAATTTCCAACTGAGTATGAAATAATGCCACGCATTTTTGATAACATAGATTTGCAACTGCTAGCAATTTTGCGAGAAACGCTAAAAATCTCTTACAGAGCAGATTTTTGTGTGGGCTACTTCAATCTTAGAGGTTGGCGGAAAATAGATGATTTAATTGAACAGTATGTTGGCAGCGAAAAGGCTTGTTGTCGTCTCTTGGTTGGGATGCAAAGTCGAGAGAGTGATGAAGTCCGTGCAGCTTTTACGCTTGGGACTGGTGACGGGCGTATTGATAACAGTGCGATCGTTCGCTTCAAAAAACAAATAGCAGTTGAATTTCGCAAGCAGCTGACGATTGGTGCGCCTACTAATCAGGATGAAGCGGGCTTGCGGCGGTTAAGTCATCAGCTAAAAACAAAGAAACTCATCATTAAACTGTTTCTGCGTCACCCCCTTCATGCTAAGTTATATCTTGTGCATCGCAATGACCTCAATATTCCTTGTGTGGGATTCTTGGGTAGTAGTAACTTGACTCTGCCTGGACTAGCGAAACAAGGAGAATTGAATGTCGATGTTTTAGACCACGATGCTTGCAACAAGCTGCAAAAATGGTTTGATGACCGCTGGAAAGATTATGGTTGTGTAGATATTTCCAAAGAACTGGCGGAAATTATTGATGAGAGTTGGGCGAGGGAAGAATTAATCCCGCCTTACCACATCTACCTCAAGATAGCTTATCATTTGTCTAGTGAGGCGATCGCCGGACTTTCAGAATTCCGCATTCCCCGTGAATTCAATAATTTGTTTGATTTCCAAAAAGCAGCAGTGCAGCTAGCAGCGCGTCATGTCACCAGACGTGGTGGTGTATTGGTGGGGGATGTGGTTGGTTTGGGGAAAACCTTAGTGGGAACCGCCCTTGCCAAGATATTACAAGAAGATTGTTTTTTAGAAACGCTCATTATTTGCCCCAAAAACTTGGTACAAATGTGGCAGGAATATGTCGATAACTATCGGCTATATGCGAAAGTCCTGCCTATTAGTAAAGTGCAGAGTCAGTTACCAGAGTTACGCCGTTACCGGGTTGTGTTAATTGATGAAAGTCACAATTTGCGTAACACAGAAGGTAAGAGATATCGGGCGATCGCAGAGTATATTGAGAATAACGAAAGTAAATGTATTCTATTATCTGCTACTCCCTACAATAAAACTTATCTTGACCTTTCTTCGCAATTAAGATTATTCGTTCCAGAAGACCAAGATTTGGGGTTTCGACCAGAAGCTTTAATCAATGAACTAGGCGGTAGTTCGGTAGGAGAACTAGAGTTTATTAGAAGGCATCAATGTTCTGTACGTTCTTTAGCAGCTTTTGAAAAAAGCGAACATCCCGACGACTGGCGAGAGTTAATGAAACGCTACATGGTGCGGCGAACTCGTTCGTTTATTAAAGATAACTATGCCAAATCAGACCCCCCTTTGTCTCCCCAATCTCCGGGGGGATTGAGGGGGGTACGTAAATATTTAGAATTTTCCGATGGGAGACGTTCTTATTTTCCAGACCGCATTCCTCGTACTATTAAGTTTACTTTAGAAGGTTCTGAAACTAACCTTTATTCTCGTCTTTATTCTGAGTCAATAGTCGAAATCATTAATCAACTCAACCTACCCCGTTATGGGTTAGGAAACTACGTAGTTACCAAACACAAACAACCACCCACTGACACTGAACAACGCCAGCTGAATGCATTATTTCGTGGCGGACGTAGGTTAATGGGATTTTCCCGGACCAATTTATTTAAACGTTTAGAAAGTAGTGGCTTTGCTTTTCTCCAATCAATCGAACGCCACATTTTACGCAATTTTATTTATTTATATGCCCTAGAACAGGGACTTGATATTCCTATAGGTACTCAAGATGCTGAGTTATTAAACACAAGTCATAACGATGAAGATGCTGATTCAGTTGCAGCAACTTTGTTTGATACAGAAACCGAAGATGATGTTGATGACTCTTCTGTGCAAGAAAAAACAGAGACAGAAAGCTTAACAGAAAAAAGTTTTCGACAACAAGCAGAGTCAATTTACACTGAATATGCAACCCGATATAAACGACGATTTAAGTGGTTGCGTTCTACACTATTTGATATTAAAAGATTAAAACGAGATTTATTGGCAGATGCCAAAGCACTGATTCATGTGTTGCAACACTGTGGCGAGTGGAATCCCAAAGAAGATGAAAAACTTGCCGCTTTGGTCGAATTGCTAACAAAAACTCACCCGAACGAAAAAATATTAATCTTTACACAATTTGCAGATACAGTACGCTACCTTGCAGACAATTTACAGACGAGAAATCTGACTCATGTGGGAGGGGTGACAGGTCAATCAAAAAACCCTACGGAACTGACGGGAAGGTTTAGTCCTGTGAGTAATGGCAAAGGTGATAAAGTAGCAACATCTAACGAATTACGCATCCTCATTGCCACTGATGTTCTCAGTGAAGGTCACAACTTGCAAGACTGTGCAATTATAATCAATTGGGATTTACCGTGGGCAATTATCAGGTTAATCCAAAGGGCGGGGCGGGTAGATCGGATTGGACAAAATGCAGAAAAAATTCTCTGTTATTCTTTCCTACCAGCTGAGGGAGTAGAACGCATTATTAATTTACGCTTAAGACTCCGCCAGCGACTACAAGAAAATGCTGAGGTGGTAGGAACCGATGAAGTCTTTTTTGAAGATGATTCCACTCAGGTTATTCTCGACCTCTACAATGAAAAATCTGGAATTTTGGATGGCGAAGAGGACACGGAAGTAGATTTGACCTCAGAAGCGTTTCAAATTTGGAAAAAAGCTACCGATGACAATCCGGCTTTGAAAAAGACGATTGAAGAAATGCCAAATGTGGTTTATTCGACTCGCGCCCATATTCCCCAACCAGTGCAACCAGAGGGAGTATTACTTTACATGAAAACCACCGAAGGTAATGATTCTTTGGTTTATGTTGACCGCGAAGGAAATAGTGTCACTCAGTCGCAATTAGCAATTTTAAAAATGGCGGCGTGTGAAGAAACGACTCCCGCCATTCCTAGAGATGAACAACATCACGAGTTAGTTAAAAAAGGTGCTGAACTGATTGCTGAAGAAGAAACAAATGCAGGCGGTCAGTTGGGACGACCATCTGGTGCAAGGTTCCGCACTTATGAACGATTGAAAAGTTATGTTCAGGAAATGAAGGGAACGTTATTTGTTACTGAAGAACTGCTAAAGGCAATTGATGATATTTATCGTTACCCGTTAAGACAGTCAGCAGTTGATACTTTAAATCGGCAATTAAGAAGCGGTATTAGTAATCAGCAATTGGCGGAACTAGTAGCAGCCCTGCAAATAGATAACCGTTTGTGTATTGTGAGTGAAGAGGTAGAGAAAAGAGAACCATCAATTATTTGTTCGCTGGGATTATTTCAGGAGAAGTGACGTTGTGAAATTGTCATGTCAATAAATATAATAATTTTTCTCAATTTGGACTAATAAAAGAAAAAATAATATAATTCATTTTTAAAAATTCCTATGAGTGAACTTGATGCAGGCAATTATGGTGAATTGCTCATTGCTGTTAAACGGCGTATTCGTGCAGCCCAGTATGAAGCACTGAAGGCAGTTAACAAAGAATTAATTGCTCTCTACTGGGATATTGGACGGTTAATTGTTAGTCGTCAACAGGGGGAATCTTGGGGAAAATCGGTGGTAAAAAATCTCTCTCAAGATTTACAAGTAGAGTTTCCTGGCATACAAGGATTTTCTACTGCGAATCTTTGGCGAATGAAACTTTTTTATGAGACTTATGTGAATAATGAAAAACTCGCACCAATGGTGCGAGAAATTGGTTGGACTCATAATCTGGTAATTATGGAGAAGTGTAAAGACGACTTAGAACGAGAATTTTATATCCGTATGACGCGGAAGTTTGGTTGGACGAAAAATGTTTTAATGAACCAGATTGAAAATCAAAGTTATGAGAAAACTTTACTCAATCAAACTAATTTTGATCAAACTGTTCCAGATAAGATTCGTAACCAAGCCAAATTAGCGGTTAAAGATGAGTATACATTTGACTTTCTAGAACTGGCAGATGAACATAGTGAACGTCAGTTAGAACAAGCAATTTTGGCGAAGGTGGAACCATTTCTGCAAGAGATGGGCGGAATGTTTACATTTATCGGTAGTCAGTATCGTTTAGAAATTAGTGATAAAGAATATTTTATTGATTTATTGTTATTTCATCGCCGCTTGAAGTGTTTGGTGGCTATTGAGTTGAAAATAGGTGACTTTTTGCCGGAATATGTGGGCAAAATGCAGTTTTATTTGGCGGCGTTAGATGACAAAGTCAGGTTAGAGGATGAAAATCCTTCGGTGGGAATTATTCTCTGTAAGTTGAAAGATAAAACTATTGTGGAATATGCATTAAGGGAGTCAAATAAACCTATTGGCGTGGCGACTTATCGGATAGTTTCAACGTTACCACAAGAGTTACAGGATAAACTTCCTGCACCGGAACAGGTAGCAAAATTGTTGTCAGGGTTTTAATTGGGCTGTCTTCCTAGTTATACCAGGGAATGATTTTCGCACCGGGTGTTGTCTCGGCGTTGCTGAATCAGGCTTTGAGACAATAGCTGTGATTTATTTGTGAGAGTGCATCAAAATTCTTTTTTATCCAGTAAATTTTTAACCTGAACTTCCCTGAGAAGGCTAGTATACAAAATTATACTTACATATTTGCGAGCAAATGCCGTCTTTAGTATAAATACGGTTATATATATGTATAAAAAATAAGTATAAAAGATACAAGGCGAACGCTGCTTCGTAAAGTTATTACATTTTGAAGATTTAAAGAAATGATTTTAGCCCCAGGCTGCAAGTCTGTTGGGGCGAGTTTGTCATACTTGGATATTTTGGCTCTACTACACAGAACTAAGACGTATACTATGGTACTCAATTTTCAGAAAACACGGAATTTACTCTATAACTTCCAATTCGAGGATTTGTTTATAGAGGAGTTAGGTTGGTCACAACCAACACGGAGAAAGGCTGTTCCGTTGGAAATTGAGAACAAGATTTATGAATACAAGTGTATTGCTGAGAGTTCCGGTGTAGCTATTTTTGAAGTTACCGCCGCTGATGGCGCAATTCCAGAAGCTAAAATTCGCGCTGCTATTCACCAAGAAATTACTAAATTCAAAGCTGAAAATCTGCTGATATTTATCGACAGTCAACGCACTCGCAGTCTTTGGTATTGGGTAAAACGGGAAGGAAAAAAAAGCTATACTCGTGACCATTTATATGTAAAAGGTCAACCAGGAGATTTATTTTTAAGTAAGCTTGGTTCTTTAGTGATTGATATCACTGAACTAGAAGATAATAGATTATCAGTTGTAGAAATTGCACATCGACTGCAAAAAGCTTTTGATGTTGAGCGAGTCACTAAACAATTTTATAAAGAATTTCAAGAGCAGCACAAGCAGTTTTTAGGGTATGTTCAAGGCATTAATAATACTCATGACCGACGTTGGTATACATCAGTGCTTCTCAATAGGATGATGTTTGTTTATTTTCTTCAACGTAAACGGTTTATTGATAACGGAGACTTAAATTATCTGCAAAATCAACTCAAACAAAGTAAGCAGCGAGGCGAAAACCAATTTTATAATACCTTCCTCAAAGCATTATTTTTTGAAAGTTTTGCAAAACCAGAAACAGACCGTGATGCATCTGTACAAGCATTGGTAGGAAATGTTAAATATCTCAATGGGGGATTATTTTTAAAACATCGCATCGAGCAAGAATATAATATTGCCATAGCCGATGAAGCGTTTGAACAAGTTCTCGATTTATTTGCTCGTTATTCTTGGAACTTAGATGATACGCCAGAGGGTAAGGATGACGAAATTAACCCTCATGTCTTGGGTTACATTTTTGAAAAATATATTAACCAAAAGGCATTTCGTGCTTACTATACTAGACCCCAGATAACTGAATATCTTTGTGATAGAACGATTCACAAGTTAATTGTGGATCGCGTTAACGATGCTATTTCAGATAACTATAAACCATTTGAGGATATTAACGAACTGTTTCTCAAACTGGATGCAAATGTTTGTCGTCTACTGATTAAAGATATTCTCCCAAATTTGTCGATTCTTGACCCAGCTTGTGGTTCAGGTGCGTTCCTCGTCGCTGCGATGAAAACACTAATTCAAGTTTACAGTGCGGTGATTGGCACAATTGATTTGATGGAAGATGTCAATTTAAAAAGGGAACTTGAAGATACAAGAAAATTACATAAATCGCTGTCGTATTACATTAAAAAGCGGATTGTTACTGATAACCTCTATGGTGTTGACATCATGGAGGAAGCGACAGAAATTGCTAAATTACGTCTTTTCTTGGCGTTGGTTTCTTCTGCTCATGATGTCGAAGAATTAGAACCGCTACCTAATATTGATTTTAATATCATGGCGGGGAATTCGCTGATTGGGTTAATTCGAGTAGATGACACTGCATTTGATACAGTAGGAAATACTAAACAAGGTAATTTACTACAACTTCTTACTGCTGCGAATTATAAAACCATTTTAAACGAAAAGAATAAATCTATTGAACTATACAAAAAACACGCTTTTATTCCTGGCGAGGAAAAGCTTTCTGCTGGAGAACCGGGAACCTCTCAACAATCTCGGTTGCAGATGCTACGAACTCATATCGAAAAACTTAACAGAGAATCGCAAGAGAAGTTAAATCTTTTGTTGTTGGATGAGTTTAGTCAGCGTCTAGGTATCAAATACGAGGAAGTGCAGTTAACTGGAAAATCAAATAAGCGTGTCTTAACTCCCAAGGATATTGCAGCATTGAAACCTTTTCACTGGGGTTATCACTTTGACAAGGTTTTAGAAAACGGTGGTTTTGATGCAATTATTACTAATCCACCTTGGGAAATTTTTAAGCCGCAAGCTAAAGAGTTCTTCGCCAAGTATAACGAACTGGTGACGAAGAACAAAATGGATATCAAAACTTTTGAAAAAGAACAGAATAAACTGTTACAAAATCCGGAAATTGCAGAAGCTTGGTTAGAATATCAGAGTCAATATCCTCACGTCAGTGCTTATTATCGTTCGTCTGAAGAGTATAAAAATCAGATTTCCATTGTTAATGCTAAAAAAGCTGGTACAGATATTAATCTCTATAAATTATTTGTAGAACGCTGTTTTCATCTGCTGCGGGATGGCGGCGAGTGTGGAATTGTTGTTCCCAGTGGTATTTACACTGATTTAGGAACTAAGCAACTGCGAGAAATGTTGTTTAGTCAAACGAAGGTTACTGGATTATTCTGTCTGGAGAATCGAAAAGAAATTTTTGAAGGTGTTGACTGCCGTTTTAAGTTTGTTGTACTAACTTTTGCAAAAGGTGGTAAAACCACAGAATTTCCATCCGCTTTTATGCGCCTTGATGTACAGGAATTGGAAATATTTCCTAGTCATGAAAGCTTGCGGATTAGTGTTGAAATAGTGCGGAAACTATCGCCTGATTCACTGTCAGTGATGGAGTTTAAAAACGAGATTGATGTCCGCATTGCGGAGAAAATGCTCAAGTTTCCTCTACTAGGAGAGAAGATTGAGGGTAAGTGGAATTTAGTCTTGTGTAATGAATTTCATATGACTAATGATAGTCATTTGTTCTACAAAGATTTTCAAACTGGAAGACTTCCGCTTTACGAAGGTAAGATGATACATCAATTTACGCATCAATGGAGTAAATCTCAGTATTGGATAAATGAATTAGAAGCACGCCAAGCACTTTTAGGTAAACAACAAGAAACTAGACAAAGATTAAATTACCAAAAATATAGATTAGCATTCCGTGAAATTGCTAGAAACACTGATGCACGTACTATAATCGCTAACCTGCTTCCTGTTAATGTTTTTGCTAATCATAAATTATTTTTAAGTCATTTAGATAAGTCTACTATTACCTATCCAGAGCTTTTGTATGTTTGCGGATTGTTAAACTCTTTTGCATTTGATTTTATAGCTCGACAACGAGTTACAACATCAATATCGATGTTTATTTTTTACCAACTACCAATACCACGCTTAACAGAAGGCGATCGCCACTTCACCGACATCATACAACGCGCCGCCAAACTCATCTGCACCACAAAAGAATTTGACGAACTCGCGCAAGAAGTTGGATTGGGTTCTCACAAAAACGGTGTTACGAATGAAAGCGATCGCGCCAAACTCCGCGCTGAACTCGACGGGATGATAGCGCACCTCTACGGCTTAACCGAAGAAGAATTTGCTTACATTCTCAGCACCTTCCCCATTGTTCCCGATATCGTTAAAGAAGCAGCATTAGAAGCTTATCGCACCTTTGCCCCACAACCCATAGCCGCATGAATTCAGCAAGCTTACATCTCTCTACGGATTGCGACTACATGCAAAGAACATAATCCTAAGAAAAAGCGACAATATATTTTGCCTATATCTAAGGATTCCTGAAAAAACAACCATGAAATTTAGTACGATTTTAGAAAAACTGGGTGACGCCGCCTCCTGTAATAGTCTTTCCTCCAATCAAGAGAATGACCCGGAAATCACAGAGATTACAGCCGTTGATGAAGCAACAACGGGTACTCTCAGCTACATTGAAGGAGCAAAATTTGCTTCTATGGTTAGCAAAACGAATGCGAGTGCTTTAATTTTGCCTTTAGATCAAGCATTACAGACACAAGCACAAGAACGGGGTATTGTTTGGATTGCAACAAAAGAACCACGACTGTTATTTGCTAAAGCGATCGCCTTATTTTACCAACCTTGGCGTCCCACTCCAGAAATTCATCCGACTGCGGTTATTCACCCGACAGCAAAAATTGGCAAACAAGTGTATATTGGTCCTCATGTTGTCATTCAGCAGGGAGTCGAAATTGGTGATGATGTATGCGTTCATCCTAATGTGGTGATTTACCCTGATGTTAAGATAGGCGATCGCACAACTTTACACGCCAATTGCACTATCCACGAACGGAGTCGTATTGGTGCAGATTGTATGATTCACAGTGGCGTTGTTATTGGTTCAGAAGGCTTTGGCTTTGTTCCGACTTCGACTGGTTGGGTAAAAATGGAACAATCCGGCTACACTGTTTTAGAAGATGGTGTGGAAGTCGGCTGTAATAGCGCTATTGACCGCCCAGCAGTTGGAGAAACACGCATAGGTCGCAATACGAAAATTGACAATTTAGTGCAAATTGGTCACGGTTGCCAAATTGGTGCTGGTTGTGCTATTGCAGGTCAGTCTGGTATGGCGGGAGGTGTGAAACTTGGTAATGGTGTTATCCTGGCTGGACAATCGGGAATTACTAATCAAGTGAAGATAGGCGATCGGGCGATCGCATCTGCAAAAGCTGGAATTCATAATGATGTAGCACCAGGAGAAATTGTCTCTGGAACTCCAGCGCTACCCCATAAACAGTACTTGAAGGTGTCAGCTATTTTCAGTCGCTTACCGGAAATGTATCAAACACTCAAACAGTTACAGCGTCAGAAGAATTCGTAATTGAGAATTCGTAATTCGTAATTATTACCTTACGGATAAATTCGGGGGGGCTGTAGGGGAGGCAGTGCGCCCTTGGAGGTTTCCTCGTTGATTGCAACTGCTGTGGAGTTAATTGTATCAGGATTTTCGTGAAACGGTATGACGCCCGCAACAACGATGTCAAATCGAACTGAAGTTAAAAAATGTATTCACAATCCTCAAGATTGTGCTAATATTTGATTAATCAGTCAATCAATAATCATGCCTCCTCGCGACGAACAAGACTTTGAAGAGCGACGCCAGCAAATCATTGATGGTGCTTTGCAGGTATTTTCTAGCAAAGGTTTTGAAAAGACGACCAACAAGGATATTGCCGCTGCCGCTGGTATTGGCTCTCCTGGTTTGATTTATCACTACTTTAAGGACAAGGGGGATTTGTTTCGACAAGTGGTCGAGCAACGGATGCCCCTGTTGCAACTGCTTCACCACAACGATGAGGACATGATGAACAAACCGCCGCGAGATGTTCTCACGGTTTTTGGTAAGTCATTCCTCCGCATGGTAGACAATCCCACTTCAACGGCGATGATGAAGCTAATTCTGGGTGAGACGATGCGACAACCAATTGTGGCTGAGCTGTTCAATAATATTGGACCGAGCCGTGCGGTTGGTTTTTTGACGCGCTATCTAGCAAAACAAATGGCAGATGGTGTTCTCAAGCCGATGCATCCGGCTGCGGCTGCCCGTTGTTTTATCGGACCATTAATTGCCTACATTCTCACCCGCGAAGTCTTTCTTCAGCCAGACGCTCAGCAAATCAGCTCTGATATGATGGTGGCGACTGCTGTAGAGGTCTTTTTACAAGGTATGCAAGCCCCTACCGATGGCGTTTCGTAACTATTCGTAACTAGGGGCATATTTTTTTTCCTAAATAGTTGCTTGACCAATCAATCAAAAATAGAGATGATTTCCCACTCCTATGGAGGGTGAATTAAGTCGCTTGATGAGTGAATTGATCCGGACGAGATGGTGTGATTTAGCTTGACGAGCAAACAGACGAGCAAAGAGTAGGAGGTAGGATGATGGAAACAGTAACCAAAACCAGTGTAATAATCGTTGGCGCTGGCCCAACAGGGTTGTCTGTTGCCGTGCAATTGATTCGTTACGGTATAGACTTCGTAATCTTCGACAAGAAAGAAGGCGTCACCGAGCTATCAAAGGCTCTAGTAGTTCATGCGCGCACGCTTGAGATTTACGATCAAGTTAGCTTGGCGCAAAAAGCAGTTCAAGGCGGGGAGATTGTGCAAAAAGTCGTCCTGATGCACTCCGGCAAAATCAGCGCCCGCCTCGATTTTTCTGGCTTCGGTGGACGGCTCAGCCCTTTTCCTTTTCTCCTTGTTTTTGAACAAAGCAAAAACGAGCGTCTTCTTTACGAGCATCTCCAGCGCAACGGAAAAGACGTTCAGTGGCAGACCGAACTAGAAAGCCTGACGCAGGATGCAGACGGCGTGAAAGCGGTTCTCAAAGCCGCAAACGGTGAAACACAAATGATCGAAGCCCGATATCTGGTGGGTTGTGACGGCGCGAGCAGTCAGACGCGGCATTTGCTCGGTCTTCCTTTTGAAGGTTCGACTCACCCGCGCCTGTTTTATGTCGCGGACGTGGAGATGGAGTTCCAAGCAGACGAGGCAACGTTTTATCCGGTGTTGGGGTATGACTCGTTTGTGCTGATCGTTCCCATTCAAGGCGAGAAGCGCTGGAGGCTTATCGGCAACATGCCTGAATACAACGACCAAGTTTCACCAGAAGTGACTTTTGATCAGGTCGAAAACAAGGTCAAGCAATTGGTGCAGCAGCCGATAGAGATTACGTATGTGCGGTGGTTTTCAACTTACAAAGTGCATACTCGTCACGCCGAGACGTTCTCAATTGGCAGATGTTTTCTTGCTGGTGATGCCGCCCATATTCACACGCCTGCAGGCGGTCAAGGTATGAACACGGGCATCCAGGACGCTTATAACCTGGCTTGGAAAATTGCGTTTGTTTTGAGAGGCTATGCCGAGGATTCGCTTCTCGACACGTATAACGAGGAACGTTTGGCAAATGCGAAACGACTCTTGCAAACAACCGACCAGTTTTTTGATGTCGCGGCGGGCGATCAGTGGTATCTCCGATTTTTCCGCGACAACATTTTACCAAGCCTCGCCAGTTTTGTGACGCAGTTTAGCGCGGCAAAAGAGTTTCTCTTTCCGATGGTTTCTCAAATCGGATTGAACTACCGCGACAGTTCTTTAAGCAAGCATCAGGGCGATCACGATTTTGAGGTCAAAGCCGGAGATAGAATGCCGTATTTTCTGGTTGACGGCGCGAATGTTTATGACAAACTCTGCGCTCCCAAATTCCACCTGCTTATTTTCTCAGACGGGGAACATGGTTATCAAGATTTGAAGTCAGAACTCGAAAAAGAATATGGTGATTTGATCGACTTCCAGGTTATTGCACTTTACCCACGCGTTGTAGAAATCTTCGGTAAAAACCAACCTTTTAAGGTGCTGCTGAGACCTGACAACTATATCGGATTTATCTCCACGGAAGTTTCCTTAGAAGATCTAAAAGCATACCTCAATACGTTTGTCAAGCACTCTTGACACTCCTCAGCCTAGAGGAATTGAGCTTTTTAACAGACAATCCAAAATATGCAAATTCAGTCGGGGTTTAAATCCCCGTCTGAAACTGTCTTTAATGCGTGAATTTTGAATGTGTTAGTAGCGTGCTGTAGGCAGCGAATTTTGAATTGTTAATGTTTCGGTGTTGCATCGCCAAACTTAATTAAAAGAGCAATAGCAAGACTAACAACCAAAATTATCATCGTACTTAAAGCAGAACCAAATCCCCAATTTTGGGTAGGTCCAAGAAACTGATTATAAACTAGCCGCGCCGCTGTCATACTGGAAGCACCACCAAGTAATTCTGGATCAATAAAATCCCCAAATGTACCAATAAACACAAGGAATGAACCAGCAGCAATTCCAGTGAGAGTTTGTGGAACTGTGACTTTCCAAAAAGTTTGTACGGGATTTGCGCCTAAATCCGCTGCTGCTTCTAGCAAACGCTTGTCTAATTTTTCTAAAGCAGCATATAAAATCAAAACCATGTAGGGCAAAAAGCTGTAACTCATACCAATTAAAACGGCTGAACTGTTATTAAGAATATCTAAAGTTGGTAAATTGAAACTGCTAAGAAGACTATTGAGTAACCCAGTAGGACGAAGAATTGTAATCCACGCATAACAGCGGAGTAAAGAAGAAGTCCACAAAGGTAAGACAAAGCCAATGAGGAGTAAATTTCGCCATCTTTGAGGAGTCATTTGAGCAATCCAATAGGCGACAGGGAAACCCAAGATTAAACAAATGATTGTTGAAGTGAGTGCAAAAAAGAGCGATCGCCCCATAACTTGCAAGTATAAGGGGTCAAGTATCCGAATGTAGTTATCGAATCCACTAGGATTGACTATATCTCCTGGTCGAATATTTGGTACCAAACTCAACTCAAAAATAATCAGTGTTGGTAGCACCAGCAAAAGCAACAACCAAATCCCAGCGGGTGCAAGCAATATTAAGGGTTGTAGCCAGCTTAGCCGTGGACGAGGGAATTTTGAGGCTTGGACAATATTATTGGGGGGATGTAGTTGAGAATGAGGAATTTGAGTAGACACAAGCTTACATAACTCATTTTCATAAATTTTAGCTATATAATCAGGTAGTGCTAAATGCAGGGCAAGCTTTGCAAATTTCTTAATAAAGTTGAGTAGTCATTGAAAATTAAAGCGTTAAATATTCAGGTTGGAGACCGCATTCTTGCATACTGCAACAACAGAAGGCAGATCTGCACAGTCAAAGGTATCCTAGATTCCAGTCAGCCCAATATCACACTATCAGTATTTACTGCTGAGCATTATCGCCAATCTATCTCACGCGTAGTCCGGTTCCGGTGGGACGCTTTGGTCGATTTGGCAAGCTAAAAATTATGTATGTCCACCAACTCCAATCTCGATTTTCTTCAATTAGGTAGGGGCAAAAGTAGCAAAGCTACTTTTGCCCCTAATTGTTTGCTCATCAAGTATGTCATCTGCAATCAAGTTTTAGTTCGCAGATCTTTAGCAGACAAAACATGTATAAAAGATATTCAGTAATGCGGTGGTTTTCAATGAAATAGATTTAGACAAATATTTAACATTAGATACTTTTTCTTAAAAAAGAGTTTACACTAGTTAATAGATTACACAAAACTAGGTGAAACACTTGGCTGACATTATTGATACGGCTGTTGATGCTGGTTCTTTTAACACCCTAGTTGCTGCAATCAAAGCTGCCAACCTGGTAGATACTCTTAAAGGTGCTGGTCCATTTACAGTTTTTGCACCGACAGATGATGCATTTAAGAAGCTTCCAGAAGGCACAGTGGATGCATTGCTTAAGGACATTCCAAAGCTTAAGAAAATCCTGACTTATCATGTTGTTTCCGGCAAAGTGACTGCAGCTGATGTAGTTAAGCTGAAATCAGCTAAAACAGTTCAAGGAACGGAAGTGAAAATTGATGCTTCCAAAGGTGTCAAGGTAAATGATGCCACAGTCACAACACCGGATGTTGCGACTGATAATGGTGTGATTCACATTATTGATACAGTGTTAATTCCTGCGTAAGCAAACGCTCAGATAGCGAAGACTATCTGTGGGGCAGTGACTACCTATAGTCTCTGCCCCACGACTTTTTTACAGTATGTGGCAACTGGTACTATACAGATAAAGTCAAGAATTCTCCCTGGTACAGTTACATGTCGAATGAAGGGTAAAAAATATGCAAGTTCTACGCGCATTAGCTTATGACAATCTTGTTTAGAGGTGCAAGTTAATCCAATTTTGATTAAATATCAATTCATAAATACGATTATGCACTTTTAAAACACCTTGTTGCTTGACGACTAGCCCTGACAACAGCAACTCTTTTTCTTCTGGACTATCAACAGAGACGACTTCTCCTAGATCCAAAATTTGTTGATATATTTCTAGTAGCTGAGATGATTTTAGTTTGGTATTGAGAATGCGATCGCGTATCGTTCTCAAATGCTCTGGCTCATCCTGAGATTCCCAATTCTCCATCACATAATTTTGGACCAAGTTTTCAACCCATTGCGCTTCACCGTTTGTGGGAATAGTGGATGAGCAACGGCGTATGAATTTGCAAAGCTTTTGAGTCAGAAAAGGTTGACCGCTTGTCCAGTCTAACACTTCTTTGAGCACGACTTGTGGATTACTGACTTTCTCTGTCAATCCATTAAGCAAAGGTTGAGCTTCATGAATTTGAAAGCCATTAAGTTGAATTGCTTGACCAATATTAAAAGGTGTTCTTTGATGATCAGTTATTAAATCTGAGGGAGTTGCGACTCCAAACAAAGCAAAAGTTAAACGTTGATACTCTGGATTAATACTACGTTGATTGAAGCAGAAGCGAATCAAAGCAAAAAAATCATTAACAGGAAAATTCAAACCCAAGACAGTATCAATCTCATCTACAAAGATAAATATTTTTTCATTCTCGACATGAGTTAGTATGATTTCTTCTAAAAATCGACTCAAGCACTGAATAGAAGATAAATCTTTTTGCTCATTCCACCAAGCTTTCAAATTCACCTTTCCAAACAAATTAAAGTTTTGCCATAACTCCACGGCAAATCCCTTGTACCATTGAGTAGGAGTGACGTTTTCAGAACCAAGGCGAGTGATATCAATTGCTGCACAGCTAAACCCTTCTTGCTGAAGATGGTGCATCATGTGTACCATAAGGCTGGACTTACCCATTTGCCGTGCATTCAGAATATAGCAAAACTCTCCGCGCTTCAGTGCTTGATAAAGAAGACGATCCGCAGAACGTACCACATAAGTAGGAGCATTCATCGGTAAACTACCCCCAACTTGATAATCAAAGGTTGAGGATTGTTCTGCACTTCTGAGCAAAGCGTTTTCAAAAACCAGTTCAGCTTGGGTTGCTTTGAGAATTTCTAATGTTTGAGACAGTTGGCGAGTTCGTTCCTCAACTTTTTGTTCCAGAGTGCGGTTAGACTCGGCTAGTGCATCTTTTGCCTGTTGCAAAGCTGCGTTTTTACCTGCTAATTCTTGAGTAAACGAAATCCGTTCGGCTTCCGCCTGTTTGCGTTGGGTGATATCACTAAAGGCGGCTATAGCATAGATAATTTTTCCCTTTTCATCATAAATTGGGGTAGCTGACACCTCTAAAGGAATGATTTTGTCAGCTTGCTGGAGCAGCATATCATCAATGGTTACACTTTCGCCGTTCAACGCTCGCAAAATGGGTTGCTCTTCAACAGGGTATAACTCCTTTGTCCCCGCTAGATAAGCTTGATAAATATCGGGAAATTGAGTAGCTCTCACTTCGGTGACGATTTCTTGACCGAGTATCTGCTGAGCCGTTTGATTGGTATAGTAGGGTTGAGCGTTAGCATCAACAACAAAAATTCCCACTGGTACAGCTTCTAGAAATTGAGCTAGCCTTCTTTCACTTTCGCGCAGTGCTTCTTCTGCTCGCTGACGTTCTGTTACCTCTTGTTGTAAACGAATTAACAATTCTGCTTGAGCCTGTTGTGCTAAACGCTCCTGTTCATGTGCTGCTTTCATTCGCTGCACATGTTGCAAAGTTTTGTTCGTCGTAATTTCTAAATCCTGAAAATTAATCGGCTTAGTCAAAAAGTCAAAAGCACCCCGATTCATCGCCGTTCTAATATTTTCTATATCGCCATAGGCAGAAACAATAACTGCTTTAATGATGGGATATAACTCATTGAGTTTAGTCAGCAAACTGAGTCCATCCATTTCTGGCATATAGATATCAGTTAAAACCATATCTATATCTGGATCAGCTTGCAGCTTTTCTAGAGCTTGTAAACCATTTTTTGCAAAAATTAATTGGAATTGCTTTTGTCGAATTTTTTTTCTAAATGCCTGACACAGGAGTGGTTCTAAGTCAGGCTCATCATCCACAACCAGTATTTTAGCTGGCATAGTTTTTTCCCTGATTGGGATTAGTTACACAGTAAAAATTTTTTCTTTAAGTTTGTCAAATTGAATTGGCTTTGTAATATATTCATCAGCCCCGTATTCTTTAGCTATTAAATAATTCGACTCATCGTCATAAGCAGTGATTATAAAAACTTTTAAATTAGGAAAATTTTCCTTGAGAATTTTGAGTAGCTCTAACCCATTCATTCCAGGCATGTTTATATCTGCTAATATCAGGGATAAACATTCTATTAGCTTACTTTGATTTTGTATTTTTTCCAGTGCTTCCTCAGCTGACAGCGTAAAATGCAAGCTAACCTGATTTTGTTTGACTTCTCTTCTAAATTTTTGCTCAAACAAAAACTGAACATCTTGTTCATCGTCTACAACCATTATTTTCATGTTTTTATCTCTTGATTTTTAGGAACAATTTTAGGTAGAGCAATGATAAACTTAGTATAACTACCCTTTTCTGTTTCCACCCTGATATTTCCTTGATGCTGCTGGACAATAATATCATGAGTAATAGATAAACCCAAACCAGTTCCTTCACCTGGTGGTTTTGTTGTGAAAAAAGGATTAAACATCTTATCTAGCACCTCCTGAGGAATGCCTTCGCCATTATCTTGGATGTGTATTTCTACCTGCTCACCCAAATTTTTAGTTCTAACAAGAAGCATAGGTGAAAACTCCTCATGTTGGTCGTCTGAGTGAGCATACAAACGCTTTTTCTTTTCATACGCTGCATAACAAGCATTATTAAGGATATTTATAAAAGCACGGCTCATACTCTGTGGCACAATACTTAGTTCAGCAACGTTATCATCATAATCAGTTTCTATGTTGATGTTGAAGGAAGCATCTTTGGCACGCATTCCGTGATAAGTCAAACTAACAGCTTCTGCTAGCAAAGCGTTAATGTTAGTCAGTTGTCGAGCGCCAGTTTGCCCTCGTGAGTGCATGAGCATGCCACGCACTATATTATCTGCTCTTGTGCCATGTTCATTGATTTTTTGAGTGTTTTGTTTAAGATTATTTAAGATTTCTTCTATGGACTCTATAAAATCTGAGTCTAATCGGTCTTTTTGAGTTTCAATCTCTTCAAACAGTTCCTGAGTTAATTCTACAGAAAGTTCAGCAAAATTGTTAACAAAATTTAAGGGATTCCTGATTTCATGAGCAATTCCTGCTGTTAAAGCTCCCAAAGAAGCTAATTTCTCTTGTGCGATAATCTGAGACTGTGTAGCTTTAAGCTTTTGCAAGAGATTTGCTAACTCCTGATTCTTCTGTTGTAATTCCTGAGTTCTCTGTTTCACTTTTTGTTCTAGAGTTCGGCTATAACCTTCTAACTGTTCGTAGAGACGGGAATTTTCTATAGAAATGGCGGCTTGAGCAGAAAGGATTCTTAAGACTTCGACACGTTCTGGAGTAAATGCGGCTGTTGTCAGATTATTTTCCAAATATAAAATACCGCTAAGTTTGGCTTTATACAATAGGGGAGTGCAGAGAATCGATTTGGCTTGAGTGGTGACAATGTAAGAGTCGCGTGTAAATTGTCCTTCATGGAGAGCATCATTTAAAACAACATTTTCCCGAGTCCGAGCGACATAGTTGATGATGGCGGTCGATAAAAGAGGAATATGAGTTTCGGTATCTACTGAGTGTATCGGTATAGATTGCAGAACGATAACTTCATCAGAATCTGCAACACCTGTAGCTTCGATCACCCAGTTTTCCTCGTCATTCAAAGGCTCTACCTGAGAATGCAAAATCAGAAAGCCTTTTTGTGCTCCTGCATTCTCAATCACGATTTTCATCAACTTTGCGAGCAACTTGTCTAGTATGATTTCACCAGAAATCGTTTGTGAACCTTTAAGGACACTTTGAAAATCTAAAACATGAGATATACTTCGCCCTGTCGTTGAAATCGATAAAGTTGTCTCAAGTTGATTTTTATTAGCTTGACTCAAAAATTGTGGGTATTGCGCTTCCAAGTTTTTGACTTTGGCTGTAGCCCCCCAAATTTGATAAGTGTAGTGAGCATCTTGCAGATAATGGCGGGCTACATGGTCTTGATTTCTGTTTAAATAAAACTTGGCTGCGAGTTCGTACGCTAGGGCTTCTTCGTTAAGATATTCATTCTCATGTGCTAAAGCAATAGCGCGATCATAATATTCTCTAGCCTCCTTATCTTTACCCAACACGCGATCGCGTTCCGCTTCGACTAGATAAAACTTGTGTAGATAATTCATTGGAGCGTGATGTGCCCATTTTCTCATTTTCTTCTGGTTACGAGTTACTTGTTTTAAAATATTTTTTTGTTCTGACTCAGAAACATCAGCGAAAACGGCGAGCCGCGCCAAAGAATCATAGAGATAGAATAGAGGAACAAGAAGTGATGCTGTCACACTTCCTAAATATTCTTGAAGTTTAGTTGCATTTTTAACAGCTTCTGGATATTTATGAAATAAATAACAAAAAACCATTTTGTGTAAATACAGATTGCAAATTGCGGTTTTGTCGTTCACCTCTAGATGAATTGAAAGCATTCTTTCTTCGTTATAAAAATCACCCATTAATTGACAAGAAAACTCATCTTCAGAGTGATTCATTAATTGTGAAACGGCTTGATGTAATATTTTGAGATAATTCAATATAGTTTGTTGCTTGAGCTGATTAATATCATCACTATATGAGCAGATTCTTTGTTCAAGTTCTCTGAGATTTTCACTAACACAATATGCGTTTAAGCAATGCATAAATGCCGAATAACTACCAAACTCAAAATCTCCATTTTCGATTCCCATTTTATAAGCTTCTGCTAACGGTTTTAATGTTTTGTTTCCATGCTGTTTCCAATGTTTGATAAAGCCATTTATCAAATGCAATGCCTTATTTTCTTTACGTTTTATATTTAATTTTTCTAAAGCCTTCATAGCAAGTTCACCAAATTGATATCCAGAATCAATATCTTCTACGACTCCACAGAGAATCATCCCATAAGCAGCATAGACAAAAGCAGAGTCAAAAGTATTGCCATATTTGACTAATAAATTAATTTCTTGAAAGACAATGAGTGAATAGAGTTGAGGAGAAGCTAGATATGCAGCTACTCTGACTCTAGATAACAAATCTATAGCTGCAAGTTTATCAGGTTCGGTCATTTCCGGTAAGTCAACTAAGTCTTTAATACGATGTCCTGTTAAAGATATCTTTGTCCTTAAGAAACTCATCCAAATATTCCATTTATTCGGTTTTTCCGGAAACTTCACTCCCAAAGATTTCACGACAGGTAGGACAAGTTTTAAAGCTTGCAGTGGCTGATTCTGCGCCATATAAGCCTGGATTTTCACCTCATAAATTTTTATTGTGTCCAGCAAAGTTTTAGCGTGACACAGTACCACCTCAGCCAGTCTCTCCATCTCCTCAAAGTTAGTGTTGAGATATGCAGCTTCTGTTGCTTCCACATATAACGTCAGCATGAGGTTATATTGACTCTGCCAGCTATTTTCTGTCAACAGTTCTATGCCGATTTTTAAATATCTCAATGCTGGTTCATAGGCGACTGCACCTTTTGCTTTTTGAGCAGCCATCAAATTCAGTGAAGCCAGTTCATCTCGCTCTGACTGACTCGGAATTAATTCCAGACTCAAATTCAACTGGTTGACGATATCAAAAATATTCCGTTCACGTTTATCTAGTGGAGTATTTTGCAGCAAAATTTTACCCACTTTTTGGTGAATGGCGCTCTTCTGTTCTGGTGGAATTAAAGAATATACTGCTTGCCGAATTCTGTCATGAGCAAACTTGTATTCCGCTTTGATGTTATGTTCTGTTTGTTGTGAAAAATCTTCTGAATCAATCAGCTTGTACGCATCCTTTAAGGGCATAAGAAAACCTTCTGCAACTGCTTCACGCAGCGCTATCAGTGTTTCTTGGGGTACTTTTTGATTAACATCTATTATTGTCTGAATATCAAATTGATGACCTATACAAGCTGCTAGCTTTAATACCTCTTGTGTCTCAAGAGACAACTTTTTAATTTTGCTGACCATGAGTTCAATTACATTATCTGTAAAGTCTCGCGCCTGAATTTCCTCTAAATTCCATTGCCATTTTCCTTCATATGTCAGATAAGAAAAGTCAAAATATAACAGATTTTCTTGATAAAGTGATTGTAAAAACTGATTGACAAAGAAAGGATTCCCATTCGTTTTCTGAAGAATTAATTCTGCAAGGGGTTTTCCTCGCTCCAAAGAACAATTGAAAGTATCTACTATTAACTGATTAATACTTGATAAATCCAAAGGAGAAAGGTGAAGATAATTGACAATAGTCCCTGATTGTTGGATTTTATCTAACGTGATGATTAATGGATGGTTTGCATCTAATTCAGTATCACGATAAGCACCAATAAAAAATAAATATTGACTATTTTCTGCTGTCATCAATAGTTGTATCAATTGCATAGAAGCGCTATCTACCCACTGTAAATCATCCAGAAATATGACAAGCGGATGTTCTGGTTGAGTAAATACTTTCACAAAGTTTTGAAAAACTAAATTAAAGCGATTTTGAAATTCTATCGATGACAATGCAGGAACTGACAATTGCTGACCAATAATTAATTCTATTTCAGGAATGACATCAATAAGCATTTGACCATTAGGACCAAATGCTTCTAATAATTTTTCTCTCCATAAATTAATCTGTGATTCACTTTCGGTTAACAGTTGCTTGATTAACTCCCGAAAGGCTTGAAGAAATCCTGAATAAGGAATATTGCGAGAGAATTCTTCAAACTTGCCAGAAATGAAATAACCTTGCTGCTGAGTCAGAAATTTATAAACTTCTTGAACTAACACTGATTTTCCAAGACCTGAATATCCAGGTATCAGCATTATTTCACTTCTAGGAGGTGTATGATCGTTTCCATAACTGATTCTCTTAAATGCCGTCAGTAAAGTTTCAATTTCTCGTTCTCGGTGATAGAGTTTCTGAGAAATTTGAAATTTATTAGAAACATCTTGACAAGCAATCGGTAAGTTGGAAATTTCACCATTGACTCTGAGTTGCAGTAAACTTTCTTCTAAATCTGCTTTAATTCCCCAAGCACTTTGATATCTATCATCAGCATTTTTCGCCAACATTTTCATCACAATATTGGAAATCACCAGAGGAATCTCTGGGTTGACTTCATGGGGAGGTATAGGTTGTTTAGCAATATGACAATGTACTAATTCCATCAAATCAGTTGTTTCAAAAGGCAGTTGATTGGTTAGTAACTCATAAAAAGTGACTCCGAGAGAGTAAAAATCAGTGCGATAATCAAATGAACGATTCATTCTACCAGTTAGCTCTGGCGAAATATAGGCTGGGGTACCTTCTAAAACATTGATATTTTCAAAACTGAGATTTTCTTGAGAGAAAACTGTAGAAAGTCCAAAATCAATAAGTTTGACTTCACCATTCTCTGAGTTGAAAACGATATTAGAAGGGTTAATATCTTTATGGATAATCTTTGCAGAGTGTATTCTTGCTAAACTATCAACAGTTTGTATGGCGATGAGAAGAAGTTCTGCTAGCGGTAACTTTCTGGTATTTTTTAAAAACCTTAAGGATTCACCACCAAAATCCTCTAAAATAATGACCAAAGTCCGCTGATATTTGACTAAGGTGTATGCCTTGACGACTCCAGGCATATTTAATGAGTTAATAATTTCAAATTCCTGCTTGTACCTAGCTAGTTCTTCTGAAGTCGGATATTCCTTATTTAAAACTTTGAGAATAACAGGTTTTTTATCCTGAGTTCGGATACCTCGATACACTAAAGTATTGGCACTTTCATAAATGTGTCTGGTAATTTCAATGCCAGGAATCGTAATCATAGTACAGGATAATACTTATTTAAGTTTCGTGAGTCTTACTGTATTTTTGCAACACATTCTTCGTTCCCTGGCTTTGTTGTGGGAATGCATAACTGTGGGCTGCTGACTCAATATAATTATTTGAAGACGGAGCATCCTATACTGCATTCCCATGCTCTGCATGGGAACGAGAGAAATGGTATTGTCAATAATTCGCATCCAACAATTTCAAGAGTTCACCTAGCTCATTTTCCCTCAAAATATGGGTAAATTTCTGTCTCAAACAAATCCTGGATATCTTGGGAATTTTTCTTGACTTGCTCTTGGTAATCTTCACGTACGGGACAGTTATAACTAGCTGTACGGGGTGAAATTTTTGGTAACCAAGCTGTATGTATTGTATAACTAAAATTCAGTGAAGGATGACCAAGCTTGCAAACAGGTCCTTGAGCTAGATTTTTGGCATCAAAAATCCAGATTTCGTCATCCTTTTCTGAAGCAACGGTACAAACAATGTAACCATCTGTTGAACTACCATCACCATCAGCACGGGGTACAAACTGCGGAGACAAAATCATGTGACTGTTCGATTTATCGTCTTCAACAGTGACAGGAAATTCATAAGCGTCAGCAATTTTCATGTCTATTGTATTTAGACGGAATAAACAAGAAGGTCTGTTTTGTCGATTGTTTGGTTGAAGGAGTTTCTTCAGTGATACTATCCGGTATTGGTTATCTTTGTATAAATCAGAGACAAATTTTGTGAGTAACTCTTGCCAAAAGCCCGCAGACTGCCAGTAAATATTTTCTACTTGCCCTGAAGGTAGACCTGTTGATAACCTATCACAGTAAGTGTAGAGTCCGACTCCCCAAGTGTACCTGGAATTAGATAACACATTTGACTCAAGAATCTCTCCGCTTTCACCATCGATCACGTAGCGACCTAAACGACTAACGTCTGTTACAGTAGTTAACATACCTACTAAATTCGATGCTACAGAAGTTTCGGGACTAGAGGCTAAATTATCATGCTGGCGCACCCACTCAGCAACATCTGCACTGTTATGGGTGACGTGAAGCGTAATTTTGTTGTCAGGATTTTCGTAATCTAATGCAAAATGGATTGTACCCTGTGGAATAAGTATCTGCTGCGCGACAACTTTAACTTCTTGCTGACTCACTTGTGGGCGTTGTCCGTCTTTCAAGTCTCTACGGCGGACAATATAAAGTTTCGTCTCAGGTAAAACTGGTAGTGTGAGTAACTTTCTTGTCAGTCTCTCTACTTTTTGGTGACGCGGAAAAAGATTGTTGAACGCTTGAGCGATTCCAACTTTGAAATTTGTGTCTATGAGGATAACATAATCTTTGGTGATTCCAATCTCATGTAGAGATTGCTCAATCTCAACAGGAGTTTCATCAGCTTCATCACGATCACGAAGTACTAACTTCCATCGCTCAAACTTATCAACACCATCCCAACGGATAAGATAAACAAAGTCCTCAGGTATCTCGGTGACTGGTGAAACAAATCTGCCGAAGAGTTGACGCAGTTTACCAGAAACCTGAGAAATGGTTCTGAAAATGCCTTTTTCCAAAGATTCGTCAATTTCATCAAGAAATTTATCCAGTTCGTTAAAAGAAGGTATGGTTTCCAGAAAGTTTGACAATGACCGACCATAATTGACGGTAAATACCTCACGAGTGTGACCATCAAAGGTGGGATGGGCTGTTGTTAGGACAGGTGGAAACGGAAAATTCAGCTTAATTTCTGGACGCCACTCTTTGTTTGTTCCAACAGGCGTGACAACTTCGAGGGTTTCGGTATCAATCTCATAAGGACGACCAGCATCACAAGTAATAAGCAGGCGATCGCCTTCTTCTGGTCCATATATTGGCACAAAAGCAGTATTCAATTGGTTGCGAGAACCTAACTTACTGGAGAATCGTGAAATGCCGAGATTACCAAATCCATATTTAGCATATTTCGTTCCCGGTTGAGTTGCCATATCAGCGTAGTAACATGGCGGTTTCGTGATTCGTGTTTTTAAACCAACTTCTCCTTTATGATTAAAGTCGAGTCGGTAAATCATCCCATCACTGTTGAAGATTGGATCGCCATTACTGTGGGGAAGACGACCAGAATTAAGAGAACCCACTGGACCCATAATAAAAACATGACCGTGCAGTCCTTCTGGTAGTTTTTTGTCTGGCAATTTTGACTCAAGAATATTCAGTTTGATGTTGTCGAGTTCTTTGCGACTAGCATCGAGAACCGAATCAGGAACAGATGTCCAGGCTGTGGGAAATTTGGGGTAAACGGCTTCCTCAAATAGTTTTTGGATTTCACGATTTTTTTGTTTTTTCACCCTGTCTTCATAATCCTCACGCACAAAAATGTAGTAGTCACTTGTGCGGGGTGCAATTTTTGGTAACCAAGTCGTGTGGGTGGTAAATCCAAACTTGAGTTGGGGATGACTCAGCTTGCAAAGGGGACCTTGAGTGAGATTTTTGGCGTCGAAAATCCAGATTTCGCTTTTGTCAGAGAGAACTGTACAGGCGATATAACCATCTGTTGAGCTACCATCATTGTGAGTTCGTGGTACAAACTGAATTGAACTGCCAAAGTACCCTGGTTGAAATTGGTAACTGTCGGCGATCGCCATCTTTTCTTGAGAGTCTGTCACTAACCGAAATATGTTTGCAGGTCTGGTTTCTTTTGTAATTTTCTTGACCTCATCTATCGGTAAATTCCGATTAGGAGAATTTTCATAGAGGTCAACAATGAAATCGGATAGCAAATCCGGTGAACATCCCCAAGAGTTCCAGTAGATATTATCGAGCTTTTTCGAGGTAGTGTGTTCGTTGTAAGCATTAATTGCAAGAGTCCAAGTCAGAGTGCGATCGCTAATCACTTTAGACAGTCCCTCATTCAATTTCCCTGTCTGGGCATCAATCACATATCGTCCTAAAGACTGAATGTCTGCAGCCCCCGACATCATTCCCACTGGACGGTTTGAGTTTGAAGTTGAAAGAGAGGTTATGTCATACTCCCGCACCCATTCAGACACATCCCAGGCAGAACTATGAGCAACGTGAAGTACAATCTGATTTTGAGGATTGTCATAGTCAACTTGAAAGTGAATCACCCCCCCAGGTATCACCACATGTTGTGCAACAACCTCGACATTGTTCTGACCAAAAGCTGGGCGTTCTCCGGCTTTCAAATCGGCACGACGCACAATATATAAGTGAGTTTCAGATGATACTGGTTCATTCAGTACTTCTCTGAATAGCTTTTGTAGCTTCTTATTTTTGATAATTGGTTTGGTGATGAGCTGCTCTGGACCAACTTTAAAACCTGTGTCCATTAACACCACATAATCCTGCGTAACACCAATTTGATGTATTGTCTGCCTAATCTTAACTGGTGAACCATCAGGAAGTTTCACTTCCCATCTTTCAAACTCATTTTTACCATCCCAGCGAACCAGATAAACAAAATCGTCAAATTCATCTAATCCTTCCAGCATTTGTTTGACGATTTTCATCAGTTGTTTAAGTTCACTCAACAGTTCCCAAGGATTTCCTTGTTCTTCTTGTTGTTGCTGTTGTTCTTCTTTCTCTTTTTTGAGTAATTCTCGCAATCTTTGCCAAAAAGTTTTGACATGTTCTGGGCTTTCATCAGTTTCTTTGTTGAAAAGTTCTTTCGGAATCTCTCTTTCAATTTCCAAGTTTTTTATATTTTGCTTTTCTTCCGGTAATTTCGCAAATCTTTCAATGATTCCTTTGAAAGCTGATGAGACCTTTCCGACCTCAGATTTAAAAATGATTGATAAAAAACTAGGTAATGACTTACCGTAATTAACTGTAAACATCTCATTGGTGTGAGCATCAAAATAAGGATGCGCTGTATTCATCACCATTTCAAAAGGAAGATCAAGTGGTAACTGTTCTCTCCACTCTTTGTTCGATCCGATAGGCGTGACAACCTCAAGAGAATGCGTATCAATTTCGTAAGGACGCCCCACATCACAAGTCACAAGCATACGTTCATTTTCGTTCCCAAATTTCAGAGGAACCAAGGCTGTGTTTGCGACACTGCGAACACCTAACGAAGGTGATAGACGTGCTAATCCGAAATTGCGGAATCCATACTCTTGATATTGACTTCCTGGTTTTGTTGCTTCATCAGCATAGTAGCACGGCGTTTTAGCAATCTTGGACTTTAACCCTACTTTCCCAGCTTTTTTATCAAAATCAAGCCGATAAATCATTCCATTACCATTAAAAAGTGGAGTACCATCTTTAGATGGAAAAACAAGAGCACCATCTCGTTTAGAGTCTACATGTCCGATTGGAGCTAACAGAAAAATATGACCAGACAAATCATCTGGTAATTTTCCATCAACAATCATTTGAGTATCTGATAACTCTTCCTGACGAACAGTCAAAATCGAATTTGGAATTACACCAGTCATATCAGCTTACCGTTTACTTGTTTGACCTAATCCACAACAAGATTAATTACAGTTGAAGTGAGTCTGACTTTTCTTGGCATCTTTTTTTTGAGAGCCAGATGAGCCTGACTATCACCATCTGACCTGCTATAGAAGTAAGCTCATCTGACTTATGCAGTTTGATTTTTTTTCCAGCGAATGACTATTTTTTATCTATAAATCATGACTCGACGCGTTCCCACACGAGTTCAAAAACCTTCAGGACTCCATCAGTATTAGTCGGTGGCGTTTTCAGCGTGACTCGATTCCCATTCAACGTGAACGTCCGGACTAAATCCTTGCCAACTCGATTGGGAATTGATGCTATCTCGACATGATGAGTAACGGTGTTTCCATTCAACGTGTATGTCCCTGCATAGGCGTTGAATGTAGAAAACGCTTGTACACATTCCTCAGGCGGTAAAGAGCGAATGTCTTTGCTAAATGGTGAGCGAATATCTTCACTCAAGGGTGGGCGATCGCTCCTTGCAAACATAACCATCATCCGCTCCTCAGGTGTATAAGTAATGTAGCCGATGGGGTTAGGACCATACACCTGAGGAGTCACTGTCCCATCAGGGTTAATAGCGCTCGCACAGATTAGCGTCCAAGTTCCGACCAACGGATTAGTCTGAGTAGCCGACAAATCAGACATGACTCACTCCTTTGTTATGAGCTGGTTAGTTTTTATTGACGCTCCCACAGCTATCAGGCTGTAAGTGGGAGGATGAGAACCTCTACCTTTTAAGGAGGGGATGAA
>NZ_QMEA01000082.1 GCF_012912105.1 Brasilonema sp. UFV-L1
CTAGCTATGAGTAGTTCTGTATAGGTTTTTCGGAGCGGGACTGTTGTGTCTTTTACAAGAAACTCTATGTCACCGACTATAAGCAATCAAGTGGGCGATAGCAACGCTAGCCTTACGAGCGCAAAGCGCTCGCGCACTCGCGTTCGGCAGAACGCCTGTACTTGAGAATTCTCCCACAATACTGTCGTGTTGTCTCCCGTAGTGCTAAAAATTCTACCTAAGGTCAATCAACGACTTTTTTTTCACTCAAAGATGACTTATTATTTAACCGCACCAGGACGCAGAGAACACAGAGAATATACGGTATTTTAGAGTGGCAAGGGGGTCGTTTTAGCAACGAAGTATACAGTCAGCTTTGGTTGAATTTCATTGAATTTTATAGAATATGAACATATTTGAGCTTTTAGCAGGGGAAGATAATCATCCAGCCCTAGTTGCACCTGAGGGATCAACGCTAACCTATAAATCATTGCGTGAGAATGTCGTCGAACTGGTATCCCAACTTAACAGTTTTGGTTTGCAACGGGGCGAACGCATCGCCATCGCTATGTCAAACGGGGTACCTATGGTACTCACCTTTCTTGCTGCGGCTTTATGTGCCACAGCAGCACCACTCAATCCAAAATACAAGCAAGAAGAATTTGCCTTCTACTACGAAGATACTCAGGCGAAAGCACTGATTACATTGCCTGACGTGCCAGAAGCAGCAATTGCTGCTGTTACAGCTGACATGATACACATTCATGCTAAGGTTAACGAGAATGGCACATTAAGCTTTGAATTGGCAAAAACAGCTTCCGGGGAAGGGGAATTTTTGCGTAATCAAGATTTTCCTAACTCCGACGATGTGGCAATGATTCTGCACACTAGCGGTACCACGAGTCGTCCCAAGCGAGTCCCGATTCGGCATCGTAACCTGATTGCTTCTGCTGAGAATATTATTGCTGCATACTCGCTCTCAGCAGTTGACGCGACACTCTGTTTAATGCCTTTGTTCCACATTCACGGGCTGGTGGGGTGTATGCTGGCAACTCTAGCATCTGGCGGAACGCTTGTCATACCCGATGGTTTCAATGCACTAAGTTTTTGGAAACTGGTGGAAACTTATAAACCCACTTGGTACTCGGCTGCACCTACCATGCACCAAACAATTTTAGCGCGAGCGAGCCGCAACGAAGGTATTATCAAAGCGAACCCCTTCCGCTTCATTCGCTCTAGCAGTGCTCCTCTTCCCCCTGTCATTATCGAACAAATAGAAGCAACACTCAATGCTCCTGTCTTAGAATCTTACAGCATGACTGAGGCTGCTCACTTGATGGCGACTAATCCGCTACCGCCTAAAGTACGTAAACCGGGCACAGTTGGCTACGGCTTTGGTGTGGAAGTCGGTATTATGGACGAAGAAGGCAATTTACTTTCTCAAGGAAGCTTGGGCGAAGTTGTGGTAAAAGGACCAAATGTGATTGATGGCTACGAGAATAACCCACAAGCGAATGCGACTGCTTTTGTGAATGGTTGGTTTCGCACTGGCGATCAGGGGACACTGGATGCTGACGGCTATCTTCGTCTGACTGGACGAATTAAGGAATTAATTAACCGAGGCGGTGAAAAAATTTCCCCACTAGAAGTGGATGATATACTGCTACGCCATCCTGCGGTTGCTGAAGCCCTTGCTTTTGCTGTACCGCATAAATCCTTGGGAGAAGATATTCACGCGGCTGTCGTCCTTAAGGGTGAAACCAGCGAAAAGGAACTTTTGACTTACTGTGCAAGTATTTTGGCAGATTTCAAAGTCCCTAAGCAAATTCACATTTTGGATGAACTACCCCGTGGAGTGACAGGGAAGCTGCAACGCTTGAATATGGCAAAGTTGCTCAAGCTAGAGTGAACATTGAGCAAGAGCCTGTTGCTACAATCATAGCAAGCTTGCAAAATCTTGCTATGGTAGCCATCCCTCAACAACCGCAAAAAATGACCATCGAGGAATATCTCGAATGGGAACCTTACCAAGACGTTCGCTACGAATATGTCAACGGCGAAGTCTTTGCCATGACAGGTGGTACGATTCCCCATAATGATATTGCTCTAAACTTTTACACAGCTTTACGCCCCCATCTGCATTCCAGAGGTTGTCGGGTGAATGTGTCAGATGTGAAAGTGCAAGTCAATTCTAAAAGCCCTTACTATTATCCTGATGTTATCGTCAGTTGTGACCCAATAGACCTCAACGCCCGCAAATTTATTCAAAATCCCAAACTCATTGCGGAAGTCCTCTCCCCTGGTACAAGCGCTAAAGATAGGGGTGAAAAATTCACTTACTACCTGAGTATGCCCACTCTACAAGAGTACATCTTGATTGACTCGGAAAAAATTTCCGTCGAGCGTTATTCTCGGGGAGAGGGAAGAATGTGGCTTTACTATCCCTACACAACTGGAGATATTATCACTTTATCAAGCATTGAATTAGAGTTTCCGATTGAACTGCTGTATGAAGGTGTTGTATTTGAAACTGAAACATAACTGAGTGCTGAATGGAATAACTCAACACTCACGACTCAAGAGTACTGAACTTATGCCATCACCATTCCGCCATCAACGTTAAAGACTTGTCCGGTGATGTAAGCGGCGGCGGAATCAGCAGCAAGGAAGCGCACCATCCCAGCGACTTCTTCTGGTTGACCATAGCGACCTAACGGGATATACTTGATAATCTCTTCAGCGTTGATACCGCTTGTCATGTCTGTGGCGATGAAACCAGGAGCAACGGCGTTAACAGTAATACCTCGTGAGGCAAGTTCTTTTGCAATAGTTTTCGTAAAGCCGATGACACCAGCTTTTGCGGCGCTGTAGTTGGCTTGCCCAGGGTTACCCATTTGTCCAGCGACGGAAGTAATATTGATGATTCGTCCCGAACGTTGTTTGAGCATGATTTTACTGACTGTGCGAGTACATAAAAAAACACCAGTCAAGTTTAGGTCAATTACAGCTTGCCAGTCTTCTGGTTTCATTCGCAAAAGTAGTGTATCGCGAGTTATACCTGCGTTGTTGACTAAGATATCAACACGATTGAATTTCTCCATCACAGTGTTAACTAACGCTTCCACTTGATGGGCTTGAGAAACGTCAGCTTGAAGTGCGATCGCACTTCCTCCCGCTTTTGTGATTGTATCAACAACCTCTTCGGCTGCATTGCTAGAACTGGCATAATTGACAACGATGTTTGCTCCCCCTTTGGCTAATTCTTGTGCGATCGCTCGCCCAATTCCACGTGATGCACCAGTGACAAGTGCTACTTGTCCACGCAAAGTTTGCAAATTTTCTGGCAACAGTTCCATGAATATTCCTCTTGATTTTTACTGCGCCATTTATCATAATGCTTATTTCTGACAGGTGATAACATACCTGTTTGGCGTTTGCTCAATTGGTGCAGGTTTCATGCTGGGTTTGACTGTGGGATAGCAGGAGACATACACCACAGAATCATCAGTCCAACTGAGTAAGTAAGATTTAGCATCCAGTTTTTTTAACTCTGGTGGAATACCCGGCGCAGTTGCAACTGCTGGTGAATTATGTTGCGAAAATAACCCAATTCCCAAGACGTGTATACTGAGTAGTAAAACAGCACCCAATATCCAAGGCAAGCAAAATTTGATTGATAGTTTCATATTTTTTCTCCAGAAATTTTCCACAGGCGTATCGCTCGTCCTTTAGCTGTCATTGTGCTAATGATCATAAAGTGATTGTGCGTCAACAATAAAAACAATCTAGGAGATTTCACAGATAAATGTTCTTGGGAACTACCATTGAAAAATCAAACGATAGAAAACTGGTGCGTGTCACATGGCTACCAAAAAACAATTCAACAGCTTTGAAGAGATGCTGTCTGGTGCTGATGTACCTGTGTTAGTGGATTTTTATGCTGATTGGTGTGGACCTTGCCACATGATGGGTCCCATTTTAGAGCAAGTTAACGCTCAGCTACAAGGACGTATACAAGTCGTCAAAATTGATACTGAAAAGTATCCTGATTTAGCAAGTCAGTATGAAATTTATGCTCTACCAACTCTGGTACTATTTAAGCAGGGTCAGCCAGTCGATAGGATTGAGGGTGTGGTTCAAGTACCGCAGTTGGTGCAACATTTAACAACATTTCTCTAATTAGCTTTTTTTTACGGTAGAGACGACATATGTAGCGTCTCTACCAGGCATCTAAATTAATGGCGAATCACGAATGATAACAGTGTGCATTCCCAAACAAGACGCGGTTGAGCATAACAAAGCAAAGATTTACGAGTTTGTTCTAACTGTTTAATCATGCTTGGTTGACGTTGATGCTGCCAGTAAAATTGTTGTAGATAGTCAACTAACCACAATTGAGCTTCTGTATCTAAATCTTTGTCAATTTGTTTAGCTAATTCTAGGGCTTCATGGTATGTTGAAGGAACTGTCGTCACAGTTTTGAGTAGTTCTGGGGGAATAACTTGTAGTTGTTGGTAAGATGCGATCGCATCTCCTGGACTACCAGCCGCAACACTCAAAACTTCCGGATGCTGTAAAATTTCCTCATGTCCTGTTTGTGTGAGAACTTGAGCCATTGCAGCTATATCCAAACGATAAAAAGGAATTCGTTGACAGCGTGACACCAAAGTTGACAATATAGATTCAACTGAAGGAGCAATTAAAATCAGTGTTGCTTGTCCGGGTTCTTCTAAAGTCTTGAGTAAAGCATTTGCTGCAGCTTCCGCCATTGTTTCTGCTTGTTCCAAGACGACGACTTGTCTTGGTGCTTCCAACGGCGCACGCCCCAGAAACGTGGTAATTTCCCGAATTTGTTCTAAGCGAATTGTAGGCGGTGCTTTGCGCTTGAGTCCTTTTTCTGTAGCTTCTGTTGCTGTGAGTCGTTGTCCTTGATACAAATAAGTTGGCTGTACCCACAATAAATCTGGGTGGTTACCTTGACGCACGCGGTTTTGATGTGAACTAAATAGCAGTTCCACAAAGCATCGTGCTGCTAAACTCCGTCCAACACCATCTGAACCGACAAATAGATATGCTGGAGCAATACGATTTTTTTCTACAGCTTGTGTGAGTAATTCTACTGCTTGTTGCTGTCCGATAAGTGGTGCGAATGCATGAGTCATTTCAGAGGAGATTTTTTAAAACGTTATCATGAAACTGTCTCGTCGGTGAAAGTCAGCCTCAGTTCCTGGATGAGTTAACGCCCAGTAAGACACCTCACCGTCTTTATGTTTAATGACAGTAGTAATACCAACTTCAATAACTTGCTCTGCTGAGACGATTTGATCTAGATTCATGTTGAGGACAACTGCTAAACTGTCTGATAGACGTTGAACGTTAAACGGGAGTGTCGTAAAAGCGGTTTCTTCTTGCATTCCTTGACGATACCCATCAAAGCGATAAACGTTCCAGTGTCCAGCGGGGGAAAGGTTAAATTCCCAATACCGATGAGAATTCTTGACGCCAAGGAAGAACTCGAAGCAAGTATCTTTCCACAGTTCGTGCTTTCGTGCTGGTTTGTCAGATGGTGTGGCAATGACAATTTCTTTTAGATTACCAGCAAGCGCGTAGTGAATGGTGAGTTGATTTGCTTGTCGGGCTATGTTACCTGTGATTTTTAAATTGGGTATCTCAGCAATAGGAAAAGGTTGTAGAGAAAATGTCTGGTTGTTCATTTTAAATCCCGAATGATATTACGAATCGTTGTTTCTTGAGATTCAATGCTTTCGGTAAGCTTAAATTGAACAATTGCTCTTGCAAGGTTGTGTTCTGAGTGCTTGACTTTAAAGTAGACATTTCCAGCTAAATAGTCAGCAAAGAATCTTAGTCCCAACTCAAAGGCAATCAGACGGATTGCATCATATATGTAAGCATAGTCATTGTCGGTGAGAAACGCTTTTGCTACAGAGAGATAGCCTTGTAGAATTCCTTGACATAAATCAGTATCGAAATAAACGCTTTCCCATTGCTCGGTTTCTTCTCCGGCACGATTGCAACCTGAGCGTAGGCAATCGCCAATATCATAATGTACCAGACCGGGCTTAACGGTGTCGAGGTCTATCATGCTGACGGCTTGCTGGGTTACAGTGTCGAACATGACGTTGTTGATTTTTGGATCACCGTGCATGAGGCGTAGTGGGAGGTGATTTGTGGCTTTCGCATTTTCAAGGATATTTGCCCACCCACTGCGATCGCTCACAAATTGCAAACAATAATTCACTTCAGGAGACTGGCGGGGACGAGTTTTCGCCAGAACTTCCTGGTAGTGTTGAAGGTAGAGTGGCGTAATATGGAACCCTTCTAGGGTGTCAGCAAGTTTTTCCGGTGGCAAGTCGCTGATAAGATTGTGGAACATCCCCAGAGCATAGCCAATTTCTTGAGCGTGTGAGCGATCGCCCATTGTATCGAAAGATTGCGCACTTTCTATAAAACTGATTGCTCGCCAGAATGAGCCGTCAGCTTCTCTCCAGTATTCTTGACTATCCTTAGTTAAGAGTACACGAGGTACTTCCCAACGGCGACTGAGGGGAGAATATTGTAATCTTTGGTAAATATGCTCAGTAAACAGACACATATTTCGCATGATCAATTGGGGCTGACGAAATACCTGTGTGTTGATGCGTTGAAGGACAAAATGCTGTTCTTCTTGGGAATCTAGGGTAATTAAAAATGTGTCGTTAATATTACCATTTCCAAATGCTTGAACAGCTGTAACCTTTCCCTGTAAGGTGAATTTGTTGGCAATAGTAACCAAATTGTCAGCATCTTGTGTTTTGAGATTTTCCGTCATATTTGTCTTGCTCTGCACGACTCCCCACCTCATTGCACGAAGGCAATAGGAGATATCGTAGCGTAATTTTTACATCGTCGTCGAAATGATTATTTCTTACAATAATTATTTCTGACGACGACAAGTTTTTTGACCTTGAGTGAAGCAATCAAAAAGCCATTGTAAAATTTCACGGCAGAACATGTAAGTAAGATTCCGGATTGCAGATAGTTGCATATAATAACTATTTTGTAGCGATTGCAACTTATTTGTAGAAATACCCACAATAGCACTGTGATGGGAAATGTGGTATGGGAAATGTGGATTATTTGACGCGGCTAGAATTAGGAGTTGAAGCTTGGAACCGTTGGAGGGAGAACAACCCTGAAATCAAGCCGAACTTAAGTTATGTAGAATTACCTGCAACTTTAGATGATATAAATCTCAGTTATACAGACCTTAAATATGCAAAAATTCACTTTGCAGAACTGCAAAACGCAAATCTTACAAATGCAGATTTAAGAGGAGCAGATTTTACGATTGTAGATTTGAGTGGAGCAGATCTTAGTTATGCTGATCTTAGTGATGGACTATTTTTAGGTTCAGTTGAGTTTGGTGGAGCGAACTTGAGTGGAGTGAACTTCACAAGAGCAGACTTGGGTACATGTGTGATCAATTATGGTCTTTTTTTTCGTGCTAGTCTCAGTGACGTGAATCTCTCTCATGCAAATCTAAGACAGGCTAGTCTGAGATATGCAGACCTTAACGGAGCAAACTTATGCGGGGTAGACTTATCTGAAGCAGATCTTTGTGCAGCAGATTTGAGAGGAGCAAACCTGTTTGGTGCAAACTTGAGCAAAGCAGATCTTAGAGGAGTAGATTTTAGCGATGCGAATCTGACATATGCAAACCTGAGTGAAGCTAAGTTGCTAGGAGCACCAAATTTTGGAAAATTAGGAATGTATGACTTGAGTTATCTCAATGATAAAAAGCTTAACTTGAGTAATGCTAACCTTAATGGTGCTCATTTTACTCCTCTCCCGCTTGAAGATTACTATTTAGACAGCAGGGGAATTGGGGAACTCTTAACCCGGACAGAAGAAATGACATCCGTAATTTGACACGCAGTCAGGGGAATCATATCGCAATTCTAAATCATGTGTGAGAAACAAAATCCCCGACTTCTATAAGAAGGTTTACACGTCCAGCTAGGAAAAATCTGGACGTATAAGCGTTGTCTATGAGCTAAGCAAAACTGTTTCTCAAAACTTTACCTGAATTTTTGAGAATTTAGCTGTATCGGCGATCACTAAATGACTTAAAGAATAAGATTATCATACAAAAGCTTTTTGATTTTTGGCTGAATGTGGAGCCAATCACTGTTTATTTGACGAGATTCAGGGGAACTATGTACTTATAATCTGCTGATATACAAATAGACAAAATGTTTTCCTTATCTCGTCAAGGTATGACTGCATCTTTTTTAGTTTGTTGTCTCTTAGGAATTGGCTGGCTTCAATTTTTAAAAATGCAAGAATTGCTGACTCGAAAACACATTGCTTCAACAAAGACCTTGCAAAGACAAATTAGCCAAGAAAAGCAACAGCTAAGTTTTTTCAAAAAAATACCATCTTTTGGTTACGATAATATTCTTGCGAATTGGATTTATCTCAAATTTTTACAATATTTTGGTGACGATGAAGTCCGTAGCCAAACAGGTTACAGTTTGAGTCCAGAATATTTTGAAATCATTTTGGAGCTTGATCCACGATTTATAACTGCCTATCTGAGCCTTTCTATTAGTACTTCTCTATACGCGGGTATGCCAGAGCATTCTATAAAAATAACAGAAAAAGGTTTAAAGTCACTTTCTCCTTGGGTTCCTAAAAATTCTTATTACGTGTGGCGTTATAAAGGCACTGATGAGTTATTATTTTTAGAAAAATCATTCATGGCTCAATATTCCTTTGAAATGGCAGCAAATTGGGCTAGTCAGCATTCAGATGAAGACAGCAAAAAAGTCGTATCTTTTTCACAAAAAACGGCTGAGTTTTTGAGTAAAAATTATCAAAGTAAAATTGCTAGAATTGCGACTTGGACGACAGTGTTAAATCATCAAGTGAATGAAAAAACTCGTCAGCGAGCTATTCATGAAATAAAAACTTTGGGAGGAAAGGTTATTCCTCATGATAACGGAAATTACAAAGTTAAATTATCTCAAGAAGATTGAAGAGTATTGTCAAGTATTACCACCTTTATAACGCAATACGGTTCAGATAAGAGAATTCATCTACCGTCAACCAATGCAAGAGACGTTGCATGTGAGTAAGCGCGCTGCGGGAGGGGAGCCAGTGCGTTGCGGGGGTCTCCCCCCAACCCCAGAGGGGACCCCAAAGCCCCCCGTTGTAGCACCTGGCGTTTTCCCTCCGCAGGCGACTGGCGTTAGCGTAGCGTGACCGGAGGTCATACCCGGAGGGCAACGTCTCTACACACTGGAAATTCCGATCATTCAACCCTAACAGCAACCGTATTGCTTTATAACGAACCGCAGAGGCGCAGAGGGCGCAGAGAGAAGAAGAAGAAGAGAAATTTCAACCTCTTGAAGGTGAAGGAGAAAGAAAGGTTTGGGCTGGTTTCAATCCCTAATAGGGAGTAAGAGAAATTTCAACATTAAGATCAACACGTTCATTATCAAAAGTTACGTTTCAATCCCTAATAGGGAGTAAGAGAAATTTCAACTACTTACCCGGTACGATATTAAGGAAAGGTTGCAAGTTTCAATCCCTAATAGGGAGTAAGAGAAATTTCAACCATTAACTTTGGCAGTTCTTAAATATTTGAGAACAGGTTTCAATCCCTAATAGGGAGTAAGAGAAATTTCAACCCTAGCTTCAACGAGTGTGTCTCAGCAGCGCAATGTTTCAATCCCTAATAGGGAGTAAGAGAAATTTCAACCGATATCGAATCGGAACTCGCACTAGTCACCACAGCTAGGTTTCAATCCCTAATAGGGAGTAAGAGAAATTTCAACCCAGAGCAGAATCCAGAGTTATGGAATTCATTGATGTTTCAATCCCTAATAGGGAGTAAGAGAAATTTCAACCGCAAAAGACGAAACTGTAGACCGATTAGGAAACGTGTTTCAATCCCTAATAGGGAGTAAGAGAAATTTCAACCGACTTGATGTCAAAGCCAGAAAATCGACTCAAACGGTTTCAATCCCTAATAGGGAGTAAGAGAAATTTCAACCTTTGCATTCGTGGAGTATTGGCAATGACCAGTAAGGGTGTTTCAATCCCTAATAGGGAGTAAGAGAAATTTCAACCTACTAAATTTGCACTGGGAGCCATGTTTGAATTTCTTGTTTCAATCCCTAATAGGGAGTAAGAGAAATTTCAACCTTTAGGGGTTTTGTTCTTTACTAACCAAGAATGAGTTTCAATCCCTAATAGGGAGTAAGAGAAATTTCAACCCTAAGTTGAACTCATCACATGAACGTAGCTACTGCTGTTTCAATCCCTAATAGGGAGTAAGAGAAATTTCAACCCAATGAAACGATCGCCAACCCGCGCCAAATCCCAAGTTTCAATCCCTAATAGGGAGTAAGAGAAATTTCAACCGCACGCTATGCAGCATTCCAACGCAAACAAACTTACGTTTCAATCCCTAATAGGGAGTAAGAGAAATTTCAACCCTGCGATCGCGAGAAGTTTTTACTTCTCGCGAAATTTTTAGTTTCAATCCCTAATAGGGAGTAAGAGAAATTTCAACCCCCCTGAGATAGTAAGGCTACCTGTAAAAACTACCGTTTCAATCCCTAATAGGGAGTAAGAGAAATTTCAACCTGCGAAAGCCAGAAAGTCATTCCGTATAAAGTTTTCAAGGTTCTAAATCGCGGATAAACTAATGATAGCATAAAAAAACTAAATTGATTGACAGACAAATGGCTGAAATCCAGTCTAGACAAGGAGCGCGGATGGGTAATGAGCGAATATTCCCGTAAAGTCTTGTGCTGTCAGAAGTTCAGCCATTTTTTTCAAAACCTATTTTCTAACACCTACCCATCCGCGCGGTGGCGTTGCATATTTGTGGGATGATTTTATTTTCTTTGCTTACTAAAAAACTTTTTTCTTGGCGCTCTTGGCGTCTTGGCGGTTCATACTTCATCCCCTCTTTGTGCAACGCCCGCGCGGTGAATCAGTTGAAAAGTGCTTTTCCCTGTACTGTCGATGCAGGCTGAACATCCAACAGACGTAAGATAGTTGGTGCTATATCAATATTATGCACTTGCTCTAACTTACCTGGTTGAATATCTGGACCAGCGGCATAGAAGATTGCACTCATGTTTGGTAATGTTGGATCATAACCGTGTGCGCCGTAAAAATTGGGTACAGATAAGACAGGACGATTTGAGGTAGAATCTCCCAAACGCTGCACGACTGGAGTTTGAGTTCCGTCGAAGCTGTAGCCTTCTGTCAGCAAAGCGAAGATATCGCCGCTATCTTGACCAATAAAATCGCTGGTGCTCAAACCAAAAGAGGTATCATTCAAGTCTTTGGGAATAGGTCTAGTGTAGATTTTATCAAAAATAGGCACGCTGTTACCATAAGCATAGTACGAATTGGTATCTACAAAGGATTTAAGCGCATCTGCTATTTTTTGTTGCAACGTAATGTACTCTTCACGATTCACACTACCGTTGGGTTCGCGTCCTTTGAGGTTAATGTAAATATTAACTGCTGTTCCAGAGGAAACAGCTCGAACTTTGTTGGAGTCGAAGCCTTGGTTTGTCAGGAAGTTATTAATGTTGAGCGCTGTGTGGAACGGATCCATCCCGTGATCGGAAACTACAATGATATTGCTGTTTGGTCTGCCTTGCTTAGAGGTACCAACGGTATTTATAACACGTTGCACTGCACGATTGGCGGTTTGGTAAGCGACTTGTATATACCTTTGGTAACGAGCTATCTTCTGTTTATCTTGATTTTCTCCAATTGAGTTAGGATTAGTAAAATCAGTTGCTTGACGAGGATCTGTTATGAAAAATTGGTGTTCTGAACCATCGGGTTGTTCGATGTAGAGCATCACCAAATCAGCATCGGGATTTTTGTTAATTGCTCGTAAACTAATACGAGTTTGGTAATCAACAAATGTTTGAACTTGGTCTTGGTAAACGGCTTCTAATTCGCTGTCAGAAAAGTTTTGAAGTCCGGGGCTAAGTCGTTCGGGAATGCGGTAGTCTGGTTGGGCTTCCCAGAAGCCAACGTTATTATTGATGTCGTCTACATCTGCTAGTACTGCTTGGTTTCGTGGGATGTAATTCGCAGAGTAGCGAACAAAATGGACTGTGGATAAGTCAGGCGCTAGGGTTGTTGCGTAAAAAGCAGTTCCTGCTTTGTTGGAACTACCTTCTAAGTAGAATAAACTTGACTTTTGGTCACTGATGTACACGTAAGCTGGTCCAGTGGAAGGTAAGCTGAAGGGACCAGGTTGAATTCCTTGGGTTGCGTCATAAAAGACTAATGTGTCGTAATTAATTTGATTATCATTCGTAGTGTCGAGGGCGAGGATTTGGATATCGTAATTGACGCCGCCAACTGTAAATTTATCAAAGGATTTGTTGGTTCCCAAAATAGGACTGTAGGACAGTTTGCCAGCTTTTTTCAACTGGTCAAGAGTTGTTTGGGAAGCTTCAGCAAAGTCTACTTTTGTTAAGCTAAAACCTTGGGCTGATGCTCCAGCAAACGCTCCAAAAGGTATGGTATAATCTACTTTCCTTTTGCTAGCTGGTTGTACAATCGGGCTGTTTGTTAAACCTGGAACAGTGATATCTGCTCCATCAGCACCCGCAAATGTCGCAGCAACGACTTTTTTGCCCTTTTCTCTCAAAGCTAGCCACAGTGGCTCTGCTGTTGGGTTTGGGCTTTCAGAAGGCCCATGAATGTCAAATTCGTAACCACCGATAGGAGCACCAAAACCACTAATATTCTGAGTAAACGGACTTGCAACCAGATGGAATGAGTTGGCGTTGATATCGTTCTTTGCTGCTATGGAACCTGTTCCAATCGCGATATGTCCAGCAGCTGTCAGGGATGGAGTGATTGTAATATTTCGTTGAGCTGCAACTCCCTGGCTTTGCAGTAATCCCATACCCTCATTTGAGGTGAGTATTCCGTCAGCAAGGTATTGGTTAATGAGTCGTGGTGTTGCACCATCTAAGGAAATCAGAATAACTTTGGGAACTTTAGTGCGGCGTCTGGCTAGTTTACCTTTATCAGTACGTGTATGCAACGAACTTTGATGATTTGGGTTTGTCGCTGTTGCGCTTAGCTGAGTTAAGGAAAATCCTGTGGCGAACACAAGCGTGCAGGTTAAGCCAATCGCAAACCAGATGATTGTTCGTAGATAATGTCTTAGGAATTGAATCATAAATAAGACTTTGCAATAGGGTTTAAAAATGATTTCTAGACTTGCTAAATTTGAAGAAATTTTAAGGTAATTGAGATAGATAAAATGAGTGCTTTTACATAATTTTTTGTGTACTATGAAGATAATACACATCAATGAATGATTTATTCAATTAATTTTTAGTAATACTTTATTTAAGTAAAGGTTAATAAGTTATTATTTTTTGTAAATTTATGACATCATAATTCGTAAGAATTCAGCAATTCTGAATTCAGTATTCACCAAGGAAGAAATAAAGAATTGAGTTTTTCGACTTCTGACTCCTGACTCCTGACTCCTGACTCCTGACTACTGCAACTCTTTAATATTATTCATGACTTGTTGATACAACTGTTGATTATTCTGTTTTTTAAAAATTTCTGCTGCTCGCTGTAAGTCTTGCATAGCTTTTTGTTTATCACCTTGTGCAGCATAAGCATTTCCTCGGTTATTATATGCTGCAGCAAAATTAGGAGCAAAACGAATGGCTTCATTGTAATCTGCGATCGCCCCTTCTCTATCTCCTTGAGCGGCGCGTGCATTCCCTCTATTATTATAAGCAACGGCAAAGTTAGGATTGAGATTAATCGCTTTGCTGTAATCGTCTATGGCTCTATTTTTATCTCCATTTGCACTCAGAGCATTTGCTCGATTATTATACGCTTCTGCATACTTAGGATTCAGGCGAATTGCTTGGCTGTAATCCTCTATCGCCCCGTTTCTGTCTCCTTGCGCAGCGCGAGCATTTCCTCGGTTATTGTATGCTTGAGCATCGTTAGAATTTATCCTCAGCGCTTGGTTGTAATCCTCTATCGCCCCGTCTGTGTCTCCCATATCAAAGCGAGCAAGTCCACGACTATTGTATGCACTTCCATAGTCTGGCTTGAGGTTTATTGCTTTCGAATAAGAGGCGATCGCCCCTTGTGAATCCCCTTTAATTTGCTTATACTGACCTTCTATATAAAAGTCTTTTGCTTGAGATGGTCGTGCTGGTGAAGGTCCTGCTGGACGGACTCCAATTTCTGTGACTAATACGTCATTTTCCTTACCACAAGAAACGCTTGCAAGGGCGACAAATACAGTTAGCGCAGCGATGCAGATACCATTCATTTTTTAATCTTTATCCTTGTCAGCAGTATTCATCACTTATCATTGTTTTCTTCACTCTCTTGATTTTTCGGAGTCAATCGCCAAGTCGTAGTGTTCTCAATATCTACAGATAGTTGTTCGAGATTTTCTCCTAAATCTTTTTGTAGTTTCTGAGTCAGTGTCATCGGAAAATTGAAATCAATCTCTTGAGTTTGTACGAGCTTTGCAAGTTCTAGAAATGAGACTTTCACTGTTTTTCGCTCGTAAGAAGAAAGCTTGAAATGTGAACTTTCTGATAAATTCTGAGCAAGCATCGCTTTTTTGATTCGTTCTTGTAAATGTGCAAATTCTGAATCTACAAGTTTCCACTGTTGCTCAAGCTCTGCATATCTTGCATTTAGTAATGTTAAGTTTTCTGTTGCTGGTTCTGGATAAATTTCTCTGTTTAATTCTATCAAACGTTGATGGACTTGGGCAAGATAAATGCAGTCTAGGTAAGCATACTCTATTTGTTCTTCTGTGAGTGGTCGTTTTCCCCAGTCACTATTTTGTTCTTGTTTATCTATATTTTTAAAATGACAAAGTTCTGTTGCCAGAGTTTTTAATTGGTAGTTTGGTAATGGTAAAACATAATAGGGGATTTGTTTAGCGATTTCTAAAGTACATGTGATATTTTTTGCTTGCTTGTTACCGAGATATTTCACATCAAAACTAGCATTATGAAAGACTTTTGAAATCTGGGGATTGAGCATGATTTTGTCAATAAACTCAGCTACAACGTCAGGATGGTTGAGTACATCAAAAATAGAGATGCGATCGCCACTTAAATCTGTTGGATCGTCTAATACCTGAATTAAGGATAGTTTAGGCTGACGACTTTTGTAGTTTGCGATTTCTGTATCAATCCACAAAGTCTTCGCTTGAGTATATTCAGCAATAAGAGAACGAATTTCGCTGGCTGAAGTAAGATATGACATGAGGTGATATTTCTCAAAAAATGACTGGAACTAGGGGTGTAGGGGGGTAAGGGGAGCCAGTGCGTTGGGCGGGTTTCCCGACTTGAAGCACCTGGCGTTGTAGGGGTGTAGGGGAAGATGTTTCCGTACTTGCTCTACTCAGATCTTGCACCTGAGTTAAAAACCGGGTTTCTTGAGAATACCTGCTCGTAGAAACCTTAATTTCTCGTTTAGAAACCCGGTTTTTTGGATCTTGTTGAGAATGGTGCAAGATATCAATCTACTCCCCTTACCAATGTAGAATCCCCTGGCTTTCCGTTAAGATAAGCGGAGCGAAATCTTAACAGCCAGGGGAGTGTCAAACCATCTGCAACAGGGAGACTATTCTCGCTGGTTCCGGGAAGCCATTAAGGATGAATCTTTGGCGCAGAAAGTTAAAGAGATTGAGGAAACTGTTAAAACCTCTTGTTATACTCAATGACTGCGCGATTATCATCTAATAAATTAGTTGTTGCGCGCACACGAACAGAATTGTTGACTCGATAGTTGATACCCCATTGAAAAGGATCGCTTGTTGTTAAAATCTTCAAGGTAGAAATAGAAAACCTACGAGTCAAGTCCATTCCAGCCTCCATTGCTAACTCTAAACTCGAACTTGTTCTCCCTGCTTCTATGGTGTCAGAAAGAATAGTTGGGAATAGACGCAGTTCGCTTAAACCCAGTGCAGTTCCAATTTGGTTGAGAGGTTCTTGAAGGTTGTTTAATACTGCCGAACCTGCTATATTTATGAGTCGCAAGGTAGTGTCGTTGCCCTGTTCTTGTGGATTTACAAATCCACCTCCAAGCAGGGCAACTATTTCTGTTTCGCTGCGTGCAGGACTGCTTGTCAGTTCTAGACTTTCGTCCAGTTTACTAGCAGGACCTTGTACTCTGGCTTCAACACGAATATTTTCTAAAGATGCCAATCCTGTGATATTCGGTTTATTAAGATCTGTATTTTGAATAACGTCGAGTACTTTGGCAAATAGTTGGATGTCTAAATCGGGGTCACGAGGTTGTTTTGCCCTAAAAATTGCTTTATGCTTATAGCCACGGGCAAGGTTAAACCGAGTTGTAAATAAATTGACGCTTCCTTCTTTTAGCCGGATAGTTCCTTCTGGTATTGGATCACCAAACGAACCGTTGACGGTTAGGGAACCTGTTGCGCGGAAACTGAGAATCGGTGGACGAGTAATTTGTACGTTTTTGCCTAGCTTTAATTTGAGGTCGTTAAATTTGGTGGCTGCATTGCTAACTTTAAGTTTATTTTGCTTTGCTGCTTTGAGACGTGAGACATCCATACCGTTACCATCTGTAGGAGTCGTCGCATTTGTCGATTCTGCGAGTAAGACTTGACCATTATCTAACCGTAATTTACCACCAACGACTGGGTTAAGGGCAGAACCAGTTAAAAGTAAGTCACCACTGACGTCTCCTTGATAAAGTTCCTTGATATTCAAAGCTAATTGGTTAAGGCTAATGTTGAGAGGATTATCTATTTTTGTTTCTGGACTGGCGATCGCAATTTCCCCTTTCGCTTCTACTTTACCTTGGTTATTATACTTACCTTGAAGATTTTGCACGACGATGCGGTCTAAACCAAACTGCACTGTTCCTGTTACATCTGTCAGCTTTCCTGGTAAAGCTTGAGCGCTAAAGGTGCCATTATTAATGGTGGCAAGTCCATCTACTGTCGGTTGTTGTCTTGTACCTCGTACTGTAAGATCTATTTGTCCTTCGCCCCCCTCAAAAGCAACTTGGTTGGTTAACAGGTTTAAAACTGCTAATCCTTCGTTTTGCACTTTCATATCCAGACTAATATTATCGTTGTCTGGTTGGACGGAAGCAAAAGGCAATTGGTAGGGTATACTTCCTGTGACTTTAACTGGTTCTGCGCCAGAAACTGTCACCTGAGAACCAAAATCCAAGCGACCATTGACATAGTTGAAACTGGCTGTTGCTGATTCTACTCCCTTTTCATTTAGAGTCCCTTGTGTGATTTGCAATTCTCCCTTTGCTTGTGGATTGCTAACACTTCCTGCTAAAGCTGCTGTGCCATTGAGATTACCTGTAAAACCAATCGGTAGTTTGACAAAGTTCTTTAACATTTGTAAAGGAAAGTTAATCACTCGTAACTGACCAGATTGTTCACTACCACCAATGTCACCCGTGAAAGCAATCAGCTGATTTTTAGATTCTATGCGCAAAGGTAACAACCTGAGAACACCATTATTAAATCTACCTTGAGCAATGACTTGTTGTGCTTGATAAAATTGTTCTGGTTCATTTGCCCTACCCCAAACGAAGTTTTGACCGTTAATGTTAAAGCTAACATCCAGTCCGTTTGCTGCTGCAGTATCTATAGAGACTTCACCATTTAAAGTTCCGTTTAAATCTGCTAACCCCGGTATGGGAGAAGCATCGCGACGCTGTTGTTTTTGTTGTGATATTTGGGATTCAATTTGAGTAAAGCGCTGAAGTTGGTTTAACAATGGCTGACTATCTGCTAACCCGACTGACTGAATGGAACTCAAATCTGCTGCTGTTCCATAGTTTGGTTGTGATAAACCACGTTGAACATCTTGGAATTCGTATATTTGTAGTGCAGTTAAGACATCTTGCACTTGCCCTTGGGTGACGTTCAGTTTACCTTGAATTTGCGGACCTTTGGGAGTTTGCTTGAAAGTTCCAGCAACAGCGTAGCGACTGGCACCTTTGACAAATTCTCCATTTGAGATGGTAGTCTGATTCTGATCGTAACTAAACTGTGCATTCAGGCGATCGCCTTTAATCTGACCTACTTGAGGCTTAGCAATTGCAATCTCTCCCTGTGTGGCAAATGTCTTTTGATTAACTTGAAAATCTCCGGTTAAAATTCCGGAGATCGCCCCCTTTCCAAGATGAGTATTATCAGGTGGGGTGATATTCAAAATCGCCAAGGGGAAATTTTCCACTTTCATTGCCAAATTATCTCCTTGACTTTGACCGCTTGCAAATGCGTTCTCCCACCTCACCAAAAAAGAGTTGAGACGATTGTTTGCATCTGCTTTCACTGCAATCTTGTCTCGTTTACCTGCGACATCTAAATTTAAACCTTGTCCTTGAACCGACTCAACATTTCCAGTTAACACCGACTCAAAAGGCAATTGATTCACCACCAACTCGCGTAACCTCAATTCCCCTTGTATATTTGGCGCTGGTAATGTTCCGCTGATTTTTCCTCCAAAATCGGCTTTCCCTGCTAAAGTCACAGCTTTAGATAACTGCATTGGCAACTTTTTCAGGTTGAAATTTTGTGCTTGTACATTCAGATCAAAACTACTAACTTCCGGGATACCTGCCTCACTAGATTTAGCATAAACATAACCATTCGCATTCAAATCTGGTGAAGTTGCTCGCTCAACGTTCAGCTTTTGTCCATCCCAGCCAACAGTTGCTGTCAGTGGTTGCTCAATACCACCAATGCCTTGTGACAATTGTACCTGACCAGAGGCACGCAGGTTAGATATGTTGAAACTTCCCACTGTGCCCGCGACTTGCAGTTTACCACCAAACTGCCCCTGCAACTGCTGCGACAATCGTTTTAATTCTACACCAGAGGCATCAACCATCGCCTGGTAGCGACCATCTGCCAGTTGAATATTAGAAGCACTTAGAGTTCCACCCGCAACATTAAGTCGTGCTTTACCTGTGGCTTTTATTGTTTTTAGTTGAGAATTATTTGCTAAACCTGCAACCTGAAATTGACCTGTGACATTACCGGAAAACTGCTGTGGAACTTGTGTCACTTGCTGCAAAGGAACGTTACTTGCCGTAAGTGACATTTGATAACGACCGTTAGCGAGTTCGATGTTGGAAGCAGTTGCTGTTCCATTCCCAAAATTTACACGTGCTTGTCCTGTCGCTTTCACAGCTTCTGGTTTGAAAGATTCAACTGAACCAGTAACGTTGAACTGTCCGGTTAACTTGCCTTGAAATTGCTGGGGTAATGGTGTTAATTTTTGGAGGTTGACGTTATTAGCATTGAGTTGTGCTTTGTACACACCATCTGCTACTTGGATATCAGAAGCTGTAATTGCGCCACCACCAGTTAATAAACTTCCTTCACCGGTAGCACGCAATGTTTTCAGGTTGAAAGCTTCTGTGTTTCCCCAGATTTGGAACTTACCTGCTAATGGTCCTTGTAAATTTTGGGGCGCTTGTTTTAACAAACGCCCCAATTGTACATTATTTGCAACTAATTGAGCAGAAAAGCTTTGCTCGCCAAATTGAATGTTAGAAATACCAACAGTACCACCTGCTAGTTGAACTTTTGTGTTCTCTGTGGTGCGAACCGTGGTAATTTTAAATGGGGCTGAGGTTCCTGATAACATCAGACGACCGTTGAAGCGTGCGTCATCAACAGAGACATTTTGTAGTTGACTAGGATTGACAAAACGCTGCACTTGTACTTGGTCAGCATCGGCGATCGCCTGCCAACGTTGATTAGCCCAATGACCAGCAATTCGTACTTTACCACCAGCGACGTTCAAAGCAACATTACGGAAAGAAACAGATTTGTCTGGGGCTACGATAGTTTCTCCAGTTCCAGGGTAAGTTGCTTGAGGTGCTTGCCATTGTACTGTTGTTTGAACATTCTCACCTGTCCCAGTCAACTGAGCTGTACCCAACATAGTACCAATTTGGAATCCAGGTTTTGTGTCGTAAACAGAGGCAATTGCATCTCCCGGAACATTCTTTGCTTTGACATTAAAATTTAAATTGGGGACTTTATTCACAAATCGAATCGTCCCAGCGCCTGTGACTTCACCGCCGACAGTCGCTTTGCCTTGAATATTTTTAAAAGTGATGAAATTGGCAACAGGAGAAAACTCAAACTGTGTGCTGACACTCTTAAAATCAACTTTGTCAATTTTTGCTGGCTTAATTGTCGCCACTGTGCCAGAGAGAATTGGGTTGGTGGTTGATCCAACAACTTGTAAGTTTGCCTTAACTTCTCCGGTTGTTGGTATTGGCAATTTTACTTTTAGAGTTTCCCAAGCATTTGCCACATTCACCGAGTTGACACGAGCTGCTAACTTGTAGCCTGTTTTCGAGTCGATAGTACCGCCACCGACCAATGGTATTTTACCATAACCAGCGCTGACATTCTCCAGTTTAATTTCAGTTCCTTGAAAACGTAAGTCACCTTGAGAGTTGATAAAAGGTTGTACCATCCGGGGAACCTGAACTTGAACCCCTTGTAAATGAGCATGACCAAAAATGAGCGGATTTTTCTGTTTTTGTTTGAGTTGAATATTTGGAATTTTCAACTCACCCTCAACTCGACCTGCTTGTAATTGTACGGGTAACTTAACGATGCGAGAAATATCAGCAGCCTGTACATTTTGCCCACGCAACGAGTGTAAATTAATTTCTTGTGTCTTTGGACGAAGGTCTCCTTGTATGAAAAGGTTACCACCATTATTTGGTTGTCCACCCAAATCAAATTTAACGAGTTTGTAATTTTCTAATAATTGAGCAGTTCCGTTGATGTGTGAAAATGCTACACCAGATGAGTTTGGGAAGTGGGGTGTTTGGGAGGTGGGGTGTTTGGGAGAGTTTTGTTGAGCTTTGTGTTCATCTCCCTTTGTCCCGATCTCCGCATCGGGACGAATGTTCCACTGCGGTACCAGCATCAGCTTAGCATTACGAAACCGTAGGTTGTCCAAATTCGTTTTAATTATGCTCTGTTGACGTGGTGGCGTGATGGTAGTTGTCAGCCAGCGTCCTTGTTCATCTTGTTTAATGTAAACATCTGGGTTAACTAAGGTAACGTCTAACTTCAGCCTTCGGTTAAACAGCAACTGAAACGGATCAAAACCGACTTCCACAACCTCGGCTGTCACTTGATCTGGATCTGTCGATGTTGCTGGAATCGCTGAAGCCCCAAATTTTGCTCCTGTCAGGGAAAGCTGTTTGACTTCTCCGAGTTCTACTGGACGGTTCAGTGTCGTAGTCAGATTGCTTTGTGCCAGTGGTACTAAGTCTTGATGAATAAAATTCCACAGTTTCCAAGCACCGCCCATCATTCCAAGAAGCAAAATTCCACTCAAGGCAATGCCGCTACGATTTAAAATTAGCAACCATTGATACTTTTTATAAATATGAGAAGGTTGGGAGTGATGATCTGGATTACAAGCTTTGGTCATGTCGTCTCACTACTGACTTACCGAAACAGTCTTAAGCGCTGAGTTATCGCTTCTTTTTGAAAGTGTAATGTGATTTATATACTTTGACAGACTCAGTGCTGAGAAAGAGGTTGGAGGCTTACGCCAGTCGCATAACAGTCGCTTTCAGGGAAAACGCCACTTACGAGACTGCCAACAAACCTGTTTAACATGGTAGATTTCCTGCACAGTACTCCTGTTGTTGCAACCCGCTTACTGTCTTAAGTCTGGGAAGCGTCTTGGGCAAAAAGCTCCATCTTTTATTTGTTGAGCCATCATAGCTTTTTTTCTTTGTTTCATCCCCCGAATTTATTTGTAAGGATTGACTCAGAATTTAGCACTTTAAACACGGATGTAGTTACCACAGTTGTCAAAACCTACTGGTACACCATTGGCTACGCCTACTCCAGGATAACCGACGACATCAAGGATAGCAGCAGAAATTATGTTTTGACGCTACTACTTTTGGTGATATTTATTTTGTGATCAAAATATTAAGATTTTCTAAAAAAGTGAGAATTATTGCCTCGACTTTTCTTTGGACACCTTCTAGAACTTTAATTAAATAGGACTTACGCAAAAACTCTTTTAAACTCTCTTAACTTCGTGCTCTTTGCGTCCTTTGCGGTTTATTTTTTCATTATTTTGCGTAAGTCCTGTTAAAAATAGATGAGATGGAAGATTAGATGATTACACCTATGCGTGTTTTTGTACTACTGTTTAATGCTCGGACAGAAAATGAGGGAATTCACTCAATTCGGGTGGGCGATCGCAATAAGGTTCTGATGTTCGAGTCAGAAGACGATGCGACACGCTTTGCTTTGATGCTAGAAGCTCAAGATTTCCCAACACCAACTGTAGAGGCGATTGATTCAGAAGAAGTCAAAGAATTTTGTCAAGGTGTGGGTTATGATTGGGAGATTGTCCCAAATGAGAGCGCTTTGGCAATTCCCCCAGAAAACAACGTTGAAGAAACAGACTGGAAACTAGACTCCGAAAAGGATGTTGCTGAGGAAATTCTTCCCCCCAATCAGAAGTCAGAGGAAAAATCAGAACTTTCTGACTCGGAATTAGACAGCATTCGCCGCAAACTAGAAGGATTAATGTAGTCAGTCGTTAGTCATTTGTCATGAGTCATTAGGAGTGCGGTGGTGAACTGTCAACTCCAGTCCTTGTTTCCCAACAGCAGGCGACTGGCGTACACAGGGTTAGCAGCATCATAAAGCATCTGCCGTTCACAGCTCAAGACAAAAGACGAATGATCAAGACAAATAAGCAAGCACAAAGGACAAAGACAAATGACGACGAATTTGCAGGGGCGCGGTCATCTTTTGACTGAGCAGGTTAATCCTGATAGTCTTGAGTTAGACCAATTGAGTTCTCTTGAACTGGTAGAATTATTTAATACAGAAGATGCAAAAGCAGTCGCTGCCGTAGCTGCTGCCAAGCTTCAACTAGCTCAAGCAATTGAACGTACTGCTGAGTGTTTGCGTAACGGAGGACGCCTTTTTTACATCGGAGCGGGGACAAGTGGTCGTTTAGGAGTGTTAGACGCTGCAGAGTGTCCACCGACTTTTTGTACACCTCCAGAGATGGTACAAGGAATTATTGCTGGTGGTGCGGGTGCATTAGTCCGTAGTTCTGAAGATTTGGAGGATAGCGCTGAAGATGGTGAAACAGCGATCGCCCAACGACAAGTCACACAGCTAGATGTTCTTGTTGGTATTACAGCAGGTGGAACAACGCCTTTCGTTCACGGTGCGATCAATGCTGCTCGTCAGCGAGGAGCCACTACTATATTTATAGCTTGTGTCCCTTGTGAACAAGTCAGCTGTGATGCTGATATTGACATTCGTCTGTTAACAGGACCAGAAATACTGACTGGTTCAACTCGCTTAAAAGCTGGTACAGTCACTAAACTTGCCTTAAATATTCTATCTACAGGTGTGATGGTCAAGCTAGGTAAAGTTTATGGCAATCGCATGGTAGATGTGGCGGTAACGAATCAAAAGTTACGCGATCGCGCTCTGCGTATTTTACAAGACCTCACAGGTTTAAGTCGAGAAGCAGCAGGTTTTTTATTAGAACGTAGTGGTAAGTGGGTGAAATTAGCACTATTGATGCATTGGACTGGTTTGGAAAAAGAGGAAGGCTCAAAACTCTTATCACAATACCAAGGTAACCTCAGGACAGCTGTTGCCAGTTATAAAAACAGCGATCAACTTTGATAATTTTACTTGAAATCAGTTATCAGTTATCAATTGCGGGATATGTGATGACTGATAACTGTTAAATAAAAAATGAGAAATGAAGGTCTGTAGTAGCGCTACCGCGCAATTATGAACCTGGAGTAATAGACAAGATTACACTGATTCCCAATTCCCACTTTGGTAGTGAAGAGTGGAGCCAGAAACTTCAAAGCAGGGCGTTAAGAGTAAAAAACTTCTTTTGACTCTTCACTTTTCACTCTCATAAATGCAACAAGTCTAATCTGTAGTTAGATGTTAGATCAACAGTCTAACACTAAAAAGTTTTCATGAAGTCTTAAAAGAAAATAAATTTTTACAAAAACTTACTTCTTAAGAAAGAGGCAAAAGAGATTTGATTATCTCTAGAGGACGATTGGCTAGTTCGATGTGGGATTAGAAAATATTAATGACTGGCATGATTAATTCACCACTTGCTAATCACTAAACATTAATCACTTCAAGTCATTAGTCATTAATTGTTTAGTCATTAGCAATCTGATAACTTATATTTATTGTGCCAGCATATTTCCTGATTTCATTTATTTTGATATACTTCTATGGCAAAGCCAATTGAATTTAATTTATTTGCACCTTACAACAAAGCTGCAGCTTTAATTGGTTCTTTTTCCAATTGGGAACCAATTTCAATGGAAAAAGGTGATGATGGTTATTTTCGCACAACTGTTGACTTAGAAGATGGCGTTTATAAATATAAGTTTCGTGTGCAGTCAAGGTCTTGGTTTTTTGAACCAGATCAATGGGTAGATGTGACAGACCCCTATGCAACTGATATTGATGAATTGAGTGGAAAAGATGACGGTGTTGTACAGATAAAAGATGGGCAACGTGTTGTCGATACTTATGTTTGGCAACACGACGATAAACCTCTACCTGCAGACCACGAATTAGTTATTTATGAATTGCACGTTGGTGACTTTTCTGGTGGTGAGAATGACCCATATCCACGAGGAAAGTACAAGCACGTTGTAGAGAAGTTAGATTATCTTGCTGAACTGGGAATTAACGCTATTGAGTTAATGCCAGTTAAAGAATATCCGGGTGATCACAGTTGGGGTTATAACCCACGTTTCTTCTTCGCGACAGAATCAAGTTATGGCTCAACAGCAGAGTTAAAACAATTAGTTGATGAGTGTCATGCTAGAGGAATTCGCATCATCATGGATGGTATTTATAACCATTCAGAAGCATCAAGTCCATTAACACAAATCGACCATGATTATTGGTATCATCACGAGCCTCGTGACCCTGGTAATAACTGGGGACCAGAATTTAATTACGAACACTATGATGAAAAGTTAGATACTTATCCGGCTCGCAAATTTATTGGTGATACAGTCCGTTTTTGGGTTAGTGAATATCACCTTGATGGTATTCGCTACGATGCAGCACGTCAAATTGCAAACTACGACTTCATGCACTGGATTGTGCAAGAAGCTAAAAAAACTGCTGGCACAAAACCATTTTATAACATTGCCGAACATATTCCTGAAACGACTAGTATCACCAATGTTGATGGACCAATGGATGGGTGCTGGCACGATAGTTTCTATCATTGTATTAGGGAACATATTTGTGGTGACACCTTTGATTTAGAACGTCTAAAAGATGTCATTGACTGCAAGCGTCAAGGCTTCATGGGTGCTACAAATGTTGTGAATTACTTGACAAACCATGACCACGATCGCCTAATGGTGGAATTGGGTAACCACAACATCTTTGATGAAGAAGCGTTTAAGCGCCTAAAGTTAGGAGCAGCTATTCTTATGACAGCTGTTGGTGTACCTTTGATTTGGATGGGTCAAGAGTTTGGTGAGTATAAGCCGAAAACAATAGAGTCATCTAAAATCGAATGGAACTTACTAAGCAATGATTTAAATCGTGGCTTATTTGAATATTACAAAGGCTTGATAAACCTGCGTAAAAACAATCATGCCCTCTACACCGAAAATATTGACTTCATCCACGAAAATCCAGAGGCAAAAGTGTTAGCTTACAGCCGTTGGAATGATGAAGGTTCTCGTGTTGTTGTTGTGGTGAATTTCTCAGAAAATTTCTTAGCTGGCTATCAAGTTTCCCACTTCCCCAATGATGGTACATGGCACGAGTGGACAGCAAATTATGATGTAGAAGCTGGCGACAATAGTATTATGACTGACTTAGGACCACACGAAGCTAAAGTGTTTGTTTGGCAGTAAATTAGGCTATGACAGTCCTAAATTATTCGTGAAAAACAAGAACCCCGACTTTTTTAAAAAGTCGGGGTTCTGAATAGGACTTATTTACATCTAGCTTAAACATATGATAATCGGTAATTTCGTGGAGTTTGCCCTGTCCATCGCTTGAAAGCACGGTGAAAAGCGCTGGGTTCAGAGAAGCCTAGTAAAAATGCAATATCGTGAATCGGTGTATTCGGATTTTTTAAATGTCGCAGTGACAGTTCTTTACGAGTTTCGTCTAGCAATTGCTGAAAAGATGTGCCTTCAGCTTGTAATTCGCGCTGTAACTGACGAACACTAATTGTTAAACTACGAGCGATCGCCTCGATTGAAGGTAATTCTCCTTTTAATTGTTGAGCGATCGCCTGTACAACTTGTCGAGTATAATCGTCTTTTCGATTCATCGCATCAAGCATTGCTTCAGCATGTTGCTCAAATACCAAGAGTAAATTTGAATTGGCTGACAAGACTAACCAATTGAGACAATTTGCATCGAAGATGATACGATTGGTGGGCATCAAGAAGTGTAACCCGGTTTGAAAGATGCGCTCATGTTCAGAAATATCAGCAGGGCGCGGATACTGAAACCAGATAGCATGAGCACGTAGTGGCTTTCCTGTCAATGTTTTTGTTGCTGTTAGTAAAGATGCAAAAGTGCTTTCAATTGCGTGACGGGGTTCCTCTACTAAGTAATTTCTCAAGTCATCCACAACATCGCAGTCACACAACACCATCCCCTCAGACACAGAAAAGTGAATATGAGCACCTTGGCTAAATAGACGGGTATATCGCGAGAGTTTTTCTAAAACTTCCCTGAAAGTTTGACAGTTGACTAGCACGTAACCAACAATCCCAAATGTTGCGAGATTAAACACCTCACCTAAATGTAAGCCGAGGTTTTCATCACCTGTGCGTTTGACGCTTTCTCGCCAGACAGCACTGTGTAACGTTCCAGGAATCCGTTGATCAGGCATCTGCAATAAGGCAGAATCAATCCCAACTGCTGCACACAGCTCATCTGTATTGACTCCATATCTTGCCGCTGCATACTGAATGATACCTCGTGTGATGTAAACGGAGAATGTTGCTTCTTTCATATTTACAATACATCAGGCTATTTTTTGAGAACGGCGCAATCAGTCAACTTCTTGGCAGGACGTGTCAATTTGCGATTGTGCAGAAAGCTTACTGTTGAAGTACACAAACAGTGCATCTGAGGTCAACAACACAACAACTTCAGGGCGCTGCATTCTCACCAAACGGAAGCTCTTACAATGAAATTGATCAACGTTGAAACTCACAATCAATCTATTGCACATACGACTGAGCAACCAGAAGTTATTGTGAATCCAGTGACGGGTGACCGTATGACCATTCTCCACTCTAGCAACAGAAGCGATGGAACTTATGCAAAGATTCGCTTTGATTTACCTCCTGGAGCCAAAGGCAGTCCGCTACATTATCATACCAAAATGAGTGAAACTTTTACTGTGTTGCAGGGTTGCCTTGAGATGGAAGTCGGACGCAAAGGTAACCGCCGCATTCTGCAAGCAGGAGAACGTTTACATGTCCCTGCTGGTATGCATCACAGTTTTCGCAATACGTCTGACGAATGGGTGACATTTACGAGTGAAAACCGTCCTGGCGAGCAGTTTGAGCAATTTATTAGGGGAATGTTTGGTTTGGCGATCGATGGCAAAGTTAACCATGAGGGAATGCCAACAAATTTACTACACTTAGCGCTGTTATTGAAGAAGGCAGACACAATTTTAGTTGGTTCGCCCGTAGTTTTGCAAAAGCTGTTGATTGGGACACTTGTACAAATCGGTAATTGGTTGGATGTAGAGCGATCGCTTGTCAAATACTGGTACAGCCAAAACGAGCCAAGTGCTCAATGAATCACCTCACCCCGCCCTTACGGGCACCCCTCTCCTTAGCAAGGAGAGGGGCTGGGGGTGAGGTAATTACACTGACAGTATGGGGAGGAAAATTCGATGAACCGTTTGCAACTCGTCAGAACGACAGGAATTTTGTTCATGACTCTAGTTGTGCTCTTGAATGTACCTTATGCACTGCTGATTCAAAACTTTGAGTATGATGATATTCTACGACAGCCTGTTGATTCTGTTCTCACAAAATTTCATGCAGGTGGAGTTGGGCTGATTCTGACTTGGTTTGTCTTTGGAGTTGCAGCTTTATTGTTTATCCCGGCTAGCACATTTTTGTACAAGATTATTAACTCTGAAGATACACCCTATCTCACAGCTGCTACAGCAATGGGTGCTCTTTCTGGAATTCTACAATCTGTTGGGTTAATGCGCTGGGTATTTGTCGTTCCGATTCTGGCAAACCTGTACACCAATCCAAAGACTAGTGCAGCAACTCGTGAAGCTGTCAGTGTTGTCTATCAAGCAGTTCATCAATATGGCGGAGTTGTGATTGGTGAGTATCTGGGGCAAACGTTGCTAGTTTTTTGGACACTAGGAATCGGAATTGCAATCAGGCGATCGCCACTTTTCAAATCTTGGGTTGCTTGGTTGGGATTGATGACAGTACCACTGTTAATCTTAGGTCAAAGTGAACTCCTGGCAACAGTGATTTCCCCGATGCCTGTTTTAGAAGCTACGCCTGTGGGATTTATTTTGTGGGAAGTCTGGTTATTCGTTATTGGTATTTCTTTGCTGCGAGTACCTCGTCAACGAGTTGTATTAAAAGCAAAACTAAATTAACTGTCATGCGCTCATCGCTTTCTTGAGATTCATACAGAGAGCGATTTTTTATTGTGATATCAAATCCAGTAACATCGGAGTGATAAAAAACCGCAAAGACGCAGAGGAAACAGCGAAAAGTATGAGCGGAGGAAACCTCCGATCATACCTTTTCAAGAGAGAGGAAGAGAGAGGAGGTTGGAAATTGGGAATTTAGCTTTCCTAAATTATTTGTGCTTGTTCACTGCTCATCACTTAATTATTGCACCATCTTTTACATCACATTCCACAGGATTTGAACCTAAATACCAAATAGAAGATGTTTTTTTTATGCTAGTAATAAGAATTTTTCCATCTTCTTGAAGAATCTCAAATTATTGGTTTTCTCCTAATAGTTCTTTAGGGATTAATAACCCTTGTTCTGTTGCTGTTAATTTCATGTTTAATTACCTTGATTAATTTTGTTAGTTAATCAAATAAATTTGCTTTCCAGCAGAGGAGGTAGATAATACCTATTCAACAATTTTAACAAAATGATCAAAACTGTGCTTTGATGTTATGTTGCTGATCTATTATTCTTCTCAGTACACTTCATTTCCCTTCTTTTCTGTTCCTTGTTCTTTATTTAAGACAGTTGGTAAGAGTGCGTAGACACGCGTAGCGTCTGGTGCAGGAGTTAGCATCTGCCGTCCCATTGCCTGAAGTACAGATGTATCTTCCTGAGTCAGCCACATTCTCAAGAGTTTTTAGCTAGCCACTCTTATATCAATCCGAAAAGCAGCCACTTCAGTTTGTAGTTCAGTCTATATAGCAGTCCTATTTAATGAGTGAAATCGTTATAAGGGTTGTCAATAGTCACTGTTGATTGTTGACTCTTGAGTGCCGATCATTTCACAATTCATTCAGCATTGCTGTGTCTAAAAGAGTGAGATGCATCCGATTTCAGCATGAATTCGACGGGGTAAATTAACGCGTCAATCCCTTTGACCTGAATTCTTACGGTACATCTATGTCCTTCAACTCCCCCTCTCAACACAAACGCAATCGGGGTGTCATCCTCACACCTGTGGGATGGCGCAAGCTGGAAAAGGCTGAGAAAGAAAGCGGTCAGCACTTTAGTGAACTACCTACACTCCCCTTGCGG
>NZ_QMEA01000083.1 GCF_012912105.1 Brasilonema sp. UFV-L1
CCCAACCCCACTCCGTGGGGACCCCTAGCCCCCCATCTCCTCATCTCCTCATCTCTCGCTTACGTAGCTCCCGCCACAACAGACTTTTTCGCCAAAAGTTCTACGGCTGCTTGATATTGAACATCTACTTCTGTGCCAATCTGTTCGCGAGTGATTGGTTCAGAGGAAATTAATTTGTCTGGTTTTATACCTTGTTTATTGATGTCGCGGTGGTTGGGGGTTTCATACTTAGCAATAGTGACAGCTAAGCCGGAACCATCAGACAATTCAAATAAGGACTGGATTAAGCCTTTGCCAAAGGTGGTTTCTCCTACTAGAACCGCACGACCGTTATCTTGTAATGCACCAGCAAGAATTTCGCTGGCACTGGCGGTTCCTTGATTAACCAAAACCACTAATGGATCATGAGTCATGGCTGGACCAAATGCTTCAAAGTTCCCTTGAATGCCTTGCCGATTCACAGTGTAGACGATGGTACCAGATTCTAACCATAAGCGGGCAATTTCAATTCCTGCCTGCAAAAGTCCGCCTGGGTTATTTCGTAAATCGAGAATGTAGGCATCAGCCCCTTTTTTTTCTAAACTGGAAATGGCGTGTGCTAACTCCATAGAAGCATTGGCATTAAATTGTGTGAGGCGAAGATAGCCGATTGATTTTCCTTGAGGGAAAGAGCGTAATTCTGCCACGACTGGGTTCAACGCAATGCGATCGCGCACCAGTTGAACTTGCCATTCTCCTTTGCCGTCTCGTTCCATGAATAAGGTGACAGCACTACCAATTGGTCCTCGCATTTTAGCTGCTGCTTCGTCAAGGGTAAGTTTTTCTGTGGAGATACCCTCAATTTTCAAAATGCGATCGCGTGGTCTAATTCCAGCTTTTTCTGCTGGTGAACCTGCTATGGGAGTCACAACCTCTAATAAACCTGTTTCGGGATTGAGAGCAATTTGCAATCCAACTCCCGTAAGTTCCCCAGAAGTATTGACCTGTAGACTGCGGTACTGTTGTGGATCTAAAAAACGGGTAAAAGGATCGCCAAGGCTTTGGAGCATGTCTTGGATCGCCACATAAGCAGATTGGTGGTCTTTAAATGGCTTTGCCAGAGCCTTCTTTTGTACCGACGCCCAGTTTTGATGATTAAATGTTTCATCCAGATATGTCCGATTCACAATTCTCCACACTTGTGTGACTAGCTTTTGTTCATCTGTTAAAGCCAAGGCAGGTTGACAAAAGCCGCAAAAAACTACCCCAAACGCTAATAACAGGGATAATCCCGCCTGAAAAAGTTTCTTCTGCATGAACCCCATGTTTACTTCCACTATCAACCCAAAGTGCCAGAGTTTGCCGTACTCTGCTTGTTTTTTGATGAAATCTGTCTCTCGACTATGTTACTTTTTTTATAGAAGTGGTGCATTGCTCTCATAAAGTTGTTCGATATAACATCTAAAGAGTACACATTCCACTTCTAAATAAAGATAAAATCTACTTTGTATCCACCACCGCCGTGTGTCTGGATGTAAAGGGAGCGCAATACATACCTTCTTTTGATGAGTGTGAAGTTTTTTTTAAACTATTAACACTCTGACTGCTCAAAAGTAAATGAGCAAATGCTTCTTTTCTAAGATCCCAAAGCTGAAATAATTTGGGAAGTTTATCAACCGCGAATCGATTTTTAGGAATTTGAGATTGTATGGCTAACGTCTACGACTGGTTTGAGGAGCGCTTGGAGATACAAGCGCTTGCTGAGGACGTCACCAGCAAGTATGTCCCTCCTCACGTCAATATCTTCTACTGCTTGGGTGGAATCACTCTCACGTGCTTTCTTATCCAGTTCGCGACTGGATTTGCCATGACATTCTACTACAAGCCAACCGTCACTGAAGCGTACTCCTCTGTGCAGTACATTATGAATCAAGTGAACTTCGGTTGGCTGATTCGCTCCATCCACCGCTGGTCTGCCAGTATGATGGTGCTGATGATGATTTTGCACGTTTTCCGGGTTTACCTGACGGGTGGCTTTAAAAAGCCCCGCGAATTGACTTGGGTAAGTGGTGTCATTCTAGCCGTGATTACTGTTTCCTTTGGTGTGACTGGCTATTCACTACCTTGGGACCAAATTGGCTACTGGGCTGTGAAAATTGTTAGCGGTGTACCAGAAGCTATTCCCGTAGTCGGTACCCTGATGGCTGACTTGCTGCGCGGCGGTTCCAGCGTTGGTCAAGCGACACTGACTCGTTACTACAGCGCTCACACTTTTGTACTACCTTGGCTAATTGCTGTCTTCATGCTGCTGCACTTCTTGATGATTCGTAAACAAGGGATTTCCGGTCCATTGTAATCGCAAGTCGTGAGCAATTGGGCATAAGCTCTTGGTTATAAGATGGAAGCGTTTGTTCTAGCTTGATGAAAAATCAAACAAAAACATTAACACACAAAAGAGCAAACATTCGCATCTGAAGCTAAAAGCGAATGCCCAAATTTGTCATGAATTTGACAAAAGCTTTAAATTAATTTAAGCAGGAGAGCACATAAAAAAATGGCGACACAGAAAAAACCTGATCTGAGCGATCCAAGCCTAAGAGCCAAACTAGCGAAAGGCATGGGTCATAACTACTACGGCGAACCAGCTTGGCCTAATGACTTGCTGTACGTCTTCCCAATTGTGATTATGGGATCTTTTGCTTGTATTGTGGCTCTATCTGTATTAGATCCCGCCATGAATGGAGAACCAGCAAATCCCTTCGCAACACCGCTGGAAATTCTACCTGAGTGGTACCTCTATCCTGTCTTTCAGATTTTGCGTTCAGTTCCGAACAAACTTTTAGGGGTATTATTGATGGGTTCGGTACCCCTAGGATTGATTCTTGTTCCCTTTATTGAGAACGTAAATAAATTCCAAAATCCATTCCGCCGTCCAGTAGCGACTACAGTGTTCTTAATTGGCACCTTGGTAACCATATGGTTGGGAATTGGTGCGACTTTCCCAATAGATAAGTCCTTCACTTTTGGACTGTTCTAAATTCCTCACTCAATGGGAGAGGCAGTTCTCTGCAAAAGAGGTAGTCTTACCATTAAGTGCTTTGACGCCTGTGAGTTTCTCGGCAAGTGCAAAATGTGCTTTTCTTGAGAAATAAACAGGCGTTCGTTTATACTCACCCAGGTTATACAGGATTTTAATTTTGTATGGAGATGTGATTTCAAAATTTCAAATCTGTAGTATACAAAAGGTACAAACATTTTTCACTCACTTATTATTCAGTCAAGGTCAATGCTAAGCATAGTGCAGCAAGACCATCTGACGGTGAAAAGCGAACTAAAGCTTTTAAACCAGGTGCAACAATGGTTTGAACAATTTTGTCTGCAACACTTGCCTCAACTTGGTTGGTCAGAAAGTCAACTCTATCGTCTCAACTTAGCATTAGCAGAAGGCTTTACCAACGCCGTGCGTCATGCTCATCATGCTTTACCTCCAGAAACAACTATAGAGATTGATGTTTCTTTATGGATTGATCGTTTGGAGATTAGAATCTGGGATTATGGAAAACCTTTTAATCCGGATGCACTTGAAGAACCAGAGCCAGGTACACTTCAAGTAGGGGGATATGGATGGTTTCTCTTAAGGCGTTTGGCTGACCACGTTGTCTATGAACGTGATGCGGATGGCAGGAATTGCCTGCTCATCGTCAAGTATGGTTTTCAGGGGTAGCTTTTAGAGCAAATAAAAATAAGCAAAGGTTATGCAGGGTGTTTCAAAGTTGTTGGAAAGTGGGGAGTGTTGAAGGAAAAGACTCCCCAGCTTTACCAACTCTGTCATAGGAGTTTTCAGTGCAATAGACTACAAATCATTGATACTCTGCACTCTAAAGAAATGTCGGTTCTCCAAAATATTTGATTCCCAAGCTTTCCGTGTTATCTATGTGGTTTGAGAAAGCCAGTCTCTAACCAAAATTGTCAACTATGGATAAGTTTCTCAGAGCCGAACGTAAAGATTTTAGTCAAAATAGGAAACCAAAAGTCAATCATGTCTTCGTGTTTTTAGAAGTTTTTGAACAAGAAGGCGGAATTCAATCATACATAAAGGATATATTAAGGGGTTATTTAGCCCTTGATGAACCTTTCTATGCAGAGGTATTTTTACTCAGAGATAGTGATCGCTCTTCAAATCCTTTTGAGTCAGACCGTTTAAAATTTCATTACTTTCAATCCCAGTCTCCTCAACTGGGACGAGTCAGAATGACTATGGCGTTACTTTCCCATTTGTTACGCCAGCGACCGAGACATGTTTTCTGCGGTCATGTAAACCTTGCTCCTTTAGTTGGTCTGTTGTGCCAATCTTTGGGGATTCCTTACACAGTTATGACTCATGGTAAAGAAGTTTGGAAACCGTTACCAATCTTTATGAAGTCTAGTTTGCAAAAAGCTGCACAAATTTGGACAGTAAGTCGTTACACTTGTCAAGTAGCCTGTGCGGCTAATAACCTTGACTTTAACAAAGTGAAATTATTACCTTGTGCTGTGAATGGTGATAATTTTACTCCAGGGATGAAATCGACTGTGTTGTTAGAGCGTTATGGTTTGACAGGAGCAAAGATATTGATGACCGTAGCCAGACTGTGGTCAGGTGATATTTATAAAGGTGTAGATGTTACGATTCAAGCCTTAGCACAAATAGCTGACGTTTTCCCGGAAGTAAAATATTTAGTTGTAGGTCGTGGCGATGATCAACCTCGATTAGCCAAGCTTGCTCAAGATTTAGGCGTAGGCGATCGCGTTATTTTTGCTGGATTCGTACCTACAGAAGAATTAGTAGAACACTACCGTCTGGCTGATGCTTACGTAATGCCTTCTGTTGAGGGTTTTGGTATTGTTTACTTAGAAGCGATGGCTTGTGGTGTCCCCGTGTTGTCTGGCGATGCGGACGGGTCAGCTGATCCATTACAGGATGGTAAACTGGGGTGGCGAGTTCCACACCGCTCACCAAATGCAGTGGCAGAGGCTTGTATAGAAATACTCAAAAGGAATGACCAACGATGTGATGGTTTGTGGTTGCGAGAGCAGGCGATCGCCCTATTTGGTATAGATGCTTTTGAAAAGAGATTGAAAGAGCAGCTTTTGTCTAGTGTTAAGAGTTCATAGTCAAAAATACACTTGCTTGTGGTTTTATGATAATTTTGAATTTTGAATTCCCAAGGCAGGAGTCTGACTGGTGGGAGTGTGTCACTAAAATAGCTATCCTAGAGGGAGAGCAAGAGACATTTAAAAAATGAGCCTTAAAACGTTTGAGTTTAATCTGTCTAATTTACGCCCTTGGCTCACCTTGCTAGCAATTGCGTGGTTGCTGGCGTCATTAGGCTTGGGCTGGTTGGTGAACTCCTTGCTGATTATTGTTGGGCTATTGTTGTTGGCACCCATTCTCATTTTTTTTGGGTTCCGCTTGTGGCTACAATACAACTTGGTCACTGACCAATGTCCCGTTTGTGGATATGAATTTACGGGTTTAAAGAACTCTGGGTTGCAGTGTCCTAATTGTGGAGAACAGTTGAAGGTGCAACAGGGACATTTTCAGCGTTTCACTCCAGAAGGCACAATTGATGTGACAGCAGTCGAAATACCGAGTAAATTGCTTGATGATTAAGTTCCTGTAAAAATCAATAGTCATGAAAATAAAATCACAGAGGAACACAGATAAATTATCTGTGTTCGTTTGTGTTGATATGTGATTCTAATTTTCTTATTCCAAACGACTGCTACTGAGTTGCATATAACTTAACAACCAGTTTGCTGCTGTTGCCCTCCGTGTTTGCCGAGGTCCAAATTCACCAATTTTGTAACCTTTAAAACCCAGTTTTTCTTTGAGTAACTGTTTGTTTTCTGGAGGAATAGAACGAGTCAGCTTGACTGTTGCGGGGCGAGAGTCGATAAAATCTGGTGGTTCTGGATACTCATCCCGCCATTCTGGCGCGACTTCCTGAGTGTCCCATTGTTCTTTTGAGGAGTCATAGCGATACCCTAGGCAATACCATACCAATTGGTTGACTGTAGCATCATCAATTTCTTCATTGAGGATTGCCCAAATAGTTTCTGTTGTGAGTGGTGGTAAGTTAGACATACACAAGTTAGTTGGAATAAATAATTCTCTAGTGCATAATAAACAGGGTAGGCTGGAAATAGTAACGACTTGACCAGTTAATGCAGAATACCACACCGCACCCAAAGCAAGTCCGCGCTCATGTATTTATTTCTGGGAGAGTTCAAGGAGTAGGTTATCGCTACTCCACTGTAGATACAGCTAGCCAACTCGGATTGACAGGTTGGGTGCGAAATCTCCCTGATAATCGCGTGGAAGCAGTATTTGAAGGTAGCCAGACAGTAGTAGAACAAATGATTCGCTGGTGTTACCAAGGACCACCCGCTGCTATGGTGAAAGATGTACTGGTAGAGTACGAAGAACCAGAAGGTTTACGGGGGTTTGAAGTTAGGCGTTTTGAGTAGCAACATAATTTATTGATTCAGACTAGGTTTACCTGTTCAAAGGTAAAGTTTCTAGCCTTACAAATACGGCATCAAATGACATCCTTATCATTAAAGCTAGCAGAAGTCAACTTGAATTAAGGTTATAGATATACAGTCAACAGTGCTTACAATGCCATACAGTGAATTCACGCTGGCGAGAGTAAAACGTGATTTCGGCTTAAAGACGGCTGAAGGCGGGCGGTTTTTACCAGAAACCCAAAGCTTAGAACCCAGTCTTTACCTCAAAGAAGCATTGAGTGAAGGACTACCACTGGCAATTGCGACAGGTTCAGAAAAAGCCCGTTCCGAACTTATTATCAGTCCTATCCTTGTAGAAGTACGTAAGATTTTACAACGAAAAGTCAGCTTTTTTTCTGGTGAAGACTTCACTGTTGCACCAGAGTTGGGATTAAGCGGGGTGTGTGATTTTTTAATCAGTCGCTCTCCTGAGCAAGTATTTATTGAAGCACCTGCAGTTGTTGTTGTGGAAGCCAAAAAAGCTGACTTGAAAGCAGGTTTGGGACAGTGTGCAGCCCAAATGGTTGCAGCACAAAAATTTAATGAGGCTAATAATATACCAATTCCTATAATTTACGGTAGTGTTAGCAGCGGTACTGCATGGCGATTTCTCAAATTAGAAGGACAAATACTGAGTATTGATTTCAATGATTATCCTGTTCCACCAGTGGAAGTTATTTTGGGAATGTTGGTTTGGATGGTGCGAGAAGGGTAAAATGCATATAAAACAGCTTTTTGTTAATGTTTAACTGTCTAATTATTTCTGCTGCACTATATAAGTAGTACCCCACCAGATGAATTGGCGTAAATCAACACAAGCTATTTGTCTTGGCGGTTTATTAATCGCACTTTCGATATTGGCAGCAAATATTAGTTTTTATTCCCCACAAAGTAACCTTAGTCGCAAGGATACAACAGTCAAACTACCGCCTACACAACTTTCAGGAGAAGAAATTCAAAAGCAGGCGCAGGCGATCGCTGTCAAAGTCATGTCAAAGAATTTCTTAGGTTCCGGTATTATACTAAAAAAACAAAAATCTATTTATACAGTTATCACAAATGCTCATGTGCTGCGAGCAGACAAGCCCCCTTATCGGATTCAAACTGTTGATGGTCGCATTTGGCAAGCAAAGATATTAAGTGCAACATCTCTACAAGGGAATGATTTGGCAATATTGCAGTTTCGCCCCACTAACGCTGTTTATGCTGTCGCGTCTGTTGGTTCTTTTCCCAAAGAGGGGGATAAGGTGTTTGCAGCTGGGTTTGGGTTTGATGAAGAGAAACAAGAGGCAAAAAACTTTACCTTCACCACTGGAAAGGTGTCGTTGGTATTGCCTAAAGCTTTAGAGGGAGGTTACCAGATTGGTTACACCAATGATATCCAAAAGGGTATGAGTGGCGGACCATTGCTCAATCGTCGAGGTGAGGTTGTGGGTGTGAACGGAATGCACGCCTATCCGTTGTGGGATGCACCTTCAGTGTTTGTTGATGGTGAGGAAGCGGATGAAAAGTTGCACAAGATGATTGTGCGCTTAAGTTGGGCTGTGCCAATTGAGACAGTTCGGATAAGTCCACAGGCGCGCATCCTGGGGCTACAAAAACATAGACGCCGGAGGCAGCTTCCCGGAGGGTAGCCCACGTAGGTGGGCTAATACAAATTTAGGCTGCGGAGGCAGCCTTTGTTGGTGTAGCCGTACCTTAAGGGTAGTGACTGATAACTGGAGTACGATGATTTCTTTTTACTATTCTTCAGTTTAAGGTATCATTTTTCCTAAGATATACGGGCATAAACCGAAGTACTGCCATTTGAGTTTGTAGTTTAGTTTATTCCTGCAAAACAAAGAGTTACCCTTTTTTAGTAAATAGTATTCATGAAATTGGGAATGTCTAGTCAAGTATTGACATGGAGTGTGAGAGTTTTCAGTATAGCTACCCTGACAACATTGGCCACAACTGCAACTCTAAATCAACTGACCTATGCGGAAAGTCCAACCTTCTACTGCGGTAAAAGCAACGGCGTACCCACAACGTTTGTCCGTACACAAGACGGAAAAAACCTGCCGGTGATTCGCTGGGTTTCCGACTATTTTAGCGGTACAGGATTGACGCCTCAGCAACGCTGTCAACAGGTGTCTCGCAGATTTCAAAGGAGTTATGATCACGATACGCTGAAACATATCAAGCCAGGTATGCTCAAGGGACAACCTGTTGTGTGCGCGGTTGCTGAAAAAAACGCTGCTTGCACAGATACAACTTTGTTATTCACTCTCAAACCAGGTAGCGATCCTGACGCGACTGCACGGCAGTTATTTGATCGCCGTGCTTTGGCAGCTGGAAACGTCACAAATCAAATTGGTGGTGACACGAGCAACGATTCGGTCATTATTGATTTTGAAGCGTATCTGTACTTTAGTAAAAATTGAATAATGAAATTTTATTATGGACTCGCACCCGCACTGATTGGAGTATCAATTCCTCTTGTGCAAACGCAAGTTGCAGTTGCACTCTCTTCAACACAGGTGAATAAAATTGCTAAAGAAATTACAGTACTGATTCAAAGTAAAAAGCCTAGGTATGGTTCAGGGGTGATGATCAAGAAGGAGGGCAATACTTATACTGTTCTAACAGCAGCTCATGTGGTAGAAGTTGCAGATACATATGAAATTGTCACTCCGGATGGTAAACGTTATCCGCTGAACTATAGTAGTGTGAAACCATTTCCAGGAGTAGACTTAGCTGTAGTGCAGTTTACCAGCAGTCAAAATTACACTGTTGCTAAAATAGGCAACTCTGACGCTAGCACCGAAAGCACAATAGCTTATATCGCTGGGTTTCTTGCACCGACATTTGCGATTAATCAGTCAATTTACAATTTCAGCGATGGGCGGATTACCGCTAATGCCTCGAAACCGTTGCGTGATGGATATGCTTTGGTCTACAGCAATAATACGTCAGAAGGCATGAGTGGTGGTGCAGTCTTGAATGACAAAGGTGAACTGATAGGAATTCATGGTAGAGCAGACAAAGATACCAAAGAAACTAAAACAGGCTTTAACTTGGGCGTTCCCATCAATACCTTTTTGAGACTGTCAGCAAAAGCAAGGGTAGATGTAGGAGTTTCTGCTCCTAACACTCAAGTAGCGACAAAACCCAAAGCTGACGATTTCTTTATTCAGGCTGGGGATAAATATTACAAAAATAACTATAAAGGAGCCATTGCTGATTTAAGCGAAGCGATTCGTCTCAATCCCAACTATGCCTTAGCTTACTACAACCGCGGTAATGTCCGCCGTGAGTTAGGAGACAAGCAAGCAGCAATTGCTGATTACAACCAAGCTCTACGCATTAATCCCAATTATACCGATGCTTACTACGGTCGAGGTTATGTCCGTTCCGATTTGGGAGACAAGCAAGGAGCAATTGCTGATTATAACCAAGCCCTGCGTATTAATCCCAACTATGCCAATATCTACCAAAACCGGGGTAATGCCCGCGCTGATTTGGGAGACAAGCAAGGAGCAATTACTGATTACAGCCAAGCCCTGCAGATTAATCCCAACTATGCCAATGCCTACTACAACCGGGGTGTTACCCGCGCTGAGTTGGGAGACAAGCAGGGGGGAATTGCTGATTTACAGAAAGCAGCAGATCTCTTTCTACAACAAGGAAATACAGCTAATTACCAAAAAGCGCTGGAGTCGATAAGAAAGCTTCAGCTAATTGGCAGGTGGGGAAATGGGTAGATGATTCTTAGTCAGGGCGTGGCTTGCTGTTGGATTTTGACAGCATAATTGAAACATCAGCAGTTTTGCTATTGGGTAAGCAAACAACATGAGTCTGCAACTATCGATTCCTGATTCTGTACTGGAAGCTATCCGGCTACCTGAAAAGCGTCAACAAAAGGAACTATTAACAGAATTAGCTATTGCCCTCTACGCCCAAGACCTTTTATCCTTTGGTAAGGCTAGAGAATGAGCACAAATTGATAAATATGAATTTGGCAAGTTATTAGGAGAACGTGCCATCAATAGGCGTTAAGCGTAGCTCTGCCGTAGGCGATCGCACCTTCCGAAAGAAAATCTACACTGTTAACGGATCAACTGCTACAATTCCTTCCACTGCATAGCGGGTGAAATCAGTTGTATTAAATGTCAGGATATGCGTTACACCGTTTGTTTTCATGCTAGCAACAAGACGTGCATCATGCACTTGCACGCCTGATACACTGTATGTAACCACAAGCCGACGCCACTCAGGATAAATCGTAGACGTATCAGGCAACAATGGAAACAAACGCTCGATAAGTTGCAATAGTCGATTTGCGTACGTTGGTGTTAAGCCTAACCCGTTTTTCGCTGCTGGTCTTGTAGCGACATTCCAAAATTCTATGCAATTTTGCGGCGCAATTGTTAGTATATCCCCATTTCGTCTGAGTTTCTTTCTCACATTGCGTACGACTGGGTTTACTGGACTATTACGATCCACAAAACGCAGCAAGAAGTTTGTATCCACAAGATATATCACAGGTAGGGATGATCCTCATAAATACCTTCACGACTCACAGCATAATCTGACGGTGTTGGTAAGTGTGAGCCAACATGTGATGCAAACTCATCTAATAACTTATCTACACTTGCTTCCAAATCTTCTTCATTCTTCAACTCCTCATCGTTAAATTGAGAGTGTGTTTGTTCCAGCAATGCTTCTACTGTTGGTGCAAACGCATCAGCCAAAAGCTGTCGAATACTTTGGGCGTCACGACGTGCGATACTTTCCCGTAATTTTTGCTCTAATTGTGGTGACAATTGCAGGGTAATAGTTGTCATACCTTGAGTGTGCGGGGAAACCGTTTTTTTAATGTTATCAAGATTATCAGGAGTAGAGAGCGCGATAAGCCGGAGGCTTTAGCTTGTGTGAATCGCATTCACTTCAATCAAGCAGGCAATCTGCCGTTAGCGTAGCGTGCGCTTTGCGCGTAAGGCAAGCGTTTGCGCAGCGCCCCCTAAGGGGCTAGCTATCGCCTACCCATTATCATTCCTGTTCTAAAATCCTCTCAATATCTCTCCCGGCATAGAGAATCCGCAAAATTTGGATATTTTCGTCTTGTTCAAAGTAAAAAATGAGATACTTTTTGAAATCCTTGACAGCCCACTTACGCAACTTCTGTAAACGAGGATTCTGCACTTGATACAAACTACTACAACGCGGCGGAAATAAAGCAACCCTTCGGGTTCACCAGTCGCCTCTGTCGGGAAACCCTCCTGCAGCGCTGGATTCACCATTTGAAACAGCCAAAAGCCTTGATATATAATACTTTTGACTTTTGACTTTTGACTTTTGACTTCCGCGCAGCGGTACTACCCATCCCAGGCATTCTTGCTAACTGTGCAAAAGTCTCTCTAACAGCGTCAAAAAAATGAAGTGCAGTATCAGAGTTTTGTTGGGCAATGTAAGCAAAATGCTCATCTATATCCAAACTTGCTTTGGGTGTGATAATTATCCGCTTTGTCATTATTGTTCCTGACGCAGCTTGTTCATCAGGTGTGTGCGTTTTTGCTCCCACCATTCATCAGTAACTTCAATTGCTTCTCCACTCTCAAGTCCCTCAATTAAAAGTTCCTCTATATGTTCTTGAGCCTTTTCGCCATAGCCTTTCAATAATTGCTCGGAAGCAAGACGACGCCAAGCTTCCTCATCTTCTTCATCTTCGCTTGGCTCATTTACTAGAATAATGACTTTAACTTGCTGATTATGGGGTAACTGCTGCAAAACTGTATCAGGTAATTCAATTTTGCCTTCGGTTGTGATTTTCGCTGGAAACTCGTATGCTTTCATATGAAATCAGTTCGATGAAGTTTCTCTTTCAGAAGAGCTTCTACCTCGCTCTGGGGATTGTCAAGATCAAAAGGATAAGGTTGCTGTGTAGCGGGATCACGACGGCTCATCAAAACTTGCAATGCAGCCCGAAACGCTTCTTCCTCATTTCTATGTTCTGAAAGATATTGCTTCAATTCAGTATTGCTCATCTGGTTTAAGTTTTGCATCATAGAACAAAGTTCCAATTCCCATCTTGATCAATTATGACTGCAATCTCATCAGTCACGCCAGCTTGAATGTAAAGCGTTTTCAACTTCTGGTCATAGCGAAAAACCTGGATAGGTTGGTATAAATTAGAAAATAATTGGCAAAGAAATATCGCTGTATCCGATTGTTTCTGTGTTGGCAAGTGATAACTCCTTAAAACACACCAACCGTAGCGTATCAGAAATTAATCACTCTTGCTTATTATAGCATGCATGCCATAAACAAGGGTTGAAAGCTTTAACTGTATCTATGCTCATTACTGAATTTCAAATGATTTCATCATTGTCTCTGCTGTTTCGATAAACTTATCATAATTATCTTTTTCTGCTGTGTAAGTCATAACGTATGCCTGATCACCTTTTAAAGTAAAAACTTGCAAATTTTGTAAACTTTTTTCTCCACTTTTTCCAGTAAACAGTAATCTTTTTCCTGGTTTATTTGCAAGAGAAGAGTTATTTGATTGGATCTTCTTAGCTTTTGATATATTTTTGTTATTGTCTATGATTAAGAAATTATTAAATTCCTCTAATGTTCCTGAAAAATTTTCAATGCTTATAGTTACCTTCTCTTGAAATTTATCTACATCACTTTGTTTGGGAGATATAAATGTAACCACTTCTCCTGTGATAGCATTGTTTATATCCTGTCTTTCCCAGCTTTGAGGATATTTGATTTTTATTCCAAAATTAGAATTTTCATATTGTAGGAAATTTTCTGAGTTTGAAGGTTTCAAAATATAGATGACAACAATACTTATAGCAAGTACTGCTGCAATTACCGAGCCAAATAAAAGCTTTTTGGTTGAGCCTGGTAGTTGTGTTGGTGGTTTAGTTGTAGAGACTTTAGTGTCAGGCTGCTTCTGGGTTTGATTGCCAACTGAAGTATCAGGTAATAGCGTTTTTAAAGCTTGCAAAACTTCATCTGCTGAATGATAACGTTGACGATAGTCATAACGAACCATTTTGTCTATAATATCAGCTAGCTTAGAGCTAACATGTGCTTGATTTCGCCAAACAATTTCACCTGTAAGGGGGTCAGTTGGGAATATAGGATTTATTCCTGTTAAAGCGTAAATGCAAATAACTCCAACTGCATAAATATCACTAGTTAATTTAGGTTTACCGTTTGCTTGTTCGCTTGGCTTATAACCAGAAGTACCAATGGCTATAGTAAAAGTAGTATGTCCTTGAGCATTAGTGATTTGAGTAGAAACTTGCTTGACTGCACCAAAGTCAATCAACACAATTTTGCCATCTGACTGACGCCGCATAATATTCGAGGGTTTTAAATCGCGGTGAATGACTTGTTTTTGATGAACAAAAGCTAAGACTTCTAAAATATTTCTTAAAAGCTTAATCACCTCGGTTTCACTAAGTTGCTTTCCGGAAAAGATTTCTTGGTTGAGATCATGACCTTGAATAAATTCCTGAACTATATAAAATTCTTGCTTTTCTTCTTCTTGCTTTTCTTCACAATGTGCTAGAAGTCTTGGGACTTGGTCATGATTTCCTAAGATTTCTAGTATCTCTGCTTCCTGGTCAAATAAACGTTTTGCGTGCTGTAAAGTGAAAGGGTCAGTAGCCATAGGCTTAAACTGCTTGACAACACACTGAGGATTTCCCGGTCGTTGCGTATCAAAAGCTAGGAAGGTATTACCAAACCCTCCTTTTCCTATCTGTCGGATAATGCGGTAGCGTCCACATATTGTTTGACCGAGCATTTTAAGTCACCGTGTGTTCAAAAACCTGCCACTGTATCTAGCTTATTGTGTTAGTAGACCAATGCCATACCTGTAAAGGTTACGAATAACAGAAATTAAGTTATCTCTAGAGTTGTATGCTGAGTGGAAAATATATAATTTGATTGCACACACTGAAAAGACTGAGAAGTTATTCGTCCATTTCTTTCAATGTTGCTAATGCTGAAGGAGACAAACGACTGAGATAGCGGAATATCCAGTATTTAACAATCGTGTTCAAAATCACAGGAAAAGTCGCAATAAAAAGAAATATCGTGCTTCTATTTGCTGGAAGTCCCATATGTTCTGCAAATCCTTCAAGAATAACCTCCCAACCATGCGGTGAGTGAAATCCCACAAATATATCTGTAAATAAAATAATTAAGAAAGCCTTAGCACTGTCACTCAAACCATAGATAACATCATCAATAAAAGATTTCACAATGATGACTTCTCTTTTGCTTGTAGCAATGACCCATGCAAAACCTATAAGTGATAGTATATCGGCAAAAACATTGCTAATAGCGTTATTGCTTTTCTCTCTAAATTCCTTTGCAATTGTATGGACTTCTTGTTTTACTTTTTGCTCTCTGACCTCTGAAGTGAGTAGTGGTGCTTGGCGAATCAGACTTTCAAATTTTAGTTTTTCCTCAAAAGTTTTTAACTCACTGATAGCTTCTTCTTCCATTTCATGGTTCAGAAAAACTTGACTCAAATTTTCACCTCTTAGACGCTTCACAACTGGAAGAACTAATAATTGTTTAGAAAGATATTGAGTTAAAATGGGCACAATAACTAGCATGGCCAAAAATCTTACAGCAGTTCTTGTTCTCTTTCTAGAAATTTGGAAATTCTTAAGAAATTGCTCTTCTGCTTGTGGTGAAAAATCCGCAGTAATTCTATTGAACATTCTTCCAATTGATCTAGGGAAAGCACCTGTTTTATTAAAAACAGGGTTAACTTTCATATTCTCGATATGAGATGAATCTGACTGATGATTAACTTTATCATGGTTAGTTTGTAATGATGATTCAGATACTGATATGATTTCGTTATGATTGTCTTCATTCTCTAATGAATATTTAGCTCTGACTTCATCAATCAAATTTAATTTTTCTACAAAAACAGATTTTGATTTATTGAGTAAAAAAGAATAGAAATGGAACTCTGCTAGTTTTAATTGAATAATCATTAAGTCTCGGTTAAGAGAAACTTGCCAATAAGCCATCACATTTTCAGTGTACTTGGCAGAATTCAGAGTAATTTTTTGACCATTAAATTGCTCAGTTTCAATATTTTTAATTCTACAAGCAGCCTCATAAGCTTGTGATAGTGCTTTATCTGGTCTATTTCGTAACCATTTCTTACCAGTCTGTAAGTATTGTTGACTTTTTTGTCGGATCAACCCCATATTTCTATATAACAATGACATTTTCATAGTAGATATTGATTCATGATGTATGGAACTCTTATTATTTTAGTTAATTCAAAAATCGTGTCATAGCTCATCAGTTATTAATTTTTTTTATAACTGATGACTCCCGCATGGTATGAGTCTTTTAATTTTTGACTGCAATGCTATCCCGCCACAGCTTTGCTTCGCGGCGTTAGTCCAGAGGACACGCACTCGCGTTCGACTCAAGGGCATGCTTTTGACGAACGTCGTGCTTTACGAGTTCGTAAGACTGCAGCTTACTAAACCTCAGAACAGCGGATGTGCAATAGTTCGTCAAAGACACGATGAGCAGAAAATTCACCCCTTTGCTTTTGAGTATACTCGTGAATCATTTAAATTAAATACACATGGGTAATATACAGAAAACACAGCTCTGGTTTTCATTGAATTGCACAAACACTTGAGAGGTTGTGCTCTTCTTGTTTAGATAACAATGAGTTTTAAAAACATAAAAAAGACAGGCATTTTGCCTGTCCAATAACTGATAATTTGGCTCCTCATTTAGAAATTCATCTCTGCAGCTTGAACCTTTTCAACCTGCTTTTTCTTAAGGACGAGCATAACTTGAGCTAACATGACAAGTGCGATAAATGCAATCAATCCTTTAATTCTGTTTGCATCTTGCAGCACGATTTCCCCATCATCTTGACCGAATCCACCGACGTTTGGATTGTTGGTCAAAGGTTCTTCTTTTTCGACTGCTTGACCTTCGGAAACGATCAATTCTGGTCCAGCGGGTATGGTGTCAACAACTGCATCCCCAGATTCAGGTTGGATGCTGACTTCGTACTTGACGTTGCCGTCTTCATCTTCTACTTTGGCAATCTTGCTAATTGTACCAGTAGCAGAAGCTGCGTATACTGTGTTGTTGCTCTTTTCACCAGTGGGGTAAACTTGTCCGCGTCCCCGATTACCACCTACGTGAACAGGATACTTACCAAAGCGAATGTTCTTGTCTGTTGCAGGGTTTGGAGAAAGCACGGGGAAGACGATTTCTTGGTATTGTTCACCAGGTAGTGGTCCAATGATGACAACGTTTTCTTTGTCTTCGGTGTAGGGTTGATAATACAAACCCTCGACTTCTTCCTTCCATTCCTCAGGAATGCGTTCTTCAGGAGCAATTTTGAAGCCTTCTGGTAGCATCAGCACAGCACCGACGTTTAAGCCAACTTTAGAACCATCGGCACCCACCTGCTCTACGCTTGTATCGTAGGGAACTTTGACCACGGCTTTAAATACCGTGTCAGGTAGCACAGATTGGGGAATTTCTACTTCGGTCGGCTTTGCTGCTAGGTGACAGTTGGCACACGCAAGCCGCCCTGTTGGTTCGCGAGGCGTTTCGGGGTAGGTTTCCTGTGCCCAAAAGGGGTATGCTGAAGCTGCTTGAGGTAGGACTAGATCGCTGGTGAAGAAAAAGGTCACTGTGGCGATCGCTACGAGCAATGTTTTGATAACTGTTCTAGCACTGCGAGCTAAACTCGCTGTTTGACAAACATTTCTCATCTCTATAAGGACTACTAGGACAACGATTCTCACAAATATTAGTCATTAGTCATTAGTCAAGAGCCAAATTTCGACTCCAAACTATAAACTATACATTGACTATGCCCACCAAGGTTGTTCACCTGTACGGAAGTCGGTTTCAGTCCATTGAGTCAGGAGGATTTTGTCTTCTTGGACTGTTGCATGACTCAAAGCTAAAGACAACGGTGCAGGACCCCGGACAACTTTACCAGTGGCGTTGTACTGTGAACCATGACAGGGACACTTGAATTTGTTCTCTGCTGCATTCCAAGGAACAACACAACCTAGGTGCGTGCAAACGGCGTTAATGCCATAATCACCAATTGCTTCTTTGCTTTCTACCACAATATAGGTGGGGTCTCCTTTGAGTCCTTGAACCAGAACGCGATCGCCACCATTATGACTTTCCAAAAAGTTAGTAACACTAACATCGTTACCCAACTCATTTTTTGCCGTTGTACCACCACCAGCACCACCAGTTGCTGGAGGAATAAAATACTTGACAAAGGGATACAATGCTCCCAGAGCCACTCCGGTTACAGTTCCAAAAGTCAGAAGATTCATGAATTGACGACGCCCCATATCGGGTACGTCCATTGATTCAGAAAATTGAGCCATAACCTACGCGTTCTTTGTGTATTTTGTTAACAAATTTGACTTGAGTTTTTCATGAAGAAACTCTTGTCTGAATGAAAACGATAATGCCCACAGGGATGCCAGAATATTTTGTGCAAAGATATTTCCAGCAGCTTTCTGAGTAGGATTACATTTCTTTATAGTCCTATCATACTTGAGTCATGGAACTTAACATCATAACTAAATGTAAAAATATTTGAGAGAAGCTATGACGGGAGAGGAATTACACCAACTGTTGCTTGAAAAGTGGGGACGCTCTTATGATGTCCAGTTGCGTCGAACACAGGGTAGGATATTCCTACAGGTTATGTGGAAATATTTAGAGCAAGCGTCCTTTCCATTGAGTGAGGTAGAGTATCGAGAACATTTAAATAGTATCGCCAACTATCTCAGCGGCTTGGGTGGTGAGACACAGGTGAAAACCTATATTAGAGAAACGCGAGAACGTCCACGACTTGGTAAAGCTGTCAGTGTTCCGTTAAATTTAGGTGAACGCGCTGCAGAATGGTTGATTGAGTAGTTCAAGTATAAACCGCCAAAACAAGCCAGTCCGCCCTTGGAGATTTTTGAGGTTGAGTGCGACTAGCGTCGGCGATGACTGATTGTTGTGAAAATGAGCGATGCTCCACAGGAGCCGCTGAGCGCAAAGCGCGAGCGCATGAGCGTTCGCGATCGCATTATTTTCACACTCAAAGAGTGTCAAAAAATTCTTTTACCCAAAGGTACGTCTCTATCTGGCTGGATTAACACAACCTATCCATCATAGACAAGAACTTCAGACATAAAATCAGCAATTTGACGAGGTGGAAAATTGGTGACAGGTAATATTAACTTGTGCATTAAATCCTCTTTTTGATAAACTTTGGTAATTTGAGCACTCTTATTTTTCATACCTCAATCACCAAAGTTTATCCAAATTTTGTATGCTAGTTTTCGCGCTATAGGAGGAATTCAAAAATTGACAATAATTTTTGAATTTTGAATTTTGATCGCTGTGCGCTCCGCAGTCCATTTTGAATTTTGAATTGTAGCGTAGCGAGAGTCATTTTCCGACCAGCTTCACTAAACCAATACCACTAAAGTAAAGTCCCAATACTGCTCCTGCTAAGAGACTCTGAGTAAATGGATCAGTTGAAGGTGTAAGAATTGCTCCTAAAATGACTGCTCCCAAAAGAACGTAGCGCCAACCAGAAAGCATTTGTCCAGAAGAGACAATTCCCAAAGCACCAAGTAGCGTTTGAATGATAGGGATTTGAAATGCTAACCCAGTACTAAATAGCAGCAACAAGACAAATTCAAAATATTTGTCAATTGACCACAACTGTTCTACAACATCTGCACCATAGCTGATGAAAAATTTCAAAGCAGCTGGTACTAGCAAAAGATAGGCAAAGACTAACCCTCCTGCAAACAAAAAACTCGACCCCAATACCACAGGTCCTATGAAGCGACGTTCACGACGAGTCAGTCCAGGGAGAACAAATTGGATAATTTGGTATAGCACAAACGGGCTAGACACAAGCAACCCACTATAGCCTGCAACTTTCATTGAGACAAAGAAATATTCTCCGGGAGCTAGTTGCAGAAATTTGACTCCTTGTGCTGGCACTTCTAAAAGCTTAACAATCGGCTTAACAGCGAGGAAGCAGCCGACAACACCCACTGCAATAACAATGAGCGAGTAAAAAATTCGCTGTCGTAACTCCTCTAGGTGATCGAAAATTGACATTTCGACTTCACCGGGTAACTCATCGAGAGGATCTATGGGATCTATTTCCGGTTTTGAGTCGCCATTGACTTCAAAGTCAACACTAGAAGGAGTTGTTGTGTCTACGTTTTGTGAAGGTGTCATGAGTCAGCGAGAAGGCGTCATCTGTGACTATTGTATCTGGGAAGCAGGTGGATTTGACACTCCCCGGCATGAATGCGCGGGGATTCTAGTCGTTGCACTAGCGAGGGATAAATCCACTCGAAGCGCGCGTTTTACTAGTTAAAGGGACTCGAATCGACCCCACCCTCTACATCGGCAGCAACCATTGCAGTTGCTGCGGTCTGATAGCGTAGCGTGGCGCGGTAGCGCCATAGATTTAGAGGGCATGAAAAACCGAGCCATTGACCAATATTCTGAGAGGCATTCCAATCAGCATTGCAGCGATACCCATCAAAGCCTTTGAACCAATCTCCATTTCGTTTACCAATCACACCATTACGATGGTCTGACTTGCTAGTGTATGGAGCGGGAACTGATTCGACTGGTACTCCATAACGAATCGCCTTATAACGAGTGAATAGCTCTAGCTGATAAAATGCCCAACTATCACGGTTATTAGCAGCATCAGATTTTGTCTTTTTGTGCTGTCTCATCGTTTGACGACAACCAGATAAATCCTCGAACCGCAAACCCATTCCAAAATCCTGTGCAAACTGCACAAGTTGTTTGGAAATAACGTGATTGATATGGGTCATAATTCGTCTTTCACGTTGCTCTAGTCGTTTCACTTCTTTGAATTGTTTGGCAGATTGCAGTTGAGCGCGAGTACGTTGAAACTGTCGTCTCAACCCTTTCACCCGCCCACCTTTCCAGAACTTGCCAAATCCCTTGGGAAGTGCAGCGACAGCAATATTGTTCTGTCCTCTATCTACTCCAATCCAATGTTCAACTGATATTGCATCGGGAACTTCCATCGATACAGAAACAAGTGCATACCAAATTCCTTTTTTCGACTTACAAAGCTTGAGAGAGCCTAGGTTGGCTGTCCCTTGTATGATTTTGTTTAGAACTTGGGAATGCGAAGCACCGTGGATAGACAGAGGAATACGTCCCTTCCTACCGCGATAAAGACAAAAACAGACGGTATACAACTCACCCGACTTCACTATTTCAAAACCTTGGTTATTGACTTCTAACCACATTCGCTTAAAGTGTTTAACTTTGGTTTTGGTATTAGTGTTTCGGATGGTTTGATTAATCCACATCGAACCAATTTCCACATGACGAAAAGCAGCGCTTGTTAACTTCTTTCGCTCTTTTTTATCCACGCAAAGTAAGTCATTCGCAATTTCTGTATTGACGACAGTTAATCGTTCAAACTCCAAAGCCTTACTTTGGTTAAGTCGATAAAAAGGGAGCTTTAATGTCAAACTTAGTTCCGCCATATTTATCCAAATCGACCTTTGTGGATACAACTACCCTATCCTACATAAACCTGTAGGATATGAAGATTGCTTAAAGATGAAACAACAGGCACCCATCCTGTCTTTGTCGATTTTCATCCTCCCACTCAAAGTGGGAGGCTCTCAATCTCCAGCATTATCTTGGTAGAGACGCGTGGAATGAAAGCGTCTCTACTTTTGAAAATTACTGAACCGGTAGTTCTGGGTGTACAGTCGAATACTTTGCTACCAACTGGGAAATTTCAGGGTTATACAGTCTTGTGTAATTCCAGTAGTTACCCAACACCTGACGTACGTAATTTTTGGTTTCATCAAAAGGAATTGATTCTACAAATTCATCCGGATCTCCCTTAGGGAGAGTTTGCAACCATTTAGAAACGTTACCAGGACCTGCATTGTAACTGGCGATCGCAAGCATTGAGTTATTACCATATTGCTGATGAGTGTGATCCAAATACCAAGTCCCGAACATGATATTTTCGTTCGGATCTTCCAAATCTATTTTTTTGCTGTCCACTTGAATTTGTGGTGCGATCCATTTTGCTGTACTTGGTAACACTTGCATTAAACCAACCGCACCTGCTGTAGAATGAACTTTTGGCTCAAAATGTGATTCCTGACGCATGAGCGCAGTCACTAGCAGAGGATTAAGCTGACGCTTTTCGGACCATTGCTCAATTTCCTTTTGAAAAGGAAAGGGATAACGAGCTTGCCAATAGGTGACTTGTTGACTGAGAGTTTTAAACTGTGCTTGTTCTTCTGGTGTTTCGCGGTCTTCCAATTTGGAAATTGTATCAATTCCGAGGATATTTTCTCCTTTTGCCAGCTGCATCAAACCCTCAGTAAATTGCTCTGCCACTGTTGGCTGCATTTTGTTTTGAAATTCTGTTTGCCATTGTAACCAAGCATCACGGTCTTGACCAAGCAGGTACAATTCTTTTAATGTCTCAGAACCCGCTGTTGGTACTGGACGCTGGTATGGGACGACGTTTGGGTTCATTTGGCGCACAGAGTTGAAATTACCAACATTGAGTCCCAAAGTTGCTGCTGCTCGCCACGAGTAGTAAGAATGGGGAAAATTGCTGAGGGTATATTCATAAGCTTGTTTTGCTTCCTCCTTTTTCCCTAATTTTGTTGCCCATTTTCCAACCCAAAAGCTCGCTCTGGGAGCCAAAATACTGTTGGGGTTATTTTTCGCAATCGGTTCTGCCCATTGCCATGCAGCTTTATAATCTTTTGCCTTCGCTTTTTGTTGTGCTATTTTCCAGCGATACTCTGCTGCTTCCTCAGAGTTACCGTATTTGGTCAGAAGTAGCTTAGTCGCTTCACTTGCTGCCTTTTGGTCTTGAGCCTGAAGAATTTTAACTTTTTCTACCAGTGCTGTACCTGCTTTGTTAGGAAACTTAGTAATGACTTGATCAAGATATGGCAAAGCGTCTTTGCGTACTGTTGCCATTTCTGCTAAGCGTAACAGACCAGTGCTTGTTTCTTTTGCATCCGGAAATGTCTTCACAAGCTGTTGATAAGCGTTAATAGCTTCTGCTCGTTTTCCACTCACCTGCCATCCTCTACCAATACGATAGAGGTTGCGGGGTGTTTTAGTTCCTTTGGCGTATGCTATTGTTGCTTTGCCAAATTCATTATTTTCCCAGTAAGCTGTACCAACGATGTCCCACTCTTCGGGTTTCAGGGTGGGGTTGTTCGCCATCTGATCTAACACAGGTACGATTCCTGGTTGATCATAGGCATATTTTGCCAAAATTAACTGCAATTGCGGCTGATTGGGATTTGCCTGCAACTGTTTACGGATGATTTCCCAAGTCAGGGGATTGGAAGGAAATTCAGCTAAAGCTTTGTCTTGATACTCTTTGAGTCCGATCAGATACAAAGCTTTGGCTGCTGCTGGTTCTTTGGGGTACTCTTTGAGCACTTTCTGCCTAAGATCTGAGGCTTTACCTTCTTCTCCAAGGATGTCATGTGCCTGTGCTTGTTTTAGTAGCACATAAGGCGCAAGAAGTGGATAATCTTTATCTAAGCCTTCTAATAACGAGAGCGCGCTTTGAGCTTGCTTTCGTTCAATTAAATCACTTGCTAAAAGATAACGAGCGCGATTTCGATCTGCTAATGTTGACTTCTCCTTTATTGCTTCTAGTTTTGCACCACGCTCTTGTGGAGATTGTGATACCAAGGCAAAAACGGGTGATTTCGCTTTGGTTTCTTCCGAGAGCTTTTCAGGCTCAGTATTGCGTGGTTTAAGCCATTGTCCTAGGGATTTTCCTATCTCGGGAGCTGACACGACTGCCCCAGCTAAAAAGGCACATAGTCCGGCACCCACGATTAGAGAAATATGCTTTGTCTGTAGCTTCTTCAGCATTGATTTCCGCTGAAAATTTCACATGAAGAATTTCTTGCCACTTTAGCATCACTAGTGGTCAACGTCTTCAGTTTTAACTTTTGTATTTTTTATCTTCGGAATCGACAATTAGATGTAAGTTAGTAATTTTACGAATAATTGACAGAATCTTTGCGTAAGTCATCTTTGTTAAAGATTTAATAACTCAAGATATACGACTCTTACATCCTATCTTTAGTTTTTCATATTCAGTACTTAAGATACTTTTGACTTTTTTGTCTTTAAAATGACTAGTCATATCAAATGTAAAACTCAATCAATACTGGTTTTTACAAAAAAAAACTAGTTATTTAGTCACAATTAATACATAAATTTCGTTTTCAATGTGCTAAATTGTGATGCTCTTGAATAAACTTATATTTCTATTTTTATCCCTCTAATGGAAGATGCTAAAGTAGTATAATTAGGAATTAATTTATTTGATGAGCAGAGTATTTTAGCAAACTCAATGACTCATAGCTTTGCTATGACAATCCTATTTGATTTTTGAAAATTAAAAGACTTATATCCCCTAATACTGCTCGGTTAAAGGAAAAAGGACAATTGTTTGATGATTGCCTTTTGATTCGGACTCCGATTATGTGCTGTTTGCCAACAAAGTCTTTTTTTAGATTTAACATACATTCCGCACGCTGGGGTGTCACACAGCAGAATCACTTAAATATTTCTTGTTTTTTAGCTACAAATGATCCTTTGAAATCGTTCTTTCTCCGTTGATTCAGGAGTATATGGTATATGAAATAGCTTTATCTCCTTCTAAAAAACATCCAAAACCGATTGTGACGCATTTGTCCCCGAAAAATCAGCCGAACCTTCAAGCCGACGCATTGTCCCCGCCAGAAACAGCCAGCCCTTGTTTTTGTTTCACTGTTTTCCAAGTCGAGTACTCGTCGTATGAGGGCTGGCTGTTTCTGGTACGTGGCGCGACCCCCGTTCCCTCGATTAATCGTGGGGTAGACAGATCAATAAAACAAGGTTCGGCTGATTTTTTACGTGTAAGACCCCGTGACAGTTGAGCGTGCAGAATGTGGGGTTTCAGATAAAAATATCACATTGACCGGGAGTTCTGCACTCTGTTGCAAACGACTAATGACTCATTTCAATGCTGTGCTAATTTAGGAGTTCTCCCTTTCAACCCAATCATCAGCTTGAGAGCAAATACTTTTAGCATAGGTATTCGTTGCATCATCCATAACACCAGACGACGAACTATGACTACTGGTAAGATGTTATTAGAAAATATCCGGTCTAATAAATCAGTAAAACCTAAAATTGTCATGTTCTCCAGCTTACGCCAGCGTTCGTAACGTTTGAGAACTTGAATGTTACCAATATCTTCACCTTGAGTATGAGCTTCTTGCAATACTTGCGCCAAAGCAGCAACATCGCGAATGCCCAAATTCAAGCCTTGTCCACCGACAGGATGGCAATTATGTGCTGCATCACCAATTAAAGCGAGTCGATGGAGAACGTAGCGATCGCTTTGCATGAGTTGTACCTGAAAAATAAAGCGATCGCCTAGTAATTCCAACTTACCCATCTGATTCCCATAACGCGCTTGTAATTCTCTTAAAAATTGCTCATCATCCAAAGCGCATAAAGCCTTTGCTTCTTCATGAGGAGCAGTCCAGACAATCCGGCAACGGTTTCCTGGTAAAGGTAAAATTGCAAATGGACCACTAGACCAAAATTTTTCGTATGCTGTGTTGTTGTGAGATTTTTCTGGTTTAACAAAGGCAACAATACAAGACTGCCAATACTTCCAGCCACGGGTTTTAATTCCAGCAGCTTGACGAATCGGCGAACGTGAACCATCTGCGGCTACAACTAATTGACTGCGAACTGTCCGCATTTGGTCTTCCATTTTAACATCCATTGTGACCACATCTTGCTGATACTGGATATTAACCACTTGGGCAGGACACAGATATGTTACGTTGGGACAATTTTTGACGAACTCTTGCAAAGGATGCAACAGTGCTTGATGTTCTGCGACGTAACCTAAATCTTTTGTCTTTATATCACCAGTTTCCCATTCCACTACGTTAGGATAATCAGCATCAGAAAAACGCACACGACGGTAAATTTCGATGTTGGGCAATATTTGGTCCCAAACTCCAATTCCTTGAAAAATCAGCGCCGAAAGCATATGCACCGCGTAAGCCTGTCCTTTGGCTACTGCTGCTGATTCTACTTTTGCTTCTACCAGCAACACACTTAACCCAGAATCTTTCAATGCAGAAGCTAAGGTTAAGCCAACAATCCCGCCGCCGACAATGACCAAATCATAATCATATCCCCGCGTATGTGTCGATGTTTGGGGAGGATAAAGGGTTTGAGAAAGTTGTGCTTGCACCATTGTTAAGATAAATTACAGCGTTTTTATTCTTATTTTGACGCAAACGAGCGTTATAGAGCAAATGGTAACTGAATTGTTAGCGATAGTATATAAATGCCATTCCAGAAAAATAATAAAATTGGAGTTTCAAACCCCAATTGAGTATCCGGATGAGGACGGTAAGCCAATGCTGAAAGTGATCAAGCGCGTCACTATTTGCTGTACGTAACAAAAGTTTTAGAGCTTTTTTTCCAAAACCGTCCCGATGTGTACGTTTCTGGCAATCTGACTTGTAGCGTGTACAATGTGAACAGTTGTCATGGGATGAGCCATGTCAAGGTCGCTCAGAGTGCGTCGGGATTGTATTGAAAAAGCCAAATTAGCTGTGAGACGAAATGGCTTTTCTAGTCAAAGAGTGTTGGCTGAGAATGTAGGATTAGCTCTAGCTACAGTCAGCAATTTTCTAACAGGTAAACCTGTTGATTATGGTACTTTCGTAGATATTTGTCAGCGATTACAACTCGATTGTGAGGAGATTGCTGAATACGATGTTGAGACTCAACCTCAGCTAGAAGATAGGAAAATTGAGGTAAACAGTAGTAACAAACAGCAATATTGGGGAGAGGCGATAGATGTTTCGCTGTTCTACGGGCGCAATGAAGAAATCGCCACTTTAAAGCAATGGATTGTTAGTGAGCGATGCCGACTTGTTGCTTTAATTGGAATGGGCGGAATTGGAAAGACGGTTTTATCTGCCAAGTTAGCACAACAGATTCAAGACAAATTTGAATACCTGATTTGGCAAAGCCTGCGCCATGCACCATCTTTGCTTAAAATCTTAACAGATATCAACGAATTTTTGACGAGCAAATCACAAACAGCGATACCAGCGACGATAGATGGTCAAATATCTTGCCTACTAAACACCTTACGCAGTTATCGTTGTTTACTCATCTTTGATGATTGGGAAATGATTCTACGTGATGCCGGTATAGCTGGGTACTATTGCTCAGGCTACGAAGGTTACGGTGAGTTGCTTAAGCGAGTGGGAGAAGAATATCACCAAAGCTGTTTGCTGTTACTAAGCCGGGAAAAACCTGTAGAAGTCACCTCACTGGCTGGTGAAACTTTAGCAATCCGCGCCTTAAAAATCAAAGGCTTAAAAATACCAGAGGCAAAAAAGCTTTTGGCTACCAAAGGTTTTTCTGGCTTAGAAAACGGGTTAGAAGAACTCATTCAACTATACCGAGGTCATCCAGCGGCTTTAAAAACTATCGCTTCAACAATTCAAGATTTATTTAATGGTAATATTGCGCAATTTATCTCACAAAGTTCTTTAGTCATTGGTGATATTTTTTCTCATCTTCTTGACCAACAGTTTGAGCGCTTGTCAGATTTAGAAAAAGTCATTATTTATTGGTTAGCAATAGAGTATCAGCCGATTTCACTAGCTAAATTAAAAACAAACTTAGGAGTTGGGGTATCGGGGTCTGAATTAGTGGTGGCGCTAGAATCTTTGAGTAGGCGATCGCTGATCGAAAAAGAAGAAACCACTGATAGCAGTGCTATCTTATTCACCCTCCAACCTGTCGTGACGAAGTATGTTATCAATCAATTCATCAAACAAATTTGTCAGGATATCATTGAAGCAATTCAAGCTACGTCAATTGAGAAGTTAGGCTTATTAAAAAGCCATGCTTTAGTCAAAGAGGATGAATCAGACGACATTAAAGCCATTCAAATACGTCTTATTCTCACACGAGTTCAAGAGCATCTACGCTTGAGATTAGGAGATGCAAACAGAATGCAAGTACAAGTGAAAAATTTGCTCTCAAAGTTGCAGGGGTATTCCACTGAGATAACTGGATACGCACAATATAATTTACTGAAACTGCTATAAAAATCCGGTTGTGGAAACCCCTATACCCTCACACCCTTACAGAGTTACACCCCTAATTGCTGACACAGAATACTGCTCTACCTTTGCCATTTGTTTTCTTTCCTTTAGTTCATCGAGAAATCGAATGACGACTGGTTCAAGTTGCCTAGATTTGATAGGTTCAATAAATTTATCCAATGGGTTGAAATCAACGATATAATTCCCTATTTTGACACCAACTGGTTCTAAATGCTTCCCTGGTATTTCCTGATCAAGGATTGGGAATTTTCTAGACTTTAACTGTTCTATCAGCCAAAGCACATCACTATTTTCTCTAGTCTCGCAATCTTTGTTTACGTCAGTTTGACTTCCGGCGATTGTATCTTTATCAAACGAAATGAGTGCAGTTAAGTTAAATAAATTACTACCTTTGATAAAGCACTGAGTTTGTTTTCTCGTAGGAAGTACCCCAAGCTTAATTTTATCAAGGAAATGCGCTATAAAAGCCAGAGGTTTAGGGATGGCACTTTGTGTATCACTAATATCTGGTGCAATGAGTAAAGATGGTTGACCCTTGATAGAACGTTGTTCGAGAGGAATATCTTTAATACTCTTCTCAATCTGTTGAAATTGGTCTTCACTATCTTGAACACAATCTTGTACAATTGTAGGCCATTGCTCGCCACTGAGAAATTCTAGAAGAGTAATATATTTACATCCTAAGCTGTGTCCAATCCAAAAATATCTGGTTTTATCTTGGTAGATATCGGTTTGGTAATTTAGTCTTTTGGCAACTTTGGGAATTTCTTCAGCAAGTACACCCTGCTCTTTCAATAAACTAATAGCAATGGGCCAATGACGAAAGCTAAACCTGAATGGAAGGGCAACTATTGTGTAACCTTCGTTAAATAACTGTCTGAAAAAGTATCGATAAAAAACAGTTGGAAAAGTACCGAAAAAAGCACCACCTATAAATTGAATAACACCTTTGGGATTTGGATGAACTGCAACCCAACTGCAGGATATAGGTCGAAATTTAAATGTTTTATCCATAGAGATGTTCCTCAACAGTCACTTGATTAGTATTAGGTGTTGTCTCATTTAACTTATGCAGTCGGGTGTTGTCAGGTGAACTGGCTTGTGGGAGAATTATCCCATGAGTAAAAAGTTATGCTTGTACTACTGCCACTGCTCCCTTGTATAAATCAAAGTAAATGCAGAGTAGGTTAGCTAGATTATTCTCAGTTGAGAAGCTGAAGCTAACCTAATTACGGGTGTGGTAATATTTCCTCTGCAACTTAATGCTCAATTATTCCAAATTAGAAGAGAGCATAGTTTGGTTAGGAAGAATCACTGTTGCAGGTTTGTGAACTACCTACACTCCCCTTGCGGG
>NZ_QMEA01000084.1:0-29127 GCF_012912105.1 Brasilonema sp. UFV-L1
CGGGGATTTGAGAAGCCCACACTGACCCGTTAGGGCAGTGTGTGGTAGTTCACTCGCACTGCTAGGAATGGGTGGAATTGGCAAAACTGCGCTAGCCGTGAAGTTCGGGCAGAACTTTAAAACTGAGTTTGACATAGTGGTGTGGCGATCGCTCCAAAATGCCCCAACCTTGGAAGAGTTATTGGGAAGCGTGTTGCAATCAATAATGCAGATGCTTCAAGAAGATCCTGTTGTGCCTACTAGTTTAAATGGGAAACTGTCCAAGCTGATGCAGTACTTTCGGGATAAACGCTGTCTACTGATTTTAGACAATGCTGAGACAATCTTAAGCGCTGGCGGTGGGGCTGGACATTGTATGGCAAAGCATGAGGGATACGGTCAACTGCTCAAGCGCATTGGAGAAGTATCCCATCAAAGTTGCTTGCTCGTGACCAGTCGGGAAAAGCCCAAAGATATTGTAGCGCTTGAAGGAGACGAGAAAAAAGTGCGAACGACTTGTCGTCGCGCTTGCGCTTCGCTGCAACTGGAAGGGTTGAAACCAGAAGATGGGCGAAAGCTGTTCCAAGATAGAGGACAATTTACAGGTACGGACGCAGAATGGATCAGACTGATCGAACACTACGGGGGAAATCCGTTCGCGTTGAAGATGGTAGCAGCAGGAGTTCAACAGTTGTTTGACGGCTCTATTGCGGAGTTGTTGGAGTATATCGGACAAGGAGTACTAGTCTTTAATGATATCCGCGATCTGCTTGATCGCCAGTTTAGTCGCTTGTCGCCAGTAGAACAAGAGGTGATGTTGTGGTTGGCAATTAATCGGGAAGCCGTATCTGTAAAGGAATTAAAACAAGATGTAGTGAGTGTCACCTCAAAGCAAGAACTGCCGCAAGCTTTGTACTCGCTGTTGCGGCGATCGCTGATTGAAAAAACAGGAAAGCAATTCTCACTGCAACCTGTAGTCAAGGAATACGTTACGGAGCGATTGGTTAAGCAAGTTTGTAAAGAAATAGTAAGCAGTAGAGAGAGAGCAGAAAGTTCCTCACCCGTTGCTCTTCTCCAAACTCATGCGCTAATGAAGGCGAGTGCAAAGGACTACATTCGGGAAACACAACGACAACTGATTGTGCAACCCTTGCTTGAGAAACTGCTGATAGAGTTGGGCAGCCAGCAAAAGCTTGTGCAAATGTTGAAGGATGTGCTGGAGTAGCAAAGACATCAAGCTTCAATACTAGCAGGGTATGCGGGAGGCAATGTCCTCAATTTGTTAGCGCATTTGAAGATAGCTTTGCAGGGGTATGACTTCTCAAATCTAACCATTAGGCAAGCCGACTTACAGTGTGGAAATTTAGCTGAAGCTAATTTCCATAATACTGCTTTTGATAAGTCTGTATTTGCTACCAGCTTTAAGAAAGGGGGGTGACTGGGTTAACAGCAGCACAGAGATCAGCACTTTTGGTTTGGGGGCAGTGGAAGGTGTAGGGTAGGTTTTATTGTTGGCGATCGCTTTTTTGATACAGTTGGTAAGAGAGTGATCGCTTTGAGAAAAACTTTTTAGTTTGACTGATAGTCAGTTTCTATTGTCTATGGCTCTTTCTTGACTAAAGCAGCCTGAATCTCCTTGCTTACTTCCTCTTTTTCTTCTGGTGTTAGCTTCCGACTTTTGTTATTTGCATACCGTCTATCCTTGGCATCTTTGATGGCTGAAAGAAGAATATTTTGTTCTAGTATTATTTTGTTTATAACGGTTTTTGACTCTTTCAAAGCTTTTAAAACAGCTTTCAAAGCCGCGTCTTCAACAGCGTCTGCAATTTCTCTGCCACATACATCCTCAACTTTAGCCAGTTCATCAATTGATACATTGCTCGCTAGTTGTATTTTTCCTGGAAGATGTAGACATTTACACCATATTTCTCTACGGGTTTTTTCATCTGGCATAGGAATATTTATATAACGTAGTCGTGTTTCTAATGCTTTATCAAAACTTTCAACAAAATTTGTTGTGCAAATGGTCAATACCGGATAAGTATCTAAACAACTAAATAATTGATTGCGAAGTGAATTAATAGCTTGATCAGAACTGGAACTAATTTCTGCCAATCTTTGTGAGCAAAATGAGTCAGCTTCTTCTATGTGGAGTAGGGCATTATCCCGATGGGCGGCAAAAAATACAGCTTTGAGATTTTGTGACGCTTCACCATGAAATTTGCTTGCTATATCTGCATAAGTCACGGTTAAAATTGGCATTTCTAGTTTATTAGCAATTGCATGAGCTAGAGCAGTTTTACCTGTTCCAGGTTCTCCCGCTAATATCAAACCCCGACGCGAAGTAGGCTTAATCACTTTATAGTTTAAATTGTCATAAACTATAGATAATGCTTTAATAGACTCAATTTCAAAGTCTAATTTTCCTTGTAAATCTTCAGGAAAAAATAACTTCTCAAAAGTATGTGAAGGTACGCTCGATTGATAACGATGTGAACGTTCTTCTATTGTTACTTCATCATTATCAGTGTTTTTTTTACGATTATTATTTATTTTGATGGAGATATCTTCATCTTCTTTAAAATTATTATTTTTTTGATGATTACAAGATGCAGTGCTGATTGTAATTTTGAGACTTTCAAGATTATTTTTTTCAATAAAGTTAGATGTTTGCGTAAGAATTTTTGAACGATAAACAGCAGATATATTTTCTGGCACGTTATCTGGAATACCATTAATAAATAAATCTTCTCTCATTATTAAACTACCTTTGCAAAATCAATTTATTAGTTCATCTCATGCTTTATATTGGTAGAAATCCGCTTGAATTTCTAAAGTGCAAGAATGCTAAAAAGATATATGCTTTTAGTTCAAACCTTTAAAAATTTTCAATTGGATTCCAAAAGCCATTTTACCTATTCAAACAAAAGTAAAGTTCCATCCTTATCAGCATCATCATCGATTAATTGGTCATCTACTTGTTTTGCATAAATTACACGACCATCTTTTACCTCGTTAGTTTTTTTGTTAAAAACTCCTTGAATTGTTTTATATTTGTTTGCTTCGATTTTTTTAGCCAATGTAAATCCTACATCATCTCTATCTTTTGTTGTGAGATTATGTTTATTCCATTTTGCAAACCAATTTTTAATCTCAGACCAATATAAGAAAACAAAAGTTACTACTGAAAGACCTGCTGCTGTTAGTAAAATCCAACCTATCAAAGTGAGAGACATTTTTTCTATTCCACAATAATTAAATCTTCATTTCCAAAGGCTTCATCAAGCTCATTATCGAGTTTTCGAGCAATCAATTTACGCCCGTAAGGTCTTCCATCAGGCATACATACTAATTGATTTTCCTTATCTAAGAAGACCTGAATAATACTTTGACCACGAGCTTCGGTTCCACGTAAAATAGCACCTTTTACAACATTACTTTCTGGTGGACGATTCTCTACAAAATATTCAATAGCTGAGTCGTAAGTTAATACTTGTACTTCTATTTCCACTTGCAGAAAATTTTTGAAACTATCAGCTAGGTGACTTAACTTTTGAATAAACGAAATCCATTCAATACTTAAATTTTTTGAATCGAGATTTTTTAACTTACCCAAAAAAGGTAATAAATCTTTGAGTTCATTAATTAATTTGTCCATTTTTGTACCCGAACCTTGTTCATCCATCTTTGGCTATCCTCATAACTTAGCTTTGGCTAAAAATTGTAGTGCGATCACCTAAATCAACCCCATTACCAAAAGTGCGATCAGACTGCCCGCCGGAGGCGATCGCACTTCTGTAATTGCTCGCTTTATTGAGCCTTAATCCGAGTATGCAACGTTTCCCCTATTTACACCAGACCAGATATATCAGTTAAGATATCAGTTAAGAATTTAGTGGAATGCTTGTGTCAGCAAAGAGTGTGTAACGAAGTGCGTAGGCGTAGCCCGTCGTAGACATCGCACCTCATTAACGTCATCACAGTAGTGCGATCGCAAGTATTTAGTTGAACCCTTGTCTGAGCAAAGAGTCTTCAACCGAAGTGCGATCGCATTAAGCGCAGTTTCCGGAGGCGATGCTCCGGAGGAGCCGCCCAAAGGGCGATCGCACAGTTAACCCCATCATCACAAATGCGTAGACGCGGAGCGGCTTGTCGCGCTTACATCGCCCACATCAACCCCATCACCAGAAATGCGTAGGTGTAGCTCGTCGTAGACATCGCCCGATATTGAAGATATTTATCTGTGGCGATCGCTGTTGAGTCTTTTAACTTGGACTTTCATGACAGCGTATATGCTATCATAATGACATGGCGATTAAAATTGTAGTTGATACCAGCGTTTTTATTAGTGCGCTGATTAGCTCTCAAGGCTCCAGTAGAGAACTCATTCGACGCTGCTTGAAAGGAGAATATCAGCCTTTGATGGGAAATGCTTTATTTTCTGAGTATGAGTCAGTCATTCAGCGATCAGAAATTATCGCCAAATGCCCTTTAACTAGTGAAAAAATTTCGGCTTTACTAGCATCATTAATGAGTGTCAGTGAATGGGTTTATATCTATTATTTATGGCGACCAAATTTAAAAGATGAAGCTGACAATCACTTAATTGAATTAGCCGTTGCAGGAAATGCTCAGATTATTGCCACTCACAATGCCAAAGATTTCCAAAATGCTGAATTGTTATTTCCTAACTTATCAATATTAAAAGCCGAAGAAATTATTAGGAGTTAAACAAAAATGGCAACTTTAACTATTCGTTTACCAGACGATAAGCACAATAGATTAAAAGAACTTGCTCAAGCCAAAGGCATAAGTGTTAATAAGCTGATAGAAGAACTTTCCACCATAGCTCTAGCAGAATTTGATGTCTATACAAGATTTAAAGCAATGGCTGTGATTGGCAACCCAGAAGAAGGCTTAAGAATACTGGCTAAACTTGATACTCTGACAGAATAAAGCTTGTAGCGCGATGATATAAACACTAATCAGGGACTAATGTGGGCGATCGCCCACATTAACCCCATAGCTAGCACCAAATTACCAGGTGATTTTCACAAAGACCCAGCCGATAGGATTTTAGTGGCAATTGCAAGGCGATATGGAATACCTTTAGTCACTTGCGATATCAAAATTATAGATTATCCTCATGTGCAAACCATTTGGTAGTTGACCATTGTAATTTTTATGTGCAATGTAATTTCTATTTACTCTAGTTTGCGTAATTTCCCTTGCTTACACAAGACAACTTTAGCAAATTAGTTTCAACTTCAGGTTATCGTAGACAAACCAGAGCGTTCACGTAGTGGCGGCTTCCGCATCGCCTCATTAACCCGATCATCAAAAGTGCGTAGAAGCTCTGCTTCTTGTCGCCAGACATCGCTTATTTGACAAATTTGCTCAGAATGCGTAGACGCTGCATCGGCTTATCGCCAGACATCGCTTGGGAAAATAAGCTAACGTGAGAACAGTTCTACTGCTTCCAAAGCTTGGAGATTTTTACAATGAAATGGACACTTGAAGAAGCCAAAAAACAGCTATCTTCAATCATTAATGCGACAAGTCTTGAACCTCAGCTAATTTATACTCAAGAGGAATTAGTAGCTGCAATTGTAGACCCTAAGCTTTTTAAAGAATTTTTAAACTGGCGGCAACAAACTGCGAAAACATCTCTAGCTCAAGTCTTTAAAGAACTTCAACAGTTATGTACTGAAGAAAATTATAGCTTAGAGATACCAGCACGAAGTCATCGCGACAATCCTTTTACGGAAGACGAGGATGAGTCATCTTTGTGACACGAATATCATCAGTGAATTAACTCGCCCAATGCCAAATCTAGGGGTAGTAGCATGGAGCGAGACTGTGACATCTATTAACTTAAGTGTAATTACAATTGAGGAAATTTATTATGGTTTAACAGCCAAGTCTAATGCTAGAATCCAAAACTGGTTTGAAAACTTTCTCTTCACTCACTGTCAAATTCTCCTCATCACCTCAGAAATTGCCAAATGTGTGGGTGAATTAAGAGGCTTTTTGAGAACTCAAGGTAAACCGCGATCCCAAGCTGATATATTGATTGCGGCAACAGCTAAAATACATTCTTTGACACTTGTTACTAGAAATATTAAGGATTTTGAGGGTTGTGGTATATCCACATTGAATCCATTTAGTTGAATCTTTATTCCTATTTGATATAATTACCAAGAGTGCGTAAAATTGCCCATATTACAGCAGAATTCAGAAGTCAGGAGTCAGGAGCGGAGCAAGGAAAGCTCCGCCTCCGGTCAGAAGTAAAAAGAGCTTTCTATCTGCCTTTTAGACTTCAGTAGTGTACTTCATTTACTTGAAATGTGCTGTATATTAAAATATTAGATGCGTAGACGTTTCTTCGACTTGTCGCCAAACATTGCCTTTATGAGAATTATGGATATAGGGTTAGATTGATGAGTCTGTCACTTGAAAAAATTTTAAGCGAGATTGAGCAACTGACTCCAGAAGAGCAATGGACAGTGATGAGACATTTGGTGGAGAGTATAAAAAAGTATATCAACCAAACTCAACCAAAACGCAAGTGGAGCGATTTGAAAGGTATGGCCCCCTATCCGCTATTGGGTGAAGATGCTCAGGAATGGGTTTCGCGGACTCGAAAACAAGGGGATGAGCATCGAGAACGGTTGTTGCGAACAGAGGAATGAGGATTAATGCGTTAGCAAATGTTTCTCGCTTATTTCTTGATACAGCCCCTGTCATTTATTTTGTAGAGCGCAATCCGCAGTTTGTGGATTTAGTCGATCCAGTTTTTGAGCGCTTGTCAGCTGACATTACAGCAGTAATATCTGGGATAACATTATCTGAGTGTTTGGTGGGTGCTATCCGTCTGGGGTTAGTAGATTTAGAGTAAGCCTTTGTTGATGTGTTGCAACAAGAACAAGTAGTTTTTGTAGAGATTAATGCTGCGATTGCGCGAGAAGCTGCGAGAATTCGGGTACGTTATAATCTTCAGTTAGCCGATGCGTTGCAAGTGGCGGCGGCTTTAACGGCTGGTTGTGAGGCGTTTTTGACCAATGATGATGCTTTGAAGCGAGTGACAGAGTTGAGGATTTTGGTGGTGGGTGAGTTGGAAAGTGAAAACCCTTAATGATGCTCTTTGCGATCGCCTGATTTAAATCTATCACCTCGTCGAGGATTTCGCAGCCCCCAAAATTAATCTCTCTCAAAATGCCTAATTACTTTCTCATTTTGGTATTTTCTATAAGCAAACCGGAGTTTGCTTTCTCCTAAAGCTGAAATGCTTTCTTATTTCAGTAAATTCAGCAAGCAAACCGCAGTTTGTTTTCTCCTAAAGCTGAAATGCTTTCTCATTTCAGTAGATTCAGCAAGCAAACCGGAGTTTGCTTTCTCCTAAAGCTGAAATGCTTTCTCATTTCAGTAGTTCGCGCATTTATAACAACTATCGCTTGTAGCAAAAGCTGTTGCAAATTTGCCGAAATTCTCTCAGGCGATATTGATACGGATATTTTTTAATGTAGAGAATATCAACCATACTATGGTATAAAGTACACATCGTGACTCGTAGAAAAAGAAGCTCTCCAGTGTTACAAAAAGCAGTGCGTCGTGCAGCTGGTATGAACTCAATTGATCCAAACTTAGATGTAGGTAATGGACTCACTCTAGCTGCTTTCTCAAGCCTAATTGAGACGATGCGGACTCAAGAAAATGCATACAACAGCGCTCTTGCCAACCTGGATAAGTTATACAGTAAAATGCTCCAAACAGAGCGTGAGTTAGGAGATATGACAGAACACATGCTGATGGGAGTTGGTACTCAATATGGCAAAAGCAGTGTAGAGTATGGCATGGCGGGAGGAGTTCCTAAGAATCAACGCCGCAAGGGACTGCGAGGTGAGTCGCCAACTTCTAGTTCACAGCAACCTTCATTTGTTGCCAGTGTAGACGGTAAATAACGCAGGCGCAGCCAACGCATAGCGTGTCCGCAGGACATATTCTGACGAATGATTCTTCAATTCTTAGTATGTCTTGCGGTCATCGTTGTCTTTTTAAAAACTTTTCATTTGCCTGTTTGACTCTGGAAATCCAACCTTTGTGAGAATTCAAAATTTCTGAGTAGGGAACGGTTGTTTCAGAGACAAGTTGAAACAATGAGGGGGAAAAGTATTTGGGAAATACTTTATGCATAATTTGAGCAATTCGCAGTCTGATAAAGAACTCTAAAAACAGCAGTTTACCGGATAAGGGAAAGGCATAGTCACTGATCTCGACTAGTGCATGAGCATCTGGCTTTCGACGTAGGGTAAATTGCTTGAGTGCCTCTGCAATATTATTAGAATATTCATCTAATAACTCATCAAACAAAGCTACATCTTCAAAGGCAGCATTACAGCCTTGACCCAAAGAAGGAGAGGTAGCATGAGCAGCATCACCAATTAGTAAAACGCTATCACCATGATGGTAGCGATTACAACGAATCGTCAAAATAGTTGAGATGGGACGATTGAGAAATGCTTCAACTTCCGATTCTGGTAAAAGCTGAGCAATTTCTAAAAAGTGCTCGCGAAAGAATTGCCATACTTGTTCTTTTGTAGAAAGATTGACGATGGGGTTGTTCTCGCGAGGAAAGTTAATAGTTCCACTCATCAAGCCATCTATATCATGCACCAAAATTGCTGAAATTCCATTGCTTCCTCTCCAAGTATGGACATAACCTGCTTTTAAGGATGCTGCACTTTCAGCAGGCAGAAAAATGGGTTTGTAAGCAGAGGGAATGTCTTTTTTTTCTAACTCGAATTGGTCAGTTGAGAGAAATTCATCTCTAATTCGCGATCGCGCTCCATCTGCACCAATTAATAAGTCATAATCAACAGTCACTTCTCCTGTAGAATTGACTGCTGTATTTTCAAAGATGACTGTTTTTGCTTCAAAGTCAACTTGCTTACATTGATGGTCAAAATGAATTTTGAGGCGATCGCTATTATACTGTTTAGTCAACATTTTCAACAGTGTGACCACCAATCGCCTACGATCCAGAATCAGAATGGGTTTTTGCCTTGGAAGGAACTGTGTTTTGCCTTCTTTTTGATGGTTGAGTGAGCCAGTGCTTTCTAAGCTTACTGCCTTAACGGCTTCAAGAATCCCTTCAACTTTGCTCAGTGCTGTCATTCCCCGTTGATTGAGGACGAGAGGAAAGGTTCTAGCACAGGAAAATGGAACTGTTTGTGGATCACTGCGACGCTCATAGATTTCAACGTCATAGTGCTCATCGCGTCGTAGAAGATAGTGAGCTAGAAGAACTCCACTCGGACCTGCACCCACAATTACAACTCGTTTGGCCATTTTAACATCCTAGTGCAATACAAAACTTACACAAATCGCTTAAGTCGCATCACTCAAACTTTTTGAAGTTTGCTTCCTGCTTCGTTCAGGGGAGACGGGCTCAAGAGTTGTCTTGGGACATCACTAAGCTGTAGACTGAAAATTTATGGTTGTTTACCGACTGTAGCGCAATATTGCTCTAATAGCGAGAACAATCTCAATAAGTAGCAGTCTAAAACAAACACATGAAAGCGCTAGCCTCTTGTTTTGCATCTATTGTCGGCACAGAAAATACTGTCAGTTGGGAAGATGTACCACTCACTCAGCAACAATCTATATTACAAGCTATTGCTTCTCCAAATCCTCCCGCTTGTATCGTCTACCCTCACACCACAGAAGAGCAAGCGCAAGTCATCACACAAGCACATCGCAACAAGTGGCGCGTTCTGCCATGCGGTAGTGGTAGTAAACTGAACTGGGGTGGGTTAGTCAAAGATGTTGATGTCGTAGTCAGTACAGAACGCCTCAATCAACTGATTGAACACGCCGTTGGTGATTTAACAGTGACAGTCGAAGCGGGAATGAAGTTTTCTCGTCTCCAAGAAATGCTAGCAAACTCTAGACAATTTCTCGCTCTTGACCCCATCACACAAGATACCGCAACGATTGGCGGTATTGTTGCGACTAATGATACAGGTTCTCTACGGCAACGTTATGGTAGTGTACGAGATCAACTCTTGGGAATCACCTTTGTACGTGCTGATGGACAAATCGCCAAAGCTGGCGGACGAGTGGTGAAAAATGTTGCTGGATACGACTTGATGAAGGTATTCACTGGGTCGTATGGCACATTCGGGGTTATTAGTCAAGTGACGTTTCGTGTTTATCCTATGCAGGAGATATCAGGGACGGTGGTACTGACTGGTGAAGCAAAAAGTGTCTCTCAAGCTGCGAATGTCCTCAGAGGTTCTGCATTAACACCAACTCAAGCTGATTTGCTCTCAACACAACTGGTGTCTGGCTTGGAGTTAGGACAAGGATTGGGATTAATTGCTCGCTTCCAAAGTATAGCTGAGAGTGTGAAGGAACAATCAAATCGGCTTTTGGAAGTCGGGGAACAATTTGGATTAAAAGGAACGATATTTTCAGGGGCGGATGAAGCTGATTTATGGCGCATATTGCGAGAACAAATGCATTCTTGTTTGAGTGAGTCGGTAATAAGTTGCAAAATGGGAGTGTTGCCTACTTCTGCTGTTGAAGTTTTGACTCAAGTCGATATGGGTTGGATTCACATCGCTAGTGGTTTGGGGATGTTGCGGTTTGAGGGTGACAACAAGATTGATCAGGTGTTGGGGATACGAAATCTTTGTCAAATCAATGGCGGTTTCCTCACTATTTTGTCAGCGCCGGTGAAGGTTAAGCAACAGTTGGATGTGTGGGGTTACACTGGTAATGCTGTGCAGTTGATGCGTTTGATAAAAAGGCAGTTTGATAAGGAATGTATTTTAAGTCCGGGTCGTTTTGTGGGTGGGATTTAAGAAACGAACCGCCAAGACGCAAAGGACGCAAAGAAAGAGGGGAGAAGAAGAGATAATATGCAAGTATGGGAAGGTTCTGAGAATAAGAAGGCTAGTTTGGAGAATTTGACTGGTTTTGATGGAAATCATCCGCCAAATCCAAAGTTGATTGATAGTTGTGTTCATTGTGGGTTTTGTCTTTCGACTTGTCCTAGCTATCGGGTGCTTGGTAAGGAGATGGATTCTCCGCGAGGACGGATCTATCTCATGGATGGAATTAATGAGGGTGAGATTCCTCTGAATGAAGCAACTGCACAACATTTTGATACTTGTTTGGGGTGTCTTGCTTGTGTGACGACTTGTCCTTCTGGTGTGCAATATGACAAGTTGATTTCTGCTACTCGTCACCAAGTTGAACGGAATTACCCGCGTAGTTTACGAGATAAACTGTTTCGTCAATTGATATTTTCTTTGTTTCCTAATCCTGATGTTTTAAGGGTTCTACTGGTTCCATTGTTTTTTTATCAAAAGTTGGGTTTGCAGAAGTTGGTGCGTGGAACTGGGTTGTTGAAGCGTTTGTCTCCTCGCTTGGCTGCTATGGAATCAGTTTTGCCAGAAATTAGTTTGAAATCTTTTCAAAGTCATTTGCCAGATATCATTGCAGCACGGGGGAAGAAACGTTACCGAGTTGGGATGATTTTGGGATGTGTGCAAAGGTTATTTTTCTCTTCAATTAATGAAGCGACTGTACGGGTTTTAACGGCGAATGGCTGTGAGGTTGTAATTCCTAAAACTCAAGGATGTTGTGCGGCGCTTCCTGAACATCAAGGACAAACAGAACAAGCTAAAGCTTTAGCAAGGCAGATGATTGATAGTTTTGCAAATACTGGTGTGGATTTTGTGATTATCAATGCTGCTGGTTGTGGTCATACGTTAAAAGAATACGGTCATATTTTAGAAGATGATCCACAATATCGGGAAAAAGCTAAAGAATTCGCGGCGAAGGTGAGAGATGTGCAAGAGTTTTTGGTTGGTGTCGGTTTAACAGCAGAATTATCACCGCTTGCAAATCGACCCTTGACTTTGGTTTATCAAGATGCATGTCATTTGTTGCACGGACAGAAGATTAGTGTACAACCGCGTCAGTTGTTGCGGCAAATTCCAGGGGTGAAGTTGCGCGAACCAGTTGATGCAGCTATTTGTTGTGGTAGCGCGGGGGTTTACAATCTGTTGCAACCAGAGGTGGCTGAGGAGTTGGGTCAACAAAAAGTGTGGAATTTATTGAATACTGGTGCTGATTTAATGACCTCTGCTAATCCAGGTTGTACTTTGCAAATTCGCAAGCATTTACAGTTGCAAGGTAAACAGATTTCTATTATGCATCCGATGGAGTTGTTGGATTATTCAATCAGAGGCGTGAGGTTAAAGCTGTAAAAAAGCTACAGGTTTTCAGCCTGTAGCGATTGCAAAGAGCTATACCTGCGCGGGCTTTAGCCCGCGGGTAGGACCCTGTTATCAATTTAGTTATAGATTTTCAGTCGGCAAGCATATGCAGTTGCACAGTGTGTTAAATTAACTCTCCACGCAAAATAGTGACTGCTTGTCCACTTAAGTAGACACGAGAACCTCCGTCGTAACGAATTTTTAACACTCCACCCCGACTTGATGCTTGATATGCAAAGAACTCATCTTTCCCAAGGCGATCGCGCCAAAACGGAGCAAGACAACAATGAGCAGCACCAGTCACAGGATCTTCATTAATTCCCAATCCTGGTGCAAAAAAGCGAGATACAAAATCATATTCTGAGTCTTTGTGTGTTGAACTTGTAACTATTAACTCACTCAGGGATAACGCTTTGAGTCGCTCGAAATTCGGCTGCATTTGTCGTACTAAATCTTCAGACTCGACTTGTACTAGATAACCTAGGGAATTTTTCATCACCGTTGTGATTGGAACACCCAAAGCTTCAGCGAGTTCAGGAAAAGCGGTTATTTCTTCTGAATGATTGACCGGAAAATCAAGTTCAATCCAGCTTCCTTGCTTTTTGGCAGTCAACAGTCCACTCTTGGTATGGAAACGAGCGACTTCATCTGGTAAAAGATGCCCCTGTGACCACAGGACATGAGCACTAGCTAGAGTCGCATGACCACACAGTGGTACTTCTGTTGTCGGTGTGAACCAACGTAGATGAAAGCCATCTTCCTGTCTCACCAAAAACGCTGTCTCAGATAAATTCATCTCTTGCGCCACTTTCTGCATCCAATCTTCAGATTGGGAAGTCGGTAAAACGCAGACCGCAGCTGGGTTACCTGCAAAAGGTGTGTTGGTAAATGCGTCTACTTGAATAATTGTCTGTCCCATATGTCAAGTTTGTTCTAAATATAGTAATGAAATTTAATCTTTCGTGAGAATTTGTCTTATTTAGGTAATGCTCCCAACGAAGAAGGCGTCAGTGACTGAGCTTTCTTGGGCAATCATACCAATTTGGAGAAAGAATGCGATAGGTACAATAAATTAGGATTAATTTTGGAAACTGTATCTATCGCAGACATTTATGAAATAAATATAATATTTCTCTTTAGGTAATCACGTTAAAAAATTTACCATAGACTTGGTAATCATTCAAAATATTGCTTATGAATTTTTCTTTCTAGTGGCATCAGCAGGTGGAATCTGGGAAAAAACAGGACTTCCTATTGCCTAACGGCAACGAACGCTGCGCTAACACCCACTCGTTGGGTTTCGAGGGTTGATCTTTGAGGGGGGTCAAATTGCCCCTTAAGGAGATATCGGCGAGTACAGACAGTTGATTTCTGGGGCAATTTCGACTTGTCCGGTTTTTTCGCTTACCAAATGTGACACCTCTTGAGAATGATGAGCCGATGAAAGCAGTCTGAAAAAGCCGGACTCTTGTTGGCGCTATTTGAAGTTACAGCAGCAATTCCTGAGTCAGGAGTCAGGAGCGGAGCAAGGAAAGCTCCGCCTCCGGTCAGAAGTAAAAAGAGCTTTCTATCTGCCTTTTAGACTTCAGTAGTGTACTTCATTTACTTGAAATGTGCTGTATCTATGATTGTTTGCAAATATTGAGTGGAAGCAGCTTCTGCTTGGGAACACACAACCAAATCTGGTTTTTTTAATCCATCCCGAAGCTGGCGATAAAAGTAGATAGTGTATTGAAGCGCTCGGGCAATTTCCTGGCGATCGTGTTTGCCTGGAATAGTCTGACAAAAATCGGGAACCAAGAGCGGAATTTCCTTTTCAAGATTCCTCACACCGCGCGGGAGTCGCCCAGCTTGTACCTTTGCTAATTGAGCCAGAAATCCACGGAGAAAAGAAAGCAAATCGATTGCTTCAAACAGTTCTCCTCTTCCTAATTTAGTTGCGCCGTAATGTACGCACACCCAGAAGCGGTCTTCAATCCATTGTGGATCAAAAGGTGGATAGTTCCGTGGATTCTCTGAAACAGCTGAAGTTAGTAAATTCTCACGTTCCCACAGAACAACAGGATTTTCTACACGGTCTGTTTTGAAATCTTGTAAAAGCAAAAACTTCAAATCGACGTGTACAAGAGGATTGTCATACAGACAAATCAACAATCGGGGTTCGCCGACGTGTTCCCCTGTAAAAGCCGCAAGCAGCGAACCAAGTTGACTGGCAAAAAGCTGTCGCTCTTTTAAAACCTGTTGATAATAAACATCATCTACAACAATAATAAGGTCGAGGTCAGAATACTCATCCATTTCTGGGCTCAAATAGGAGCCACCGATCGCCACACCCAATAAGCGGTCATCTTTATTCAACTTTGCAAGAATCTGCTCTAGAAACGAGCGTTGTGGTTCGGGAATGGGCATATCATCTCCATCTTTTGTCCAGTAATTCCAAGGCATAGTATCCATGAAAGCTTCAGCAAACAATGTTGCAGCATCCAAATCGTCTGGATAACGCTTTTGTACCTCAATCTACTCTATCAAACGATTAATTTTAATTAACATCATTACACTTGTTTTTGTCTCCTTGATTTGAAAATAGGAGTGAAGGCAAAATATTTTCATCCTTACTGTTTGGCAAATGCTCATGATGGCTACTTGATTGCTGACTTATAAAAGGTTCGCAGGTATTGTCAGATTTTAAAATGAGATTCACAACAGCACAAATTAGCAAACTAAGAATGAAAATGTGAATCTTAATAATTGTGTTAGGTTTCTTAAACATCATAGCCTCTGTTTTTATTGTCAAGAAAATTTTTAATATCAATAAAGTTTCTCTTTTTGATTCCCCCAACTTCAGCCTGTCAAAGTCTGTTAATTTCATTCAAATGTCAACAAAATTTATACCAAAGAGATAAAAAGTCTGAAAAAGTTTGTTTTTATCTTTTTGAAATTGACTTCTCACTTCTTATTCAATTATCCACTTGCAAACCATCTTGCCATTCTCGTTATGCCATATAGCCCTTAAGCTAGGTTTTTGAAAATCACTCTTCGCATTGTTGTTTTTTTGAATATTTGCTACCGATTGTGCCAAAGCTTTAAATTCATTTTTTTGACCGACTTTAGTATGAGATTGGAAAAACAGGTTGTGAAAGTTAATTTGCATAGTTTTAAGACTCCTATTCTTTTTCATGTATGGGTTATTAACTTGAGTTGAGTAAGAGGTATTGCTCTTGAATTAACTGGAATGTTTATCCCATTTTGTTTCTCTAATTTAGTCATCACTAGCTAATATAAAAATTACGGAAAAATGAAATCATCATCTATAAGTATCAGACTTTTTCTAAAGTTTTCAGACTTTTTCTGACTTATTCAAACTAATGTCTGGCTATGCCTAATACCAATTCAGACAATTGGTCTAAAATGAAGAAAAACGATGAAACAAAGTCATGTGTCCTTGCCAACTGGGTGCGTCCTTCGCAGTGCAACATCTGAAGATATCTGGTCTATTAGGTTGTTGGTGCTAAGGGCAAAACTTGACCCTACCCAAATAAGATGGCAACAATTCTGGGTAATAGAATGTGATGGGCGATTGGTTGCTTGTGGACAATTACGTAATTTCTCTGGCGCACAAGAACTTGGTAGTTTGGTTGTCTTACCTGCTTGGAGAGGTCAAGGTTTGGGGACTATTCTGACACAGCATTTGATTATCCAAGCGACTCAACCACTTTATTTAGAGTGTTTAGGTCAACGACTGGCGCAGTTTTACAGTCGCTTTGGCTTTGTGGTCATTTCCTTTGAGGACTTACCGCCATCTCTCAAACGCAAGTTTGGATTATCTCAATTAGGAAAGAGGTTGATAAGGGTTCCTGTTGTGTTTATGGAGTATCGAGAATGACTTGTTTGTGTTTATTTATCTCTATTTACTTAGTTCTTCTGGCGGCTAAACTCCACCTTTAGACTCAAGTAACTGCTTTGTACAAGCGCTAACACTATAAGAGAGGTTTACTGTGCGAAAAAAAATTTGCAGTAAAGCACTCATATGTCAGCGTAGAGACAAGAGTCGTAAAAATGACAGATTCACAAAATCGTAACGAACAAATTAAGAAGCTGCGTACACTGATCAAAGATATTGACATTGGAATGCTGACTACAGTTGATGAAGACGGAAGTTTACATAGTCGTCCGATGTCAACTAACTCAGAAGTCGAGTTTGATGGCGACTTTTGGTTCTTTACCTACGCCAGTTCTCACAAGGTGACAGAAATTGAGCAGCAACAACAGGTTAATGTTAGTTTCTCTGATCCACAGAAGCAAACATACGTTTCCGTGTCGGGTTCAGCTCAATTGGTACGCGATCGCCAAAAATTGCAACAGTTATGGAAACCACAACTGAAAGCTTGGTTTCCCAAGGAACTGGATGAACCCGATATTGCTTTGCTCAAAGTTAGTGTAGAAAAGGCTGAGTATTGGGATGCTCCTTCGGGTTTCGTAGCACATACAATTGGACTGGTGAAGGCGATCGCCACGGGTGAAAAACCTAGTGTCGGTGAAAATGAAAAACTCACTTTGAAATCATAAAAAAGTAAGATAATAGCAACAGAGAAACTCGGGTTCTAAATGAAACCGAGTTTCTGGTATTAACTAGACAGTTTTATGGTAAACAACACACCCCAACTGGGGCAAAAAGCCCCTGATTTCTCCACAATAAATCAAGATGGTAACCAAGTTAGTCTAGGTGATTTCTCTGGTCAGTGGGTTGTCCTTTATTTCTACCCCAAAGATGATACTCCTGGTTGTACGACTGAAGCTAAAGATTTTACCGAGTTAAATTCAGAATTTAGCAAATTGGGAGTGAAAATCTTAGGCATTAGCCCAGATTCACAAAAATCTCATTGTAAATTTATCAACAAACATAACTTGTCCATTACATTATTAAGCGACCCAGAACATCAAGTTGCTGAAGCTTACGGAGTATGGCGATTGAAAAAGTTTATGGGTAAGGAGTACATGGGTGTAGAACGTTCAACTTTCCTGATTGCACCTGACCAAACAATTGGTTACATCTGGGAAAAGGTGAAAACCAAGGGTCATGCAGCTGCTGTGCTGACTCAATTGCGAGAATTGCTTGACTTCACTAGCTCTCCTGAATTCCTCTAGAATCTGTGCTTTTTGCACAAAAGCTTAAAGTGTTTAATTTTGTAGCCAAAATTGTTGAACGACACAAGCCACTGCGGGAAATTGTCCCTCATCTACACTGAGGAAGGTTTTGCGAAATCCTTCTTGCCCAATTTGTTTAAGTAAATAATAACGTTCTTTAATCAGCAAAGTTTATAACACAATTTTAGCTAGGGTTTCACTACCATCAATTTTTATATGTAAGCTATCGACAAGCAATAAGTTGCTATCTGATATTATTTTCTGAATTCCGGTAGAAGTATACTTCCGAGTCAAATACAAACGAATCGTATCTTGGTTTTCAAAGTCCATAACTGAGCGGTCAGGTAACATGACTTGAATTTTATTTTCAGTTAAGTTGCGATACAGGATTTTTATCAGAATTGCTTTATCTACTTCTATAGAAGCTTCAAAAAATACGCTATTCAAGTCGATGTGTAAATCGGTGTTTTGAAGTAACGCACTTGTGACAAATTCTCTGAACGACTTGGTTCTGGCGTACTCGTCCGCCGCCTTTTGGGCTACTTCTTGGCTTAATTCTTCAGTTGTCCCTACTTCTATAAGAAGCTTATCCTCACGTCGCATGAGTTGAGAAAGAGTTTGCAGCAGTTTTGTGTCTCGTTGAAAATTAGCTAATGTGTTTCCAAGCAGAAAAAATAGAACTGGACTATCGTTGACAACTCGGTCAAGCAGTTTTCGTAACTCATTCACGTTTCTGTCAATAGAAAAGTCAATTTGAATTGGTAGCACATGACTACCTTTCAATTGTGCTCCTTGACTTGCTTCCTGAGAATTTCAAGAAGCAGGCTGCTTTCAGTGCAACTTCGGATTGCACACGTTTATTTCCACTTGTCCTATTTTGCAGCTACTCCGGTAGACTCCAATAACTAATCCTCGCTACTCAAACCCCGCTCGCTCGGTTAGATGGGACACTGTGACTAAGTTCACTTCCGCATTCAGCAATTTTTCCCCTTGTTTGCAATGCTCACAGCATCTCCTGCTCGTTCATGCATTGTCCCCTAAAAAATCAGGCAGCCTATGGCGCATCCGCGCCACGCTAGCCCCGTGCGGGGGCGCTACGCAAACGCTATCAAGCCCCTCGATTAATCGGGGGGACATCACGCATATCGTAATAAGGCTGCCTGATTTTTTTACGTGTAAGACCCCGTGACGCGTCTGGGGATAATCTGTTTGGTTTTATTTAAAGGATACAGTAGCGGCTCTGGTGTATAAACAACTGTAGAAGGGTGAGCATTACCCACCCTTGTTGGTTGTTACTTTGCAATGAAAAAAGGTTTCTCGGCTTACCGCTCTATATCTAGATGTTGAGCCAAGAGCCTTTTACCGTGAATGACAGCCGCAATAGTTACAGTGTCTTCTTGAACTTGATAAATGATTCGATAAGTGTAAGCAAATAGTTCCCTGATGGTATCTTCGTTAAATTCTGGGACGACAGAACCTGATTGGGGACTAGCGCTTAACTTATCAGAGGAGTCAAGTATCTTCCGAACTACTGTGGCTGAAAAGGAAGCGGAGTCACGAAATATGTATGCCGCGATCGCGTCTACATCTTCGAGCGCTTTGGGAGACCAAACTACTCGATAAGCCATTTACTTAATAGCGCCTCGGCTTCTTCTTGAGAGATGATAGTCTGTTGGTTGTCAACTACTACCAATCCCTGACGAACTTTTTCAAGTACGTACAGATGATATTGAACATCTTCCACAGAACAATCGTCCGGTAGTTTGCTCAACAAAGATTGGACTTTTTCTTTTGTAGTAGTCATAGCATTTTTTTGAGAATTTTTATATGAAGTAATTTTTAAGGACAAGCGAAGAGCTTGTCCTTGGTTCTACCTTTTGTTAAAGGTTGTCATAGTTAGCGATCGCCTGTTTCATCTTGTCTAAGACTTCTGATACAGGCACTGTTCCTAACTCTCCAGAGTTACGGGTGCGAATACTTAAGGAGTTTGTTTCCACCTCTTTCGCGCCCACTACAGCCATTACGGGAATTTTTTCTTTCTCGGCATTGCGAATGAGTTTACCTAGGCGATCGCCACTGAGATCAACTTCAGCGCGGATACCAATGTCTCTCATTTTCGCTACCACGTATGCAGCATACTCGATTTGAGCTTCACCCACTGGCAACAATCTTGCTTGTACTGGTGCCAACCATAAAGGGAAATCTCCTGCGTATTCTTCTATTAAAATACCGATGAGTCGTTCCAAGGAACCGAAGGGCGCACGGTGAATCATCACTGGGCGTTTTCGAGAACCATCTTCAGCAACGTATTCTAAATCAAACCTTTGTGGTAGGTTATAATCTACCTGTACGGTTCCTAGTTGCCACTCTCGTTCTAAAGCATCACGGAAGATAAAGTCGAGTTTGGGACCGTAAAATGCGGCTTCGCCAATTCCTTCAAAGTGCTCCATTCCCAACTGTTCCACAGCACGACGAATTGCACCTTGGGCTTTTTCCCACGCTTCATCGGAACCGATGTACTTATCACTCGCCGGATCGCGAAAACTGAGTCTAGCTTTAAAGTTTTTGAGTTGCAGTTTACTGAACACAGACAAGATCAGATCTACCACGTTGAGGAATTCGCTGTCTAGCTGTTCTGGCGTCACAAACAGGTGTGAATCGTCAACCGTGAAACCCCGCACCCGCGTTAAGCCGCCCAATTCCCCAGATTGTTCGTAGCGGTAGACAGTGCCAAATTCCGCCAGTCGCATTGGCAGTTCGCGATAAGAGCGCAACTCGCTCTTATAAATTTGGATATGGAACGGGCAATTCATCGGCTTGAGAACAAACCCTTGTTCGTGGGCTGCAGCTTCCTCATCCTCTGCCATCATCGGGAACATGTCTTCTTTATATTTCTGCCAGTGTCCAGAAATTTTAAATAAATCTACTCTGGCAATGTGGGGAGTGACGACTGGTAAATATCCGCGTTTGAGTTGTTCTTGTTTGAGAAAGTCTTCCAAAAGACTCCTTAACAAAGTTCCTTTCGGTGTCCATAATGGCAACCCAGGTCCCACTAAGTCAGAAAATATAAATAATCCTAATTCCTTACCCAGTTTCCGATGGTCCCGTCGCAGTGCTTCTTCTTTACGTCGCTTATACTCAGTGAGTTGTTCTGGCGTTTCCCAAGCAGTACCGTAGATGCGTTGCAACTGCGCTTTGGTTTCATCTCCACGCCAATAAGCGCCAGCAACGCTTTCTAAATCAATCGCTTTCGGATTAAGTTCGCCAGTATTTTCCACATGAGGTCCAGCGCACAAATCCCACCATTCATCTCCTAGGTGGTAAATCGTGATTGGTTCCTCTTTAATGTCTGATAGAATTTCCAGCTTATAAGGTTCCTTAATTTCTTGAATACGGCGTTGTGCTTCTTCGCGACTGACTTCTTCTCGTATGACTGGTAATTTCCGATTGATAATCTTCACCATTTCTTTGTAAATGGATTTTAAATCCTTGTCAGCAAATGGTTCGGGATTATCAAAGTCATAGTAAAAGCCATTTTCAATCCAGGGACCGATTGTGACTTGCGCTTTGGGAAACAGCTTTTGTACTGCCATCGCCATCACGTGAGAAGTGGTGTGGCGAATCTTCTTTAATATTTCTGATTCTGAAGTACGTGGTAAAAACACTTTTTCAGGTTGTTCTTGCTGACTGGATGATTTTGGCGATATCTGCTGCTGTACCATTGGCGAACGTTATTAGTAATCATGATGTATTAGCTGACCTTATTCAAGTCTCTATTCACTATAATCTAGGGCTATTTTACGGGTTTGTCATACTTTTTCTTTTTTGATTTTTCTAAAAAATTACGTCTTTAGCAAGATGCTCCCCGTTTTTTTAACGATATAATTATTATCTCATCATTGACTCTGAAAAAGTCTATTCTTAATTAAGTCATCATGTCATTTAATACCCACTTATAAATCAACAATAACTTTTATATAAAAAAAACTCATCATCAATTTCTCTTGGTGAGAAAACTAATGAGTAGTCAGTAGTAAACCTGATAGGCAAATATTCTTTGCTGCGAGTTAGTCCTCATATCAACATTGAGTTTTGTGCTCGTCTGTATGTCATACATTTGGATGGATGTGTCTGTTCCTTGAAATATAACCATTTTAAATTTCGTTGGTTTAACTTAGACGTTCTCATTTTCGACTTAACGATTTGTAGTCAAGAAGAAAAACCAACTTCTGATTGACAGCTAAAAGTCATTTCTATGTACTTAACAAATTGTGTTTGTGATCAAAGCCTACCATGTGACCATCTTCTTTTTCATCTTAATTTTACTAGATATTCTGTCATTTTTTACTTTAACTGTGAGATACTGTTATGTTAACTCAATACAACCAAGAAAAAAATCTGAACAATCCTGAGTCAGAATAAGTGCATAAATTCCGCGCAACTAGGTGATGAATTAGGGATCGTGTGCTTTCACTCTACGGCTATCTCACTCACCTTTGGCACAGCTAGCTGTGCCAAAGCACCTTATCTTCTTTCTTGGAAACTACAGCGGTGCGGCTTTGCAATTCGTAGCTTGTCCGTAGGACTCACGCAGTTGAAACCACATGCTACCCTACGGTTCGCTCTATGCTTACAGCAATGCTTGCAGTAGTGCTTTTTCGGACAAGTTTTATGAGAAACTCTCCAGTTTTTTTTTAGAGGGTTTATGCATGTTTATTCACGACCCTAGTATCGCCAGCAATAGTAAGTATTTTTTAATACAAAAAAATCAGGAATTATCAATGTCTTTGCTTCCAGTGATGACAGTTTTTTTTGAGATCCCTTTGTGGGTCTATGTCACAGAGATGAGAAATCTCAGTCATGACAGAGATGTAACCAAAATGACAAAAATTTTTCTGTTTTCTGACTTATGGGAGAGACAATAAAAATGTTAAGAATCTTAAATAGAGTTAATATTAGTAAGAAAGTTAGAAATATGCTTCTCATTTATGCGAGACTCAAATGTACCGGAAGCTGAATTGCTGAAAACAGTTTTGCAACCACTGTTAGAAGATTTTCAGTACTGGTTTGCGCGATCGCGCAATTTTCTGGAGACGGAACAGCTATCATTCATGAGTCAAGATGAACAATCCGACTTACTAACACAAGTCAAGAAAGCACAAGAGGAAGTCACCACAGCGAAGATGCTGTTTACTGCAACTGGCGAACAAGTTGGTATTGATATGGCAACATTAGTGCCTTGGCATCAATTAGTTACACAGTGTTGGCATGTGGCAACACGCTTTCGTTCGCAACAGGAGAACTGGCAAAGCAAAGACAATATATAGGTGAGATAGTAAAAAATTTTTAACATCATCTGAGGTCGCAAGTGATGTACTTTATGGCACTGCACTCCCCCTAAATTTCAAAATACCCCTCTTAATCAAAGAGTCTGAGCGCACAAAAGCTGCGCTAACAATTTAGCATCACCATCATTAACGGCATCAGCTAAGCAAAACCTTTTACAACATATCGCTTTAGAATTTGCTAACTCTGGAGGAAAAAACAATGTTACATCTGCTTTACATTTTTGCTTTTACCATCCTAGCTTTTATCGCTGTCGCTAACTTAATTCGTAACCTGATTTTGTTTAGTTTTGATAGAGAGCGGATTTATCCACCAAAGTCTGCGCCTTTAGGAAACCAAGGCAGATATCCTTATAATTCCTCAACTAAACAATTTATACCCCATCCAGAGTTATTAGATGCGACTGGCAATTTAATTAAAGAACCACTTCTAGTCATGCGTTCGATTAATGTTGACGACGCCCGACAAAAACTGGATGAGCTTTATGAAGCTTCTCCAGGAAGTAAAAAGAGTGAGAATCAACAAGAGGAAGGCTAGAAAAGTTCGTCAGTTTCGTAAACGTGATGGAACTGATAGCCCATACCACTGGTACTCAACGAGGAAAGCACAGTTCTTGGGCGCAGTGTTCTCCTCTGAGGGGCTTGTAGTTGATGAGAGTCCAACTGATAATTTTAAAGATGTCATTTTGAGCGGAGCATATTTTTCCTTCGCGCCTCACCAGTCGCCTCTATGGTGAAAACGCAAGTTGTTACTGGAGAGCAACGCACTGACTCCCGGACTGTCGCACTGGTTTTACAAGGTTACAAGGTTACGCTCAAGATGACATTTATATCAAGTCCGTAACGTGCTGAGGAGTCAGCTTCGTGGCTCCTCAACATTAATAACTCAGTACATTCGTTTATGCTTCAATAACTACTCTGAGGTTTCCGCGTTTTTTGGCAACGCGACAAGCAGTTGTCGTTCCAGAACGCTCAAAATCCAAATCAAGTATGGTAGAACCAACTTTAAGATTATGTAGTGATAAACTGCTGATTGATTCAGGTAAAGTCGGGTCGATAATTCGTAAGCAGTTATTAGGAGCGTCGGGTACCAAGTTAACTATCATTTGTAGTAATTGAAAGATACTTCCAGTCGCCCAGGCTTGAGGTGTACAAGCAACAGGATACTGTACAGGCGCGTTATCACCATTACGCTCATAGCCACAAAACAACTCTGGAGGACGTTGATAAGGTTGCTGGTGAGTCATGTCGAATAAACCTTCAAAAACTTCCAGCGCTTGATCAATTAAACCAAGAGAACGCAGCCCCATAGCAATAAGTGCGTTATCGTGAGGCCATACAGAACCAATGTGATAACCCATTGGGTTGTAAGCTGGTGACAAGCTACTCAGGGTGCGAATACCCCAGCCATTAAACATATCTGGTGCCCGTAGCCGTTCAGCAGCACTGTAAGCTTTTTCTGGTGTGAAAATGCCCAAATGCAAGCACTGACCTGGATTAGAGGTAATACTGTCTACCTGCTTACCATCTCCATCCAAAGCCAAAGCGCAAAAATCCTGGTCTTCCATCCAAAAGTCTTTGTTGAAACGAAGCTTGAGGTTTCTTGCTTCTTCTGTCCAGCGATCTGATAAGTCAATCCGCTTTTTGAGTCTGGCAATTTCTGCTAAGCGTAATTTTGTAGCATAAGCGTAAGCTTGCACTTCACAAAGAGCAATTGGTCCTGTGGCTAACTCTCCCTTACGATTGACAATACAATCGCCAGAGTCTTTCCACCCTTGATTGTCAAGACCTCGTTTGGATTTACGGTAGTAGCTGAGGTAGCCAGTTTCTCTCATGTTACGGTCAATCCAATCCATTGCCAATAGAGCATTCGGCCAAAGTTGCTCTAAAGTTTCGACATCATGAGTCCAAGCGTAGTATTCTGCATACAGCATCAACCACAAGGGAGTTGCATCGACTGTACCGTAGTAAGGAGTGTGAGGAATTTCCTGACAGCGTGCTAATTCCCCAGCCCGCAACTCGTGCAATATCTTACCTGGTTCTTCTTCACGCCAGTCGTCATCTGTTTTCCCTTGGTAGAACGCGAGAATCTGTAGAGTTTCTTTGGCAATTTGAGGGTTTAGCATCAGAGTCTGAGAAGCTGCGATCATCGAATCCCGCCCAAATAGCGAGGAAAACCACGGTACTCCAGCCGAAACAGTCTTATGCTTACCAAAGGACTGACGCAACAAGTACATATCTTGCTCAGCCCTTTCAATAATTCGATTAAACGTTCCTTTATCTGAGCGGATTTGTGTAATTTGTTGCACCCAGTGTTGCTCTTCCATGATTTCACCAGCTTTCGCCTGTGCGAGGGTGAAAGCTGCGCCGACAATCGAACTAGGTTTGTTGTTTGTCAACAAATTTAGTCGGTAACCCAACTTTTGGGTTTCGTGAGAAGCCAACTCCAACCGCCAAACGGCTGTGTAACCTTTAAAATAATCTGGTTGTCGATGCTGGAATTGAATGCGAGATTCCATCACCAAGCCATCCAGACCTTGATAAGCAAGACTCAAAGATTGCTCTTTCTGTGTAGGTGCCTGAGCAGGTGCAGAAACACCATCGGTATTTGATGTTCCTTCTTCAGGTGTCGGTTCGACAAGGCGTAAAAGTTTACCTCGCTTATCTCTGTGATAGCCTCGGACTTCAAATAAATCCGCAAAATCCGCATCAAAGCTAATGCTAAGTTCAAAACTAACAGAACTTGTGCTATAATTAGATACTTCTAATTCTTCAAAGAGTGCTCCATTTAGTACGAGTTCCCGACGAATCCCCACTGTGTCAGGTTTGAGACGGTCTTCAATTTTGGGATTGGTACACAAAATTGATAAAGAAAATCCTTTCTCAGCGGTGCTGCTAAGTAACACTGGTGAGTGTTCGTCGATTTGCAACTCAAGGCGACTGAGAAAGCGTGTATCACAGCAGAACAATCCCATACTGGGATTGCCATCATTCAGTGAACAGCCAGATACGTTCCCTAAATTGTCTGTCACCAAAAACAAATCATCATCTTTAACCGTTAGCGTCGGTTGCGGTCTTTCGCTGACCACGCAAGGCCATTCTGGGATAGGGACTTGATCAGCAGGAACATAAGTTTTTCCGTCTAGAGAAATTTCTTCCGGTGTCATCAGCGTATCCGGTGTCATCAGCCAAAATTCCGTGTACAGGTCTAGTTTTTTATGGAGGTAGCAGCGTCCACTGGAAATAAAGACGCTGTTATGAGTTGATTTGAGCCATCGAGCACAAATCATAATCACATACACTCAGTAACAGAGCATATGTAAAACCTTCAACATAAAATCTTTACAAATGTATCTTGTTTATAAAATTTATGAATAAAGTTTAAGATTATGATCGCTACTTGTTTTGATAGCAGCTTTTTTTCAAAATGGCAAGACTCCTGCGAATATCAACGAGATTTTAAATCAGCAATTGCTCCTTTTGTCATAGCAGCGATCGCTTGCTCTGTAGCTTTAGGTAAATGATAATACTTCCCTCCTGATGTCTTTGCTAACTCTTTGGCAAAGCCAGTAGAAACGAATTTGCTTTCTGTATCAATTACTAACAATTGCATTCCCAAAGCACGTATTCTAGCGGCAATTTCTAACAATTCTGCTTTGATATCTGGTTTTTCCCCGCTTTCTTGCGGTTCACCCAAAGAACGCGATAGAGGAATATTGCCACGTCCATCAGTGATCGCTACAATCACAACTTGTCCAATATCTCCGCTCATTTGGGCATTCAAACCGACGCGTACAGCTTGGGTTAAACCATGAGCCAATGGCGAACCACCACCACAGGGTAATCTTTCTAGACGGTTACGTGCTAAAGCAATAGAACGTGTAGGAGGTAATAAGACATCTGCTTGTTCTCCTCGAAAGGGAATCAAAGCCACTTGGTCACGATTTTGATATGCTTCTGTCAGCAGTTGCATCACCGCACCTTTAGCAGACTGCATCCGGTTCAGCGCCATTGAACCTGAAGCGTCTACCACAAATACGACTAAAGCACCTGCTTTGCGTACCAAACGCTTTGCTCGAATGTCTCCCTGTTCCACAAAGACTCGTCGCCCTCTTGAGGACGAGGAAGATGAGACTGTATTGTCTCCCCTACTCTCATACCTTTGTTGTCGTGCTTTTTGATACGGTGCAGCAGAGCGAAGTGTGGCATCTACGGCAATGCGTTGCACTTTTCCTTTGGGTAACATTGGCTTGATGTAACGTCCCCGGTCTTGGGAAAAGATTAAACTGCGACTGCCAGATTTCCCTCGTCGCTGTGCCATTTGAGCAAAATAAAGCACACTCGGGTCAAGAACGACTCCTTCGGGATCAAAGATAAACTCTTCAGGGATACCAGGCGGTTCTTGTTCTGGCTGTTCTTGATTTTCCTCTTGTTCTTGTTCCGAATTATCTTCGGGTTCTTGCTGATCTTGCGGTGGGGGTGGAGGCGGTGGCGGTGGTTCTTGGGGTGGTGGTGTCTGTACAACAGTCGCCCGTGGAACGATCACAAGTTCCACAGCACGCCGCAAATCGTCAGCGTTCACTTGTGTACGTCCATCCAAAGCTGCAGAGGCTTTAGCAACACGCACGGCGAATAACTCAGCACGGTGTCCCTGTACGCCTCCGCGAATTGCTTCTTCTACTAAGTAAGAAATTTGTTCGGTTGTGATACTAACGTCTTTTAACCATTCACGCGCCAGGATAATTTGAGTTTTGAGGGCGTCTAGATCTTCGCTGTACTGGTTCAGAAATTCTTGAGGAGATTTCGAGTAAGCGATCGCCACTTCCACTGCTTGCACTCTTTCATCTAAACCGAGGACACCATCAGCACTGAGTGCGATCGCAATCCTATCAAGTAAATGTTCTCGCAATGCTCCTTCTTCTGGATTGTACGTCGCGATCAATAAGGACTTGCAGGGATGCTGAAAACTAATACCCTCTCGTTCAATTTGGTTGCGTCCCTCAGATAATACTGTTAAAAGCTGATTGGATATTTGGTCATCCAATAAATTAATTTCATCTATGTAAAGAACGCCTCGGTGTGCTTGGGCGAGTAAACCTGGTTGAAAGATAGTTTCCCCAAGTTTCACAGATTGTTCTACATCCACAGAACCCAGAAGTCTATCTTCTGTCACTCCCAAAGGAATTTGTACAAAGGGCGCGGGGATGATTTCGGTTTCTATCTCGCTGCTTTCTTGTTCGCTTGCAGAAAGACTGAGGGGCGGGTTTGCCAAAAGTTGGTCATCCCATTCTTCTGGACGGTTAGGTGAGCAGTTGCTAATAGAACCTTTAACAACCTCGATAGGTGGAAGTAGGGCATGAATTGCACGCGCCATTACAGATTTTGCCGTACCGCGACGACCGGCGATCGCCACTCCTCCCAAACCTGGATCTACCGCAGCCAGAAGTAAGGCTGATTTTATTGCTTGTTGACCAACTACGGCTGTCAGAGGAAAGGCTGTACTGAGAGGGCTGATAGTAGGCGATCGCATAGTTTGAGTCATAGCTAGTCCAATTTCCTAGCATACCAAATTTGACCCACACTGAATAATTCACGCATTCGCTGCCTGCCTTCGCTGCTAACACATTCTTCAAAATTTTTATCCTCCCCATCACCCCATCACCCCACTCGCTGCGCTGCCTACGGCACGCTACGCTAACAAATTCAAAATTATCAATTCATAAGGTACGGCATTAAGAATTCTTTTTTTGAATTTTGAATTTTGAATTTTGAATTCCTCCGCAGGAGGTCTCCCCATCAGCTTAGTACCTATTTATCCCACCGCCAGTAGACTGTCCTGGAATTTGAGAAGGAGATGAATAAATATACTGCGGTACTGGCGCCGGTGCTGGCTGCAAGACTGAAGTTCCAGAATTGTTGGGTTGTACAGGCGTATTATACATAACGCCATTTTGATTTGTAGTTAGTGTATTTGAGGAGGGATATCCGACTGATGTTGGTTGTGTAACACTAGGTAATTGCTGACCGCTATTTATGTTATTCAACCTATTCCTCATCATTTCGTTAAAAATTGTTACAGAGCGATTAGGAACTGCGCTTGGAGTTTGTGGTACACCTATCACTCCTGACTGAGGTTGAGGATAAGCTGTTCTGGGAAAAGAATTTTGCGCCTGATTTGAGATTCCTGGTTGTATGTTACTTGTTCCAAAAACAGGATTTTGCGGCTGTAGATTATTGATACCAGGTTGAGGGTTGCTTGTTGCTGGAGTGAGATTTTGCAGTTGTGTTGCTACTCCCGGCTGTATGTTACTTGTGCCAAAAACAGGATTTTGCGGTTGTAGATTATTGATACCAGGTTGAGGGTTGCTTGT
>NZ_QMEA01000084.1:29168-37062 GCF_012912105.1 Brasilonema sp. UFV-L1
GCTTGAGGGTTGCTTGTTGCTGGAGTGAGATTTTGTAGTTGTGTTGCTACTCCCGGCTGTATGTTACTCGTGCCAAAAATAGGATTTTGCGGTTGCAGATTATTGATACCAGCTTGAGGGTTGCTTGTTGCTGGAGTGAGATTTTGCAGTTGTGTTGTAACTCCCGGCTGTATATTACTTGTTGTAGAAATCGCTCCCGACTGTGTAGAACCTGTTCCTACATTCAAGGTATTAGAGGAATTGATTGTGTCTTTATTTAACCCTGTGCGCTGATTCTGGTTGTTTAATTGATTAAGCGCCGTTTGCAGGGCGCTTTCGGAAACATTGTTTTGACTAGAATTGATTTGATTGCCTAATGCTGTTCCTAAACCAAAGGAATTTTGTCCGGAATTTTGTTGCGCGAGGGAAGTACTTAAGGCATTAACTCCTTGTGAATTGCTGCCATTTTGAAAATTTTTCAGTTGCAGTAAATTTTCTGCTTGCGTTAAGAAGGGATTTTCCAACTTGATCACGGGTGTTGAATCACCTTCTTTCATAGTCACTTTTAATTTAGAATCACTTGTAGAGCTTTGGCTCTTACTATTTAAAGCATCTAATAAACTTTTGCTATTTGTTGCCTGAGTGTTCTGTTTGGGGGCGCGAGTTTTGAGTGCTGGTGGATTTGCCTGGTTAAAATCAGTGTTATAAGGAACCGATAACTCATCAAGAACTGCTGCATTTCCTGTGTCTTCTTCTGATACAGATGAGTTAGCAGGCTTGTCAGCAACTTGGTTTGTTTGCCAACGAGTAAAAAAGTCTGGGTGTGTCCAGTATTCTTTAATGACTAGCCCGACGACGGATAAAAAAATTGCTGTTCCCCAAATACTAGGGCGTGTTAAAATCCATAACCTAGCTTTGAGATAGCGTAAGTAGGCGGGAGGAAGATGGCGTGACATGGGCAATAAGCAATTTAAAATTCGTTCATTCGTTCATTCAGTCCGGAAGATAACCATTGATACTCATTCGTCCAGCCTTCTAGACTGAATGAAATGAATTGGGAGTTTACCTTTATACTACCGACTCCACAATTGTAATTCACTAACCGCAAGAGTTATTTTAGTAAATTTTTTATCTTCGTGCTACCCGCATTAATAAAAATATACCTATTCCTAATCCCAAGAAGTTGGGCAGCCAAGCTCCCAGGAAGGTAGAAAGGATATCCGCTTGTGCTAATGCACCAGTGATAAAATATAATATGTAGTAAGTGAATATCACGATGACACTGACACCAAAACTTGTTGCTCGCCCAGTACGCTGAGGTATAGTTCCCATTGCTGCGCCAACTAAACCAAAAACGACACAGACAAAGGGTAGAGCTATTTTTTGTTGAATCCTGACTTTGAGTTTACGAATTTTTTGATCATCACCGCCGAGGCGTTCAATCTCCAGTTGTTCTAGCGATTGAGCAATGTTCATTTCACCATAGTCTCGGCTTTTCTGTGCTAAATCTAATGCAGTACGGGGCAATTTCAGTTGTTGCTTTTCAAAACGTAGAATGTTGCGATAAGAGCGATCAGGGGCAACCAAATAGATGGTACCATTGTAAAAATCCCAGACATTTTGAGATGGGTTCCACTCACCTGATTCTGAGACGATGATTTGACTGAGGCCTTGAGTAGAACGGTCAATAATTGTCAAGCCTTTCATCTGCTTACCGTCAAATTCATCGGCGTAAAATAAGCGGGTTAGGATTTTTTTCGTCTTACCATCTTCCTGCTTCTGTTTTTGATATTCTGGGTAAAATATGTTTTGCTGCTTGGCGATCGTTGGCTGATCAGATTTCAGGGCTTTGTCTAGGATTTGAGATGCTTGATATTTGGATGCTGGTGCAAGATGCTCGTTAAAAAGAAACGTCATACCTGTAACGACCAAACTCAGTATCACAGCAGTAAGCACCATCCGATAGACACTCACCCCACAGCCTCGCAGTGCTATAAGTTCGCTCTCGCTAGAAAGACGACTATAAGTCATCAAGGTAGCCAGCAGAGTGGACATGGGGAAGGCTAAAACGATAAACTCTGGCATCCTCAACAAAAAGACTTGAACGGCGATGCCTATCGGTAGTCCGGATTCCACAATTTTCCGCACCAACTCGAACATAGCATCTATTGTTACGCCGATTGAAGCGAAAGCCCCAACACCAAACAAAAATGTCGGCAGCAATTCGCTAGCCAAGTAGCGATCCATGATCGAAAAAGGCAGCAGCGAATTGAGGGTGTAGAAAGACTTGAATTTAACCATTACTTATTAATCATTATTTATGAGTCATTAGTACTAGGTTCTTTCTAATCCTTTAGTATGCACCATGCTGTACAAACTTTACTAGGAAACGCTGGTTTGAAAGCGGGAAAATCTTACCCACAAAAAGATTTCAGCATCAAAAATGTAGCAGCTATCAAAAGAAATAGTAGACAAAATCAAGCAAGATGACGAACTTGTAAATAGAAAAAATAAATAAAAACAATTTTTAATTGATAATTTTGAATTTACATCTGGAAGTGATCGCCCAGATAGTATTGACGCACAAGTGAGTTATTGTAGAGTTCATTGGAGGTACCAAAAGCAAGGATTTGCCCTTCACGCATAATATATGCGCGATCTGTGATGGCTAGAGTTTCGCGGACGTTGTGATCGGTGATTAAAATGCCCATATGGCGATCGCGCAGTTGCGCCACAATTTGCTGAATTTCTGAGACTGCTATTGGATCAACCCCAGCAAATGGTTCGTCCAAAAATAAAAATTTTGGTCCTTCTCTCCCAGCAGCCAAAGCCCTCGCCAATTCCGTTCGCCGTCTTTCACCTCCAGAAAGTTGAATTCCTTTGCTGTTAGCCAGCCTCTCTAAACGAAACTCCCGCAACAAAGTGTCTACTCGCCTTGCCCATTCCCAGCGAGGCACATTCGTTTGCTCTAGGACCAAAAGAATATTATCTCGCACACTCAGTTGGCGAAAAACACTTGCTTCTTGTGCTAAATAACCAATGCCTAGCCGCGCCCTTCTGTGCATTGGTAGTGGAGTCACATCCATATTGTCTAACCAGACATTTCCCTTGTCTGGTTTTTCTAAACCTGTGGCGATGTAAAAAGTTGTTGTTTTACCAGCGCCATTGGGGCCAAGTAACCCGACAATCTCTCCTTGGGCGACAGAAAGGTTGACACGATTGACAATGAGTCGCTTGCCATAAGTTTTGTGAATATTTTCTAAGACGATTCTCACTTTCTGGCGTCCTTTATGAGTGATCGCGGCTAATTCGTTTTCTTTTGAGGTGTTGTTGCAGGAGCAGATCCAGGAGCTTGGTTGTTAACTTGAGTGTCGTTTACCATGTAGATAGATTCTACCTGACGACCTTGTTTGGGTGTTGCAACAAATCGCCCTTCGTCAATTAGATACGTTACTGAGTCCGCCTTGATGCTATTGCTGCCCTGTTGCAAAACATAGACATTGCCACTCATAACAATTTGACGTTCGCGGGTAAAGTATTGTGCTTGGGCAGCAGTTGCTTGAATACCTCGTGCAGGATAAGACAGTTCCACCTCACCACGAACAGTCGCCACTTGTGTTTTAGAGTTATACTCTTGCACTTTACCACGGATGTAGAGAGGGCGATTTTGGTCTGCTTTTTGGGGTGTTTGTGCAGTTGCTTTTTGCAGTTGCGTAGGAAATGTCATTGCGCCGACAAGTGCAACTGGTAGCATTAAGGCTAACCCCAAACGACGTATCTGAAACTGAAGCAATTGATAGCGGTACATCATAGCAATTTAGATTTTGTAGTTTCTTTTGTTATTCGACTTTTCTCAACTACTTTAATCAAAGATAAGAAAATAAACATTCTGGGCTATTCCAAGGATAGCGACTGGGTAAGAACTAAAATTAATGACGTTTTCCTAGTTCTAAGGTTTCGCAAGCTATCACGTATATAACAATACAGACAGCTAAATGCTAGACAACGTAGTATGACTAGATTTACAAAAGATCAATAAAGTTTTTAATTCTTTACGCTTTGTCATGATTCACTTTTATAATCCTAGGTAAGAGCAAAGTTTTATCTTGACCTAGGTTAAGGGCGGCAATCTTTTCTGGCTCTGTTTGCTGTAGTGCCTTCAACAATGCCGCACTCTGAATTAATAATTCGTCTACATCAATACCACCGTATTCTGATGGGTAACGTCGCAGGCGATTGCTACCCTCACCCAACAAAATCATTGCACCACGTAAATTCTTGTTGTTTAGATGATACAACGCCACAGCGATTTGCAGAATGCCTTGATAAAAAGTTTTTTCTGGCTCTGTTGCTTCAATCCACAGAGACTCCAAGGTGTCATGACAAGCATAATACTGCCCAGCGTTAAACTGCTCTACACCTTGCCAAAACTCATCAGGCATTTGTTCGTTCATCCCATAGTCTCTCTTACTTGCTTAATTGTTTCTAGAGAAATTTCTTGTTGATCACCAGCAAAGTCATTATCTGGTGTCAGGAATAGCATACAGTGGCACTCTTTGCGTTCCCGCATCGGTACACATGGACAGTTCCAAAAAGTAGCTTTGACTTCCGCTTCTTTGTCTTCATAGTGGCGACAGGGACACAAAGGAGCTCCGAGTTCGTCTTTATGCTTGGCAAGTCCTTCAATAACAACTGCGGTAACAGAAGGTTCAGCACAGAAGTACGTTCCAGTGCGCTTAGCATATTGTTCGGAAAAATGCCGCATTGCCTCTAGGCTATGTTCGCTGGATTTTGTGTTAACTTCTGGTGAAATCATAGGATCGACGACTCATAATTTAAACATTTCTTTGCATTGTACCGCAGCCTACGGGAGCTATAACTGGGGATTATTCCCCTCTTTAGAGAGATTTTAAATTTTGAATTTTAGATTTTGAATAGGCGAAAACTTGACAAGTAGTCAGTTATCTGTTGTGTGGTGTGGTGTGCATCTTGCAATCTCTGGTTATATTTCAGACGAAACACAAAGGCACCAGTCGCATTCATAGTTCATTCAATTAACGGTTTATCCTCCGTAGCCCTCCTAAAAAAGGAGAAAAAAAAGGAGGAACTAAGCCCCCTTTTTAACTCTGTTAGGAGAATTTTAGAGAACTCAACACGACTGAATTAATATCGGAAAATTGCCGCAACAGGTGTGCTAAATGGTACTTGTTCTGCCTCAACAGCGTAGACTGTACCACCATTTAATAAAGTATGAGCAGCAGCAAAATCTAACAAATCTTCATCGCCAGTTTCTTCTTCTTGGTGCAAATAAACAGTTTCTGAGGTAGGGTCAAATAATCCCCATTGCTCTTGATTGGTAGCAACCAACAATGAATCAATTCTTTGGTAATAAGCTGCTGGAATGATTTCTTTGAGTTCGTTGGAAGCTTTGCCAGTATTAGCGCCAAACAATTCGTTAAATCGTTCTACAACTTCTTGCTGTGATTTATGGTAATGTGGCTCAACGATAGGCCAAGCTCGTTCGTGTAGTTCTTGTGCGCTCAGAATCTCTTGATTCCCAGTGATGCCTTCTTCCATTAAATGCTGGTAAGTATTTGCCTGTTTGTAAAGGGGCATTAAATATTCTACACCAGCTAGTAGCAAAGGCGCTGTCTGGTCTCGCAGTTTCTCTTGCAACGTGTTATTGACAGCATGAAAAAATTGGAGGATGTCTTTTTGATGTTGGTCCCTGTCGGGACTGCCCTGTCCATGAAACGATCCTGGTTGTACAAAAGAATTGGCTGTTCCACCACCAGATGTAGCAATGCGGAACTGACCTTCTTGAGCAGTTTCATCATAGTTGAGAGCTTCATCGAGACTTTTGGGCATATTTTCCACCTCTATCTCTTTGATGCTGTAATGTGTTCCCTCAAAGAAACGAACATCCTTTTGGCTTAAAGCCAACAGGTAGAAACGCCCATCTCCATTTAAAATTGGCAGTAGTGGCTTAATATGAAATCGGTCTGTGACGACCACCAACTCGTCAAATGTCAGAGGTAGAGTGTAGTAGCGAAAAACATCTTTAGAAATAAAAACTGCCAGTCCTTGATCTACATTTTGTTCCCAAAAATTTGAATCATCCAGTTGATGAGATTTTGCTAACAATTCAATGGCATCATCCTGTCCAAGACCTGCATCAATTAAACGTGCTTCAGCCTCTTTTATTAAATTCTTAAAGCGAATTGAGTTTTGTCGAACTTCTGGTCCGGCTAACTGCGTTGGCATATAAATTGAAACAGAATTTTGTCTTGGCTGTTCTAGAAGTGTTTTTATTTCCTGTCTAGAAATTAATGTCATGCCATGTCTCTCCTATTAACGTGAGTAAACATTTGAAATCAAACCGCTGATAGATTTCACGGTTTGACGGAAATGTCATCTCAAAATATTCCAAAATTTCTTCCAAAATTTCCAAAATATTTGAGCTTGATTTATTTCACGTCAAGGGAAGTTAAGTTTCATCTTTCTTCTGGCAGGAAAGTTAGGTAGAATTTTTGTTCCTATAGAGTGTAGAAATAAAAAAATTAAAATATGCTCTTTCTCTATAGAAAGATGAGTATGCTCGTTTCCAGGCTCAATCTGGAAACGACAAATCAAGGCTCAGCCTCTTACCCAAGATTAGGCGTATTTGAGTTCATACGTTTTGAATTATTGCTTATGTTGTTTTGTCCTTGTTTAACAAAACCCAAAGTTACTCGTTTCATAATCCAATGCAGAGTGACAAGTATGCCAAAAGTAATCGCAATAATCACCAAAGGCTGTTTACCAAGAATTTCTTCTATACCTTTAGTGAGCAAAGCATCTGGTTGAGTCACAAAATCCCAACTGTTAAAACGTAAAAAACGTCCCCAATAAACACCCACAGCACACAGAGCATGAGTAATTAACTCAACCCACAAAATCCATTTGCTTTTACCAATACGATGTAAGTAATAACCTAAATTAATTAAAGATATAACGTAAGCTTCAAATCCAGCAAAAATAACTAGCACATACAATGGAATGAGGATAAGAGTGATGATCCACACAGATTGAATTGTACGGATATCATCTATCAGGTGAATGATATCAGTCAGTAGGTAAGGCGCATTCGGTAGAAAAGTATAGAAAACTATAAAGCCCAACCACCAAACCCAAGAACGCCCACGCCCATTGCGAAACAACCAAACACTCAAAGCCAAAGGTATAAAAGCTAGAAATAAGTTCCAAGTCATCCAACGCATATTGATTTGTAGGACTTGCACGACTCTGGCTATCAATTCAGTGAGTTCCGCTTTCATAGGTGCTTCCTTGAAGACGTATAAATGATTCTGGTTTCTGCATACAGTTATAAGCTAGCTGATTGACCATTAAAACTGCATTAGGTCGTAAAAATGGCTACTGATGAAATAGTCAATCCAGCGGGCTAAGCCACTAGTATAGCCAATGCGCAGATGAGACCCGCTTTACTATAGATAGGTTTTTCATCTGAAATGGTTTCCTTGTGCTGGCTATAATTATAGATTTCATTTTGCCCTTGTGCAGTTCCAGAAATCATTGTCAACTGCCTAGAGAAGTAGTTATGTTGACTAGAATGCAATACGGTTCAGTTAAGCATTTTTTCTTTTCTCTTTTCTTCTCTCTGCGTTCTCTGCGCCTCTGCGGTTCGTTAAAAAAATTAACTTTGACAAAGAGTTTTAGCCTTAACTGAACCGTATTGGACTAGAATGAGTCACTCAGGACTTGCGCAAAGAAACCGGGTTTCTACCAAAAATCCTTTGTTTGGCTCAAATACGAACGAAGAAACCGGGTAACTGAGGCGGAAAATTAAAGTCAGGCTTGTGTCGTCACTCGCTAGCCCCTAAGAGGGGCGCTACGCAAACGCTCAAATTCGCTCATT
>NZ_QMEA01000085.1 GCF_012912105.1 Brasilonema sp. UFV-L1
AGGAGCCACTGCTCGACGCTTGGTTCCCCGGCAGTCCCGCATGTGGCGTGCTGGCAATTTTTTGTCGCTTAGTCCCTCGGCATGGCTAAATTTTTTACGTGTTAGACCCCCGCCCCTGGCTGAAGCCAAGGGGTTTTCAGGCTACCCTTTATAAAACTGAGAATACTTTTCAAAGCTTAACAATGTTATCGTAACTTTACAAACATAGTATAAAGAATTGGCAGCATAGAGGAAATACAGTTAACAATAACCTTAGCTAAAGCTATAGTTTCGCTAACTTATGCAGCCAATTCGCACTTTTAATGTTTCCCCTTCACTACCGCAGCGACTTGAGCCGTTGCGGAAGTTGGCATACAACTTGTACTGGGATTGGAATGTTGAGACGAAAGACTTATTCCGACGCTTAGATCCTGACTTATGGGAATCCAGCCATCACAACCCAGTTTTGATGCTCGGTACTATAAGCCAAGCGCGTCTTTTGGAAGTTGTCGAAGATGAAGGCTTCCTGGCACAAATGGATCGGGCGGCGCGCCAGTTAGAGGATTATTTACAAGAGCGCACCTGGTATCAGAAACAAAGAACTAGTCATAGCTCAAATGACAAAGGACAAGAATACTACGCCTATTTCTCGGCTGAGTTTGGGCTTGTAGATTGTTTGCCTGTGTATTCTGGAGGCTTGGGAGTTCTTGCTGGGGATCACCTCAAATCTGCTAGCGACTTAGGGCTACCCTTGGTTGGTGTGGGCTTACTCTACCAACAAGGCTACTTTGCTCAATATCTGAATGCTGATGGTTGGCAGCAAGAACGCTACCCAATCAACGATTTTTATAATATGCCTTTGCACCTCGAACGCAATCCTGATGGCTCAGAATTGCGAATTGAGGTGGATTATCCAGGGCGTACTGTCTATGCTAGAGTCTGGCGCGTACAGGTGGGATCAGTTCCTCTGTATATGCTCGATACTAACATTGAACCTAATAATCCTTACGACCACGACATCACAGACCAGCTTTATGGTGGTGATATCGATATGCGTATCCACCAGGAAATCTTGCTGGGTATTGGTGGTGTGCGAATGCTCAAAGCTCTGGGGTACAATATTACCGCGTATCATATGAATGAAGGTCACGCGGCATTCTCTGCTCTAGAACGTATTCGTATTCTTCTTCGGGAAGAGGGACTGAAGTTTGCTGAAGCTAAACAGGTAGTGGCTTCTAGTAATATCTTTACAACTCACACGCCAGTACCTGCGGGAATTGATTTGTTCCCTCCAGACAAAATTTTGTACTACCTGGGACATTATGCTGAAGTCTTTGGATTAAATAAAGACCAATTTTTAGCTTTGGGGCGCGAAAATACTGGAGATTTATCTGCGCCTTTTAGTATGGCAGTTCTAGCATTGAAAATGGCGACATCCTCCAACGGTGTTGCACAGCTGCATGGTGTTGTGTCACGGCAAATGTTTAAGGGTTTGTGGCGTAATGTGCCCACAGAGGAAGTCCCGATTAAAGCAATTTCCAACGGCGTTCATGCTCAAAGTTGTGTTGCTAAATCAACGCAGGAGTTATATGATCGCTATCTAGGACCAAGCTGGTCATCTGCGCCGCCTGATCACCCTATATGGGAACGGATGGACGCTATCCCTGATGAGGAGTTGTGGCGCAATCACGAACGCTGCCGTTTGGATATGATTGTGTATGTCCGGGAGCGTCTGGTGAAGCATTTAAAAGACCGTGGTGCTTCTGCCTCAGAAATTGCTCAAGCACAAGAAGTTCTCGATCCCAAAGTTCTCACCATTGGCTTTGCTCGTCGCTTTGCAACCTACAAACGTGCTACTCTATGGATGCGGGATGTTGAGCGGATTAAGCGGATTTTGTTGGGTAACAAAGACCGTAAGGTTCAGTTTGTTTTCTCTGGTAAGGCACACCCCAAAGATATTCCTGGCAAAGAACTTATCCGCGATATCAATCACTTCATCGATGAACAACACTTGGAAAAGCAGGTTGTGTTTGTTCCCAATTACGATATTCATATCGCTCGGTTGATGGTTGCTGGTTGTGATGTCTGGTTAAATAATCCGCGTCGTCCACGGGAAGCCTCTGGTACAAGTGGTATGAAGGCAGCTATGAATGGTTTGCCGAATTTAAGCGTACTAGATGGTTGGTGGGATGAAGCTGATTATGTCCGTACTGGATGGGCAATTGGACATGGGGAAATGTATGACGATCCCAATTACCAAGATGAAATAGAGGCAAATGCACTCTATGATTTGCTAGAAAAAGAAGTTGTTCCCCTGTTCTACGACCGGGATGTCGATGGTTTGCCTCGCCACTGGATTGCTAAAATGAAAGACGCAATTCAGTTAAATTGTCCGTTCTTTAATACGGCACGGATGGTGCGAGAATACGCAGAACGGGCTTATTTCCCAGCAAGCGATCGCTACCAAACTCTCACTGCTAATAACTATGCTCCAGCTAAAGAATTAGCTGCTTGGAAAGAGAATCTCACTACACATTGGTACGATATCAAAATCAAAGATGTTGAAGTCTCTTCAGGAGCAGATATTAAGGTTGACCAAACTGTTAATGTCAAAGCCAAAGTTGACCTGGCAACTTTAACTAACAAGGATGTGCAGGTAGAACTGTACCAAGGTGCCATTGATGCTAATGGCGATATTGTCAACGGTGTACCTGTGGTAATGGATTATCAAGGAGAAGAGAAAGACGGATTAAGTATTTACACGGCTAATATCGTGTACAATACATCTGGTTTGCAAGGCTTGTCTTTGCGAGTGTTGCCAAACCACAAAGACCTCTCTAGTCCTTATGAGCCAAGGCTTATTGTTTGGGCACAGTAAATTAAGTAAAAACTGAAAAGTTAAAAGTGAAAAGAAGTTCTTTCGACTTTTAACTTTTTGAGGGGATGACAATGTAACCTGTGGTGCGATTGCCAAGCACCAAGTTACGTTGCTCCCCCCAATACCACCAGTATGCAGCGACATAAGCACAGATAAGGCTATCGAGTTTGTCTTCGACTTCTTTGAGGGCTGCGCCTGTGGTAGGAATTTCGGGAAGAAACGAACCGCCAAGACACCAAGGACGCAGAGGAGGATGGAGAGAGGGTAAGATTTGTGTGATGTAATTATAGAGTTTGATGAGTTCGAGGCGGCGATCGCTTAGGCGTCCTTTTTTATATTTAAGAATTCGTTCTAAACCAAATAAATGAACTATGGCTGGATGGGGAAAAACTTCTATTTGATATCTGCCTGGTTTTTGTGGTTCGATAGTTGGTGCATGGGCAAAACCACGAGCTTCTAATTCTAAGCCAAATTTTACTGTCCTTTCTGCAAAAGGTAAGCCGAGATTTGCTGGGTAGCATCCAGCGTGATATTTACCAAAATATTTATGGGTTAGTTTATCGGGTAGACGACTTCCTGTGGCGTTGGGAATGAGGGTGGGTGCGTCTACGGCGATAATGGCAGGTTCTTCTGGTAAAACGCAAGTATCAATCCAGGAAAGGATATCTGTAATGAATTCTTTGCGAGCTAAGTCTTGTATTTGCAGTTTTCCGTCTATGAATTGTAAATAACATAAGCCGCTGGGTTGGGATTTCCAGCCTAAGTCAATTCCGAGAAATTTCATCGTTGGATTAATGAGATACGCTATTAAACACGAGACTATCGTACTTTTGATTAGAAATTATGACTAACACTTCTTTCTTTGATGAGTCTAGAGAACAGTCCTTAATTAAAGCTGAAATAGTTGCTAAATACTTTTTATCGTGGGCAAAGATAATTATCCCACAAGCAAAAAAAGAGGGCAAAAAATTGCTTATATTGATTTATTCTGTGGTCCAGGTCGCTACAAATATGGCTCTAAGTCTACCCCTTTACTTATCATTATGAATGTCAATTATTTGTCATGTATCTCTATTTATACCAGTAATTAAAGATAGAACAAAATTCAAGATATGCTTTCAACATCACTTATCGAACCTGCTAAACTCAATTATGAACATTGGCAGTTTCCAGAAGGCTCACTTGTACGCTTGACACATTTGCAAGAAGAAGATTTAGAGTTACTGTATCTGTGGTTTGTGCAATCACAAGAAGCACAAATGACCTGTAAACCAATTCAAAATCTTTCTTTTGAACAGTCAAGACAACAATTTAAAGACAGAAAACCTTGTAAATTTGCTGTTCGTCGAATAGCAGATAATCAATTAGTTGGTCGTATTAGCTGCTTTAATTTCAATATAAGAAATCGCTCTGTAGAAATTGGATATCTTACTGGTTTACCCTATCGAAGACAAGGTTACACAAAACAAGCTCTACAATTGCTTATTAGTTATTTATTTAATACAGTAAAATTTAACAAAGTGATGGCACAAACGGGTGCTTTTAATCAAGCTTCAATTGCTTTATTAACCTCTTTGGGATTTCAGCAAGATGGTTGTCTACGCCAGCATCATGAATTGGATGGTAAATTGTATGATGATTTTCTTTTCAGTCTTCTAGCAGAAGAATTTCGTATTTGGGAGTAAAGCCATATGAATGAAACTTTTTCTTGTGCAAAGGTGCAAAGAACAACTTTGCATCTTTGCACGAAACATAAACTATCTTATTCAACTAAGAGGTGACAACTGAAGATTTACTTCCTCCTTTTGTTGTTCTTGCTTGTCTTGCTTCCAAGCTTCCAGTTGTTCTTCTAGTTGTGCTTTCACCTCATGACGGAAGTTGAAGAAGTGTTCGCCAATACCCAAAGCAACAAAGTAGTCATAAAATAAATGCGGTTGCTGGAGTGCCATTGCCAGCATTTGCCACCAGAAGCGAAAACGTGTTGAGCGAACAAAACCTTGTCGCCAGCAAACTGTTGAGAATAACCTCAATTCATGCCAACCAAAAGGTCGTTTTTGACTAGGACGCTTCTTGCCCTCCATCATACTGAAGTGGCGGAAGGTGCGCTTGAGATATGGCAGTGGTTCATACAAGTTCCAGAAAGCCTGGATATACTCCGTCACAATTTCTTCCATTGGACGAGTAGGTGTGAAGTTGATTAGAGATTTCTGGAAAGTAAAGTAGTCGCCTAATTCTTCTAACAACCGTCCTTCCTGCTTAAGGCGATTCCACATAGCAGTATTATGCAATGCTTGTAGCAAACTCAGATGAGCCTGAGGAATACCAGTTTCCTCTACAAAATCTTGAATGCGTTGCCCTGCACCAGAGTTCTCGCCATCGAAACCGATGATAAAGCCAGACATAATCTGTAATCCGGCACGAGTAATTTTATGACACGATTCTATCAGGGACTGGCGTGTGTTTTGTTCTTTATGGATGGTTTGTAGACTTTCTACATCTGGTGTTTCAATGCCCATAAACACCATTGTGAACCCAGCTTGCACCATTAAGTCTATTAACTCTTCATCCTCTGCTAGATTGAGGGATGCTTCTGTTAGCAGAATAAATGGGTAGTTGCGCTCTTTCATCCAGGGAATCAAAGCGCGTAGGAAAACTTTGGCATTGCGCTTGTTACCAATGAAGTTGTCGTCCACGATAAATATCAATCGCCGCCATCCCATTTGATACAAGACTTCTAACTCAGCTAACATTTGCTCTGGCGTCTTAGTGCGGGGTTTGCGTCCATACAAATTGATGATGTCACAAAACTCACACTGGAAAGGACAGCCACGCGAGAACTGAACGGTAATTGCCAGATAAGCATCCAAGTCAAGCAAGTCGAAACGGGCTATTGGTGTCTGAGTGACATCGGGTTTTTCTGGTGAACGGAAAATCCCTCGTTCTTCACCCCGTTGTAAAGCTTCTAAAAACATGGGGATGGTACATTCTCCCTCATCTAAAATGAGATAGTGTACTCCTGCTTCTAAGGCAAATTCTGGTACTGATGTAGGAAAAGGACCACCAACTGCAACTTTTTTCCCTAACGCAACTCCTTTTTGAATCAACTCCCAAAAATCTTTTTTCTGGATAATCATCGCAGAAATGATTACCAAATCGCACCACGCCCAATCGTCATCAGTCTCTAGACGGATATTACGGTCAACCAAACGGATTTCCCAATCAGCAGGTAACATTGCTGCTACTGTAATTAAACCCAACGGCGGATTTGTTGCACGTAAACCTGCTAAATCAAGCGTTTCTTGGTAAGACCAAAAGGAATTGGGCATTATCGGCCAGAGTAGTAAAGCTTTCATAAAGCGCTTACCCCGGAATATCAAAAATTACTTATTCCCAGGTTACTGCTGCTTAATCTCAAGAGAGCTTAATTTTTATCGATTTTTGTAACGAAAAAGTTATGAAAGGAGGATCACGGGAAAAAGGTGTTTCTTTCATATTTTGCTGGCTGCGAAGCCGTTAGTCGGAGGCTCAGATCTTGCATGAATTGAAAAACCGGGTTTCTTGAGAATATCTGCTCGTAAAAAGCTTAATTTCTGGTTAAGAAACCCGGTTTTTTGGGTCTTGTTGAGAATAGTCAGCCAGCGCGGACGCCACATGCAGCCCGGAGGAATACCCTAGCTGTACTCAGTTTGGTGTGGGTAGTTCACGAATCAGGAGAAAAAGGAATTAACTTTTTTTATTCTGGCTCCTGACACCTTCATTGTTTCTTGTTTAAATTGATATTTCAGTCTGCTTGAAAAGCAAATGCTCTTTAAACAGACTGATCTAGCAAAGGCAAAAATTTATGAATTAGCCCAATAGTAACGCCAGGAAGCTCCAGTTGGGGAGTAAAACCCACATCGTCTAAATGATAAAAGATGCGAACTGCCTGAGGATTCATTTCTGCAAGACGGTGACCTACTTCTGGTCCTGTGAATTCTGAGTTTTGCCCCCAAATTATAGCTGTAGGGATGGTCAATTGAGTAATATATTGAGACAAATCAAAGGATAAATCACCACGTACGAAAGCTAGAGCAGCATACTCCGCATTAAACTGTTGGGCAGATTGCAAATATGCTTCAACAATTTCAGGATAAATTCTTTCTGGACGGGCAAATTGACGTTGTTCTAAAAAGCTGCGAATACCAAAACTGCTAGAAACCCCAGTCATGTAAAGCAACCGATCTACAATTGGGATGTTGACAATTTGAGCAGAGAGGCTCTTACTGTAATCTTGTCCAAATTCCCCAAGAGCTGCTGGTGTGGTCAAAATTAAAGATTTGAATAAATCGGGGCGAAGAATCGCAGCGCGAATGGTAAAAGCAGCAGTGAGTCCAGAGGCGATCGCACTAACCGGACCATTGCAAGTCTTCTCTATAAACTCAATAATGGTCTTAATGTAGTCATCGACATGATAAGTTCGAGCCGGATGGTCAGAGCGTCCCCACCCTATTAAATCCGGTGCTATGATGCGATAGTCACAAGCAAAAGCTGGATAAACCTTAGACCACTCATAAGCAGAAGAACCACCACCAAACGCGTGTAAGAAAACTAATGTCTTATCACTTGATTGCTCAATATCTGTATCAGACCACGGTTTTCCAACAGCAGTATAGTACACCATTCTTCCCAGTGCGGTCATCACATATTTCTCACCAAATCCAGGGGGTAAAAACATAAAAACACCTCGTCTGCTGCATCATCATTTCCATCGTGGAGACAGCAGCTAGGAAACGACATCGTTCTAAAGTTAAATCTAGATATGTGTCAAGACTCATTTATTAGACATCTGTTGGAAAACAATGTAGAGACGTTACATGTAACGTCAAGACAAGGGGTTCACGTAACGCATAATTCATTTCTGGAGATGTCTATTTAAAGACAAATCGCTTTAGTGAGGGTTCTGCTTAGTTTTATAAGGGGTAGGTCGAAAACCCTTGAGGAGCAGGCACGTAGTGCCGTCCTCCGTACTTCAGGCAAGGGATGAAGACCACAAGGCAGGGTTTAGCCTGCTGTGATGCTAATCACTATCGCCTTATGTAGATTGCGCTAACATAAAGAGATAGTTGGTTAGGTCGAGCCGATGATAATTTACGAGTTTAAAGTAAAAGGAAAAGAAAAGCAGTACAGAGCGATTGATGACGCCATTCGGACATCGCAGTTCATTCAAAATAAGTGTCTCAGATACTGGATGGATAACGGCAGGTGCTACAAGTCGGGAGACCCGCCCAACGCACTGCCTCACAAAAATAAGAGTTTGAATCGGTACGATTTAAATAAATATTGCGCTGTACTAGCTGCCGAATTTCCTTTTGCTAATGAACTCAATTCAATGGCTCGTCAATCTGCGGCGGAACGTGCTTGGAGTGCAATAGCGCGGTTTTACGATAACTGCAAAAAGAAAGTTAAGGGCAAGAAAGGTTTTCCAAAGTTTAAAAAACACTGCCGTTCTGTTGAATACAAAACTTCAGGATGGAAGCTATCAAATACCCGTAAAGCCATAACTTTCTCAGACAAAAAAGAAATAGGAATTTTGAAGTTAAAAGGAACCTATGACCTTAACTACTACGACATTAAGCAGATTAAGCGTGTCCGGTTGGTACGTCGTGCTGATGGGTATTATGCTCAGTTTGCAATCACAAAGCTAGAAATCGATATGCCCGGAAGCATTTAAGAGTAAGTAGGCAACGAAAAGAGTATTGCAAGCGTGTTGCATACTCCGTCATCCAATCTAACGATTTGGTAGCCTATGATAGCGCAGCGTGCCCGAAGGGCATAGACTTGAATGTGAAAGGCTTGGTACGTAATCGTCATCTGGCTAAATCAATCAGTGATGCTGGCTGGTCAACTTTCCGGTCATGGTTAGAGTATTTTGGTCACAAGTATGGAAAGGTTACAGTTGCTGTGCCACCCCATAATACAAGTCAAAATTGCTCTAGCTGTGGAAAGAAAGTGAAGAAGTCTCTGTCTACAAGAACCCACGTTTGCTCACACTGCGGATATGTAGAAGACACAGATGTGAACGCAGCCATCAACATTTTGAGATTAGGACTCAGTACCGTGGGGCACACGGGAACTTACGCTTGGGAGCCAGCGCGTTGGGCGGCTCTGCCGACTTGAAGCGTCTGGCATGGAGATTTGCCCTCTTGGGCGGTTGGCGCGAGCCTGCTGTCTAATGGCGAGTCAACGAACCAAGAATCCCCGCGTCTAAAGACGCGGGGAGTGTCAAACTCGTATTGGTGAGGCGGCGCAGTCTTGCAAATCTCCTCGATTAGCAACTGCAAAGTTAGTCAATTGGGAGTCATGACCATTGACGAATTCCGCTGGAATTATGATTATTATAGGACTGACACACTATCTGCCACCAAACCCGGTTTCTTCGTTCGTATTTGGTTGCGAAACAGAATAATTTTTGGTAAAAACCGGGTTACTTTTGCGTAAGTCCTGTATGAACTAATGACTAATGACTAAAAAGCAAATTTATATTATTTTAGGTACTCGTCCGGAAGCAATCAAACTAGCTCCAGTTATTCAGGTTTTCCAAAACTCCTCAAGTTTTAACACCCAAGTTATTTTGACAGGACAGCATCGCGAGATGGTTGAACAAGTGATGCAACTGTTCAACCTCAAAGCTCATTATGACTTGGAGATTATGCAACCTAAGCAATCTCTAAGTGATATTACTTGTCGTAGTTTACGAGGTTTGGAAGAATTATTCCAACAGAATAAACCAGATTTAGTGATTGTGCAGGGAGATACAACTACGGCTTTTGTCGCAACTTTGGCTGCATTTTATCAAAAAATCCCTGTAGGACATGTAGAAGCTGGATTAAGGACAGATAACTTATTTAATCCTTATCCGGAAGAAGCTAATCGACGGCTGATTTCTCAACTGACTCAATTGCACTTTGCGCCAACATCTTTAGCAGTAAAAAATCTGGAACGTTCTGGCGTTTTGGGCGAAATTCACCTGACAGGTAACACGGTGATTGATGCGTTATTAACTGTTGCTGCAAGTGTTCCTGCCTGTGATATATCTGGATTAGAATGGGAAAAATATCGTGTCCTGCTATCAACAGTTCACCGCCGTGAAAATTGGGGAGAACCACTGCATGATATTGCTCAAGGGTTTTTATGGTTACTGGATAAGTTCCCTGATACAGCTTTGCTACTGCCATTGCATCGTAATCCTATAGTCAGAGAACCATTGCAAGCAACATTGGGAAACCATCCCCGCGTTTTTCTTACCGAACCTTTAGATTATGCTGAATTGGTAGGAGCGATTATGCGATCGCATCTTTTACTAACTGACTCTGGCGGTTTACAGGAAGAAGCACCCAGTCTTGGAAAACCAGTTTTGGTTTTAAGAGAAACAACTGAAAGACCTGAAGCAGTCACTGCAGGTACTGCTAAACTAGTGGGAACTCAAAGTGAGAAAATCTTTGCGAGTGCAGCCCAATTGCTTTCTGATTCTACTGCTTATCAAGCAATGGCAAACGCAATTAATCCCTTTGGAGATGGTCATGCAGCAAAGCGAATTTTGCAAATTGTACAAAATTATCTCTCATGAGTTATTTTTGCTTTGGGAAATCCGCTCAATTGTTTTAGTTGTGGAACGATTTTCTAAAAAGGGCAAAAATTCAATCACTCCACCGTATTCTTCTACTACAGGTGTTTCTGGCAAAGTTTCTTTTGTATAGTCACCTCCTTTGACGTAAATATTCGGTTGAAGCTTACGGATGAGGTGACTTGGGCTATCTTCTTCAAAGGGAATCAGATAGTCAACGCAACCTAAAGCGGCGAGAACCTGAATGCGATCTTCCAAAGGGTTTATAGGACGAGTTGGTCCTTTCAGACTCCGGACGCTGTTGTCAGAATTAACACCAATAATCAGAATGTCGCCTAACGCCTTGGCGCGTTGGAGATAGAAAACGTGCCCTGCATGAAGTATATCAAAACAGCCATTGGTGAAAACTATTTTACATCCTGCAATGCGATGGAAGGTAACAAGGGCGAGGAGTTGCTCTAAGTCACAGATGTGTTTGTTGAAGGTGGAGAGTGGGGAATCAGAGGATGAAGCAGTTTTAACTTTTGTGACTTCTCTTGTTTGTTTTTCAACAAGAAAAATATGGGGGAAGTTTTGCTGAAGTTGTGCTATTATATGCCTCACTTTCTGTGTCACAATTCCATAGCCATAATCGCAAACAATAACAGCATCACACTCGGTGAAATAGCTTTTGAGTTGATTAATGAGAGTTTGTTCTGTGCAAGAGTCAATAATATCAGTGCTGCCAGAATCTATTGTTATTAATAATTGTGATTCTACCGAAACTCTTTGCCTGGTTAGTGTTTTTCTAGTTGTGTGAGTTAGCAGATAACTTGTCGTGATTCCGCTTTCTTCTAGGATTTGCCGCAATGAGTGCCCTTCCAAGTCTTCACCAATCACTGAGAGCAATATCACTTGACTACCAAGATTTTTGAAAGAGAAAGCAATCTCTGCTGCACCACCTGGAATTTGTTTACGGTCATTGACTGTTACTATTGGTGCAAGTGATTCAATCTTACCAAGATTTTCTCCTTGCAAATGACAATCAAGCATCGCTTCGCCAATCACGATCACTTGAGGACGAGTGATACCTTTTGCAACAAAAGCACTCCATATTTCACTTATTTGTAAATCTGGCTTCACCTAGTTTACTCCATTTCATACTCCCTGCTTCTTTATGATATTGCTGGCGAATTGGAAGAAGGTTTTTTGCTCCGTTACATAACACCTGCTCAAAGCTGCTCACAACTAGACTTTTCTATACAACAAGATGACTGGTACTAATTGCAGAGCTTGAGTTTCGGTTATTTCCTGCAACAGGACTGGCGGTGTCGGCACTCACCAGTCCACAGGCTAGCATCGTCCGGGGGAAAACCTGCACAAAACGCGCAATCCTCTACGGGTACTCGTTCTGCGCTCCACGATAAATCGTGAAATGCGCCAAATCAAGCAGTTTATTAGAAGTAATTGTCGATTAATACTAAAAATCCAGCCTTGTTTGGCAAGGATTGCGCGTTTTGTGTAGATAAGTGCGTCGTCTACGCCAAGTCTATATTGCATAACTTTGTTATCCAGCTTTATTCATTGTTTCCACCAGTATTCGACGGTACCTCTTCAGATGGCTGAGATTGATTTTGACTTCTACGTAATTGCTCACCCAAATCGTTTGGATTGTCAGATGTGTCTAGATTTCTTTTGCGCCGACCGGAGGGTTGGAGTTCATTCTGCTCGGAAGAAGAATTTTGCTCTAGTGGTTGAGTTAAAGTCGGTGGCTGTGGAGTTGCTTGTTCGGAATTTGACTCTGTAGGTGTACTTGGTACATCTTGCCCGCGACCGATTCCAGTTTCTGGCGTGGTTTGCGGGACTAGTTCTGGAGTTGTTGAGAAGGCTCGTCTTTTACGTCCAGAATTTTCTTCCTCATTAGCAACAGGTTCGCGGTTTCTCTGTTGTGCTTCTTGTTGTCTTTTTCTTTGAGCCTCTAGTCTTTCTTGTCTTTCTCTTTGACGTTGCAGAGCTTCTCGCTCACTCCTTGACCCCTGGAGAGTGAAATTTGCAAATAATTGTACGTTTTGTCTACCAAAGGCTGCGGAATTTAATTTAAAATCTTTTGCAGAGTCTATCAGTGCTTGATCTAGCTCTTTGTGACCACTAGGGCGGACAAGCCGGATGTTGTTAACATTACCATTTTTGTCAACATCAAAAGCAATACCAGGTCTACCTTCGATACCTCGCTGTTTAGATTTTTCTGGATACTTGATATCACATCTGACACACTCTGTAAAATCCAACTGTGTGGGGGCAGGGGTTCTTGGTTTGGGAGCTGTCGCTACTTGTGCCTTACCACTTCCTTGTCCACTTCCAGTACCGGAACCTATACCAGAACCGATACCTGAGCCGATACCTGAGCCACTACCTGAGCCAGTGCCTGAACCGATACCTGAGCCATTACCAGAACCGATACCTGAGCCACTACCAGAACCGATACCTGAGCCAATACCTGAGCCGATACCTGAGCCACTACCAGTACCAATGCCAGTACCTGTACCTGTGCCAGATCTCACAGTACCTTCTCCTGAACCAGTGGCAATACGGGGACTATTACCCCCGCCACCGCCACCGCCACCGCCACCGCCAGAAGGTTCTGGAATTTCTCTGGGGGTTCGCAAAGTCCGCAACGTCTGTTTCAGATTTTCATCAGGTTGTGGTGTTGGAGCAGGATCAGGTTTGCTTGGTGTATCTATTGGTGTATCTAATTGAGGAATTTTCGGTAAAGGCTTTGGATCTGGTTTCTCTACTGGTGGTGTGACTATTTTTGGCGGCGGTACTACAGGTTTCGTGACTACCAACGTTCGTTTGGGGACCACTGGTGGCTTGGGGATCACTGGTGGCTTAGGGACTACTGGTGGTTTGGGCACAACCACGGTTTGCTTGGGCACCACTGGTGGAAGCACAGGAGGCTTTGGCAGCACTGGTTTTGGTTGTTCAACTGGTTGGGGTTTAATTGGCACTATAGCCTTTGGTTTCGGAGGCTCTTGAGGAGGTTTGACTAGCTCTTTAGGTTTTTCTATTGGTTTTGGAGCAGGCGTTTCAATAATCGCCACTTCTATAGGTTCTTTGTCAATTTCTTGCCCTAGGTTCAAAATATTGTTTACTATACCGGAAGCCAGTACACTCGCGTGCAGCCCTAACGATGCGATCACACTGAAAGCGAGAAATGCCCTAAGTGCCTTTTCTTCTTTACCCCGTTGCTCTATAGCCGTACCAGAAAAGCTCATAGTTAAATGCAATCTATTATCAGCAACTTGGGTAGATTAAAACATTTACAAGAAAATGTCAATTAGGCTATTATGATCATGAATAACTTTAATATAAAGTGAAATGTAAATTACATTTGGAATTTCTAAAAATTAGAAAAATTTACGTCAATCATAGAGAAACAACGTTTGACACAGATTTTCGTTCGATATTGGTTTTCATCTCTTGAATTTATATTGAGAACTTATATCAGTTGCCGGAGAAAATCTGATAATCTAACAAAATTAGTGGCTTGAGAGAATAGTACATGGCGATTAAAAATTTGTTTGAGGCAGGCGGTGTGGTGATGTGGCCGCTGCTGGCGTTCTCTGTACTGGCAGTTGCTTTGATTATCGAGCGCGTTAGATTTTGGATAAAAATTAATACTCGGCATAACCGCGTCGTAAGAGAGGTGTTGAACCTTTACCGTCGCGACAATGTTGTTGGTGCAATGGATACATTGCATAAAAATGCAGATTTACCTATTGCACGGATTTTTCTAACGGCTTTAGAACTTGAGGAACCAACTCCAGAAGAATTCCGTTTGGCATTAGAAAGTGAAGCACAAGCCGAGATACCTTTGCTCAAGCGCTTTCAGAACCTGTTTGATACAATCATCTCTCTTGCACCACTGTTGGGACTTCTGGGAACTGTTTTGGGATTGATTGTCTCTTTTGCCTCACTCAACATTGGTGATGTCGGAGGTTCTAAAACAGCAGGTGTGACGGCTGGTATTAGTGAAGCGTTGGTTTCTACTGCATCAGGATTAGTTGTTGCTATTTTTGTACTCCTATTTGCCAACACATTCCGGGGACTTTACCAGCGCCAAATTGCGCTCATTCAGGAGTATGGCGGACAGTTAGAATTACTTTATCGCCGTCGCTATGAACGAGGAGACAAGACTTATGCGTCTGCAAGATGAACCAGATATACCTGCACAGATTAATATTGTGCCAATGATTGATGTGATATTTGCGATATTAACGTTTTTTATCATGTCAACGCTGTTTTTAACACGGTCAGAAGGGTTACCAGTCAACTTACCCAAAGCGGCGACAGGACAAGCAGAACGCCCAGCACAAGTCACAGTGACAATCGATAAGAGTGGGAAAATGTTCTTGGATAAGCAGTTAATTAGTCTAGAACAGTTGGAAAACGGTGTGCGACAAAAAGTTCAACCGCAACAACAAATGATGGTTGTGATCAATGCAGATGAAGGGGTGAATCACGGTCAAGTGGTGGCGGTGATGGATTTAGTGCGGCGAGTGGAGGGAGCAAAATTAGCGATCGCCACCCAAAAACCATAGTTATAGAGGGTAGGTTGAAAACCCTGTGCTTTTAAGCCTGGGCGGGGGTCTTACACGTAAAAATTTTGGGCAGCCTTTGTTTCGTTAATTAGTGTTCCAAGACGAGTACCCGTTCTAATAAGGCTGCCCAAAATTTTCGGGGACAATGCGTCGGATGAAAACCACGACGCAGAATTAATTCTGCTGTAAAGACAAATTTTAGTCTAAAATAATGTTTCAGTCAGCGGTGGGACGCGTCGTTGACTTTAAACTAAATTGCCTGCGGAGACGGTGAGACCAGCGCTGCGGGAGGGAAACCCTCCGCAGGCGACTGGCGTTAGCGCAGCGTGACCGCAGGTCATCCCCGGAGGGTCTGACGGGGATTGGCAACAATCTAGTTAAGAGTCTAAGAAACAGGAATTAGGATGAAGATGTATGGCTTTAGCCTACATCGTAATATCCTTTAAGAATCTCCTAGACTTTAGTCAGGAGAGTACGTCAATTGTACATCTACAATGAAATCACACAAAGGTGCGCTCTTGCGCACCTTATTTCGCCTGACTTAATGAGAATATAAATCATAAAGAACGCATATTTTATCAAGTTCGGATGAAGTGATTAAGCGAACTTGATATTATTTATTTTACATCGGTCGGTTTAGGCATAATCATACCCATCCTTAGGATAAACTGGCGTTATAGTTAAGATTTTGTTATTTGTGACTGAACATTTAAATAAGACAAATCAAGTGTATTTAGGGATTCTCGTCTGTATAAAGTAGATATTCATCTGTGTTTATCTGCGGTTGTTGAACTTTTTGATGTATTGTACTCAATTGAAAACCGCTATCTTGTTGGTCCAACCAATCCTTACCCAACACAATAGTGATGTGCGAGTCGAGGTAAGGAGTATTTGGCACTTGAACTTCACCAAATCCCAAAATATTACGAATTGCTTCGGCACTTGCGCTATCTGTTTGTTGGGCAACAATCTTAGTGACATCGACAGACTCACTCCAAGAGTTAGACACATAAACGTTGGTGTAACCAGCTTGTTGTAATTTTGTGATGAAATCTTGCACACTGGTGCGATCGCTAAGAGTAGTATCTTGAATATCTATTTGTAAAGTACTTGGCGAGGATGCTTGTGATGTCTGAACTGGCTCTAAATCAAAACGTTCGGTCATCATAGCTGTGATGCGATCGCTATCTGGTATCCAATAACTAGCATCAAGTTCTCCTTTCTGGCTATATCTACCTGGGAGCATAAACATCTCTACATTATTTGAGCCATTGTTTTGCATTCCAAAGCCTGCGAGTGTCATCAATTCTTCAACTGTCAAATTCGTATCAATGTGGGATTGAATGACTTTAATAATTTCTGGTAATCGTCCTATAAGACTTGGATTAAGAGTTTGTTCGATAAGTGACTTGGTAACCATTTGCTGTCGTTGAACTCGACCAATATCCCCAAGCCCATCATGACGGTAGCGTAACAGTTGTAATGTTTTGTCGCCATTAAGATGCTGCTTTCCAGCTTTCAAATTGATGTATAAATGCTGGGAATCATCTTGATACTTCATATCTTTCGGGACATCAACCGTCACTCCTCCCAAAGCATCTATCAGCTTACTAACTCCTAAAACGTTAATCCGCACATATCGGTCTATTTCAACTCCTCCTAGCAATTGACTGACAGTCTTGGCACTTAAAGCAAGTCCACCTTGAATATTGGCGGCATTAATTTTTTTAACACCATGATCTTCAGTATAAACACGAGTATCTCTTGGAATAGAAAGCATGATGATTTTTTTCTTTTCTGGATCAAATCTCAGCAAAAGCATGACATCCGAAAGACCGTTAAAGGAGTTTACCTGGGGTAGGTATTTTAGATTTTTAGTTTTTTTAGGAGAACTTTGAATATCTGATGAGAGGACACTCATTCCCATAACTAAAACATTTACGGGGCGAGTTAACTCAGAAAATTGTGGTCCTTGCCCAGAAATGCGCTCGTTATCAAACACAGCCGCCTCCTGTGGACTCAATTCTGCTTGCATTAAAGGTCTACTAGTTAAAGAATGTGTCAACAGTTCTCCTGCTGTTACTAAAATAATTGCAACTCCGGTTAAACCCAGCCACAACCCCAGCCAACCTTTTGTGTTATTCTTATGAGAAGGATGATTTTCTGTCACAGAAGTTTTTTGAGCAGTTACTAGTTGATTTGTACTAACTGAAAATATTCCGATAAATTTATAGAGTTAAAGTAGGTCATCAAACTATTTCTATCTATATTTTTATCGTTAATCGTCTTTTCTTTGTACTGTCTTAGGGTAGGAATAACAGAAAAGTAAAAAAGTATCTTTTTTAGCAAAAAAAGAAAATACTTGATAGCAATTGATTTGTACTGAATTCTGATTAAAAATTTTCACAGAACCTTACAGTACACAGTACACAGTAAGAGCGTGAAAAATTAATAACTGATAACTGATAACTGATAACTGATAACTGTCAAAAGCTGTGCTGTTTAGACACTCTATTCAGTACCCAGAATGATTTGAGTAGAGAGTATCAAGATCTCATGTTTTGAGGAATGATCACTGTAAAGGTTGTTCCAACTCCTACTACACTCTCCACAGTAATTTTTCCTTGATGTAAATCCAAACATTTTTTGACTACTGCTAACCCCAAGCCCGTACCTAAAATTCCTCTGACATTATTGCCTCGTTGGAAAGGCTCATACAGTTGTGTTATTGTTTCTTTCGGAATACCAATACCTTCATCTCTAATATAAAAGGTGACTGCTTCTGGTTCCGATTTTAAAGTAAAGTATATATTTTTCCTTTCCGATGAATATTTGATAGCATTAGAAAGCAGATTACTTAGGATTGAGTAAAGCAATTTTTCATCTACCCAAGCATGAGTAGAACTACCCTGTTGATCAAAACTAATAGAATGTCGATCCTTACTTAAAGTTTGGATATCTTCAATTAAATTGAGACAAAAAGTTTGCATTTCTACTAGTTCAGGTTTGTACTCAAGCCTACCAGCTTCTGCTCTTGCTAAGGTTAGGATATCTGAGAGAAGTTGAGCCATTAACCGAGCGGAAGATTGGATGCGATAAAGATTCTTAAGTTTTTGTTTTTCAATGTGAGACTGGAGGGTTTCTTCTAAGAGCTGAGATGAACCCAGAATGACACTTAAAGGAGTGCGAAATTCGTGAGAAGCCATTGAGAAAAACTGAAGTTTAAGTTCACCTAATTCTTTTTCTTGAAGTAACTGGCGTTGAAGAATTTCTGCTTGCTGGCGCTTCATCATTTGGCGATAAAGTTGAGCATATACCCCAAAGAGGATAACAAAGGTAACAAAAGTTCCTATAATTTCAATTAGCATTCTTGACTGAATGCTAGATTTCGATTCTTTAACCCAGACTTCGAGTGCTTGTTCTTCTTCAAGTTGCATTCGGTCAATAACTTGTTGGATGTTATGTAAATTGCGCTTACTAAGAGTATTTGCTAGGGAATTTTGAGTTGCTGGGGAGAATTTGCCTTTTTGGAATAGGCTAATAGACTGCTGAGATAGAACAAGCCTTTTGTCTAACAAGGATTCTAGCTTTGCCAATCGTTGCTGCTGGTTAGGATTTTTATCCACAAATTTTCTCAATTTGTAGAGTTTGGGGTCAATTGACTGAATAGCAAGATTGTATCGTTTGAGCTCAGACTTATCTCCAGAAAGTATGTAACCACGTCGTCCAGATTCAGCATCATTCAAGGTAGCAAGAACATCAATAAGGGTTTCTAAAACTTCATGAGTTCGTTTTAGTTTGCTAGTACTTTCCGCAACACTTGTTGCATTTTGGTAAGAAATAAAACTAATAATGCCCGTCAGCAATACTGTTAAACCAAAACCACCTACAATCCACTTTCTTTCCATATGCCAGTTGATAATCGCCTGAACTTGGTAACCTAAAATCTAAAACCAAAAATCTCAAATTGTGATGCGGATCTTAGTTGTTGAAGATGATGTTCAAATTGCAGATATGCTGACAGAGGCGCTGACTAACCGCCAGTATGTGGTGGATGTCGTACAGGATGGTAAAGCAGCATTGGACTACGTGGAAACAATAGATTATGACTTAATTTTGCTAGATATTACTTTACCAAAGCTAGACGGGATTAAGTTTTGTCAGCAACTGCGCAATCATCACTTTACTATCCCCGTTCTCATCCTAACTGCCCGCGACACTATTGCTGATAAAATTATGGGATTAGATGCAGGGGCAGATGACTACATGGTCAAGCCCTTTGACTTAGGAGAATTAATGGCTCGCGTGCGGGCGCTGTTGCGAAGAGGTAGTTCTACAGCAGGCTCAAAAATCTTTTGGGGAAGTTTGTGCATCAATCCTAGTACATATGAAGTCACATACGAAGAGCTACTTTTAAACTTAACCCCAAAGGAGTATGCCATTCTAGAACTATTAGTTTCTAGCGGTCGGCGAGTTTTGAGTAGACCAGGTATTATTGAGCGAGTTTGGTCGCTAGAAGATCCACCCAGCGAGGAAACCGTCAAGTCCCATATCAAAAGCTTACGTCAAAAACTTAGGGAAGTCGGTGCGCCGGATGATTTCATTGAGACGGTGCATGGACTTGGTTATCGTCTCAAGCAGTTTTAAGGGCTTAGGGGGAGGATAATTTTCCTACATCATCGAGAAATGACTACCCGGTTTCTACCCGATTTCTCCCTAGTTTTTCCACTTCCTTAGAATAGGCTAGTTGTGTAAGTACAACTCCTCTAACACATCACCCAATTGATTCTTGCTTCAATGCAAGAATCAATTTATTACACAAAGAGTCAATCAAAATTGAAGATTGAACAGAAGGATGAAGTGTAAAGCATAGAGAACGACAAGAAACTTTTTTCAAACTTTATCCTTGCCAGCCTCAGCATACTTCACTCTTAAGCTTTCAGTTGAACAATATCTTGACTAAAGAAAAGGTAACGAAAATGCAAACAATTCTAGTTATTGAAGATGACCTGACTTACCAACACTGCCTGAATGATTTTTTAGAATCTCAAGAGTTTCAAGTTTTGCTAGCTAATGATGGGAAAAGCGGGTTATCTACAATCCAAAAGCAGAAACCAGATTTAGTCATTTGCGATATTCAGTTACCAGAAATGGATGGATACGGAGTTCTACAGTCACTCCGTCAGAACCCAACCATTGCAAATATTCCTTTTATCTTTTTGACATCTGAAGAAGACGCAACTCATTATCGTCGAGGAATGGAACTTGGTGCAGATGCTTACTTGACCAAACCCGTTTTTATGAATGCATTACTAAAGAGAGTCACTGCTTTACTTTTCTCAAAAGAGTTCAAAGAGGGAGAGATGACTAAGAATATGCAGATAGACTTTAATGATTTCACGTTTCAAAGCTAGAAAGTCAGGCTTAAAAATAAGCATTCTACCTTCTAACTGTATCCAAATAAAATGTGTAACAGCTTAATAAATTAATTTTTAATTAATTTGTAATTAATTGGTGCTCTACCTTTGCTAAAGGAAGCGTGGTTATGACAATTTCCCTAGACAAGTCAGTGACAAATGCTCACCAGTCTTTCCAGAATCAATGGCATCATGTTGATTTTACAGAAGCTGCCTTTTTCCTAGAAACCGACTTACAAACGGGGTTAACATCTACTGAAGTTGAACGCCGACGATCTGAGTGTGGCTCGAATGAACTAGCCACCAAACCCCAGAAAAGTGCGTGGCTGCGGTTTTTATTGCAATTTAACCAACCGCTGTTGTATATCCTGTTAGTGGCAGGAGCCATCAAGGCGATACTAGGTTCTTGGACAAATGCTACTGTGATTTGGGGCGTGACAGTTCTCAACGCGATTGTTGGTTACGTGCAAGAGTCGAAGGCCCAAGGAGCTATTGCTGCTCTTGCAAAAGCAGTAACCACAGAGGCGACTGTCATACGTGGTGAGAAAAAGGCTCGCATCTCTGCTAGGGAATTAGTGCCAGGAGACTTAGTAGTCCTCAGTTCTGGTGATAAAGTTCCGGCTGATCTGCGGCTTGTCAGTACGCGCAACTTGCAAGTAGATGAGTCTTCCCTCACAGGAGAGTCACAGCCTGTGAGAAAAAATACCAAGTTACTCAGTGCAGAGACTCCTTTAGCAGAGCGTCACAACATGGCTTACACAGGAAGCTTTGTGACTTTTGGCCAAGGGCAAGGCATTGTTGTTGCTATTGGTAATTCTACGGAATTAGGAAGAATATCCCAGTCAATAGAAGAACGCAAAAGTCTAAGTACACCCTTAACTCGCAAGTTTGACAAGTTTAGTCGAACCCTACTTTACATTATTTTAATACTTGCGAGCTTTACCTTTGTCCTGGGGTTAGGACAAGGACGCTCTTGGGTGGAGATGTTTGAGGCTGCGATCGCACTGGCTGTGAGCGCTATTCCTGAAGGGTTACCCGCAGTCGTCACTATTACTTTAGCAATTGGGGTGGCACGAATGGTACGTCGTCAAGCTATTATCCGTAAACTCCCAGCTGTAGAAACATTGGGTAGTGCTACGGTCATCTGTTCTGACAAAACTGGTACCCTGACAGAAAACCAGATGACAGTTCAACTCATATACGCTGGTGGCACACGGTACACCGTTAGCGGTGTGGGTTATAGCTTGGAGGGGACAATCACACAGATGTCTACTTCTCAACCCATTCATTTTGGTGGGCGTATTTTGGATGCTGACTCAAAGTTGAATGCTTATCATTTACAATCTGTGCGGGAATGTCTGATTGCAGGTTTGCTGTGCAATGACTCTCATCTCGAACCTAAACAGAATCAATGGTTTGTTGTTGGCGATCCGACTGAAGGCGCTTTAGTTGTTGCTGCCAGAAAAGCTGGCTTGAGTCAGTCTAAGCTCACAGAAGCTATGCCGAGGTTGGATACTCTTCCTTTTGAGTCTGATTACCAATATATGGCTACGTTGCATAGCACAAAGACAAACGATAAACGTACAAACAGCTTATCTTTCACTCCAGATTCTTCAAAAAGAACGATTTATGTAAAAGGCTCGGTAGAAGCTGTTTTAAGTCGTTGTCAGCAGATGTTGGATGCCAGTGGTAAACCCGTTCCTCTAGACCATGCCTCTGTAGAATTAGAAGTAGAGACAATGGCAAAACAAGGTCTACGAGTCCTTGCTTTTGCTAAGAAGTTAGTGGACAGCAATTCTAAATCCTTGGATCATAAAGATATTGCGTTAGAACTCATTTTTCTGGGTTTACAAGGGATGATTGATCCCCCACGTCAAGAAGTGTTTCCAGCTATCCAAGCCTGTCACTCTGCTGGAATTCAGGTGAAGATGATCACTGGAGACCACAAAACGACAGCAGTAGCAATTGCCAAAAAACTGGGGTTGCAAAAAGATGGTGAGGTGTTGGCATTTGAGGGACGACAATTAGAACAGATGAATGATGGCGAGCTGGTACAAGCAGCAGAAACAGGAGTCGTTTTCGCCAGAGTTGCTCCCGCCCAGAAACTGCGTCTTGTCGAAGCGTTGCAATCTAAAGGTGAGATTGTCGCAATGACAGGGGATGGAGTCAATGATGCACCTGCCCTCAAACAGGCGGATATTGGCATTGCAATGGGCGGCGCAGGAACAGATGTTGCCAAAGAAGCTGCTGATATGCTGCTGGTAGATGACAACTTCGCTTCAATAGAAGCAGCCGTCGAGCAAGGACGAACGGTTTACCAAAACTTGCGAAAGGCGATCGCCTTCATCCTACCTGTCAATGGTGGCGAATCGATGACAATTCTGCTCAGCGCCTTGATGGCATGGGAATTGCCTATCTTATCTTTGCAAATCCTGTGGCTGAACATGGTCAACTCTGTCGCCATGACTGTTCCATTGGCATTTGAACCAAAGTCCAATCGGGTGATGCAGCAACCCCCACGCAATCCTCGCGAACCCTTACTATCAAAGCAGTTGCTTTGGCGAATTTTTGCTGTCTCTGCCTTCAACTGGATTTTGATTTTTGGGATGTTTGAATGTGTACGTCGTACAACAGGAGACATTGCGATCGCCCGGACAATGGCAATCCAAGCGCTGATTCTTGGGAGAATTGTATATTTATTGAGTATTAGCCAATGGGGTAGAGCAATTGTTGCCAAACTACTAGGAAGAGCAACAGCAATTAAAGATGCTCCGGCTATTACGCTTGGTATTCTTGGCTCTGTTTTACTGCAAATCATCTTTAGCCAGTGGAGCATAATGAACACCTTATTTCAAACTGCCCCACTGAGTTGGAATCAGTGGCTCATTTGTCTTATTCCAGTATTGCCAATGATAGGGCTGGCTATCTTCGTTAACCGTATCGATCCAATTGACTAACTACTTATTGCTCAAACATATTTCCTAGGAGTTCCTAGCTCCTTCGCAGGAGGCACAAAATTCAAATTCTTGGGCTTAACCTGGGTGCAATAATTTTTACTTTTTTATATTTTATTACGTATTGACAAAGCAGATTCTTTATGAAATATGCTTTGTCATTTTCTCTATCACTTTGACTTTCTTGTGAATTCAGATACATCCATCGGGAGAGGATTTAAACCCTCAGTTCGTTTGCAATAAAGTCGATAGGATTGTAGTTGCACTTCAGTGCAATTACAAAGTACTTCTTGAAAAAGGTTTAATGGTGATGAAAGGTTTAAAAGGTAAGAGTGTGTTAGTCACAGGTGCCAGTTCGGGAATTGGGCAAGCAATTGCAGTGAGATTTGCTCAAGAAGGAGCAAACGTTGCTATCAACTACAGGAAAAGCCCAGAAGATGCTAAAGAGACTGAAGAAATGGTAGAGAATGCTTGCGGTGAAATTCGAGGTTGTGGTGTTGAAAGCATCTTAGTCCAAGCTGATGTTTCCAAAGAAGAAGATGTCATCAAAATGGTAGCTACTGTTGTAGAAAAGTTTGGCAAATTAGATATTTTAATTAACAACGCTGGCATTCAAATTGAAGGTGCAGCTCATGAAATTAAAACAGAAAATTTTGACAAAGTTATTTCCGTAAATCTCCGAGGTGCATACATCTGCGCCCGTGAAGCACTCAAACACTTCCTTTATCGTCAAGAGAGTGGAGTCATTATTAATATATCCAGCGTTCATGAAATTATTCCCAAACCTCAATATATTGGGTACTCTGTGAGCAAAGGAGGAATGGAAAATCTCACCCGTTCTTTAGCTTTGGAATACGCATCTCGTAACATTCGCGTGAATGCAATTGCACCAGGAGCAACAATAACACCAATTAACAATTCGTGGATTAATGATCCAAAGGCAAAAGCTGAAGTTGAAAGTAATATTCCTATGGGTCGCGCTGGAACATCAGAAGAAATGGCAGCGGCTGTCGCATTTCTTTGCTCAGATGAAGCAGCTTATATTACTGGTCAAACCTTGTTTATTGATGGTGGATTAACACTTTACCCCAGCTTTCGCGAGCCTTGGTCTTCGTAAGAAATATATGAGAAAGATAACGTGAGTTCGATAGACGAAAAGATAAATTAGCAGAAGCCAAAACTTAAGGCTATGTAACTTAAGTTTTGACTTCAATTCGTGCTCATGACATTTTTTCTAACAAGTAGGACAACAAAAGATTTGCAATTTCTTGTTCAAGCTGCCCATCACTCAGCAATTCTGGATGTTCAATGACTGCTGCATGACATAAAGATTCAACAGTGCGTCCTAGAATGAACACAGTCAAATCGAGGTTTTGTGGTTTGGGGCGATCGCCCTTTGAGCGGCTTCCTGTAAGATCATCGCTCCATCTCTCCAAGTAAGCTCGAAGCATAGCGTTAATTTGTTCTTCTGCGTTTTCGACTTGCTTGAGCCTACCTATACGAGGAACTTCCTCATCCAACACTTTATGCAGCATTGGATTCACCGCGTGAGCTGAAATCACTGCTTTCACTAATTCGGGTATTGCAACTTCAGGCGGTACATCAAACAAATCGCTCAATTTTGATTCGACAAGCTCAACCATCTCGTTTGTGTGCTGTGAAACAAGCGCAGCAACCAAAGCTTCTTTGTTTGGGAAGTACTGATACAGCGAGCCAATGCTGACTCCAGCTAACTCTGCAATCCGATTTGTACTTGCTTTATCGTAGCCTTCTTCAGTCAGAATGCGAGCAGTTGCACTCAGGATAGCATCAACTGTCACTTTGGAACGGTCTTGTTGTGGTAATTTTCGGGGTGTCGTAGAAATTTTGCGAGGCATTTGAGTAATGTAATAAAATGCGAGTTGCAAAAAATGAGTTATAACTCATATGATATGATTTATAACTCACATTTTACCAAGCAGCCATGAAGAAATTTACTCTTTCGGCAGAACTGAACCAATTATCAGGTATCAACCCGCGCCTGTTCGGAGTGTTCAATAACTCACACCTTCTGGGAGTTGTCAAAGTCAAGGATGCACAGGGTTTTTGGGAAACTCATCATCAGGGCGAAGAACTATTAATCATTCTGTCAGGAAGAGCGCGTTTCATTGCGTTAATTGATGGGCAAAAACAGGTTGTAGAAATTGGTGCAGGAGATATTCTCTGGATTCCGAAAGATGCTGAACATTCTGTGGAAATTGTGGAGGAACTACATATCTTGTTTGTCTCACCTAAAGATGGCAATTCAGCAAGAGTTGAGAATGGTGTAAACTTGCAAACTGAAAGATTAGCAGTACATCAACAACATTTAGAATAACCATTACTAACAACTATGACTAAGTAAGCGAGGAACAATAAATTATGAATTCAGCTAAATATCGTGTATTTGTTTGTACAAAACAACGTGATGCCAATGATCCAGAGGGTTGTTGTCATAACTGTGGAGCACTGGAAATTTATGAAGCTTTTCAAGAAGAGATTTCACAACGACAGCTAGAACATCAGGTAGAAATTCGTCGCTCTGGTTGTTTAGACAATTGTGAAGCAGGAGCCGTTGCTTTAATATATCAACCTAAGCTTCATGAACCGTCGTGGTTACCTACAAAAATTCAGAAAAAGATTGCTTCTAATAAACATTATTACGGTCATCTCAAACGTGCAGATATTGCCGAACTGGTTGAAAGTCATCTTGTCAATGGACAGCCACTGAAACGGTGTAAGATATAGAATATCTTACAAAAGTGATTGTCATGGAAATACGGTTGTTTCGTACACAAGACACCGAGCAAATAGCACAGTTATTCCACGAAACAGTACGTGAAATTAACATTCGCGATTACTCAAATAATCAAGTTAAAGCGTGGGCACCAGATGATATTTACTTTAGAAACTGGTCAGAAGTTTGTTTAAAAAGATTTACCTACGTTGCAGATGATAAGGGAATAATTGTTGGTTTTGGAGAGCTAGAATCTAATGGTCATATTGATTGCTTTTATTGCCATAAGAACTATCAGCGTCGTGGAGTAGGGAGTCAAATCTATCAGGCAATTGAGGCAAAAGCATTGGAATTAGGGTTGGATTGTTTGTTTACTGAGGCGAGTATTACCGCAAAGCCATTTTTCCAAAATATGGGATTCTCGGTTGTGAAAGAACAACAAGTGACTCGTCGCGGAGAAACTTTCACTAATTATGCAATGGAGAAGTTTCTAAGAAGTGCGGTTTAACTTCTTCGTTGTTATGCCGCTCATAATATTTCCTCTAGTAAAGATGATTATTGTCAGGAGAATATGTCATGAATTCAGTAACTACCAACTCAACATTATTACTTCCAGAAGTACAAGCTGTTCTTGAACGGCTGCATACCTTAGCTGACACTAACGACGCTACGATGATTCAGCAGGTTATGGAGAGTGGTTCTGATTGGAAGTCCTCAAGTTCTGAACAGAAATCAGGAATGTTCCGCGAGGCGCTGCTACCGATTTCAAGGGATATTGGCAGATTCCTTTATGGAGTCGCTCGTTCTATTTCTGCCAAACACATTGTTGAATTCGGTACGTCTTACGGTGTCTCTACAATCTATTTTGCTGCCGCCATGCGCGATAATGGTGGCGGATTAGTTGTCGGTTCAGAGCTTGAAAACAGTAAGGTTGCTAAGGCAAATCAAAATCTTGCAGAAGCAGGATTATCACAATTCGTCGAGATTCGTGCTGGTGATGCTCTCCAGACGTTGCGTTACAACAACACAATAGATTTACTCTTTCTTGATGGCTGGAAAGACATCTATTTGGACGTTTTACATCTTGTGTTGGGTAACCTTCGGCAAGGTTCTGTCATTGTGGCTGATGATGTAGAGCTTTTCCGAGATGACCTCGCACCCTATCTGGATTATATCCGTAATCCTGCTCATAGTTTTGTCTCAGTTAGGCTACCGCTTGAAGACGGAATTGAGTATTCTGTCAAACTCTGATGAATATGAGCGTACTGAAATTGGGTAGTCTTAGATTTTGCACCTGAGTGAAAAACCGGGTTGCTTGAAAATGCCTACTCCTAGAAACCTTAGAGCTATTTTCAGCTAAATGAACCACATTTTTTTACCTCACGCAAAGGCGCAAAGAAGAACGCAAAAATGTGGTCTAAATAAATGAAAACTTAAGAATGACAGCAAGCCTTAATGTGTGATTTGAGAATTTGTCACCTATTTTTATCTACAATCGGATGATCTTCGGTATCCACATCTAGCTCTTCTCGACGAACCTGTTCTTGCGAGTTAACCATTTCTTGCTCTACTTGTTTCCTGATTCTGACTTCTTCACGTAAGACGGCTTGTTTGTGAATATCAGGCTTCTGTTCGTAGATATCCATACGTGCGACTTCTCCAGAGCGGAAAGCAGCTTCCCCAGGAGAAACAGGTTGAAGAGCGTTTTCTGGAGTCACTCGCTCAATCACAACTCGCTTTTGACCAACCGCCAATTCGCCAGGTAAAAAGTGGTGCTGTATATAAAGACATTCCTGCTGGCTATTGGGCTACTCGTCCCATTGAGTCAGCGTATCAACACGGAAAGGTACAAGTTCAGAAGCAAGAGTAAAATTACGTTTTTGCCAGGAATGTAAAATCGCCAATTGAGCGCGCGGGATTGGTGATCAGGGTATTCCGGGGTAGTAACCCGCAACGCCGGGTTATTTTATCTGAAGTGTACTAACTCATATCAGCTTTCAGGAAAATGGCGAGAGAGAAAAAGATTAACTATTACGATAACATTGCACAAATCTACGATCGCACGCGCTGGTTAACAGAGTCAGTAGCAGAGGAAGTGGCAGACTTTATCCTTAAACTTGTTTGTGCAACACCTGAGACATCTTTTTTAGAACCAGGTGTTGGTACAGGCTTAAATGTTCTTCCTTTCGTCAAGCGTGGTTATTCAGTGACAGGAATTGATATTTCTTCAGAAATGCTTGCTCAGTTCCGTCAGAAATTTAATGAAACTCCCCAAAATTTGAAGTTGATTCATGCTGATGCTTCACATTTGCCTTTTCTAGACAATAGTTTCGACGTTGTACTAACTGTTCATATGCTTCATTTCGTTTCTGATTGGAGAGCATTTTTAGATGATATTAATCGAGTATTGAAACCTGGAGGTTTTTATCTTAATTGTCAATGGATTACACCACCAGCCCGCAAAGAATTTGAAGATTATTTTCGAGCTATCCTGGCTAAGTATGAGGGTGGTAAGCAAGAATCCAAGCGTATTAATGCAATTATTCAAGAAATAGATGTGGAAGAATATTTCTACGGTAGAGGAGTCAAGTCAAATTATTTTATTGCTAAAGAATGGACAGTTAAAAACACTGTTAGGGAACTACTAAGTTTTTTGAAATCACGAGCATACGGCTTATGTTGGCAAGTACCAGATGAGATGTTTAACGAAATAATGAATGAGCTTGAGGAGTTTTGTATTAAGCATTACGGCTCTCTAGAAGAAGTTCTTTCTTCCGAAGCTAAGTTTGAAATATGGGCTTACAGAGCGGTCTAATAAGTAGGTCAACATTGAAAAACGTAAGATAGAATTTTTGCGATTACTACCCTGCGGGAAGCCCCCTCCGGGGTCTACGCTGCACTGCGTTGCCCGCCACGGCTATCGCCGAACGCCTCGCGGCTTCGGCTCGTAATGACATTTTACGTTTAATTAGGTTGACCTACTTATCAGAAAAATTTCTGTCAAAATTTGATAGAATATCCACGTACTGTAATTGGGTAGTGAAGTATCTTATTTGAACAGTATTAACTAGTATTAACTAATATCAGCTTTCAGAAAAATAGCGAGAGAGAAAATCTTGAGGTGTCAAAATGGGAATTTGATTAAATTCAGTCAAGACTAGTAAATCTAAATCACCAGTAATAATGACTTCCACACTCGCTGCAACAGCTGCAGCTAAAATTTTATTATCTTTGGAATCGCGTAATTGAGGTGCATCAACAGAAATATCTGGACACATCTGTATGACATCTCTTGTTGCATTAATGACATCATCTACATTCAAATCTAAAGATTGGATTTTGGACTGAAATTTTCTACGGCGTAAAGTTGTTTCTAATTCTAGAAATAAAGCTTCAGAAGCAAAAATAGTAATTTGATTATCTTCTGCAAGTATTAAAACTTTATCTGGTACACCTCCCCACAACAAAGCTGATATCCAAACGTTAACATCAACGACAACTTTCATTTTTCAGTCCAAAGTTCTTGTCGAACTTCCTTGACTATCTGACTGATTTCTTTCAGTGTAGGTTGATTGGGGTCTGAACCTGCTTCTTGTACTCGTCTTCTTAATTCTTTTAATGTTAGTGGTTTACGGATTTTTTTGAACACAATTTCATCTTCTGTGACTGAAACTTCATACTCAGTCAATGGCTTTAGTTTTTCTAACAATTCTGATGGTATTTCTAGTTTTCCATCATCTGTTACTTTGACAATCATACTGTGCTAGATGTCCAGGGTGATTTTGTTGATTTTTGTTACGAGGTTTTTTGAGTTCAGGGGTTTATAGCCACAGATAAAAAGACCCAGGCTGAATAAACTCAGCCACTGCCTTGGGTATCCAAATATCATGAATAACTTTCATGAATCCACGCTTTTGGTTAGTCTAGAATTTATAGAGGGTTTAAATAACTCTACCAAAAGTAGGTATGGAACATGACATAACTATGCAAAAAATTCAGATTCTGTCTGCAAAGTCGTTATACTTATACATCACGCGCTTTGAAAAAATTATAGATCGCAAGAGTAATGGCTAAAACTAACGCGATATGAATGAGATTCCCTGCAATTTGAAGTACCAGCCCCAATACCCAGAAAGCAAACAGTAAAACGACAAGACCCCAAAGTATGCCTAACATAATTTTTGATTCCGGTTTAGAGTAGAGGATTTCTATCAGAATAATTCTAATTGACTAACAAAAAATAATTGAGACACAAATTTTTAACCATACTCATCTCTATGATATCAAACCGGGCACTTAGAACGAAAGTGCAACAAGGGTTAATGGTGACTTAAATTAATATAAAAAAATGAGAGGAGAACAGAACAAGTGAAACCGCTACGGGTTATAGTTGTAGGTGGTGGCGCGGCTGGTTTTTTTGGTGCAATCGCAGCAGCCAAAGCTAACCCTCATGCGCAAGTGACAATACTCGAAGCCAGTCGCCAAGTCCTGGTAAAAGTTCGCATTTCTGGTGGTGGACGCTGCAACGTCACTCAAGCTTGTTTCGATCCATCAGGATTGGTACAAAATTATCCTAGAGGGGGAAAAGCCTTGCTAGGTGCGTTCACGCGCTTTCAAGCTAAGGATACAGTCGCTTGGTTTGCTACCCACGGAGTACCCCTCAAAACTGAAGCTGATGGCAGAATGTTCCCCATTACTGATAGTTCTGAAACTATAGTCAACTGTCTGATAAATACTGCAAAAACAGCTGGTGTACACATACGTACAGGAACGCTGATTGTTGCTGTCAAACCACTCAGTACTCATTTTGAAATTTCTTTAAAGTCGGGAGAGGTTTTAGAGTGTAATAGCTTGCTACTTGCTACAGGTAGCAATCCCATAGGCTACAAAATAGCACAAAAGTTGGGACACACAATTGAACCACCAGTTCCCTCGTTATTTACCTTCAATATCATTGATGAAAAAGTTTTGAAGTTGGCTGGTATAAGCGTCAACCCTGTGCGCTTGCGTTTAAGCATCCCAGGACACCCTCAACTAGAACAAACAGGACCATTACTCATTACCCATTGGGGTTTCAGTGGTCCTGCTGTGCTAAAACTTTCTGCATGGGGTGCGAGAGTCTTGCATTCAAACAACTATCAAGCGACTTTACTTGTGAGTTGGCTACCCCATCTTAAGCCAGAAGAAGTCCGGCAGAAGTTACTAGCAGTTAAAAATGAAGTCGCAAAACGGGCGATCGCCTTGCATCGCGGCGTAGACTTACCCCATCGTCTTTGGCAATACATTATCTCACGTGCGGGAGTCACAAAAGAAGACCGTTGGGCAGAATTATCAAACAAAACACTCAACCTGTTGGTACAAGAACTTACTCAAGGACATTACCAAATAAAGGGCAAAGGAGTTTTTAAGGAAGAATTTGTCACCTGTGGCGGTGTCAACCTTAAAGAAGTCAACTTTAAAACAATGGAAAGTCGATTAGTTCCTGGGCTTCACTTTGCTGGAGAAATTTTGGATATTGATGGTGTGACTGGCGGTTTTAATTTTCAAAGTGCTTGGACGACAGGATATTTAGCAGGGTTGGGAGCAGTTAACTCAGAACTTGTCTAAAATAGTCTCAAAATTACTGGAGATTCTTTAATGACTTTTGAACAACTACAAATAGGCGATTATTTTCGGATACCTGGTATGAGTTCCGGGTTTGTGTATAGAAAAGCTAGTAGTTCAAATTGCAGTCTGAATGCTGCATTACAACCAATCCGACCTGGAACAACAGTACTACCACTGACTCCTGCAGAAATCACTCACCATTTTGCAACAAAGTTTGCGACAAAGCTAGAGTTCCTTAAAAGCCTCAGAGGTTCCATAAACGGCTAATCACAGGGCAAACGCACCTTCAAGTGGTACACTCATAGTTGAGTATCGAATAAATATATGCACTTCAAATACTACTTATACGGGTATTGATTGCATGCGCTCGCTCAGTGGTAACTGGTAATCTGTGAATAGATAATGAGTCACGCTTAATCCAATTACCTATTAGTGATTACCAATAATGATTGATAAAGGTTAGAAGTAAATTTGACTAGCAACATTAAGAGAAATTTTCGCTCAGAAGCCTCTTGGCAGAAGCGCCTACAGTATAACTTCGACAACTTTATGTCGAAAGGAGGATTGTCAGTCTTTCTGGCATTACTGTCCTTATTTATAGGTGCTTTTGTTGTCATGACAATTGCCCGTTATATATCTGAACAGTTATTTCCTAATACAAATCCAGAACAATCTCCAGATCTGTACTGGGAGATATTCGTACAACTCATTGGGCTAAGAGACACAGGAGATGAGGCCAATGTTGCTACTAAGATTATTGGTGTTGTCACAATTTTTATCGGCTTAGTTTTATTTTCCAGCCTGGTAGCTTTCATTACCCAGGAATTTGAATCAAGACTTCAGATATTGCGTCAGGGTAAAAGCCCAGTCATAGAAGAAAATCATACGCTCATTTTAGGATTCAGCGACAGAGTCATAGATATTATCAAAGAGTTAATCGTTGCTAATGAATCCGTTGCAGACGCAGTTGTTGTTATCCTGTCTCAAAAGCAGAAGGAGGAGATGGATAATTTCCTCCGAAATAATTTAGGTGAACTGAAAACCACACGAGTGGTTACTCGTAATGGCTTAATTACTAATTTAAATGATCTGAATAAAGTTGCAGTCAAAGTTGCTAAATCAGTGATCATTTTGAATGATGCCAAAGCTTCAGACTCGGAAGAATCGAAGACTTTAGCTGATGCACGAGCTGTCAAAGCAATCCTGGCAGTGCTAGCAGCTAATGAAGAAGATTCCTTGCCACCTGTTATAGTAGAATTGCACTCGCAGCAATATCGCCGACTCGCTGAAAATATTGCTCCAGGAACAGTCACCACTCTTAATGAAGCTGATATTTTAGCTCGGATTTTAGTTCAAACTTCACGGAGTGTAGGATTAGCAACAGTTTATTTAAACTTGGTAGGTTTTGAAGGTAACGAATTCTATTTCTATCGTGCAGAAAAAGGTTGGCAAAACTTGAATTTTGGTGAATTACCATTTCATTTTTCAAATGGTATACCTATAGGTGTCCGTCATGCAGATGCCACCCTAACAATAAAACCAAACAAAGATTACCAGCTAGCTGAAAATGATGAAATTATCATCCTAGCAGAAGACGACTCAACCATCCAGTTTCATCCACAACCTGTCGTGCAACCTAAGAATTTTGGCTATGGTGACTATTGCAAAACTCTAGAGCGAAAACCTGAAAAGCATCTTATTATTGGCTGGAATAGCAAAACTCTTATTACACTCAGTGAATATGCCAAATACCTGATCTCTGGTTCAGAGGTTAACCTGGTGGTAGAGGATTTAACATCAAAAATACAAGCTGAATTTGACAATATTGCCAAAAGTTATCCACACATTAAGATGGATGCTCTGCAAGTTAATCTGGACTCTGTTGAGCAGCTTGTTCTCCTCAAACCCTATGAATATAATAGCATCTCAATTTTAGCAGGTAGAGGTGAAAATGCCGAGGAAATTGACGCTAAAACCCTCACGATTTTGTTAGAATTACGGCAAATTTTCCGAGAATATACCGCTCAAACCGAAAACCAAGTCACCACCGAATTGATTGCAGAAATCATTGACTCTGAAGACACCGACTTGGTTATCAAAGCAGGTGTTAAAGACTTTCTCCTGACAAATCAATTTGTCTCTAAAATTCTAGCTCAAGTTTCTCAAGAGCCTGATGTGATGTCAATCTATCACGATTTATTCTCAGTAGAGGGGAGCGAGTTATATATCAAGCCCATATCGCTTTACTTTTCAAGCGCACAACTTGGAAATTTGACTTTCGCTGACTGTGTAAAAGCTGCACAAGAACGTGACGAATTGTGTATTGGCGTGAGAATTAACACACTGATTCAGGATAGAAATAAAAATTTTGGTATTGACTTAGTACCAAGTCTGGATAAGCAACTCAGTCTCAATTTTAATGATGCACTGATTACCTTAGCTGAGAATGAAACATGAGAAGAATATTAAAGCAACGTTTCATACAACATTTCAAACTAGTACAGCGTGGCAGAAATAAAGCACCCATTATTCACAGACAAAAAGCTTTCAGTTGAGATGTTTTTGAGTTGAAGAAAAAAAGCTTTTAAGCCCTTCCCTGACTACTGTCTAGAAAGGGACAAAAGCAAAAGTCAAAAAAGAATTGTTTGGTTATTTGTTTTACTTCTGATTGATTAAAACTCCTGGTTCTTGCTGTATTGGCAAGACATCTAAAATATCAGTTTGAGAACAATATTTCAGATCTTCATGACAGTTGAGGCGCAAGAGGCGTTTACCATGACTAGCATGATGGAAAAGTCCCAACAAATTGTCTTGCCACTGAGAGTAAAGCGCTATAGCACCAAAGACCTCATCGTTACCTGCTTGTTCGTCGGGTGGCAAGTTGGTTTGCTGTAAAATACTATGGGCTATAGCACCAGCACACGCTGTGTCTTCTAGGGAAAAACTCCCTTCCCAACCTGAACCGACTATCCAGACTGTTTCTGGTTGCTTTTCTAATACATACCGCACGACTGTAGCACGGTTGACAAAAGCAGCTGCTAGCACTACTTTCGCGTCTTGTATTCTTTGTAAAGCGCGGGTGCCATTGGTGGTACTGATGAACAAGCGCCGTCCCTTCACAAGTTCCGGAGTACAGTCGAGAGGAGAATTCCCCAAATCAAAGCCAGGAACTTTTGAACCGCCACGTTCTCCTGCTCGCAGACGTTTTTGAGGGGAGTATTTCTCACTCACTGCCATGAGTTGCTCCAAATCACTGAATACTTGGACAGCTTCACCTCCAACCGCTAAGACAGTTGCCATTGTTGTTGTAGCTCGCAGTACATCGACTGCGATCGCGCATTCTGGCACTAAATCTATTGGAGTCAATTCCGGAGTGTGGTAAACGAATAGCTTCACGCCTTAAGTACACCTGATTGAATACTACTGCCTTGACACTACCACGCCCAGAAGGTGTGGGATTCTACAAGGATTTCACCCTGTATATTTTGTCTTTTAGGTTCCCCGGCACAACACGTTTGCTCACCAGAGCGTGCTGTTGTTTCCTTAAACCTCGTCGATTCGAGTGTAGGACGTCTACTTACCCCAAGTCTTGGGGTAAGTTTTAACGTCTTGTACTGACACGTTAATTGTACTATTTAGACGACACTTAAGCGTGCCGTAGGCATTAGGCTTTTTGCTGTAATCTGAATTGACACTCCCCACCTTGCCTTCCGCTGAAGGTGGGGATTCTTGGTTCATCGAGCAGCCCTAAACCTAGTTCCTAAGAGGAACCGCTTTCGCTTCGCGTCTCATCTGGTGAGCAATATCTAAACAAAACACCCGTCATTGGCGACCAAGTGTCGAGCCAGTTCACGAAAGACCTAGAGGGCATCTCTCCCCAAGCTTTCAGGTACTTCTTGACAGTGCCTTAAAAGCCGTTTTCTGCCTTTCCCTACGTTCCCGTGTGCCCCACGGTACGCTGTCTTTTAAGTTGTTTTTTTACTAGGTTCACGCGCTACGTGTTAGGTAACGACTAGGTTTTTAAAGAGGACTTGCCTTACCCTCTGTTCATCAGCCCAATCCCTAGCCTTTCGTACGTCCCCATCTTTTATACCGATGACATCCGGTCTAACTCACATTTTTGTGGTGGATTGCTTTTTGCTATACTTGAATTGTACTCCATATAGACCCACGATGGCAAGGGAAAAAAGTATCAAAATCAGGCTAACAGAAGAAGAATTTAACTTAGTTCAAGACTACGCCAAAAACAAAAGTTTGAGTATATCTGAGGTGATTCGCGACTATATTAAGACCCTTCGTCAGCCAACCTGGAGATAGTTAATTCCGACGCATTGTCCCCGAAAAAATGAGCCAGCCTTATGACTACGAGTACGCGACTTGGAAGACAGATCAACAAAACAAAGGCTGACGACCTGCGGTCCAGGGCAAACGCATCTAAATTTTCACAAACCAAACACGGTTGAGTTTAAGGCTTGTAATATCGCCTTCCAGTAATGCGATCGCTATCTTTCATTAGCAAAAGCTTAACTTTACTAAAATGTCTATAATTAAATGTAATATGTAGCGGAAAAAAGTAAATTAATTCGCATAAAAAAATACGGTATCATGTATACCAATTAAAAATTTAACCAATTTCTACCGGAATTTAGGATGTATAAATTCCAGCTAGAACTTGAGCCAAATATTCATTATCCCACCCAGCTTTATTTCGTTTTCTTTTTACTCCTTTTTTAAGAGTTGTTTCTTGATTTAAAAGATTAAGGGCAATCTGCCTTAATCTTGCAAAATTTTGAGGAGCATTATCTTTTCTAATTCGACAATTATCTTCATGAAAGGCTACATCTAAAACCCAATGTAATTGATTTTCAATGTTCCAGTGACCACGTATAGATTGAGCTAACAATTCGGCATCGTTAGGCAGACTACTAATAAAATAACGAGTTTCTAATTTAGTTTTCCCCTTGTATGTCCGCATGAAATCTATCATGCCTACAGAATATAAACTGTCCCATTTACCCTCTGGGTCTATGAGTTCTTTAACATTACTCAACACTACGCAATGTCTTGTTTCATTACGACCATGAGCCGGTTCTGAAACACGAATATTGCTATAAGAAAATCCTTCATATTTGTTTGTAATTGCTTGCTTAAATAGCTCTTCTACCCTTTGATACAAAGAGTTTTGATTCTTTTTTAAAGTAATAACGTAGTCTCCATCTTTTTCAATAATCTTTTTAAGAATATCTTTCTGGCAACCCATCGCATCTATAGTTACAATGCAACCTTTGAGACATAAAAGATTTAATAATTCCGGAATGGCTGTAATCTCATTCGATTTCTCATCAACTTTAACTTGCCCTAATACTAATCTTTGAGATCTGCTCCAAGCACTTACCATGTGAATAGCAGCTTTCTCATTTTTTCTATCATAAGAATGGCGTAAAGTTTTGCCATCGATAGCGACTAAGTCTCCATCAGTTAACTTCTCAACACATTTTACCCAACTAAGAAAACATTCTTGGAATTGTTTAGGATCTATACGTGAAAAGACACGAGCAAATGTATCGTGAGATGGAATTCCATTTTCCAACTCCAAAAATTTTTGAAACCACTCATATTTTGCATCACCAAAGAGTTCAATATCCTCCCAGGTGTCTGCGCCACAAATCACGGCACAAATAGCAATGGTGATAATATCTGTTAATTGGTGTAGTTTTGAGCGTTCGACTCTTGGATCATCTATGTCACTAAAATGTTCTGTAATGGTAATTTTTGGTTTGAGCTTCATTGAAAGTAGTCTCAAATCACTGATTTAGAAAATTTTACCGAAAAATATTAAATTTACTCATCAAATATTGGTGATATTGATAATGATAATTGCGTATAAGGGGTGGAAAGGCGAGCTTGGCTCGCCTTTCCACCCCCCCTCTCTTTTTTTGATTATCATTTTTATTAGTCAAAATCTAGACTGTCTTAACCTATCATTAATACTATCTGTCTTCAATGCACATATATATTTAATAGTCAATCATATATGTGCCACTTTAAGGTGCGTTTGCCCTGACCTGCGGTCCGCTTCGCTAACATTTTTTTACGTGTAAGACCCCGCCTCAAGCACCCCGTCCTCTCGTTAAGCGGTGGTCAACGTCGAAACGAGGTGCTTTCGTCATTCACCGCCTTACATCCCCACCGCATGGCGGATGGGGATGTAAGGCGATTTGATAAAGAGCAAATTTTGTAAAAACTCGGTTTAATATTCAGATTGTCCTCTACTACCAAACTAAGGCTATTCCTGCTGCTATGGTGACTAGTGAGGGATTAGTGGTGCTTTTCGACAACAACTAACAGCTAACAATCCCCAGTCTAAAATCTAAAATCCCAAACTTATATGGCACCTTTACCTAATTATCGTCCAAAACAACTGTCTGTAGGTCCGTTAGAAGGAGAAATTTTGAATATCATCTGGGAACTTGGTTCTGCTACAGTCAAAGACGTACACGACCGCATTCTAACTGACCCTAACCGAGAACTTGCTTACACATCTGTGACCACTGTACTGCGTCGCCTCACTGATAAAGGGTGGCTAGTTTGCATTAAAAAAGGACGAGCATACTTTTGGCAACCATTGTTGACAAAACAGCAAGCAGAGGTAATTAGAGCGCACGAACAGTTACAGCGATTTCTGGCGGTGGGTAACCCCGATGTTATTGCTGCTTTTGCAGATAGCTTGGATGAAACTGCTTCTGAGCAAATACAGGCGATCGCCAAACGTATTCAAGCCGCACGTCAAATCAGGGAGGAACAATAATGCATCTTATTATGATTGTCACTGCTTTGTTTATTGCTTGTTGGACAAGATATCAATGGACACAATCTCAAGGAACTTGGAATGAGCGATGGCAATATGTACTATTTTTATTTCTCTTTCCCCCATTGCTCATTTTTATGACGGCGATCGCCATCATTTGTATGGGACCTCAAGGTAAAATGAGCGGGCTACAAACAGGTTGGTTAAGCTATCTGCTGGCATTAAGTAGTCTTGCCTTTTTTGCCATTTTATGTATAAAGCTGGCGTGGGGAGGATGGCAGTCTGTGAAATCTGCTCGCAACTGTTCACTCATTCATCTTGAAAATAAACAAGTAAGAATTCTGGACACAGGAGTCCTGTTTGCCGGTCAAATTGGATTTTGGCAACCCGAACTCGTCCTCAGCCAAGGATTACTTCAGACCCTTTCACCAGAACAATTGGAAACTGTCTTAGCCCACGAACAAGGACATTATTATTACCGAGATACATTCTGGTTTTTCTGGCTGGGTTGGGTGCGTTCCTGCACCGCGTGGTTACCAAACACAGAACCATTGTGGCAAGAGTTATTAGCCTTGCGCGAACTACGCGCTGATGCACACGCTGCTTTACAAGTCGATCCTTTACTACTTGCAGAATCACTTTTATTGGTTGTCAGTAGTCCCCCTGTATCCTCAGAAATTTGCTGCGCTGCATTAGGTTCTGGTGACGTAGACCGTTTAAAACAGAGAGTAGAAGCTTTGTTAGGGCAGCCAGAAATAATACCAGAGTCTCACTTGCAGTCTTGGAATGGTTTTCTCTTAGCATTTCTGCCTTTGGTAACTGTAATCTTTCATACTTGACCTCCCAGAGGAAGGAACGAGACATCAGGGTTGGAAGCTGTAACTTAATTCCTCGCCACCTCTTGCCATATCTTCCGTAATGAGAAGATAATAGGATGTAGTCATTAACATAAAGTTAAAATGGACAACATCCCAGAAATGACAATTAGCGTTGGAGATGCTGCCAAAGAATTAGGCATCTCAATCACAACTTTAAGGAGGTGGGCAGACTCAGGAAAGATTCGTTCAGAGCGCTCACCGACAGGACAAAGAAGATTTTATCTAGCAGACATTAAGCGGATTACACCGCGCGATTTGAAGCAGTTAGATGAGCGCATAACAATTAATTACGCTCGTGTTTCAAGCCATGACCAAAAAGAAGATTTAGTCCGACAAGCCCAAGTATTGGAAGCGTTCAGTTCTGCTAATGGATGGCAATTTGAAACTATCCAAGACCTCGGAAGTGGTTTGAACTACAACAACAAAGGACTTCAAAAACTTCTTAAACGCATCATGCAAGGTGATGTTGGCAGATTGGTACTGACTCATAAAGACCGACTGCTTAGATTCGGTGCAGAGCTAGTCTTTGCAATGTGTGCAGAGTTTGAAACAGAGGTAGTTATTATCAACAAGTCCAATGAGGAAGTGACGTTTGAGCAGGAGCTAGTACAAGACATGATTGAACTCATAACAGTTTTTTCAGCGCGTTTGTACGGTTCTAGAAGCAAGAAGAATAAAAAGTTGATTGATGGTATGGCTCAAGTTGTTAAGGAGAGCCAGTGCGTTGCCGGGGTTCCCCCGGTTGAAGCACCTGGCGTAGTGTCGTAGTGCTGTTAGGTTTCAAGACCGAATTGAAATTGAACAAAGCGCAACGCATAGCATTAGCCAAGCATTGTGGAGTAGCTCGTCATGCTTGGAATTGGGGACTCGGTGCGATTCGTTCACTCTAAATAAGTAGTAATACTTAGGGAGGAGTGACAGGTAAATGAACCGGGCAACCGGAATAAAGCCTGATAACTGATTGACCATGAAGGTGATTAACTCAAAAAATCCTAGATTATGAAGTTAAAAGTCCTTCTCCACAGATGCAATGGTAAAAGCATCACCCCCAGGTTTGCGACTAGCCATCAACGCCTGAAGCGGGGTGAAAAGGAGTAAAGACTAATAGCCTAAATTGGTTTTCTCCGAGCAAGAACCCATGAGTAGCGTAGCGAAGATGTGTCTGAACCGTCGTCACAGTTGGCCAGCGAAATAAGGCTGACGCTGGAACCAAAAGGTAAGGATAATGGGGCTGGCAAATCTAGTCTTGACCAGTATCCCCGTCTAGCTTTTCGCTCGTTACA
>NZ_QMEA01000086.1 GCF_012912105.1 Brasilonema sp. UFV-L1
GCCCCCCAGCACCCCTGCTGCCTCAACGAAGAGATGTCTTAACCGAACGGTATTGAGGGCACCCCTGTCTCCCTCAAGGCATCGAGGGGACAAGTCCCAAATCTTGTGTTAATTATTGTTAATAAAAATTAAGAAAAATAATATTTTCTGAGTGAGATTGTAGTCAATAATTAATCTCAAAAAAGACACAATTTACCTGTCCAGTGACCAAGGTGAGTCAACTTTGGAGTACTCTAAGTGATGCCCTATTTTCCTTAACTGAGGACTTTTGCGCGTTAATCGTATTCATATACAGTTAAAACCAAGTCAGTTGCAGCAAGAGTGAAAACTTAGATCACTATAAAAAAATATTAGCAATAGTCTGGTGAAGCCAAGCGCAGTCAGAATTGTGGATATTAATACGCTGTATATTAGTTTCTGATACTGCTGTGTTGATTAAGCTATCAGCCAAAGCGGTTCTGAGTAGAAAGTACTGAGTCAATAACCTTTAGTTGAGTGCAATCCCCATGCCTAAAAGGCAGGGGCTTGTAGTTAACCGTTTAACTTTTGGTGGTGTGCCGCAAGGGCATAGTTCCAGTTGGAGAAAATCTCCGCTTGAACTTCACTTTTACACACAGTGACTCAACTGTTAATTGTGCGAAAAATGTCCGTTGGCGTCTACAGCACTCATGACTCAGAATTTACTACCGTGCTAAGTGCTTTTAGCTTAAGACTTTTATTTCAGTTTAGAGTGGATGGAAAGAGGTAGAAAAATCGTGAAAGGATTGGTGCGTTTATTAACAGTGTTTAGTTTGTTGTTAGGATGCTTGGGATGGCTGGGAACAGCTCAAACAGCCCAAGCAGCTGATTTCAACTTTATTGCTTTTCGTTCAGTTCCTGTTCTGGCAGCTGTTGAAACCCCTCGCAACCCTGCAGATCAAAGACTGGCAGAAGTTTATGGTAAAAAAATTGATTTGAATAATACCAATGTGCGAGCTTTTCAAAAGTATCCAGGACTGTATCCAACTCTCGCAAGCAAAATTATCACCAATGCTCCTTACCAAAAAGTAGAGGATGTGTTGGATATTGCTGGATTGAGCGAACGTCAAAAACAAATTCTGCAAGCTAACCTAGACCACTTTACCGTGTCAGAAGTAGTACCTGCCTTCACTGAAGGAGACGATCGCTTCAACAACGGTATCTACAGATAATTGCATTTGCAGGTCATGAAATCAGTACACAGTGACCACAGTACACAGTACAAAGTCATCAAGCAACTGATGATTCATAACTGTTAAACTGCTATGACCCACTCCCAAAAAGGAGTGGGAATTAGTTTTTCACAGGAAAGAAAGAAAAGTCAATTGAAAATTTTGAATTTTGAAAGGACACTCGCATGGGCGGGTTCCCCGACTTGAGCGAAGTGTCCGCTTTTGAATGAGCGAATTTTCAATCTTTCCTCACTTCTGGTACTCCCCACACCCTTCACACTCCCTGCTTTGTCTCCAATAAATATTAAAAACCAATTTGATGTTATTGTTGTCGGTGCTGGTGCTGCTGGACTATACACAGCACTATGCATACCTGCCGATTTGCAAATCGGCTTGATTACTAAAGAAACAGTTTCTCTTTCAGCAAGTGATTGGGCGCAGGGTGGTATTGCTTGTGCGATCGCCCCAGAAGATTCTCCTTATTTACACATTGAAGATACTATGCAAGCGGGTGTCGGTTTGTGCGATCGCCCTGCTGTGGAATTTCTTGCAAAACTTGCCCCAAGCTGTATTCAATCTCTTGTTAACTTGGGAGTCGCTTTTGATCGTCATAACAACCATTTAGCTTTAACCTTAGAAGCAGCTCATTCCCGTCACCGCGTTCTTCACGCTGCAGACACAACAGGTAGAGAAGTCACAACCACTCTCACATCTCAAGTCCTGCGACAAAAGAACATTCAAGTCATTCAGCAAGCTTTGGCTTTGAGTCTATGGCTAGAACCAGAAACAGGCAGATGTCAAGGTATTAGCCTGTTTTATGAAGGTCAAGTCAAATGGATTAGAGCAAACGCGGTCGTTTTAGCAACAGGTGGAGGGGGTCAAGTGTTTGCCCAAAGCACAAACCCTGCTGTTAGTACTGGTGATGGAGTGGCGATCGCATGGCGTTCTGGCGCAATTCTCAGAGATTTGGAATTTGTGCAATTCCACCCCACAGCTTTAACAAAACCAGGTCGCTTTCTTATCAGTGAAGCTGTGCGCGGCGAAGGGGCGCATCTTGTCGATAACGACGGACGGCGTTTTGCTTTTGATTATCACCCAGCAGGCGAACTTGCTCCTAGAGATGTCGTCAGTCGTGCAATTTTTAGCCATTTACAACGCACTTCAAGTGATCCAGCCACTGCTCATGTGTGGTTAGATATGCGCCCCATCCCTGCTGAAAAAATCCGCCATCGCTTTCCCAACATTATCAAAGTTTGTCAACAGTGGGGTGTGGATGTCTTCTGTCAACCGATCCCCGTTGCTCCTGCTGCTCATTACTGGATGGGTGGTATTGCGACTGATTTAATGAACCGGACAAATATCCCTGGTTTATACGCAGTCGGAGAAACCGCTAGTACTGGAGTGCATGGAGCAAATCGCCTTGCAAGTAATTCTCTACTAGAATGCATTGTCTTTGGCGCACAAATGGCACATCTTCAGATTGAAAAGAGTCGTCTGGTGGATTTGCCAGAGCCTACTATGCGAGAGTTTTCTGCAGATTTGGCTGCATGGCAACCTCAGCAAGAACACTTAGAATTACTGCGAGATAAAATACCACGTTTGGTTTGGCAAAGTGCTGGTATTTGTCGAGAGAAATCTAGTTTAGAAACAGCGATCGCAACGATTGAGTCTTGGCAGCAAGATTATATTTCTTTGCCTGTGAGTCAATTTTTGCTATCTTTACGTCCGACAGAATCAGCTCGTTTAGAGATACCTGACGTTGAACGGCAATTACGATTGTGGGCAGAAACGCGCAATTTACTGGATGTCGCTTTTTTAATTCTCAAAAGTGCTGCCTTTAGAACTGAAAGCCGAGGAGGACATTACCGTTTAGATTACCCTCAACTAGAGCCAGATTGGCAAGTCCACACACTTGTGCAGCAAAACAACTGGTGGAAATCTCCAGTGGTGAACTACCAGCTATCCTAAATGATTTGTACACAACAAGATACCCGACTTCTCTAATAAATCAACGTATAGCTCGTGGATGAGTATCAAACACTCGCTCACGAGTATCAAACACTCGTTCATATCATGTCCGGTTGAACACTTGTAATAAAAAGACCCCTCCCCAACCCTCCCCGAGCTCGCGGGGAGGGTGCCGTTAGGCGGGTGGGGTAAATTTGGGAATTGTAAGTAATTAAGCGGACATGATATCACGAGTTTTTTTCTGCTTCGTCTTCCTCCATTGCATCTTTGATAACTTGGTCAAGACGGTCATTAGCATCCTTAGTCCGTTTTGTCAATTCCACAGTGCCTATCATCCCTACTTTGCTGATTTCCACTCCCTCTGGAATGTCACCAGAGATTGCAAGGTATACACCAGACAAGGTGAGAAACCCACTGAGTAATGTTGCTCCTAAAAATCCGTTAACAGCTAGCTTAGCTCGACGAATCCGTTGTTGGAAGTAGTTCTCTTTGGAGTTGCTGGAACCGGGTTGGCTGGACTTAATGACTTTCATTTACCTTACCTGCGCTTGATGTGTTCTGTTCTGATTAAGCCAGCTTTACTTGTATGTGTAAAAATCTGATCAGGATCTGATCAGGAGCTAGTTGAACCAGGCGATCGCTAATAGGTAATGGTAAAAATTCCGGCTTCAAAAGAAGGGATAGAAAAAATTAATCAGTGTAGAGAAGACAAGCGATGGACTAAAGATGAAAATAGCGAAGCTATGATTATCACAAGTCAGCAGCAATTCAGACAAGCAGTAGCAGGAGAAAAAAAACTGCCGATAGAAGACTTCACCATTGAACAGCTTGAATCTTTGGTAAAAAAGAAAATTTTTACTCCTGACTCAACCAATCAAGTTTGGGAGTATATTAATAGATTAAAAAGTAAGAATACTTTACGCATTACTATTGAGCGGTTTTTGCAAGTCATTGAATCAAAAGAAATTCATACTAAAGGAATTACATATAGAAACTGGCAAAAGTTTCTGCAAGGGAAAGAAATTGAGCAGGATGTTTTTATAGCTTTCTGCGAAGCATTGGGAATAGAAGATTGGAAGAGTGTTGCTGTTCTTCCTCTCATCTATACCAAAGATAGTACTAAACAAACTCGTTTAGTTGAAGGCTTAAGCTTATTCAATCATCAACGACAAATTGATTTACTCCTGAGTAACTTAGCGAACCAAAAAAGAGCTTTTTTAATTGCTAATCCATGTCATTACAGTCGAACTTGGATGCTGAAGCGATTAGAGACAGAGATTTCTGTCACTATGTGTCTGAAATGCAAACCGATTTCTCTAACGGGTTCGCAGTACTCCTCATTGAGAATTGGAGAATTAAAAAATCGCTTTCACACAGAATATTGTCAAGCAAAACTTGTTAAGACTTTGAAGCAAGAAAATCTGCTTTTTATTCTTGATATTGACACTTATGATTTAGAACGCTTAGAACAATTGATAATAGAATTTTGGCAGCCTTTGGTTAGCCAAGTTCCAAAAAATGCTGGTATGTTATTGATGTTTTTATTAGCTAGTCATTGCAACAATGATTGGCAAGAAAAATGGCACAAAAGTTCTACCTTGTCTGAACACATTACTGAACTGCCTCCAGCTAATCCCTTTGAAGCAAACGATGTGGCTCAGGTACTACCAAGAATTGCGCTAAAACTTGGACAGCAATTGTTAGGACAGGAAGTAACAATTGCTAATTGCCTAATCAACAAAAGTCAAGGCGAAACAGAAAAGTTACTTCTAGAAATTTATCGGTACTTTGAGTGTAGGACAACAGAATTTTCCCTATGGCAAAGATATCCTTAGAATATACCGGAGAAGTTCAACCTCCCGTCGGAGAGTGGAATGAGCATGTACTGCGTAAACTGTATCCTTACTATCCCGATGATTCTCTCAAAGAAGCAGTGAATTTAGCAATCCGCTTGAATCGTCCATTGCTGCTGGAAGGAGAACCAGGTAGCGGAAAAAGTGAGCTTGCTCGTGCTGTTTTCTATGAATTTAGTAGTCAGAAAAAATCTGATTTTGAGTGGCGTTATCGCCTTTGGAACGTGCAGTCAACTAGCAAAGCTCAAGATGGATTTTACAGCTATGACTACATCGGAAGACTACAAGCTGCACAACTAGAAAAAGTGGGAATTGAGAACGATGAAACTGACCCTGCAAATCCCGAAAAGTTTCTCGAATATGGACCACTCGGCTATGCTTTTGAGGAAAAAACTATTGATAAAAAAGACGGTGAGAAAAAAGACTGTAGAACTATAGTTTTGATTGACGAAATTGATAAAGCGGATACAGACTTTCCTAATGACCTCTTACTGGCTTTAGAAGACCAATGTTTTGAAATCAAAGATGTGCGTCCTCGGCGCTGGTTAAAAGCGAATTCCGATGCACCACCAATTGTTTTCATTACCTCTAATCAAGAAAAAGACCTTCCCAGTGCATTTTTGCGTCGTTGCCTGTATCATTACATTGAGTTTCCTAAACGCGAACAACTTATCAAAATTATTAAAGCAAGATTTGAGTCATCACCAGATAAAGTTGTGAAAGCTGCTATTGACCGCTTTTTGGAATTACGCTCAGAAATGGAGGATGAAAAAGAAGAAACCGCAAAAAAAATTAGCACTAGTGAGTTAATCGATTGGTTTACAATCTTAAACGACTATCCCCCAGAGGAGGTTTTTAAAAAACTTAAAGAAGGACTTCCCTTTGCCAGCACTCTGCTCAAAAGTCGCCAAGATAAGAGCGAATATGGTTTTTAGGTAGCAAGATCATGAGTCAACCCCCACTGCTAGATTTATTTTTGCGGCTACGAGAAGCTGGTTTGCCCTTGAGCATTGACCAGTATCATTTAGCAGTAGAGGCATTATTGCAGTCAATTGAAGCAGGATTAGACATTGCTGACCAAAAAGCAGTGGCGCGGCTATGTCGAACAATCTGGGTGAAATCTAAACAACAACAGCATTTGTTTGACCAGTGCTGGGAAGAAATCATATCCCAAAGTGCAGCAATACGCAGCAAATCTTCCACTATCGAGTTAATACTTCAACAACAGCAAGCCCCATCAAACTCAAGTTTACCTGATGAGATTAATTCAGATAGCGAGAGTCAGAAACCTGAGAATCAGCAACCAGAAGAAGTTGTCACTTCCGTATCATCTTTACCTGATGAGATTAATTCAGATAGCGAGAGTGAGAAACCTGAGAATCAGCAACCAGAAGAAGAGGAATTCTTACAAGATGAATTCTTAGAAGGAGAAGAAGAGGAATCTTTAGTCCCGACTCCCAGTGACATTGCAGTTGTCACTTCCGTCTCCACAGCACTGAAAGAAAAAAATTATTTCCCGATTCGCCGTGAACAACTACGACAAAGTTGGCGGCTTTTGGCTCAAAAATTACCAAGTAGTATTCCTAGTCAGTTAGATATCCGCGCAACAGTTACAGATGTCGCTAAACGGGGCTTTTTTTTCAAACCTGTTTTCACTCCAGCTCAAGTTAAGTGTAGAGAAGTCGTCCTGCTGATTGACAACAAAGGCTCAATGGTTCCTTTTCATCCCTTGTGTCGTCAATTTGTGGAAACTTGGAAAGGAGCGAAAATTTACTACTTCCACAATAGCCCTACCGAAGAACTTTATCATGACTCACAATGTTGGCAAGGAGAATCTGTCAAATCTATCTTGGCACGTTTCTCGAAAGAACACACCCTAGTTGTCATTGTCAGCGACGCTGGAGCTGCACGTCGCCGTACTGTACCTTCAAGGTGGGAAGAAACTGTTGACTTTCTGGCAATGCTGACACCTCAAGTCTACAGGGTGGCGTGGCTCAATCCCCTTCCGCGCTTTCACTGGGTAGAGACCACTGCTGAAGAAATCGCTAAGATAGATTCATTAGTCCCAATGTTTGCCTTAGAACCTGTTGAATATCAACAAATGCTGCAATGGTTACTTTATGGCAAACCGAGTGTGAGAAGTTTCTTGAGACAGGCAAACGAAAAAGCAAAGAAAGCGTGGAAAAATAATCAAGTTAATAGTTTTGAATTTTGGGATTTAGGATTTGATGCTGTTGGCAAAGTAGAAGCTTTCGATAGACAGTTTGGAAAAGCTCATTTGCATTTGGCTTATCATGCGGCTTTTCCTCTCGTTTTAACACCAGATTTGCTTTATTGCTTGTGGTGGAAATTTTTTAAAGAACCTGCTAGTGTTTCACCACAGGAACTTCGCCTGGTACAGAAACCCGGTTTCTCAAAGAAACCGGGTTTCTCAGAGAGAGTTCAATCTGCAAAGTTGTTTTGGCAGAACTTTTTTAAAGAACCTACTAGACAACCTGCGAGAGAAACTGCAAATGTACCTTGGTATGCTGTTCCTGATTTGCTGCTATCAAATTTGTGTCAGCAGGTCGATTCTGAATTATATGAAATGGAGCGTGAAGTTCGCAATGAACTGCTAAAACGTTGTCAACAGCACTTCGGAGAAAAGCGGCTTCAAGAACTCTCCAAATTTCTGATTTCGTACATCAAACGCCAAGTCACCGAACAAAAACTAAACTCATGGCAGTCTGATTTGCTGCAAGCCCAGCAATGGACAGCTTTAGCATACACCAAAAAGCGAGACGAAGCTGCCCGAGAACTCGCAGATGAACTACGTCAAGCTTATCTGCAAAATAACAAAGCTGAATTGGTGCGCTTATCTGAGGTGATTGAAACTTTGGCAGAACCTTTAGCAGAAAAATATGAACCTTTACTGGTGGTTGCGCGGGGTTATGCTGCTTTCGCACGTGGCGATGAAAGAGGAGCCGCAGATGCTCAAGATGAATTGGAACAGCTGTTAGGCTTTGGAGAGACTATTAATATAGAAGGAGTCACGCTAAAACGACCAGGTAAACTCCGCCTGCAACAGTTTTCCTTCGAGGTTGTCACCGTTAACCGTCGCGGCGAAATCATCAAACGAGAAACCAAACAAGCAAGATATTTCACTGAAGATTTAGGCGAAGGTATTACTCTAGAAATGGTCGCAATCCCTAGTGGAAAATTTATGATGGGTTCACCAGAACCAGAAGGATATGACAGCGAAAAACCTCAGCATGAAGTTACCGTTCAATCCTTCTTCATGGGTAAGTACCCAATTACTCAAGCACAATGGCGAACAGTAGCCGCATTACCCAGAATTGAACGTGACCTTCAGCCAAACCCATCTTATTTTAAAGGTGATGACCGTCCTGTAGAACGTGTTTCTTGGTATGATGTTATCGAATTCTGTGGTAGACTTTCTAGAAGAACAGAGCGCGAATATCGATTACCCTCAGAAGCGGAGTGGGAATACGCTTGTCGCGCTGGAACAACAACACCGTTTCACTTTGGTGAGACAATTACAGATAAATTAGCAAATTACAATGCCAGCGTAAGATTTGCTGACGAACCTCAAGGAAAGTATCAACGGAAAACCACAACAGTAGGAACTTTTTCTCCCAACGCCTTTGGTCTGTACGATATGCATGGGTTAGTCTGGGAGTGGTGTGCTGATAATTGGCATGCAACTTACCAGGAAGCGCCAAAAGATGCAGGAGTATGGATTAGTAATGATAATAATTATCGGCTGCTGCGGGGTGGGTCGTGGGTCGACGGTCTTGGGCTTTGCCGTTCTGCCAGCCGCTACTGGGGCAAGCCCAAGACCGACGTTTTCGGTTTTCGGGTAGTGTGTGGTGCGGCGGCGAAGACTACGTAGTCCTTTATTATACTTTTGCCCTCTTACCCTTTATTCTTTTTTCTTTTCCCTTTTGAGAGCGAAGCGGAGCGGAGCGATCTAATTTTTTTATTTCATTTCATACTATATCATAAGCTGTGCTCGCAATCTGCCCATCTCCCACAAATTCTTAATATCCTGTTGAAAATTCTCTACATCGTACACACAAGTCCTTGAATTATATCAGGTTCGGTTGATTACTTATCATTCCTGAAGAACCCCACCCCGCCAAAGCTACGCTTAGGCTCCCCTCCCCTTGCCAAGGGGAGGGGATAAAGGGGTGGGGTGCAGTCAACGTGGCAATCATAACTAATTAGCCGAACATGATATTACCCACTCATTCGGTGCAAAACCTCACCCTGCCCTATCGGGCATGCCTCTTTGCGAGTTCGGTGCAAAACCTCATACCAATTTGAAAAAAGAATGCGACAGATACACAGTCCCAAACCCTCGTTATCTTAGGCTTTCTTAATTTTGAATTTTGAATTTTGAATTTTGAATTGGTATCACCCTGCCCTATCGAACATCCCTCTTTGCGAGTTCGGTGCAAAACCTCACCCTGCCCTATCGGGCATCCCTCTCCTTAGTAAGGAGAGGGAAAGATTTACCCGCAGGGTAAAGCGAGGGTGAGGTTTTAAGCGAGATGTGTACACCACGGTAGTCTTTTCAAGGGGGCTAGGGAAGATCTAGCTTTATCTGAATCGTATTGCTCTATCGGGCGTTGTAACCCACATTTCGCAGGTGCGATCATAAGTTGCTTTCACAAACTATTTAAAAGCGCCAGGAAAATTCTTAAAATTACGGGGACCTTGATAGCCAGAAATTTGAGCTAATTTCTCTAATGACTGCACGTTGGGATATTGTTTACCGTTAATTTCCCAAGTAGGATAGCCTTGAATGCCAGCTGCTTTGCACAAATCTGGACGGCTGTCTTTGCCTTGGGGATCGCACTCAATTTTCTGAATTTCTGGATACGCTTCTTTACCAAACAGTTGCTTTTGTTCGTGACAATGAGGACACCACCAAGCTATGTATTCCTTAGCACCAATTTTGGTTAAGTGACGTGCCAACTGAATTTCTGCTTCACCAGAAGTTGTGGTGATGGGCCAACCAACACCAAATTTTGGATCTCCGGTTGGTGTTAAGCTAACACTATTTGAGCCAGTATTAGCACCAGGGTTATTGACATTGGCATAAACGCCTAAAGTCCCAATCAGCGTCACCATACCAACAATAATGGCAATAAAGAAGATTTGCCCAATATCTTCCCATGTGCGACCAATAATAGTCAGCACTAAAAAGCTAAGGGAGAAGATAGCGGAAGCAAGACAGTACAGACAAAGTGCTTTGATTGTGAAAAATAGCAGATACATTAAGTAGCCACTAAAGATAGACATGGCTAAAGCACCAGCCAAAAGCAACAACCATGTCCAATTTTCTACCTTTGTCCGGGTGTCTTTATTTTTTACAGGGTCAAATGCCAAAGGAGCCAAAGCAAAGATCGCCATGCTAGTGTAAGCAAGAAAGCCAAACAAAGCTAGAGGCAGCCCGAAAACCGTAGCATAGGGGCTAGAAAGGACTAAATCACAGCTATTAGTGGGGCAAGCGGCAGATCCTTGTGTCAACTTAACTATGGTCAGATAACCAGTTGTTAATGCACCACAAGATGCGGTCGCGGCAATTAATATTCGCGACCATCTATGAATCCAGGGAATAGAACGACGGCGACTCATAAACTGCAAGATGAAATTAGGAATGACACAATAATCCAAAGAGTAAGAACTCAAAACTCAGGAGAGAAAAACACCTAGACAGTTAAGGTTTCAAGCTGTTTCTTACTGTCTGGTTATTTCTGTCGTCCTGTACTAGGAATTGGGAATGCAAAATCAGAAATGATTAGCTGTTACGAGTGTAGCTTTACAGAAGAAATTGATTTTGTTTCACCTTTAGAGTTCCAACCTTTACGTGCAGCTTCTACAAACTGACTGACCCGATTTGGATCTATAGGTTGCTCGCGACGACCGTGACGCTTCAAAGCACTGGAAACAATAACACCATCTGCCGATTGTATCAGTGTAGCAATGTTTTCCAAACTTGCTCCACTACCAATAAACACTGGAGTGCCGTTAGCAGCAGAAGATGCTAATTCTAAATCTTCTGGGTTTGTAGGATGACCCGTTGCCCAGCCAGATATAATCACCGCATCTGCCAAACCGCGTTCAATAGTATCTTGCACTGCTGTAGTCAGATTCACAGAACTCAACGGACGGGCGTGCTTGACTAATACATCGGCAAAAATTTTGACATCGCTGCCTAACTCGCGCCGATAGCGTAGGAGTTGATGGGCTTCTCCCTCAATGATTCCCTGGTCAGTTGCCATTACACCTGTGAGGACATTCACACGGATGAATTGCGCTTTGACACAAGTGGCGATCGCCATTGCACTTCTAGCGTCATTCCGCAAAACATTTATCCCTATAGGTAGCGTCACCAAATTCTGTATCCGCTGTACCAATACAGTCATGGCACTTACGACCACTGGATCGACCTGGTTTTTAGAAAATGGCGCATCGAAAAAATTCTCTACAATAATACCGTCAACCCCTCCACTTGCCAGGGCTGTTGCTTCTTGTTCGGCACGGTCAACGACTGCTTTGAGACTACCTCCCCAACGGGGCGAGGTCGGCAGTGGTAGTAGGTGAACTACGCCTATGATTGGTGTTCGGGTTTTAAATAGCTGATATAAGTCCACGTCTTTAACCCGCTTTGCGGAGTCATCAGTCCTTAGTCATTCATCATTAGCTATTATCACTGGTGACCATTGACTATTGACTTATATTTCACGACTCATGCATTAAGTTTGCTTTTTATCACAATTTATTTCAACTCGCTGTTACACAGCTTATTTGTTATTTACAATCAGCTAGCACTTGTGACCGAGCCTTACACGAAAAAAATGGGCAGGGCTAATACGATATTCGTCTTGACCCCACGATTAATCATGGGGCTTCAAGCCCTGCCCATTTTTTAGGGGGCAAATTGGTGACGACTTGCTAGCACTAGATTCTTTTATTTTATCTGTGGAATTACTTGCCTCCTCCTTAAGATGGAATCTGGCGTTACTCTTTCCATAAGATATGTTAAGCTAGTATATAGATATATCAGAGGAGTTTGCCACTCACCAGACGCGAGCACGCTTCCCGTGAAGAGGAGATCTTGCCTATCACTGGTACAGGTATTGCCTGAAGAAAAAGGGTAGCATTACCGCTTACAGGCGTAGTCACGCGCTATTTTCCTTAGGGTAGCAACTTCTCAAAACGCGCCACATACACTTGGTTTCGGCAAGATAAATGATTTCGTTCATCATTCTTGACCAATTTCCAAATCGAGAGTGGCTTCCCAGTAGGTAAATCAACAACATACACATTGCGGTAATGTAAAATACCAATAGGCAATTTATTAACAAAGATTAACTACTAGTGTTTTATTTGTCGAAATTCTGCTTATTTTTGTTTGACAGACAGATGAGTAGAGCTATCATAGCATGAACTCCATCTTCATCATGGTTGTCGCTTCCACCAAAGTATATATAACTAGGAGGTCATACCTAGTTCAAGAAGTTTTGACCAGATTTGAAGTGTCCGAAGCAAAAAACTAGCGTTTTAATCGTTGAAGTACATGAAAAACCTAAAGATTTTTGATGAATATGGGTGATAAACCAACAATTGCAATTTCTCACTTAGGGTGTGAGAAAAATCGAGTTGATACAGAACATATGCTCGGGCTGCTAGTAGAAGCAGGCTATGGCGTAGATTCTAACGAAGAGTTAGCAGATTATGTTATAGTTAATACATGTAGTTTTATTGAAGCAGCAAGAGAAGAATCTGTCAGAACCCTCGTGGAGTTGGCAGAGGCAAATAAAAAAATCGTGATTGCAGGCTGTATGGCGCAGCACTTTCAAGAACAGTTGTTGGAAGAGTTGCCCGAAGCAGTAGCATTAGTGGGAAGCGGGGATTATCACAAAATAGTAGATGTCATTCAGCAAGTAGAACAAGGTAAGCGAGTTCAGCTTGTCAGTTCACAACCAACCTACATTGCTGATGAAACAACACCCCGTTATCGCACGACAACAGAAGGAGTGGCTTACCTGCGGGTTGCCGAAGGTTGTGATTACCGATGTGCTTTTTGCATTATTCCCCACCTGCGGGGAAACCAGCGATCGCGTACAATTGAATCAATAGTGACTGAAGCAAAGCAGCTGGCTAGTCAGGGTGTACAGGAAATTATTTTGATTTCCCAAATCACCACCAATTACGGTATTGATATTTATGGCAAGCCAAAGTTAGCAGAATTACTCCGTGCTTTGGGGCAAGTGGATGTGCCGTGGATTCGTATGCACTATGCCTATCCAACCGGACTAACCCCAGATGTGATAACGGCAATTCAGGAGACATCTAACGTCTTACCTTACCTGGATTTACCCTTGCAGCATTCCCATCCAGACATTCTCCGCGCTATGAATCGTCCCTGGCAAGGGCGGGTGAATGATGGGATTATCGAACGCATAAAAGAGACGTTACCACAAGCTGTGCTGCGAACGACGTTTATAGTCGGTTTTCCAGGAGAAACACAGGAACATTTTGAGCATCTGTTGCAGTTTGTCCAGCGTCATGAATTCGATCATGTAGGCGTCTTCACCTTTTCCAAAGAAGAAGGAACGCCTGCTTACAACCTACCCAATCATCTGCCCCAATCCATCATGGATGAGCGGCGGAATGTAGTGATGGAGATCCAACAGCCGATTTCTTTGAAGAAAAACCAACTCGAAATTGGCAAAGTCGTTCAGGTTCTGATTGAACAAGAAAATCCTGTCACAGGAAAATTGATTGGTCGTTCCAGCAGATTTTCCTGTGAAGTAGACGGACAAGTATTTGTTCATGGAAAAGCAAGGTTAGGAACCATCGTACCAGTAGCTATCCAAACAGCGGATGCTTACGACCTCTATGGTGAAGTCGTCACCAACTAAGTTGTCATTTGTGATTTGAAAAAAGACAAATGACTCATCAAAAAAAACCAAATGAAAATATAGGAGAATTGATGAATCTTTCGTTTCTAGATTTAGGAATTTCACAAGAGTGTGTTCAGCAATTAGAAAAACTAGGCTTTAGCGCACCAACAAACATTCAAGCGCAAGCAATTCCTCACCTACTACAAGGTCGTGATGTCGTCGGTCAATCCCAAACAGGAACAGGAAAAACAGCAGCATTTTCCCTGCCGATTATAGACCGGCTGGATGTCACTCAAAAAGCTGTGCAAGCCGTCGTTCTAACTCCAACTCGTGAGTTAGCGATTCAAGTTCACGATGCGATCGCTGAGTTCATTGGCAACCCAGAATTGCGAGTTTTAGCAATCTACGGTGGTCAATCGATAGATCGTCAAATATTACAACTCAAACGCGGCGTTCACATGGTCGTCGGTACGCCAGGGCGAGTGATAGACTTGCTGGATCGAGGCAGTTTGAAGCTGGATCGGGTGAAATGGTTGGTGTTGGATGAAGCCGATGAAATGTTAAGCATGGGCTTTATCGATGACGTAGAGAAAATTCTCTCTCAAGCCCCCAAAGAGCGCCAAACAGCTCTATTCTCAGCAACAATGCCTCCCTCAATTCGTCAATTGGTGAACAGATTTTTACGTTCGCCAGTCACAGTAACAGTTGAGCAACCAAAAGCCGCTCCTAACAAAATTAATCAGGTGGCTTATGTTGTTCCACGCCACTGGACAAAGGCAAAAGCATTACAGCCGATTCTAGAAATGGAAGATCCAGAATCCGCTTTAATCTTTGTTCGCACCAGACGTACAGCAGCAGAACTTACCAATCAACTGCAAGCAGCGGGTCATAGTGTTGATGAATACCACGGCGATTTGTCGCAACAAGCACGGGAGAGGTTATTGACACGGTTCCGCAGTCGTCAAGTACGTTGGGTTGTTGCAACAGATATTGCAGCACGGGGTTTGGATGTTGATCAATTGTCTCACGTCATTAACTTTGACTTACCCGATAGCGTAGAAACATACGTCCACCGCATTGGTCGTACGGGTCGAGCTGGTAAAGAAGGGACAGCAATTTCTATTGTGCAGTCTTTTGAGCGACGCAAGCAGCAAGCGTTTGAACGTCATATTCGGCAGAATTGGCAAGTGCTATCGATTCCTACACGGACACAAATTGAAGCACGGCAAATAGAAAAATTGCAAACTCAGGTGCGGGAAGCCTTGGCAGGTGAGCGTTTAGCTTCATTTTTACCAATGGTGAGCGAGTTGATTTCAGAATACGATGCTCAGGCGATCGCAGCTGCTGCATTACAAATTGCTTACGATCAAACCCGCCCTGCTTGGCTGCAATCAGAACCTGACATTACAGAAGAAGATCTCATACCACCAACTCCCAAACCCAGACTACGTTCATCAAACCGTCGCGGCGAATTTTCTGGTGAACGAAACCGCACAAATTGGGCGTCTTCAGACGCAAGTAACACACAAGGAGATAGACGTGGTGGTGCTCCCAAGCCCAAACTGCGCACAGGAGGACGTCGCGAGACTTCAGTGTCTCCAAAAAAGCTAGGTTCTAGTGCAGCCAGGGAAACAGCTTCGTAAGTTGTGAGTTATTGGTCATAAGTTTCTAGCTTTTGACGACTAGCTTTGAATTTAGCTAAAAGTTGATAAACCTATCAACCGGCGCGCAATTTCATCATCAGTCAAAATCAGCCCAAAGTGCCAGCATGATTTGTATTGGTTGGGCTGTTTTTGTATTAGTAAAGGAAAAGCTCAGTAGATTTGTGATGTGAGACGCTGATAAACTACTAATATAAAGTTGTTTGTTGCTCCCCCGCTTGAGCGTCTCTAAACCCTGAAATGAAATTTATCCATGTCATCTCAAACAAATCTTGACTGGAAAATATCACCACAATCTCCACCACAGCGAATTTTAATTGTGGAAAAGGACATCGAATTCGAGTGGCGATCGCCGGACACGATAAAGACTTATTCGCCCGCTATCCAGCACAAGGAACACCAGAAATCAGCTGACAACGAAATACTACGAATGCTTCCTACATCGACCTACCAGTGATGCAAGGTAAGCGACGCTAACAAAAGTGAGGCAGGCAAGATGCCTGCCAGACTTTTTGTTAAATATTATGATTCAAATAGCCCTGCACTTCCTAAAATGTGTTTTTAGTATAATAACTATAGGGGAAAAGCTTTTGGTCACGACGGTACCAGTAGCGAATATAAATGTAAGGTGTACTACTTGCCTGATAGCAGCATTACGATTGTCGCTCTGGGAAACCACAGCTATGAGTTGGAGAATCTGCAAAAAAACTCGTACACTAATGCCATCGCATCTAATAGCTTAGAGATTTTTCTCAAAGAAGGGAAAAAAGACCAACACAAGAAAGTTTCACAACAGAGTGCAACAAGCAGATTGATAACGCTGGGTGCAGTAGAACTGTTGTTAATGCGCAAGCTACGGTGAAAAATATGAACAGTAAGATTTTATTCAAGGCAAGCTTATACTTCATAGCAACACCTTTGATCTTCCTGATAGCAAAACCTACCTTTGCAGCATCACTGGATAATCAATATTGGTCAGGAATTGAGTCTAAAAGCAAGACTGGTAACACAATACTACTCAGTCGGGATGATTATCGTGATTACTATGATGATCGCGACTATGAACGAGAACGTCGCCGAGAAATACGAGAACGTCGCCGAGAAATTAGCAGAGAACGCCAACGCTATCTCCGAGAGATGAAACGCCGCCGAGACAATGAACGCTACCGTCAAGACTTCCGACGCGATCGCCGGTGGGATAACGACCGAGACTATATTGAAAGACCGCTACCACCGCCACCACCTCGTCCTCCTTTCTAAAAAGGTACATCACAAATCAGCTGACAACGAAATGCTGTGAATGCTTCCTAATATTAAGTTACCAGTCATCAAAGGCAAGCGAAACTCACTCTTGTGAGGCAGGCAAAACGCTTGCCATTGTTTTTGTTATTGTTTGTTATCAATATTATGATGATTCAAATAGTCCTATATTTCTTGAAATACTATGACAAAAACCATAGCTAAACGCTTTACCATTTCTGAATACGACCGTTTAGCAGAACTTGGTTTCTTTAGTGAAGATGACCGAGTTGAGCTAATTAACGGAGAAATTATCCCAATGGTATCGAAAGGTAAACCACATTCTGTTTGCAGCACACGTTTATTTCGAGAGTTATTCAAGCTTGTTGGAGAACGGGGGACACTACGAGGACAAGAACCAATTATTATTCTTAACGACAACCAACCCGAACCAGATTTTGTCATTGTACAAAATCGAGATGATGATTATCTCGGTGCTCATCCCATTCCTGCTGACATATTACTGTTAATTGAAATTTCGGATTCCTCTCTGAAATATGACCAAGAGGTGAAATTACCGATTTATGCTGAAGGAGGTGTTTCTAATTATTGGATATTTAATTTAGTAGATTATTGCCTAGAATGCTACAGCGAATCTTATCAAGATTTGCAAGGCAAATTTGGTTATCGTAGAAAGTTAATTTTTCTGCCTAATGAGTTAGTTAATTTACCGTGTTTTTCTAATTTGTCTTTAGATTTATCAAAAGTTTTTCCCCAGAAAATTATCAGAGACTAGACTGACTAAAATACCCAAAATTCTCTCTACAGGGGGAACCGGATACTCAGTCAAGTCAATAGTGACGCTTTGCGCTTCTAATTTGAGGAATCTCCAAAGACTGCCAGTTGTGACTGCACCGTAGATACTATTGATAGGATGGTCTTGTTGTTGATTGAAGCGTTGAGCTGCAACCATTTCAGCAATGCATTGTCCAAGTCCAGCATTTAAGTCATCTTTTTTTGCTTCTACAATCACTGCTACGGGTGCCGAAATTAGAATTTGTTCAGGAGAACGACTGATGACAAAATCACAAACTCCATTGAGTCCTAACGATTGATCAACGGTAAAATCAATACCAGAGAATAAGCTAATTTCTCGCTGCAATATTTCTCTGACCTCAATCAAAATCGGGCAAATAATCATTTCTGACCTTGCTTTCTCCGTACCAAGAGCAATCGCCAATGGTAAGCTTTTTTCTAAAAATTGAGCAAGATAAGCGCTGGGAGAAATGAGTTGGTATTCACACAGAAATGTTCCTTGTGTGAGAGTTAACTTGAAATCTTGCGAGACTTTTCGTAGGCTAAAATCGCTATAAGCCATAAGCTGCCACACCTTTAATTTGCATACAGCTAGAGACTAGACCAATTGCTCATACTAGTTTTCTTCCGGATTGAATAAGCGAATGCGTGAATTGCTTATCACTCTGTTTGCAAAATCAAATCTTCCATCGCCAGCTGTAAATTCTTCGTCAAATCAGCAACTGCTTGCCTTGCACCTTGATGACTCGTCTTGTAAGCTGGTTAACGTTCACAAAACAGATATCGGCTCACCTATCGTTATTTTTACACTTTGCTTGCCAAGTGTTGGACGTTGGAAGAAATTTCCGCCTCTGATTTTAGCTAAATCGGGCAGAAGCTGTCCCCGGACCAATATCAACCGCTTTTTGATGACCAAACAACATGGGTCTTCTGCTTTGAGATGACGAAATGCTATTAGAAAACGGATTTTGCCATAGGTGAAACTGACGATAAAAATCTAGTAAAACTTCTGCGTTGTCTGCTTCAATTATGACTAATTGTCGTTTTCCAGTGTATTAAGCTGGGTAAGAAGAACTGGCAAACTCGTAAAAACCAGGGGTTCTGTGCTGGAGGAATAAATTCTAGGGGTGGCTGTGCTTCTTGAAACGACATCAGGCAAAGTTGTTTTCTCCAGCAAGCAGCAAGCCTTCATTTTAAACTGTAACTGATTAAATCAGTACACAGTACACAGTTAACAGTGATAATTGATAACTGATAATTGATAACTGAAATAGAGATTATTGAATTTGGAAAGAGGACAAACGATGCGACTGTCACAAATGTTATTTCTCACACTCAGGGATGATCCAGCAGATGCTGAAATTCCCAGTCATAAACTTTTAGTCCGTGCAGGCTACATTCGTCGCATCGGTAGCGGTGTCTATGCCTATCTTCCGCTGATGTGGCGGGTACTGCAAAAAGTCTCTCAAATTGTTCGCGAAGAAATGAACGCTGCTGGTGGACAAGAATGTCTCTTACCTCAACTTCAACCAGCTGATTTATGGAAAGAGTCTGGACGCTGGGACACCTACACCAAAGCTGAGGGTATCATGTTCGCCCTCAAAGACCGCCGCGACCAAGAACAGGCGCTAGGACCAACTCACGAGGAAGTTATTACAGCAATTGCTCGTGATATGATTCGTTCTTACCGTCAGCTACCACAACTACTCTACCAAATTCAAACAAAGTTCCGTGATGAGATTCGTCCCCGTTTTGGTTTGATGCGCGGACGAGAATTTATCATGAAGGATGCCTACTCCTTCAATGTAGATGAAGAAAGTCTGGAAAAAACATATCAGGATATGCATATCGCTTACAGTAATATACTGCGGCGGTCTGGCTTAGCTTTTCGTGCCGTCCAAGCTGACTCTGGTGCGATCGGTGGTTCTGCTTCTCAAGAATTTATGGTCCTGGCAGAAGCAGGCGAAGATGAAGTCCTTTACACTGAAGATGGGCAGTACGCGGCTAACGTGGAAAAAGCAGTGTCTTTACCTCCTGATGCGCAACCCTCTGCATTTACCAATTACGAAAAACTCCAAACACCAGGGACGGAAACAATAGAGAAAGTCTGTGATTTTTTGAAATGTTCCCCCACCCAAATTGTGAAAAACGTTCTTTACCAAACAACTTTTGATAATGGAACATCAGTGCTGGTGCTGGTGAGTATCCGAGGTGATCAGGAAGTTAATGATGTTAAATTACAAAATGAGTTGACAAAATTAGCTCCCAAGTATGGTGCCAAAACGGTGATTCAACTTGCAGTACCAGATGCAGAAGCTCAAGGAAAATGGGCAAGTCAGTCTTTACCCTTGGGCTATATTGCTCCTGATGTTGCAGATGATTATATTAAGTCACAAAAGGATATTGCACCTCGCTTTTTACGTTTGGTTGATAAGACAGCAGCTGATTTAAAAAACTTTGTCACGGGTGCAAATGAATCTGGTTACCACGTCGTTGGAGCAAATTGGAATGAGCAATTTAAGTTACCAGAGATAACCGTAGATGTGCGTAAGGCAAGACCAGGCGATCGCTCTCTCCACAACCCAGACCAAATACTACAAAGCGCTCGTGGAATCGAAGTAGGTCACATTTTCCAATTGGGGACCAAGTATTCTATAGCAATGGGTGCAACTTATACCAACGAACAAGGTGAAGAGAAACCTTTACTGATGGGTTGTTATGGTGTGGGTGTGTCACGCCTTGCTCAAGCTGCTGTAGAGCAATCTTACGACTCTGATGGAATTATTTGGCCCGTTAGCATCGCACCATATCACGCGATTGTTACGATTCCTAACATCAATGACGCCCAGAATGTGGAAATCGCCGAAAAACTCTACACTCAACTGAATCAAGCAGGAGTTGAAACCTTGCTAGATGACCGCAATGAACGTGCAGGAGTAAAATTCAAAGATGCTGATTTGATAGGGATTCCTTACAGAATAGTCACCGGACGAGCGATCGCCAATGGCAAAGTTGAAGTTGTGGAACGAAAAAGTCGCAAATCACAAGAAATTGCGATCGCTGACGTTGTATCTATACTAAAGCAGTGGATTCAATCAGTACAAAGTACACAATGAACAGGGAAGGAGTCAGGAGTCAGGAGTCAGGAGCGGAGCCACCAGCCCTTCGGGTATGACCTGAGCCCTTCGGGCACGGCTTGAGGCCGAACGGTCACGCTGCGCTAACACAGTCGCCTGTTGTCGGGAAACCCTACCAAGAGCGCTGCTTCACCGCAGAGCCTCCGGTCAGAATAAAAGAGTTAATTGATTCTTCTATTCTGAATTCTGGATTCAGCAATACTGAATACTTCTTCAAACTGATAACTGGTACTGCGCTTCCTTGGTAACTGATAACTGATAACTGACAACTGACAAAACGAAAACATGGAATTTTTCACACTCCTTGTATCTGGCTTGTTAGGGTTAGTGACTCCAGTAGGACTGGTTATTGATCGGACTGCTGAAAGTGCTATGCGTTCCCAGTTGGCTCAAGTTGAACAATTACAAGTGCGAGTTGACAATGCTCCTACTCACCAATTGCTGCAAGGTAAGGTGGAAAAGGTGCGTGTTGCGGGACGTTCTTTGCAACTCAAAAAGTGGCAAGAAATTCGCATTGCCGCTTTAGAATTGGAAACCGATACCATTGAATTAGAACTAGGCAGTCTTGGAAAAAAAAGACCATTATTCAAACGACCTTTACAAGTTGGTGTCCGTTTGGTGTTAACTCAACAGGATATTAATAAACTCATACAATCACCTCAATTCATGGCGATATTACAAAAGCTAAAAATTAACACAGGCGATTCTTCAAAGACAGGGTATGATTCTGTATACACTTTTGCCAATCCAAATGTAAGGTTTTTAGCAAATAACCGCCTGAGTTTCCAGGTAGAATTACAGGAAAAAGGTCTGGAGAAACCCTTATTGATTACAGTGGAATCAGGATTGAGTCTCGTTGGTGGGAGAAATATTCAGTTAGTTAACTCAATTGTGGCAGCGAATGGTCAACAAGTTCCACCTCAAATTGTCAATGCTGTTGTGAACAATTTCAACAAACAATTGGATCTAGGCAATCTGGAAGGTGACGGTCTACAAGTGCGAATCCTAAAATTGAATATGAAACCAGAAGAATTAGAGATTGCTGCATTTTTGCGAGTGGAGCCATCTTCTAGGTTTTTGGAAACCCCTAGTTTATGAGTATCGTCGTAACCCATCGGCTTCTCCTCATACAAATACTATTTCAGCCTAAAGGTAGGTTTTCAAGATGAAAGAACAGCAAGGATCTAACCGTATCTCTCCAAGTATTATTGCAGCTATTTCAGCAGCAGTGATTGCAGTCGCTGGTGGTGTTGCTTTTTTTGCCAGCAAACCCGACGATAAAAATATTTCTAGTAATCCTCCGAATAACCCTCCGACATCAATTCCGGTTCCAGTAGAACCTCAACCTCCAACAACACCAAACCAGTTTAGTGTTGAGCGAAATGCTGAAGTGTTTTGGCTGCAAGATACTGGTACTGGATTTAAATTAGTTCCCCAAACAGTTCAAGTCAAAGCTCTTGGAAATTCACCTAACCAAGTTTTAGAAGGAGCTTTCCAACAGTTATTGGCTGGACCTACAGAAAACACGGAATCTACTACAATTCCCCAAGGAACAAAGTTGCTGGGTGTTAAGTCGGCAAGTGATGGTATCCACGTGAATTTATCCCAAGAGTTTACCAGTGGAGGTGGAAGTTCTTCTATGATGGGTCGCGTGGGACAAGTTGTCTACACCGCTACAGCTTTAGATAAAAACGCCAAAGTGTACATTGAAGTTGACGGGAAACCCCTAGAAGTATTAGGTGGTGAAGGTTTAGAGTTGGAACAACCGTTGACGCGTGAAAGCTTTGATAAAAATTATCCACTTTAATCGAAGTTATTAGTGAGACAACCCTGCAGGCGAACAACTCCTGCAGGAAACTTTCCTGACACGCGTGACAGGTTAGCACCGTATTGGCTTAAACATCCAACTTAGATGAATTCGTTTGGCTTGCCAGTTCTAAAATGCCATGAGATGCCATGTATATGGATAGCGTGAGCAAAAAAATTGCAAATAGGATCTTCACAACGCGATCGCTCAGCCTGGGTAACAAGCGTGTTCCGACTTGAGCACCCATGATTCCGCCCATTCCCAAGCATAGCCCCGGAATCCACAGCACGTTATGGTTATAGGCATGTTGAGCTAAGCCAGAAGCGGCGATTGCACCAATCGCTCCTAAACTTGTCCGCACTGCTGTTTTAATCGATTCGCCCAAAAACAACATTTGCAACGGCACCTTGACTACGCCACCACCAATACCAAACAGTCCAGATAAGGCACCAGCTAGCAATCCAATTCCAACGAGGGGAACGAAGCGATTAGAGGGTGTGGAGGAATCACTGAGTTCTGAGGGGTGAGTTTCGAGTTCTAGGGTTTGAGCTTCAATTTCTGATTCCTTGTGTTGGAGTTGTTGGCGCAAGTTCATCAGGTAGATTGTTACTAAGAGGAAAACCGCAAAGCTCAGAGAAAGCCATGCGTCGGCGATGTGATCGCCAATCCATGCTCCCACTTGTGCCGTTATGACTCCAAACAACGCCAAAATTAACGACGCTTTCCAGTTCAAATCGCCCACACTAAGATTGTGCGCACTCCCCGAAACTGTGCTGAGAAACACTCCTACCAAACTTGTTGCGGTTGCTTGTACTACGGGAACTCCAAATAGTGTCAGTGCAGGCACCATCAACAGTCCACCACCGATACCCATTAACCCCGATAATACTCCAGCAAATATTCCGATGACAAACAACAAGCCCCATCCTATAGGTGTTTCCAACAACATTTACCTTGATCCTATCAAGAAATCTTTTTTAGCTTTTACATTACTTGCGATTTAAAATGCGAAAGTTACGGGCTTGCTGTTCTAACCTAGATGCGAGCCGATCGCAAACTCGGTTACACAACTCAAAAATCATTTCATCTTCCACTCGGTAGTAGGCACAGGTTCCTTCACTGCGACGACTGAGAATTCCCGCTTGCCACATGACTTTCAAATGTTTTGACACATTAGCCTGAGAAGTCTGTGTTGCCTCTACCAGCTCTTGTACGCATTTTTCTTCATCTCGCAGCAAATGCAACAGCCGTAGGCGCATAGGTTCACTTAAGAGACTGAAGTACTCAGCCACTTGTTGCACGACTTCCGGCGGTACAGGCAACGCTTGTTTCATCAGGGCAGACCCGTAAGGACTCATGAAAAATTAACAACTAAGCATCGATATATAGATTAATACTTAATCAGGTTTTATTCGCATCAAAAATTGACCATATTCTACTGGTTCACCATTCTGAACGAGAATTTCTATCACTTGTCCAGAGACTTCTGCTTCGATTTCATTCATGAGTTTCATGGCTTCTATGATACATACTGCTTGACCGCTCCTGATGCGATCGCCCACTTCCACAAATGGCGCTTCGCCTGGGCTAGGCGCACGATAAAACGTTCCCACCATTGGGGAAGAGATTTCAACAAATTTTTGGTCTATTACAGAGGAAACTGTCGGTGGTGATTGTACGCCCACAATATTGCTGTCATTGGGGCGATTTGGCAAGGTTTCCGTTACCGCAGGAGGCGACATCACCAAGGAGACAGGCGGTGGAATTGGTGTGTTTGGTGCGCTAAGTGTACCTAACGCCGCTTGTTGAGCTGCTGACAACATTTGAGGAGTGCTTACAGCTTTACGAACTGTCAGTTCAAAATCATCGCTTTTGAGTGTAACTTCTGCAATGTCGGTTTGTGCAATAGTTGTTAACAGTTGGCGGATTTCATTAAAGTCCAAGGGCACAGCTTTTCTTACCTCATGCAATGAAATAGTAAATAGACTTTATCTAAATGAAAGTGAATTTGTATAAACCGGCAGGGATGTAAATCCCTGTTGTAGATGAAAATCAGGATTTGCATCTAGAGGTGAGAATCTAGTTACTCCCTGCCAAGGTATGAATCGTTACGAGTGTCTATGCGGATGCGTTCTCCTTGAGAAATGAACAAAGGAACCATTACTATTGCTCCTGTTTCCAAAGTTGCAGGCTTGGAACCACCTGTCGCAGTATCACCCTTAACACCTGGATCTGTTTGTACAACTTCCAATACGACAGAGTTGGGCAGTTCAACTTCTAGGACTTGATCGCCCCAACGAACAACATTCGCCTCCATACCTTCTTTGAGGTATTTTACGCGATCGCCAATCTGTGATGCGCTCAATCTGCCTTCTTCATATGTTTCCATATCCATAAAGACGTATTCGTCAGCTTCTTTATAGGTATGTTGCATTGTGCTTTTTTCCAGGTTGGCTTGCGGAACTGTTTCACCTGCGCGGAACGTTTTCTCTACCACGCTCCCACTTTGAACATTTTTCAGTTTTGTCCGTACAAAAGCAGAACCTTTCCCTGGCTTAACGTGGAGGAATTCCACGACTCGCCATACGGATCCATCTAATACTATCGAGACACCTGGTCGAAAGTCGTTACTGGAGATCATGAAGCTTTCAGAATTTTGGAAGACAATCGGGTTTTATTTTAACCCCCAATAGGAGTGATTAGTCATTTGTTTCGTTATTAGTTATTAGTACTTAGCTAGAATTTAATGACAATTCAGCCATACGAAGTCAACACCAAAGCTACCAGACGCTTTGTGCCTGGAGTCAGAATAACTACCAAAATGAATCTAGCAGAACCTTTGCGGCTAGGAATATATCACTCCACAAATGAATCCGCGCTTATTGAGGGCATGAAAAACTTTTCTGGATTCCAGTGATAAATCCGGGAATGACTGCGGTAGTCAGTTAGCGTGCTGCTGGAGGAAAACTCTTGATTGTTGCAACATCATGTTAGCTGCTGCGGCTAAAAAAGATAGCAGCAATGATAATTAAGCCTAAAAGCGCTAATGGTACCCAGAGATTGGGAAGATCAGACAAATTCATAAAATAAAAAACAAAAATCAAAAATTGCTTTTTATCAAACATACAACAAGCTTTTTGGAATTGATTGAATTCCAAGTCTATTTGTGATCATGATCATTATCAATTCAATCTTGACGAATAACAAAATATATGCATATGTAGATAATTGGTTCGGGAATGAACAATGCTGTTGCTCGTAGTGCTGGATGAAAGGCGATCGCCATTTGTAATTTATGACAAATTATTCTTCACCCAACTCTTAAAACCTCTAATTGCTTGACTTCTACCTACACTTAAGCATTGCTTCACATACTCATTTACGAGTTCAACAATCGGGATACCGGGAAAGTTAGGACTGAAATTAGCTTCCACATATTTTCCTTGTTGTAGCAGGTGAATTTGTAAGCCCTGCTGCGTGTATCGCCAAAGTTCAGGGACTCCCAAAATTTCATAGTTATTAAATTGAGTGCGGGAAGTAATATCAATTTCTATTGCTAAATCAGGCGGTGGATCGACAGTCAAATCTATGCGATTTTTACCAATAACAGAAGCATAGTTCTGAATGTAGAAACAAGCATCTGCTTCTATCGCTTGAGTCATGCGTTCATTTTTAAATGTTGTTGAGCCTAAAGGCTCAAAATCAATTTGTAGTTCGTCTAATAAAATCCTAACGAATTCACCAACAATTTCTTTATCTTTCTCATGTTCAGGTAAAGGAACCATAATTTCTAACCAACCATTACTATAAGAAATGCGGGCAGCACGCTTTTCTCCCAATTCCTCCAAAATATTTTCTAACTGCTGCCAAGTAATATCTTTGAGCAACATTTGTTGCCCTGGTTTGACAATAATTTGTTGCAGTTCTAAAAGCATAGAGTTTAATAACTTAATTTCATATGGTGTACGCAACGAAAAAGCACGACCAGCCAGAAATAAATTTCACATAGCACAAGTGGCAAGTGTATTGGTTTCCATACTAGATTTGGGAACTGTGTGTTTTTATGTATAAGATAGTTGCCGTAAGCCCCACTTGCTTACATAATTTCAGTTGAGTATTAGAAAACTTCATTATTTGCTTGTTAATATTCCTCCCGTTTCATGTTTCCAAGGAATCAGGTCTACCAATTCCCAGTTCCCTGAATTTAAATTTGACATCTTCCCACTCACTACCGCAGTAGTAGTATTTTTTATCTTGAATGTCTGCTATATAATAACCTTGCTTGCCACCGTTAATTCTAAAAAGCTCAATAGCGACTTTCTTCATGGAAGTGTTGAAGGCAGCAAATAAATCTTTTTGGGAAAGTATAGGTTCATCAAACCAATTGATAAACGGTGTACCTTCTTTAAAAGCCCAACCATTACCACGACGTTCAATAATTCGGTAGTAAACAGGGTGAGCAATTGTTGTATTTGAATTTATCATCATTTACCTTGTATAATTACTATAAGGAATAGCCTCTAGGGGCAAACTAGGGGCTATGCAGGTTAATTAGTTACGGTCGTTTTCCGAGTCGTTTTTGGGATGTTCTACCACGTCTTCCAAATCGTCTTTGACGGTTTCGGAGTCTACTAGGTAAAACTCACCCGATACTTTATCAGTCTTCTCCCAACGCCTTAACAAGCGTCTTATAAAGACTTTGACTGGATTCCAAAAACCTCGATGACCGTTATCGTTATTTGTTATTTTTATCACCTCCTTTTTTTGGTAACTGGGGACTGAATATCCCCGTGATCTATTTTAATCCTGAGTCCCTTTAGGACACGCTGCTTTGTTGGCTGCGCCTACGCTTTGCTCTTGCTACACTGCGTTTCCCGCCACGGCTATGGCTGATATCATGTCCGGTTGAACACTTGTCCGCAGCGGAGCGCGTAGCGTTCCCTCCCTTGCCCGCTACGCGCTCCGTAATGACATTTTACGTTTCATATTTGTTGAGCTAGTTATGGTGTAAACAAACGACACCATCACCTTTGTTTTCAATACTCTGGATAGCGAGTTCCGTATCTTCATTTTCGACTTGCACTTTTTTGAAAGCAGCAACAAAAGCTTTCCAGTCAATACCATCGCGGAAAATTAAATCAACAGTATTTAAAACCTCTTCAAACAGCTTAGTAAATTCTCCTGGTTGAAATTCGCCACTACTCGGACGGCGTTCGCGATCATCGGTTCCAGGTTTGGGATTTTCGAGAAGATAGATAAAGCGACAATCTACATTATCTAACTTGGTTGAACTTTTAATATTCCACGCTTCCACACAAGCACCAGTCATTTGGGCGCTGGTAAAATCAGTACCAACAGCTTGAGTGCGAGTCAGGTTTGCCCATTCTAAACAAGATCCACCGAAGGTGGCTTCACTAATATCAGCGTGTTTGAGATTTGCCTCTTTTAAATCTGCGCCTATGAGGTTAGCGCCTTTCAGGTTAGCACCAAAATAGTATTTTCCTCTTCCGTTGCCAGTGACGAGTAAATTGAGAATATCTCGTTTACTCCTATCCCGCTCAAAGATTACCTAATTAAATAAACCGCAAAGACGCGAAGTACACGAAGAAAGAGAAAAAGAAGAGCGGTAATCTTATGGCGGGAAGGGAGTAGCTAATATCGTGTTGCCTACTCTGGCAAAGTCAAGTTTTTTTGCTTCGTAAAAACGAGTGCGCGTTAGATTTGCTTTTCTTAAATCTGTATTTTTAAGGGTTGCACCAGTAAAATCAGCATCGGTTAAATCAGCACCATAAAAACCTGTGCCTCCTGTAGCAGCAAAAGCAATGGCGAATGAGCGAAGCCAAGTATCTTTTTCATCTTTAGTTAGACTGCGCCACCCGATGTAAGCACCAACAGCGACTGCGACGGTAAAGCAACAGCGACTGCGACGGTAAAGCAACAGCGACTGTGAAGGCTCCAGCAACAGCGACTGCGACGGTAAAGCAGACAGATCCAGCGAAAGCGACGACGATGCCGAAGGAAACAGATTCATTTTTGGCAAGGGCAACAGATCCAGCAACGGCAAAGGCTCCAGCAACGGCGAAAGTCAAAACTACTAAACCTGCTGTTATACCCTTACGAATAGCGATAATACAAAAAACTGCCAGTGTAACCAGGGAGGCTGTACCACCGATAATCTTTTCAAGATTTGTGGTGTCAAAAATATATGCTAGTAATTTACTGATGGTAATTGACAAAAAACCTGAGAGTGCCGACAACAGCCATGAGACTATAAGCAACCCAACTACCCAACGTCGCTGTAGTCCAGCCTTAGCACCTCTGAACTCAGCATCTTTAAGGATAGCATTGCTAAAATTTGCCCCTCTAATATCTGCACCGCTAAAGTTTGCTCCAGTCAGATTTTGACCTTTAAAAGAGTGCCCTCGGAGATTTTGACCGGAGTAATCTAGCGGCATAACTGGGTCATGAAGAGGTTTTGACTGTATTTTATACAATATGACTGTGCAATTTTCCGGATTGTGGGAAAATTTTGATTAACAGAGTGCGCCATACGGCTCAGATAAGCTCACAGGCGTTCATCCTGATAAAGATCGCAGTCGTAATCACCTCATCTTCTGGAGTTATACCAAGTTGCAGTCTAACATGGTATTCCGTCATTGCGACTGGAACGGAGTGGAAGGAAGCAATCTCATCTACAAAAAATCAACTCGCCATCAGCTGAGGTGGCGCACTACGCCACAACTGATATAATCGTGTCGCTGGCATTGTTAAATACAAAACATCACCACCACTCAAACTCGTTTCTAATAAATCCCAGCCATGAAGAGTTTGGCAATTCGTCTCTAAGTATAAAGGAACAAAGTCAGCAGTCATAGCTATATCTTTCACCTGCTGACCACAAAACGGGTGTTCAGCTGTGATTAAGGTTGCAAAAGCCACCCAAAGACTATCTGCTGTGATGCCATTGCCGAGTATTTCTCCACCCAGTGCAGCGGCTGCAAACGCTGGGGCTGCGAGTTCAGCCGGACTCAAAACTGCATCAAAGTCAAACACTTCTTGTGCCATACGGGCAAAATCCGGTTCTGCGTAGTGAACTATGACTGGTACTTTAGATGTCATGCCTTTTGCCTTGAGGGCAATTTCTAGGTTAGTCGCATCGTTACCTGTTACAGCAAGCACTGCTGCAGCAGAGTCTAAATTGGCAACTTTAAGAGTTGCCGAGAAACTAGCATCAGCATAAATGACAGGAATCCCTACTCCACGGGCAGTGTTGACATATTTGTTGTTGGAGTCGCGCTCAATGACAACAACGTCATGTCCACTCGCTGAGAGTTGTTGGACAATTTTTATACCAATTCCACTCAAGCCACAGACAATGTAGTGATTACGCTGGGGAACTCGTGCTGCATCCCAAAATTGCTTGAAGCGACTACCCAATACAAAATCATTGAGTAGTGCATACAATAAACCAATAACCGCAGCCCCAATCATCATCATGAGGACGGTAAATAATTTAATGCCCTCAGGAGCATTTTCTACGACTTTATCATTACCACCGGCTCCTGTAATCATGCCTACTGCAAAATAGAGGGCATCAATAATAGAAATATTTGTATTGGTAGAAGTGTAGGTGAGAGTGGCAATTGCAATAATGACGAACAGCACAATAGTCATGACTACAACTGATTCTGCGTGTTTTTTAAACTGACGCAAATTGGTAAAGACTTTGAGTAGTTTTGCAATGACTGATTTACGGGTGGAACGGATACGGGGTTGAGTTCCAACGATGATGCGATCGCCTACTTTTAACTCTTGTCCGGACAACACTGCTGCTACTAAATCTATCTCACCCTTGACTGGCGTATAATAAATTAGCATCCGCGAGCGATCATTCCACAAATCACTCAACTTGCGACCAAGCCACGGATGATTTTTATCTATATATTCTTCGTGGATAGGCCAAGTTTGTTTAAAGAGTTTGATTTGTCCAATTGCTTGGTTTCCCAAAGCTGCAAAAGTGAAGACGGGTGCTGCTAAACCAGCAACACTCATCGTTAAGTGATTCGGGACAGCTTGATCGAGGCGATCGCCTAAATTAGTATTAAAAAAGCGATTAATAATCCGAATTCGCGGATTCAACACCCGCGCTTGCATCATAATAGACAGATTTAGTTCATCATCAGGTCCAGCAATCACCAAAGTTTGCGCTTGTTGAATTCCTGCTGCTTTTAGGGTACTAGCTGCGTGTAAATCGCCGACAATCACATCTGATGCTGATTCACCTGGAATAGGTTGATGATGAATACCAACGACGAACGCCCCCTGTTGTCGCAGCAAACGAAAGACTTTATATCCGGTGCGACTTAATCCACAGACAATGATTCGAGGTTTCATGTAATGGCAGCATGACTTACAGGATAAAGCTGCATTCTTAAAGATTTATTCTCATTTTTGCCTAATTATCTCTGGTAAAACTGTAGCTGACAACACGATAAGTTAATTTTTTAGGACATTTTTCCAAGAAAAGAACACAAAATTGCTGAATTGAGAAGAATGCAGAATGGAGAACTTAAAACTCAGGAGCGAAACCCGCGAGTCAATTCGGAGGCTTATAACCTGACTCCTGACTCCTGACTTCTGACTTCTTTCTTATTCAATCTGTTAATCTTTTTACCATTTGTGCATAAAGTAAAACTTGTTTTGGAGACCAAAAAAGCAATCTACCTAAATTGAATGCAGCTCTGGTAAAGCTTAAAGCTTCAAAATCCTTCTCATATGCTGTTACTGTTTCAAAATCCCCCAACAAATTATTGATTGTTTGTTTTGCAGTAGCAACATAAGCTTTCCAACCTTCATTGATAGCTTCTGCAACCACTGAAGAACAATTCCGTTTGATCAAATGGTAGGAAAATTGTTGAGTTTGAAATTCTTTCCAAAATGTTTTGATAGGCTCTTGAGGAAGGTTGAATAACTCAACTTTGCGGTCTGCTTTTCTTTGAGACCCATCTCTACCTAAAATTAAACAATCTTGTTCATAACTCTCACTACTAACATCAATTAAATGCTGAAATAACAATTGATTAATAGTTTGATTTTTCTGATTAAGTTTATTTTTACTAGTCTCAGTAAATGAGTAATTGAGAACTTCTTTGTTAGGCCAAAAGCTTATATAAGTATCTACACCTACCTGCATTGAAGCATGACCAAAGAACTCTTTGGGAAGCCAAATGTACACAGTGATAATATTCGCAAGGGAACTACTCATATGTTACGCCGCTACAACTTACCGAGCAACTTGTTGTAATTCACAATTGTGATTAAAAAACGCGGTTTCTTCTCCGGTAAAATACTTAGATTCGTGGCTCGTAGTAGCGCTGTTTGCACAAAAAGCTATATTTGGCGCTCAAGCGCTACTACAAACGTGGATTTTTTTATAAGTAATTAGGCAGATTTTATATTATAGCAGTCCTATTTTTTTGGTAAAATAGCGTATCCCAAGAAGCCCGGTTTCTCCAAGAAACCAGGCTTGTAACTTTTCACGTTTCTTGCGCGTGCCCAGAGGGCAGTGAAGCAGGGCTAAATTTCTGGATCAACCAAGCGAGTTGTAGGACGACTTTGAGACAAATCTTGCACAACTTGCACAGCACTTACCACAGCTACCAGTCCAATGACCGCAACAGGTAACAAATCTTTACCAAAAAGTGCGATCGCCAGAATCATAAAAGCCGCCCCAATACGAAATTTAGCACGACTTTTACAGTAACGGATGACTCCAATCCTGTGGAGAATACCTAAACCTAGGTAACAGAATGCTATAGAACCACAAAGTAGCCATCGTACTGCATCGGATAGTGGTAGCATTGGCTTGCTCAACAATACTAGTTCTACGGCGACTCCAGCAGCAGCGATACCCATAACGAGGGGTAGATGGGTGTAAAGCCAGACATTAAAAATGGTGACTCGTCCTTCTGTCCGCGCCCTCTGAATAGGTGTACCACCAAGGTTATCAAAATACACCCACCACAAGCTAAAAGCGATACATAGACCGAAGACTGCGGCGATTACAGTTAAAACATCCCAGTTCTGTTCGGAAACTCCATCGACCACCGCGACAATTGCTTCGCCCAAAACAATCATGGTAAACAGTCCGAAACGTTCTGGCAAGTGGGAAGAGTGGGGAGAGAGTTCTAGCTGCAGCTTGCGTGCTGAAAGAGGTGTGGCGAAGTCAATAATGAGTCCTAATGTCCAGACTACGAAACGCCAAGGACTGGGTATGAATCCTGATATAACCCAAAGGACAGCTGCAATTGTAAAACCTGCGGCGTAGCGATTTGTCAACGGACGTGCTGTGGGAATATGCCATCCAGCGCGGATATATTCTACAACAAGCACAACTCGACCTATAGCATAAGAAAGGGCGAAGCCAGTGCAACTTTCACCTAAGCCGTGATGGACGTTGACAGCTAGTCCGGCGATCGCCAACATTTGTACAGCTGTGAGTAGCCGATGTGCTATATCATCACTATCAAAGCGGTTAGCGTAGAATGTGGTGCCAATCCATGACCACCAAACGGGTATAAAAAGAACGACAAATCCCAAAACACCTGATAACGAAACATGATCGTGAAGATAGTGAGCGAGTTGAGAGACAGCAACAACAAACACCAAATCATAAAAAAGTTCTAACCAAGTGGCGCGTCTTTCTTCTTCGCTGTCTTCACCAATTCGTAACCTTGGTGGTTCTATAAAAATTGCCATAAATAATTCAATCCGGGACTGCGTTCCGCTGCGCTAATGCTCATTCGCTCATTGTATGAATGATGCTGAAGGTCTTGTCTCTATCATTGAACCACGATCACGGTCAAATTCAAAGTATGCCTGCGGCATACTTTGAATTTGTTAGTAGCGTGCCGCAGGCAGCGAATGAGCGAATTAACAGAAGAACTCAGGAGTCAGGAGCCAGAATTCAGAATGAATTCTTTAGACTGGCGGATGAGTATGGGGTCGCGCATCCCCACCGTCTACAGGGGAGCCAGCGCCGTGGGCGGGTTTCCCGACTTGAGGCGTCTGGCGTTGTCTACAATTGGTTGGGGTTTAAATCCCCATCCAATTGATTCTGACTCCTGAATCAGGACTTGCTGAATTCTTTTTTAAGCGAAGGGAGTCACTTTTCTGGAAAGAGAAAATCTGCCAGAAGCCTACACCTACTCGAACAGAGGTGTAGGAGTGTCACTATGAGTTCTGACTTTTCATCGGAGGCAGAGCATCTCCGGCTCAGCTCCTTGTTCAAACTGTTTAAGCTCTTTTGTGATGTAATTTACGTACTGCTCAGTATCATGCCGACTGAGAGCTAACCGATAACCACGTTCAGCAAAAGCATCAGCTTCTTGAGGGTTATTCAACAAATAGATGATAGCTTGTCTTAAGCCTTCAACATCTTCTGGCTTAACCATCATGACCGCATTAGTTTCTGCTACGTATTCATCTATTCCCTGAGTGTGAGTAACTATCACAGGACGCCTACAGGCCATTGCTTCCATCAATGCCTGTATTCCTGCACCACAATTACTTTCAAAGATGCTGACCACAATAATATCTGCATCCCGATATAGCTGAACTAATTCCGGCCATTCGTAAAATCGCTGTGACATATTATCGGGTAATTTTTCAGGAAAACTTCGTTTTTGTACAAGTGCATCGTTGGAGAAACCGCTGATTTTCACATCAACATCTAGATTTGCTGTTGCCTGAGCGAGAGTTCTGTAATCACGCTGTTCTAAGCCAACACTAGCGATCATTGGACGCGACTTCTTCTGTTTAGTAGGCTCACGTGCAGGTTCAGGTGCAAAGAATTTGAGATCGGTTTGCTCCCAAACAAACTGAACACGAGATGCAGGTAGATTGAGGTAATCGCGTAAAAAAGTAACTTGGTGCTTGCTACAGGCTAAAAACAAATCTATCTTGTTAGCCAAGTTAAATAATTTTAGTGCTAAGCGTCCACGAGGTCGATCAATATTGTGAAAAAACACTGCTATTTTGGGCCGGTTGCGCTTGAGTCCACAAAGTGTTGCTAGCTGAATACCTCCAGACTCACTATTGCAGAAAACTATGTCATCCGATTCAAGTCGAGATGATAAAGCACGTGCCATTGCCCAATGCTCTGGCGAGCCTGCTATTTTGGAAAGAAGTTTGTCCACAAAGGAACCTTGATATCCTTCTGGTGTATGAATGCTGGCATTCAGTCTTTGCTTTAACCTCCACATTACATGCCCAGGACGTTTATTGTTCTCGGCTTCCTGAGTAATTTTTTCAAGATCAATAGAGTGATGCAATACGATGTGGTATTTCGTCATAAATATTACATGCAATATTAGGTTTTATGAAAGAAAAAGATTAAGCCAGGATATTCCCAGAGGCTTTTCTACTGAATCATTCAGTAGCGGTTAGGTTCATTTGATGACTAACCTTATGTATCATATAGACAGCTTGCACCGTTTGTCTATATCTAAAAACTAAAAAGCTTAAGACTACTATCGCTCTTCCATCACTCTGGGAAAAGAAATATCAGGCAACTTTTAAACCCCAGACAGAAATTGGGTTTGGAGCTTTATTTTCTAACATTAAGGAATTAACTAGACACGATAATTGCCCACATACTTGCTGCTAAGCCAATAGTAGCTAGATGTTGCCAAAAGAGCGATCGCATTGGTTGATGAGCAATTTTTTGTGTCAACACCACTGTCAATAAAACAGAAACAATCAAGATAGTACCCTGCAAAAAATCAATCACTGCTGGATGCGCCACCAGTATAGGTAATTGTTCACCATTGAAACCAAAAGTTGCAACAGTTACGGGAAGAATACGTCCTCCTTCTCCCAAACCCAAACGCAAATAATGAGCTAAATTTCCTCCTAGCACGAGTGGTAAGTATCCATAGGCAAGTTCTATAAATCGTCGCGGTTTTGGATTTTGCTGAGTAGATTTTAGTTCTTTGTAACTGATATATAATATTTGCATAATTCCATATGCTAAAAAAGGGATAGCGACTGGGATCAGCAGAGCCAGCAATGATAATCCCAAATGCGGCAAAAACTGTGTTAAATCCAGATGTAACCCAAGCCTTGATTGCAATTCCGGTAAGCGATGGAGATAGATTCCTCCCAATAGTAAAAACAATAGTGCAACTTCGTAGCTATGGGGAATATGAGTTGTCCACAATTCAATCCCCGGAGGACGCAAATTGAGTTCAACAGAACGATGGGGACAGGCTTTAAGACAAGTCATACACAGCACGCAATCTCTGTTATCTTCTAATTGTGCTGGATGAGAGTACAACGGACACCCTCCTGTTTCCATCCCCTCTCCCTTCTGAGGTCCACCCTTATAACATTGATACGTGGTACAACTGGCAGAACAGATGCCTTGTTGCGCTCGTAGTTCAGTCATAGAGAGTTTAGCAAATAAACCATTCATTCCACCGATCGGACAGAGATATCGACACCAAAAACGCCGCTCAAAAATAGCAGAGAATATCATTGCACCAGCGGTGATTAAAAGCAGCAAACAACCAGAAAGATATGCTGTATTTTCTAAATTCCAGAGTTCTTCCCATAAGAAAATGAGAGTAAATAATCCAAACAGAAACCATCCGCCCCATTTTTCAGCTTGATGTCTCGGCCAACTTTTCAGTTTTCCAGGAAAGAACTTTTGGGAGAGTTTTTGTGTGACTTCCCCATAAATCATGAAAGGACAAACAGCACACCAAAAGCGACCAATAAAGGGAAATGCTAGTAGGAAAAAAGGCCACCACCAAGCCCAAAATAGATTTAAAACGAAATTGCGATCGCGTGTTTGTGGACCAATAAACAAAACTCCTACAATCAAGGCAAATGCTGTTAAAGTAAAACCATAGTTGATGCGATCAGGCCACCAAGGACTACGAAGAAACTTTCGCAAACCTGGATAGGCATTCAACAAATTCACCCGAAATCGCTTCTTCTTAGTATCAATTGCCCAGAAAATTTCTTCTGTGAGTTCTTTCGCTTCTCCAGCTTGAACAATCGCCCTTTCCACCAGATTTTGCAACTCTTTCAAATTGCCAGGGAAATCATAGGATTGCAAACGACGCAATGCTTCCGGCGTGACTTTTGGTTTACAAATACCTCTTGAGCGAGTGTAAAGACTGATATAATAATCTACCTGTGCTTTGATATCAGCTTTGCGCACTCGCAACGGTGGCACTTTGATAACATGACCAACACAGCGTTCAATTTGCGGCTGAGTTTTTTCTGCAACTATCAAAATGCGAGCATTACTAACGCGGGATTCGGGAGTTGCTTCTTCCGAACGGCTGACGGGGGTGTATTTGCCTGTTTTGAGTAAGTTTGCTAACGCTGGTAATAACTCTTGGGGTATTTCTTGGATGTTGTTCAAAACTAAAGTTCCTTCCCCAAGCCATTCCAATAGTCCTGGTTTACCTCCAGCACGACCAAACAAATCAGCACCGCTTGTCTGCAGAATACCACAGTTAACTTTAATAATTGGTTCTCGTCGCTGTTTAGAACCAAAGTGAATCAAAGCAGCGATGATGTCTTTTCCTAACCCTGGTTCTCCGAAAATGAAAACAGACTTGCGATCGTCTGTAGCTTCTCGAATTTCCTGTCTTAAACGTACAGCATAGCGACTTGTCCCCACAATACCACGTTCTGCCTTGGGGACTAAATATGGTCGCAACGCAGTGGAACGTTCTTGTTCGTAAGTCAGCGCAGATGTCAGTTGAGCCAATTCTTGCGCCATTTGGCGAGAAACAGCTTGAGCAATTTCAGGGTATTGGGCGACAACTTCTCGAAACTTAGCCGCAGGTACAACCCACAAGTGACATTCTGTGACTGTTGTGATTGTACGCTGAGCCAATTCATCTAACATGAGTTCTTGTAGATGAATAATCGAGCCGGGGAGGAAACCAATAGCTAAAGCTGGGTTGGTTTTATTGCTGCTATCGCTTTCGAGTTGACCTTCAAGTAGAATATAAAGTGCTTCTGGTGAAGTTCCTTCAGTGACTAGATGCTCGTCTGGTGGGATAACTTGTTCTGAGATAACTTGGGCGATAGCATTCAAGGGTTCAGGCGATAAAATTCCCAAAGCCGTGCGTTCTTGTAGCCAGATCACGATTTCTTGCGATGTCATGGTTATTGCTCCTACTCAGCACTGCTGTATAGAAGAAATTATCGCGCTTATCGGTATCTGTTTTAAAACTCAACCTCATAATATGGTTTTGAGTCATCAGTCAATCTTTTTCAACTATCGTTTTGATTGGAAGATTGCTGTTGTGCTGCCTTTTACACTTCTTCTGTACTCAACTCCAACTCTCGTGCGACTTGTTCCACAGTCAATCCTATTCTTAACAACAGAGGTACTGTTCTGAACTTTTCTCGACGGACACCTTCTTCTACGCCTTGCTGATAAACCCTGGTTTGCTTTAAATCACTTACGCCAAACATTTCCTGTATTTCCTCTATACTCATTGTCGGGAATTTATAAAGTATAGAATATCACTGTGATGCAGATTTTAGCATTTGCTTTTGAAGGAACAAAGTTATTGTTCTTGAACTCTTTCTCACCAAGCGACGGTGCGCGATGAGTGTTTAAGACTCGACGACGAGTGTTTAAGACTCGTTCACGAGTGTTTGAGACTCGACGACGAGTGTTTAAGACTCGTTCACGAGTGTTTAAGACTCGACGACGAGTGTTTAAGACTCGTTCACGAGTGTTTAAGACTCGACGACGAGTGTTTGAGACTCGACGACGAGTGTTTGAGACTCGACGACGAGTGTTTGAGACTCGTTCACGAGTTGATTAGTATTGTTAAAAGCGATCGCTCTTCCCCAATCGCACTACACTTACCAAGAGTAATACGCGTGTTGCATTCATGACTTACACCTCACCCTGCCCTATCGGGCATCCCTCTCCTTAGCAAGGAGAGGGAAAGATTTTAGCGCAGCTATAACAGTGATAGCTGGCATCAATATATATGGGAAGCATATGCCAAGACGAGAGCGATCGCCTACGGCACGCTAGCCCCGTAGGGGGCCGGAGCTAACGCTAACGCCACGTCCCCCTTAGTGAACTGGCTGAAGTAATATTTAAAGAACGGTTAAGTAAAGAAGAGACCTGAAGATGAAAACCGAACGTGAAAGAGAAGAAATTATCAAAGCTATCAACGTACTGCTTAACCAAGCTTACGATAGCACTTTAGATGAAATACTCGCATTATTAAAACGTATAGATGAAGAAGAGGAAGAAGACGATCTTAAAGCCATTAAAGAAGCTAGGGAAGATATAAGAGTTAACGGTACAGTCTCTTGGGACGAATATAAGAGAGAATCTGCGTGACTTATCAAATTGAATTTACCAAAGGTGTAATAAAACAACTCAATAAATTACCAGCAAATATTAAAGAACGAATTGAGATAAAAGTTCAATAATTAGCAATAGAACCCCGTCCGAACAGAGTTAAAAAGTTACAAGGTGATGAAAATTCATATCGTGTTCGAGTAGGGGACTACCGAGTTATATTTATGAAATACAAGATGATATTTTGTTAGTGACTGTGATTAGAGTAGGACATCGTAGTGAAGTTTATAAATATGAAAGTTGACAAACAAGAAAAACTAAGAACCATCGCCTACAGTATGGACTTACTGATACCTGATTTTTAGTGGGGATTTTGATGGAGGGTTAGAGAGAGCGATCGCCCTTGGTGGCCACTCCGTGCCATCGCATCACTCACCTGAAATTAATTTTCTTCTTGTTCGTTTAACCAAGCTATTAAATCAGATACTTCTGAAAAGTCTAGTAACGCTTCTGCTAAATCATCTAGCTTTTCAACAGATAGCACTCGAATTCTATCAATTAATGATGAATCTATTTCACCAAAACGCCGATTCAGCTGGCGTATAATTGTACGTTCTTCACCTTGCTTATCTCCCTTCTGCAAAATATCCTGATAAATTACTGATTCTTGCATAATTTCCTCTCTTAAAAATTGCTGAATTAAATCTTTCTCAAACCTTAAACCTGCTAAGATCTCTGTGTAAGCTGCGATATTCTGCTTTGTCTCCCTATCCGAAATTCTAGCAATACTCTGGGCAATTTGGGATAGTAACCTTTGGGGTGAATCTGTCTGTATCAAAGGTGCTAACGGTATTATTTATGTCATTGCGTTAGCGCAGCGTGCCCGGAGGGCAGCGAAATGAAATGGAGCGAAGCAATCTCCAAACCCCTGCGATTGCTTCATTCCGCTTCGCTCCATTCGCAATGACAAATGTATATTTAATTTTTCATGGCGTTGCATAAATGCGGGATGAATTCCATTTTGTCATGCTGAGTGCAGCGAAGCGAAACGAAGCATCTGTCGAGATTCTTCACTGCACTAGTTCCTAAGAGGAACCGCTACGCTGCGTTCCGTTCAGAATGACAAATCATCCCTAAATTCAGCACAGGGTTAGCGCGTCTCAAACACTGTT